>NZ_JBITFN010000009.1:0-331166 GCF_044456085.1 Streptomyces sp. NPDC051018
GCTTCACCGCCCTGCTGCGACAGGACGGCGGCGACGGTCTCTCACCTCCGCACGAGTTCACAACGCTTCACGGCGCACTGACACCACCCCCCAGGCCATGCGTTCGACAGGGGGAGAAAGTCATGCCAACTCCGGAGGCCGGGCGCCCCATTGCGGGGCCACCAAAAAGGTAATGGGGGGCGGGAGGGTGCTGAGGCCGGGAACCAGGGTGCGGACGGCCGGGGTGCTCCGGCCTGGGGCCGCGGGCCGGGGGTGCTGGGACCGGGAGGTGCCTCGGCCCGGGGCCGCTGGCCGGGGAGGCGGGTGGCCGGGCGGAGGTGCGGCCCGGAAGGGGGGCGGCGGCCCGGGAGCCGGGTTCCGGTGTCGTCGTGGGGTGCTGCGGCCCGGGAGGGACGACCGGGGCAGAAATCGTGTTGAGTGAGGTCAGGGGCCCGTGGCGGGCTCATCCGATGGCCGATCGAGCTTTCTCGGAACCCGCACTCGCCGCCCTCTACGACGTGCTCCATCCCTCGGAGGGACGGGCCGACTTCTCCTTCTATCTCCCTCTGATCATGTCCGCGCGATCCGTGCTCGACGTCGGCTGCGGTACGGGAAGCCTGCTGCACTCCGCCCGCCTCGCCGGTCACACGGGACGGCTCGTCGGCCTCGACCCGGCGCCCGGGATGCTGGAACAGGCCCGCGCCCGTCCCGCTGTTCCCGCTGAGAGCCCCGGGGGTACATCCGCCGCGCCGGACATCGAGTGGGTACTGGGTGATCTGCGGTCGTTCCGTCCACAGGGCGAGTTCGAGCTGGTCGTGATGTCGGGCCATGCCTTCCAGGTGTTCCTGGAGGACAAGGAACTGCGGGACGCGCTGGCCGCGATCGCCTCCGCGCTGACCGACGAGGGCCGGTTCGCCTTCGAGACGCGTAATCCTCCCGCGCGGGAGTGGGAGTCCTGGAACACCACCGAGGCGGACGACCACGCGGTCATCACCCCTTCCGGTGACCCGGTCCATACGGTCATCGAGGTGGAGACCCCGGTGACCGGGGACATCGTCTCGTTCACCTCTACGTACTCCAGCCCGGCCTGGCAGCGGCCCGAACACAGCCGCAGCAGCCTGAGGTTCCTCGGCGTGGACACCCTGTCGTCCTTCCTCTCCGGGGCCGGGCTGACGGCCGACCGCCAGTACGGGAACTGGGACCGCACCCCGGTGACCAGCACCAGCCCTGAGATCATCACCATCGCGCGCCGCCGCGACCCGGCGGGGAGCGACGAGGCCCGGCGGATGCCCTAGCCCGGGAGGCGTCGGAGATCCCGGAGGCGCCGAGGTTCCCCGGGGCCGTACGGGAATCCCACTCCGCCGAGCGTGCCCGGCCCCCGGAGGCGCACCCCGGTTCCGAAGGCCGAGGGCTCGGGTCATTGGGCTCGGGGCCATGGGCTCGGGGGGCTCGGGCACTCAGACGTCGGGGCTCAGGGGGTTGAGGCCCAAAAGCTCGGCGCCCCCGGGGCACGGGGCTCAACAGGTCGGCGCCCCCGGCACGAAGCCCGGCTCGGGAACTCGTCACAGGATCCGGCGGCGGACCAGCACCGCGAGCACCGCCACTCCGGGCAGCAGGGGCAGCCACACGGTGAGGAAACGGAAGCCGATGACCGTGGCCGTCGCGACGACCAGCGGCGCACCGGCCGCCACCAGCGAGAGCGCCAGGGCCGGTTCGACGGAGCCGATACCGCCCGGCGCGGGGATCAGCCCGGCCGCCATACGCGCCGTCAGATGGGCGATCACGACATACGCCCAGGGCAGGGAGAGCCCCAGCGCGAACGCGACACACACGAGCACCCCGGACTGGAGCAGAGGAAACGCGAACGCCCCTCCCCACAACGCCAGCGTCCGGGCCGGCATCGCGTGCAGGGTGCGCGCGTCCATCAGCGCCGTACGCAGAAACCCGGCGACGACGCGGCGCAGCCGGCGGACGGTCACCAGGACGGCCCCCACCACCGCCAGCGCCCCGACGACGGCGAACCCCAGGGCGAACCCGGCGGTCGACAGCACCCGGCCCGGCGGCAGGAGTTCATGCAGCCGGAGCGCTCCGGGGAACGCCATCACCAGCCCCACCAGCAGCGCGATCCTGGCGACCGCCTCGACCAGGGTGTAGAGGGCGAGCGCCGCCGTCGAACGGTCCAGCGGAACGCCACAGCCGCGCAGAAAGCGCAGGGTGACCACATGCGCGCCCAGTCCGACCGGGAGCAGATGGTTGGCGGCACCGGCCGCGAACTGCGAGGCCAGCAACCGTCCCGCGGGCAACCGTTCCACGATCGTCCCCTGCCGTACGCAGGAGGCCGCCACCCAGCACAGCCCGGTGAGTACGCCGCCCATGACCAGCCAGCCGGGGTCGGCCGCGCCGAGACGGCCGACCCCGGAGGTGACCAGGGACCAGTTGCCGAACGTCCAGACCACGACCAGCGCGAACGGCACCAGACAGACGATCCGCCGCACGGGCAGCCGACGCCCCCACCGCCACGGAAACTCCCGCCGCTCTCCACCGACCGGTGAGAGGGCGTCGGTCCCGGCTCCTGCCACGGCCAGGGTTCGGACGCCGGTCTCCGCCCGGCAGTCCGCTCCCGCGTGGATCTCGGTCACTGCCTGGGGGGCGGTTGTTGTCCGGGGTTCGGATACCGACTGGGTACGGGTCCGGGACATGGCCACGCTCTCGACCGTCCTTCTTGCTCCAACGACTGCTCTGACGTTCAACGGCCGGCTCCCCACTTCGGTTCGTTCTCGTTGAAACGGCGGGACCGAGCCCCTTGCAGGAACCTTTCGTCATGGGTAGCTCCCCCGGCCGGACCGTCATCCGATGGAGGGGCCGACGGCAGGAGCAGTCATGCTCCTGTGTACGGCAGAACACGGACGGATACTCACAGACTTCGATGAGGACTCACTCACATGCCGAGTAGCTGCACGGATACCGTCCTCAGGTCCATGCCCAGAGGCTGATACCCATGAACGGGCGACTGAAGAACATGCAATGGGCCACGATGCGGCTTCTGCTGGGAACCGTCGGGCGGCTCAGCGACGGCATCCGCATCGGATACCGTCACGGTTTCGACAGCGGATCGATGCTCGACTATGTCTATGTCAACAAAGCCCACGGCCGTCTCGGCATCGGGCGGATCATCGACCGCGTCTATCTGAACGCCGTCGGCTGGCGCGCCATCCGCGCCCGGCGCGAACTCCTCAAGGAGATCCTCCGCCAGGAGATCGCCGACCGCGCGGGTCCGGCCGGTGAGGCCGGTACGAGCAGGAGGTCCGGTGCCGCCGGAACAGACGGCTCAACCGGGTCCGCCGGTGCGATGGCCGAGCCCGGGACACACGGGCCCCTCGGACCGGCCGGCTCCCGGAGCAGCGGGCCCGGACCTGTCGGCCCCGGGACCAATGGGCCCGAGAGCTCCCGGTCACACGGGCAGCGCGGGCCGCTCACTGCGACCGCTCCGGCCGGGAGCGCCGCACGGACGGGACGGAGCGGGCCCCGGGCCAACGGGTCGGCCGTACCGGTCGCGGTCCTGGATGTGGCGTCCGGACCGGGCCGCTATCTCCAGGACGTCGTCGAGGAGTTCGCCTCCGGAACCGTACGGGTGGAGTGCCGCGACCTGGACCGCGCCGGACTCGACCAGGGCGAACGCCGGGCCCGGGAACGCGGACTGACCGCCATCACCTACTCCCCGGGGGATGCTCTCGACCCCCGACCCGGTGACCCCGCCCCCGATGTGATCGTCGTGTCCGGGCTCTATGAACTGCTGCTCGACGACTCCGTCATCGCCGCCTCCATCGCTCGGCTGCGCACCCTGCTGGCGCCCGGCGGGGTTCTCGTCTTCACCACCCAGACCCGCCACCCCCAACTGGAGTTCATCGCCCATGTGCTGCCCAACCGTGACGGGGCTCTGTGGGTGATGAAGTGCCGTCCGGTCGAGCAGGCGGAACGCTGGGCCACCGATGCCGGCTTCACCGAGGTCAGCAGCCGCCGGGAGTCGGTGGGCCTGTTCACGGTGACGACAGCGCGGAACTGACCAGCAGCACGAACGCCGCGATCGTGAACAGGGTCCTGACGAGATGGAGCCTGTTCCAGCGGGGCTCGAAGGCCGCCCTGACCTCGCTGTCGGCCCGGCCGCTCCCGTCCCCCGATGCCCCGTCCTTCTCCGCTGCGGCCAGTGCGTTGTTCAACGGAACGTTCCCGGCGACGGTGATGATGTGGTTGATCACCGAACAGACGAGGCCCGCCACCAGCAGCCAGAGCTGGGTGTCACCACGATCGTCGACGGGAACCACGAGACACACCGCGGGGAACACGATGATCCCGAAGAAGGTCAGCAGGAACAGCGGCCGTGGCACCACTTCATTGATACGGCGCATGGCCGCCAGGAACTGTTCGTCGGAGAGCCGGGCGAGCGCGGGCATGACCCCGGTCCGGAACGTCAGCATGAAGCCCGCGTACAGCCCGGTCGAGATGATCGCGAGAGCGAGAAGCACAGTGGCCATGGCACACATGATGGCCCCTCACCCCGTGCCGGCCACCCCTCGCTCACACCGATCCGCTCACCTTTCCCCTCCGTAGTCCCCTTGGGCCCCTTACCTCTCCGGGATTCCCACCACTGCCGTCATCCGGGATCCCCGCCCGGTCTCCCCGGCACGGCCCGTGGCCCACGGCCTCCACCGACGGTCTCGGGCGGCAGTGCCTGCTCCGCCGCCTCAGGATCCCGGCGATGTATACCCGGGCCCGCCCCGGTCGGGTGGCTCCCGAACCCCCGCGGTATCCGCTTCCCGCCTCCGCGGATCCCTCTCTGTCCGGCTCGGGTGTTCCGTGGCTCAGTGCTTGAGCCGTTCCGCCTGCCCGATCGCATCCGCGAGCCGGCGCACCTCCTTGTCCTCCGTCCTGCCTGCCAGTTCCCTTGCCCGTGCCGCCAACTCCCCGAGCCCCGGAGCGCCCGGCATCGCCCCACCGCGCAACGACTCGGCGAAGTAGGCCGCGACCGCCGTGACCTGGAGCCGGGCCGACGCCTCGCCCCACAGCTCCCCGTCGATTGCGCCGGTCGTGACCGAGCCCGACTCCTCGCGCGGATCCCTGGTCGCCGGGTCGAGCCAGCGGACGGTCGCCGTCGCGAGATGACCGCTCGCACCCGCCCTCAGGCGTACGGCGTACAACGCCGTCACGGTGTGGCCGGGCCCCACCTCACCGCCGTCCACCCGGTCGTTGCGGAAGTCCTCGTCCGCCACGGCCCGGTTCTCATAGCCGATGAGCCGGAACTGGCGCACCGTTTCGGGGTTGAAGGCCACCTGTGCCTTCGCGTCCCGTGCCCGCAGCTCCACCTGCGTGGGCAGGGTGTCCCGGAAGACCTTGCGGGCCTGCTCGGTGGTGGACACATAGGTGGTGTGCCCATCGCCCTTGTCCGCGAGCTGCTCCATGAGCGCGTCCCCGTACTCACTGCCGACGCCCACGCCGAACAGGGTGATGCCGTAGGTCCGCCGCGCGTCCTCGATCCGCTCCAGGATGGCGTCGGCCCGGGTCGCGCCGGTGTTGGCGAGGGCGTCGGAGAGGAGCACCACCCGGTTGGTGGCACCACTCCGGCGGCCCTTGACCGCCGTGTCATAGCCGGTCCGCACACCCGCCTCGACATTGGTGGACTCGGCCGGCTCCAGGCTTTCGATCACCTCCTTGACCCGGTCCCGGTTTCCGTCGAGCCGGGTCATCGGCAGCCGGGTCCTCGCCGTGTCGCTGAAGGTGACCAGCGCGACCGAGTCATCGCCGCGCAGCTCCCCGGTGAGGATGCCGAGCGACTTCTTCACCAGGTCGAGCCGGCCGGGCTCGCCCATGGAACCGGAGATGTCGATGACGAAGGTGAGGGCGGCGGGCGGCCGTTCGCCCGTGCGGTCGGAGGGACGGGTGGCTAGCCCGACCCGCACCAGCGACCAGTCGTCGCCGCCCTCTTCCTCCCCTCCGGCCTCTCCTCGGATCTCGCCGTCGGTACCCCGGGGGTGGGCACCGTCGACGGTCACCGAGAAGCCGTTGCCCTTCGGCCTCGGATAGTCCTGCCGGAAGCTGTTGATGAACTCCTCGGGCCGGATGGACTCGGCGGCCGGCCGCTTTCCGTCCTCCAGCGTGCGGCGGGCGTAGCCGTACGAGGCGGTGTCCACGTCGAGCGCGAAGGTCGAGAGGTAGTCCGCCGGGGGGCGGGCACTGTCCGATTCCCGGTCCCGCTTCTTTTCCTCCGCCCCGTCCACCGGACCGTCCGGGCCGGTCGCGGGGGCTCCGCCGCCCGGGAGCGCGGGGGTCGGCGGTGCTTTCGCGCCGCCGTTCCTCGGCAGGGAGGTGTCGGACGCGGTCTCCCGTTCGCTCCCCGCCCCGTCACTGCTGCAACCGGAGGTCAGCAGGACCGCGCCGGCCATCAGTGCGGCGAGGACTCCCCTGGCTGCCCGGGTGCCGGACACCCGCCCGCCGTGCGCCCGTACGCGGATGGAGTCCGGCGCGCAGAGGGACGTCACGGTACCGGACGTCCATGCGTCACCATCGAGTTTCCTTGCGCTGGGCTTCATCCCGGCTCCCCGTGAATCGTCGGCACTTGTGACTGTGACGTCCGGAGCGGTTCACAGGAGCCGTCGGAGGAGTTGCGGATGGATCTCAATGCGGCAACGGGCCAGACCGCTGCCCGGTCGCGCGGCGCCCGGTCAGCCTTCTTCCCAGCTCACACTTCCCACCCCGCTCCCTCCTCCGCAGGTCCCCGACGACCATCCGGACTGGCCGGGGCTGAGGGTGATCCACTTGCCGTTGACATCGGGCCACAGGCCGCAGACGACGACGGCACGGAAGGCGACCACCTGGCTGCTGTGGTTGGAGCAGTCCGCCCGGCCCGTCCAGCCGTCGGTGCTGGTACTGCATGACAGCAGCGCCGGCCGTGGGGCGGATTCCGCCGCGTGGGCGATCGGGCTCATGGCGATCAGCGGCAGCGCGACGACGGCGGCGGACGCCGCCATGGCGGTGATACGACGGATCATGGTGAACTCCCCTTCGCTGGAAGGCCTCACTCGGTTCTCGTGCCTACAAGCGTGTCCAGCCGGGCGCCTGAATCAAAGCGAGTGGCAAGGACTCGCCAGTCTCTGACCAGGACCTTGTCACGGTGCGCTTTCGTGTGCGTACATGGAGTCGCGCGCGGATCCGGGGGGACGGACCGTGTGTCAGCGGGAATACCGGGGGATGATGTGCCATGTCAGTGGCGGTGGTTCCGGGCTCCGTGCTCGGCAGGGAAGTATCGCGGTCTGTGCTGCGGGAGGCGCCGGGGCAGCCCGTTCGGGGAGTCACACGTGTCAGAGCGGCCCTCGCCGGCCTGGTCCGCTCGGCACGCCATGAGCTTCTGAGCTTCGACGACCCGGCGGGCGCGCTCGGCCAGGGTGTGCCCGAGCCTTTCCTGAGATTCGCCGGAATATGTGTGCGGACTGCCGCCGCCCGGACGACGACGGTGCGGCGGATCGCCCCGCGTCACGGTCTGACCCATATCCGCGAGCCCTGGCGCTGTCCCGGCGAGGCCAGAGTCACGGACTCGATCCCGTTCAAGATAATCGTGGCGGACCGCTCGGTCGCCGCCGTCCCGCTCGATCTCGATCTGCACTACAACGGCGTACTGCTGATCCGGGACCCCGTCGTCGTCCAGACCCTCGTACGCACCCATCGTGCCTGGTGGGACAGCGGCGACGATCTGACCAGGCATGTGCTGCCCCATGCGATGCCCGCCCATCTCCAGCCCGTCCTCCAGGCCATACTGGCCGGCCTCACCGACGACGCGGCCGCGGCCCGTCTCAATATGTCCGGCCGGACCTACAGCCGTCGGGTGGGCGAACTACTGGCCGCTCTCGGCACGACGAGCCGCTTCCGCGCCGGAGCGGAAGCGGCCCGTCGGGGCTGGATCTAGTGCGGTGACGGCACGTCTGAAGCTCTTCCTCCGAGACGAAGGAGACCCCCGGCCTCTTCAGCACGGGGGCGGAGGACGTGATTCAAGGGGGACGCTAGTGCTGTGGCCGGAAAGGTTTGCCGTGGGCCCGCGGCGTCCGGTGCGGTGCAGCGCAAGGCGGAGGTCCGCAGCTCGTACTCGCCGTACTCGCGCGGTCCGACAACGCAGCGAAGTGCCGTGCAGGGCGTCGCGGGCCGGTGAACGTTTCCGGCCACAGCACTAGTGAACCCAGCATCCCGTATCAGCCCACCGGTTGTCGTCCATGGCCGGTGGGGCGGTGGCGTCCGCCGTGAACACCAACGGTCCGTCGCCCCAGCGATCGTAGAGTGCGAGCAGCGAGTCCCGCGGCCCGGCGCAAGGCCCGCTCTCATGGGAGTGGCCCGGAACATCGGAAGGCGCGGAGCGGCCACACGGGCATGTCCCCCCGGCCGGCGGGCAGGAGGCCGGGCGCCCCAGGAGCATGGCCGTCCATGGCCTGTCCCCCACCGCTGCCGCGTTCAGCAGCCGCTGGACGTCTGCGAACACCTCGAAACCGGCGTCCATCTCGTCAAGCTGCTCGTCCAGGGCCTCGGCGAGCGCGTCATAGCCCCGGCTCTGCCAGCCGGCCTTGTAGTTCGCCGTCAGAAACAGCCCCCGATGCGGGCTCACCCGTACCGGCCGGTCAAGCTCGGGGCCGAGGCCGAGGCCGCCGAGGTAGTCCAGATCGTCCGGCGGACGGATGGTCCGCAGCTCGTGCAGGGGGACGTCGGCATGAAGCACGACATGGCCGGGTCGGGAAGGGGCTGCCTCCTTCTCATCGCGGAAGAACCACAGCCAGCCGCTCGACGGCAGCCATCCGGCGTCGGCGACGCCGGGTACCCGGGCAAGGTTGATCTGTGCGGTGAAGGCGAGTGCGGCCTCGGTGGCGTTTCCCTCGTCCTCCCAGCGCGGCACGATCCGAGTGGTGGGCCACTGCCATCCTCGGGGCAGATCCGGCACCCCACCCACGCGGGAGCCACCGATGTCGCCGGATTCCGCCGGGCCGCCGTCACGGACCGGCGTGAGCAACCAAGCAGGACGCACCAGCGCCCGGATGCTGTCGACGAGACGGTCCCTGGCGGGCTGGTCCAGGGCGTCGTCCCACTCGTCGGACGCCTCCAGCACCGCCCTGGTCAGCATCGCGTCCAGATCTTCCGCGAGCAGGTGCCGGTTGGGCTGTGGGCGGGGCGAGGCCGAAGACGAGGCGGGTTGAAGTACAGACATGATGAGCAGGCTAAGCGGCTCTCTCCAGCCGGCACGCACATGTCACCACCGCCCCGCCCGGACGCCGTCGGCCCGACGGCCGTGTCCGGCGCACACGGCACCCGACTCACCCGCGGCCGTACGAGAGCGGAACTCGCTTTGCGGCCGCGGGCACCGGACGCCGCGGGCCCCGCCCGTAGGACGACGGACGGGACCATGGCGGTGAGACGGACTAGGACACGATGTCCTTGCGGGCAAAGTTGCGGAAGGCCAGGGCGAACAGCACCAGCGCGTACGCCACCGAGACGGCCGCACCCTTCACCATGCCGCTCCACTCCAGCTGGGGCTGGAGTGCGTCGATCCAGGCGAACTGCCAGTGTGCGGGCAGGACATCACGCCAGGAACCGAGGGCCGTGACCGCGTCCAGCACATTGCCGACGATGGTCAGTCCGACCGCGCCGCCGACCGCGCCCAGAGGAGCGTCGGTCTTGGTGGACAGCCAGAACGCCAGCCCCGCCGTAACCAGTTGGGAGACAAAGACGAAGGCCACCACCAGCGCCAGACGCGGCAGCGTCTCGGCGGTCGGCAGCGTGCCGCCCGTGGGCAGCTCCAGCGGCCCCCAGCCGTACGCGATCGTGCCCGCCGCCAGGGCGACCAGCGGCAGGAGCACCATCGCCGCGGCGCTGAAGCCGAGTGCCACCGCGAGCTTGGACCACAGCAGCCGGGTCCGCGGGACGGGCGCGGCCAGCAGATAGCGCAGGGAGGACCAGTTCGCCTCGGACGCCACGGTGTCGCCGTGGAACAGCGCGACCGGGACCACCAGCAGAAAGCCCGCCGAGACGAACAGACAGGTGGCGGCGAAGTTGGCGGCCGAGGCGGTGGCCGTGTCCATGAGGGTGATGCGGCCGTTCTCCCGGCCGTCGGGCGAGCCGCCGACGGCGAAGGCAACGATCAGCACGAGGGGCAGCGCCGACAGCACCCCGGCCATCACCATCGTCCGCCTGCGCTTCAGCTGCCGTACCGCCTCGACACGCAGCGGCAGGGTGCGCCCGGCCCGGTAGCCGGGTGCCGAGTCGACCAGCGTACTCATGCGGAACCTCCGATCAGGGTGAGGAAGGCGTCCTCCAGGCGGCGATGCGGGCCCACTCCGGTCAAGGGGACGTCCATCCGTACGAGTTCGCTGATCAGCGCGGTGGCAGAGGTTCCGTCCAGCCGGATGAGGAGCCCTTCGTCGACGCGTGCGGCGGACCCGATTCCGGGCAGTGCGCCGATCTTCTCGACGACCGGGTCGGACACCTCGGCGGCGGTGGTGACGAGGAGTGTGTCGCTCTCGCCGGTGATCTCCGCGACCGGCCCGGCCTGAACGAGCCGCCCCCGGTCCATGACGACGAGATGGGTGCAGGACTGCTCGACCTCGGACAGGAGATGGCTGGAGACGATCACCGTCCGGCCACCGGCCGCGTACCGGATCATCACATCCCGCATCTCGCGGATCTGTGGCGGGTCGAGTCCGTTCGTCGGCTCGTCGAGAATCAGCAGATCCGGCATACCCAGCATGGCCTGGGCGATGGCGAGCCGCTGCCGCATGCCCTGGGAGTAGGTGCGTACGGCGCGGGCGAGGGCGTCGCCGAGGCCCGCGATCTCCAGGGCCTCCGCGATATGGGCGTCCTCGGCGGGGCGGCCGGTGGCCCGCCAGTACAGCTCCAGATTCTCGCGACCCGAAAGATGCGGCAGAAAACCGGCACCTTCGACGAAGGCACCCACCCGGGAGAGCACGGGCGCGCCCGGCCGGATGGCATGGCCGAAGACACGGATCTCACCCTCGTCGGGCCGGATGAGACCCATCAGCATCCGCAGGGTGGTCGTCTTGCCCGCGCCATTCGGCCCGAGGAGGCCGAGGACCTGGCCCTTCTCGACACGGAAGGAGACGTCCCGTACCGCATAGCGGTCGGAGGACCTGGTGTATCGCTTGGTGAGGCCGGTGATCTCCAGGGGGACTCCGGCGAGTTCGGGATCGGGGGCCGGGGCGACGGCGCGCCTGCGGGCGGTGAACAACAGCACCGCCGCCACCAGCGCGCCCGCGGCCGGGAGGCCCCAGGTCCACCAGGGCAGCCCGGCGGCCCCGGTCTTCACGGAGGGCGCGGTGGGCACGGTGAGGGTGCCGTTCCCGGTATCGGTGCCGTTCCCGGTGAGGGCGACCGTGTAGGTGGCAGGTGAGGCCGGGGAGGCGTACCCCAGGTCGGTGGCGGAGAGCACCAGCCGCAGCCGGTGGCCCGCGTCGACCTGGTGGTCGACGGCCGGCAGGGTCAGGGTGATGTCCTTGCCGCGCTGGGCGTTCTCGACATGGACGGGGGCGACGAGCTGGGAGGGCAGGACCTGTTCGCGGCCGTCGGGGCCGACGTCGTACACCTTCCCGAAGAGGACGGCCTCCCCGGTGGTGGAGGCGACGTTGACGCGGACCGTGGGTGAGCCGGTGATCCGCAGGGACTCCTGGAGCGGTTCGGAGTCGAAGCGGGCGTACTGGCCCGGGAAGTCGAGGGAGAGTCCGACACCGAGCGAGGAGAACTGTCCGAGTCCGCCGCTGAGGCCGGGGACGCCGGAGATCGCGGGCGGGCTGGCGCCGGCCGGGTTGGCGAAGCTCTGCTGCCGACCGGAGAGCGCGATGGGCCGGGGACCGCTGTCGAGGCCGGGATAGCGGTTGCCCGTCGCGCCGCGCAGCAGAGCCTGGCCGTCGGTGGAGTCGACGCCTCCGGTACGGCTGACCCGGAAGGCGGGTCCGGTGTCGGTACCGGTGTCCTGCCGGAGATGGCGGTCGAACCAGGCAGTGACACGGTCCTCGACGCGGCCGCTCTCACGGTCACCGCCGTCATGACCGCCGGCGATCCAGTCGACGGCGACGGGCGCGCCGTTGGCGCTGATCCGCTGGGCCATGGCGTCGGCCTGCCCGAGCGGGAAGAGGGAGTCGGCCTGGCCCTGGACGATCAGCGTGGGCACCTTGATCCGGTCGCCCACGGCGGAGGGGCTCCGGGATTCGAGGAGGCGCCGCGCCTCGGCGTCGGGCTTTCCGGCGACGGCGACCCGTTCGTACATCGCGCAGAGTCCGGGCTGGAAGCGTCCGCAGCCGCCGGGCGGTACGGGGGACTTGGCCGGCCCGGATCCGGGTGCGGTGGCGCCCGCCGCACCTCCGGGCGAGTCGCCGGGGGTGGTGGTGGGTTCTTCCGTGGCGGGGCCGGTGGCCGGGGTGCCCACCGAGCCGGTGGAGAAGAAGATCCCGGCCCACAGCTTCTTGAAGACGCCGTTCGGGAACAGCGCGTCCGCCAGGTTCCAGTAGGTGATCGCGGGCGCGATCGCGTCCACCCGGTCGTCGTGACCTGCGGCGAGCAGGGAGATCGCCCCACCGTAGGAGGCTCCCGCGATACCGACGCGCGGGTCGCCGTCGGCGTCGAGCCGGACCTCGGGGCGCTTCGCCAGCCAGTCGATCAGCCGGGAGACGTCCTTGACCTCGAAGTCCGGGTCGTTGAGTCCGATCTGCCCGGTGGACTCGCCGAAGCCGCGGGCGGACCAGGTCAGCACGGCGTAGCCGTCGCGGGCCAGGTTCTCGGCCTGGGCGCGCGCATCGTCCTTGCTGCCGCCGAAGCCATGGGCGAGAAGGACGGCGGGGCGCCGTTCGTCCGAGTCGCCCACGGTGAAGTACGAGGTGTCGATCTTCGCACCGGGCATGGTCTGCGTCCGGTCCTCGCGGTGTACGGGCGCGGGAGTGTCGTCGGCGACCGCCGTCCAGGTGCCCGCACCGGCGAGGGCAACGAACGCGGCGGCGCCCGCGAGCCATCGGCCTCGCGAGCGTGGCCGGGGAAGTCGGATCTGCATGTTTGAAACCTTAAGCGGTCTCTTCGGGGGGCTTCCGCCGACGCCAGGGGGAAGTCGGCGACATCCCTGAGGAGTAGTGGGCACGGCCGACTACACCGGACGCGGTACGGGCCGGAGCGCGGTCGTCGGACTTGTTCATCGCGGGGGGGGGCCGGAGGCCGCGCGACCCCGACGGGGGCCCTGGAGGCCGGCGCGACCCGACGGGCCCGGCGGGACGTCTGTGTCCCCGGACCCCGCGTACGCCGGGGCCGGCCCGCCGGGCTCCCCGCGCCCTTGGGCACGCGTACGGGCAGGGCCCGCGGGACGACCCGCGCACTCGGCCGCATACCTTGCGGCCCGCCGCGTACAGGATCGGGGTGAGCGAACGGCCCCGGGGTCCGCCCGTCGTCCATGATCGCGGTGCGCGGCCCCGCCAGAGGCCCGCCCGCCCCGCCCTGCGCACTTCTCGTGGAGAACCACCCCCAGCGCTCTTGTGTCATGTCTCATGTCACGAGACTCTGTTCGGCGCGACGCGCGTTCGAGGCGTCGGCATCACCTTGGCACCCCGCACGACCGTACTTGCCCGTAACCCGGTCAACGAAAGGTCAGGTGCACGAGATGAGAAGCATGGCCCGCCGCTGGGGCGCGCTGATACCCGCGGTCGCTCTCGCGGCCGGTATCCAGTTCGCCGTGTCCCCCGCCGCGCAGAGCGCACCGGTCGGCGACCTCCGTCTCGCCCCCACGGCAACCGCCGTACCCGACAGCTGGATCGTCGTCCTGAAGGACGGCTCGACGCGCGCCTCCGACTTCGGCGTCACCGCGAAGCACACCTATCGCAGCGCCCTCAATGGCTTCTCCGCGAGGCTGACCCCGGCGAAGGCGGCGAGGCTGGCCGCGGATCCCCGGGTGGCGTATGTGGAACAGGACGAGAGGGTCCGGCTCAACGACACCCAGACGAACGCCACCTGGGGCATCGACCGTATCGACCAGCGCGATCTGCCGCTGTCGGGGACCTATACGTACAGCAACCCGTTGACGACCGTGCACGTGTACGTCATCGACACCGGAATCCGTACCTCCCACCGTGAGTTCGCGGGGCGTGCGAGCATCGGCGCGGACACGGTGGGCGGAGGCCAGAACGGGCAGGACTGCCAGGGTCACGGCACCCATGTCGCGGGCACGATCGGCGGCAAGACCTATGGCGTGGCGAAGAACGTCAGTCTCGTGGCCGTACGGGTCCTGGACTGCCAGGGCGCCGGCAGCACGGCCGGGGTCATCGCGGGCATCGACTGGGTCACAGCCAACGCCCGGAAGCCTGCCGTGGCGAACATGAGCCTGGGCGGCGGGAGCAACGCGTCACTGGACAGCGCGGTGAAGCGTTCCATCGGCTCGGGCGTCAGCTACGCGGTCGCGGCCGGCAACGGCAACATCCTGGGCCAGCCGCAGAACGCGTGCGGCTACTCCCCGGCCCGCGTGCCGGAGGCGATCACGGTCGGCGCGACGGACCGTACGGACCGCAGGGCGTCCTTCTCCAACTACGGGACCTGCCTGGATGTGTTCGCACCCGGCGTGGGCATCACCTCGGCCTGGCGTACGACCGACTCCGCCACCGGTACGATCTCGGGCACCTCGATGGCCAGCCCGCATGTGGCGGGAGTCGCGGCGCTTCATCTCGCGCGCACCCCCCACGCCTCCCCGGCCCAGATCCGGAACGCGCTGGTGAACAACGCGACGAACGGCAAGGTCATCGACCCGCGCACCGGTTCGCCGAACAAGCTGCTGTACTCGGTGTTCTAGCCCCCCCCCGCCAGGGCGGAACCCTTTCGTCCGGTGTGAGGAATCGTCCGTTGCGAGGAAGCCCCCGGACACGGCCGGCACCAGGGCCGGGTCCAGGGGCCGACTCGATGTCTGGTTCTTCCCGCGGTCCTCATCCGCTCCCGGCCGCCTCATAGGGGCACTCGCCGGGCAACAGCGCGGCCGCCGCCTCGCGTTCCCCGTCCCGTACGAGCGCATGGATCCGGTGGGCCAGCGGCGTCACATCCGTGATGGACACGGTCCACTCGTCCGCGTACCGCCGGGACGCCTCCCCGGAGAGTCCCAGCTGAAGTGAGCGGTACGGCAGCGGCCGGAGGTCCAGATCACGTTCGGGATCCCACTGCACCCGCACCGGTGACCGGCGCAGTTCGTCCTTCCAGGTCTTCCGGTCGGGGTGCACATCGCTCGCGTAGTGCGAGAGGCAGGCGTTCCGCACCGCCCAGTCGAAGCCCTCACGGGTGATCTCGACGGCGAGTACGGTCTCCTGGTTCTCCTTCAGCCCCCAGCCGCAGCGATACATCATCCACAGGAACGAGGGCTTGACCCATGTCAAGTCATGTTCACAGTCCTTTTGGATTCGCCCTTGCTCACGGCTGCACGGGGTCAGGCTAGGTGCCCCTTCTGCACGAACCGGGGAGCTGCCGCCCCACCGGCATCACTCCGCCTCCAACCGGTGAATGACCTCCCGCCACCTGGCTCTCTCGTAGCAGCGGCGGTTCGCTCGGTACCGTCGTGGTCGTGTCCGGCGGACGTCGGGTTGGTCACCCGTAGGCGTGTGCCGGTTGATCGCACGCGACGAGGGAGCTGGTTCCGGCATGACCGTGGGCGCTGTTCGGGGTTCGGAAGAGGGGTTCACATCGGCGGGGGCGGCAGGGGTGCTGGCTGCGGCATGCCGCTCCGCCGGGCTCGACCACAGAGACGCGGAGTTGATCCGCTTCGGCGAGAACGCCTTGTTCCGCTTGGCCTCGGTGCCGGTGATCGTGCGTATCGCGCGGTCGGTGGAGTACCTGCCGTTCGCGCGTAATGAGGTGGCGGTCTCCCGCTGGCTGGCGGCTGAGGGATTTCCAGCCGCTCGGGTCGTTGACGACCTTGAGCAACCGCTGTCCATCGAGGGGCATCCGGTGACCTTCTGGCATCTGATCCGGGAGGCGGACCGGAAGGCCACGTACGGGGAGCTGGGTGCGGCGCTGCGGGATCTGCACGCGCTGACACTGCCTGTGGGCCTGGAGCTGCCGCCGTACAACGTGTTCGGGCGGACGGATCTCCGCATTGAGCGGGCCGTGGGCATCCCCGAGGACGACCGGCAGTTCCTGCGGAAGCGGGATCGGGAGCTGAGGGACAAGCACGCGGAGTTGAGGTTCCAGTCCTCCAAGGGGCCCGTGCACGGAGACGCACATGTGCAGAACCTCATGGTGGACACTCAGGGCCGAGTGATCCTGATCGACTTCGAGAACTTCAGCTTCGACCATCCGGAGTGGGATCTGATGGTCACAGCTGTTGAGCATCACAGCCTCGGCTGGCAGACGGATACGCAGTACGCCGACTTCGTACGCGAGTACGGGCGCGATCTGCGGGACTGGCCCGGCTACGACACGTTGCGCGGGATCCAGGAGTTCCACATGACCACGTGGCTGATGCAGAACGTCACCGAGGACGAGAAGACCGCCGAGGAGTACCAGCGCCGTATCGCCGGGTTGCGCAACGACGACGGCCCACGGGACTGGCGCCCCTGGTAGGACCTACTCGTCGTCGAGCCGGGCGAGTGCGTCGCGTACCTGCTCGTTGAACGCCGCAACGGCTGGGTTGGTGGCGTGCGTGCTGACCTCGACCTGGAAGTCGGTGACGTAGCGCTGGAAGCGGGCCGACTGGAGGGAGTCTCCGGCGTCGACTGCGAGACTCGCCGTCGTGACGGCGGCCTCAAGCTCGCCGTTCAGGAGATGGCTCTGGGCGAGCACCATGCGGCAGAAGCCGAGTGTCCGGGCGTACTGGGGATCTGTGGTGTCGACGGCGCGCTGAGCCTGGGTGAGGGCTTGGTCTCGCATCTTGAGGTCACGGAAGCAGTGGCACAGCTCGCCCATCAGTTCCGCCGAGTCGAAGTAGGCGAGCCATGCTGGGTCTTCGGCGGTGTCAGCGCGTTCGAAGTGGCGTTCTGCCTCGTTCATGGCCTGGCCTGCACCGCGTGGATCACCGGAGTTGGAGAGAGCGCGGGCCTCGTGCGCGGCGTAGAGGGCCATGGCGCGTGGGGTGGCCTGGCCCCGTGCTCCTTCGAGGGCGGCGCGGGAGAGCTGGACGGCCTGGGCGTGGTTGCCGAGGTAGTTGGCCTGGTGGCTGAGGTTGGCCAGGATGCGTGAGCCGAACATCCGGTCGTCGATGACCTTCGTCAGCCGGAGTGTGGACGTCAGATAGCGGTGGGCGAGACGGTGGTTCCCCGTGTCGTAGGCCGTCCATGCGAGCAGTTGTGAGATCTCGGCGGCGGCCCCGAACAGCGCGTTGCCGGTCTTCTGGCTGTAGCTGGCACTCAGCAGAGGCAGAACCTCATGGCGGAAGTAGTGGCGCAGCGCCTTGTGGCCATGGCCTCCGCCGTAGAGGAAGTCCAGTCGCATGAACATCTCGGCGGCCGTGCGGACGGCTCGGACATCGCGCATCCCCACCCGCTGCGGTACTGGCCTGTCGGCCTCGATGCCGTCGGGGCGGGCAATCATCCATTGCAGGACGGTGGCGCTCAGGTCGCCGTCCGCGATGATCAAACCGCTGTCCGCCTCCGGCCGCTCCTGGGCGAGATCGTCCAGCGTGGTCAGGGCTTCTGATAACGACCCCGGGTATCCCACACTCAGGGGCTCATCCGTCGTTCGCGTCCAGCCCGCGAATCCGAGATCGGCCGGTGTCAGGCGGCGGCCGACCTTGGCGCCGAGGACATCGGCCAAGATCTCAGCGGTCTGCGGTTGGATCCCCGATCCGTTGCGCCATCGCTGTACGGCGACGTGCGTCGTCCCGAGCTGCTGCCCGCGCTGCTGAGCGAGATCGCACATGCGTTTGGCGAGGCCCTTGTTCGTGACTCCGGCCTCGTTCATCAACGAGATCAGTTGCGCGTTCGGCTCTCGGCTCATGCTCCCCCTGCCAACCCGAGAATGACGGCTTGTGTTCATCGTGGCACAGTCCGCTGACAGTCGGGGGTTCATACGTGAACCCCCCGTCCCCCTCGGGGTGTTCACGTGAACCCCCTGGTGAACGCTCCCGAAGGCGCTCTCTCCGCCGTTCACTTGTCGCCACGGAAAGGGACGGGACAGGGCCTGTTCCTCCGGGAGGGGACACGATGAACGCGGGGCAGAGCAGACGGTCAGCGAGCGCTCCGGCAGCGATCGCCCGGAACGACGCGATGGTGCCGAGGGATGTTGACCACTTCCGTGCGATGACGCTGTTCGTCGAGTCCTCCGACTCCGTGAAGGCGGCGCGGGACATGGCTCGGGCCACTCTCCTGGACTGGAACCTCTCGCATCTGGTCGACGATGTGCGGCTTGTCGTCTCGGAGCTGGTCGGAAACGTCGTCCATCACGCCGTACCGGACAACTGGCTTGCCCGGCCCGGTGCCGCGCGGCGACTGGATGTCTCGTTGCGGATGTGGCCGCGGTGGCTCTTCGTCGGTGTGACCGATGAGGACTCCAGCCCACCCACCCTCGCGACCGGGGATGTGTTCTCGCCGGAGCTGGTTGACGGCTTCCCTGAGGCAATGCTCCCGGATGGGGGCCGAGGTCTGCGGATCGTACGAGCCCTTGCCGACGAGTTGTGGTGGTCGCCGGAGGAAGACGGAGGCAAGACCGTGTTCTGTCGCTTCGACCTCGACGGCGCGTCGGCGTAAGAGCTCCGGGCGGTTGCCTGCCTAGCTCCTCCCCCGCGATCGGGAGGAAGGCAATCTGCCCGGTGACCGGCCGGTCCGACCATCCCGGCCGAAGGGTGCGGCTCCTCTGCGATCAAACCCCCGGCAGAGGGGCCGCGCCCCGCACAACACCTTCATACCGAGACCGGGCCACCCCATCAGCCCTGGAAAGCGAAGGGTGGCCCGGCAAGGGGACGCAGCGGTCCCCGGTGCCTGATGGTACCGGGGCCGCTGCGCTGCTTTTACGCCTTGCGCCAGCGGGAGTTGATGAACCGTTAACGGAGGCGGAGCAGAAGTGGACGACGTGACTGGCACGGGTGGGAACTGGTCGGGTGACGGTCTCGACTCAGAGATCGACTGTGCTCTGTGGGTTCCCGGTGTCGACTACATCACCGGCTGGCGCGAGGCACGGGCTGTCACTGAGCGGCTGAACGCTGCGCTCCGGTCGGCCGGGTTCGAACTCTCCGAACTGCGGGCGGTCGCAGCGTCCGGTGCCGACGGGTGTGGAGTCGTACGGCTGGCGGGCCGACCGGGTGCGATGGACCGGCTGGCCGGACTCCTGAAGTCGGCCTCGGACGGCGGCCGTGTCCTGTGAATGGCATTCGTGCTGGTGAGCGCGGTACGTGGGCACGTCGCCGGCCGCAGGGACTTTGGGCGGTAGCTGCCATGGGGCGAGAGAGCAGGGGGCCTTACGCTGGCCCGGCGAATCGGGCAGGCACCTGGTCTGCCCGCTGTTGTGCCCGATTGGCCCCCTGCTCTTCGAGGCTCGCCCCTTGGGAGCTGCCTAAAGTCTCGGAGGCCGTCGACCCTCAGCCCCTGGGCCCCGGCCAGGGTCAAACAATCGGGGCTTCGCCAGCCGTGGGCTGGATCGGGCGGGGCATCGGCCGACCGGGCGGGACCGGCGGTTACGCCGCATGCCCGGCCGGGGCGGCCGGGCATGCCCGGCGCGCCTGGGCGCGCCCTTGAGGAAGTGAAGAAAGTTTCGACCGATCTTGCGCCTCAGCTCCGGGCGGTGGGGCGCTGGCGCGCGGTGTCGGCGGTGATGCGGTAGGTGAGCTGGGCCTGGCTCCCGCTGGCGCGGAGTTCTTCGAGGATCAGCGGTTCGCTCCTTGCCCCTTGCGTGACACGGAGGGTGTGGATGACGGGTGTCGCGTCCGGGAGTTCCAGGGCGGTGCGTTCGTCGGCCTGCGGCATCCGGGCCCGTACGGTCTCCGACCAGGTGAGCTTGTGTCCGGCTTCCGCCATAGCGCCGTACACCTCTTCGATCGGCGCGCCGGGGTTCTCCGCGAGTGCTGGTACACGGTCGGCGGTCGAGAACGGGATGAGCGTGCGGTGCAGGGCGCGGGCCCCTGTCCTCGGATCGATCAGTGTGCGGTCCGTGCCGAAGAGTGCTTCCCCCTCGTCCAGTGCGAGGAGCGGCCCGGTTTCGGACGTGGTCTGAGTCCGGTAGCCGGTCGGTTCGTGGGCCTGCTCCCATGGGATGCTTCCGACTGCATATGCGGTTCCTGTGCGGGTGATGGTCCGCTCAACGGTCAGCAGTGGGGTCGCCACGCTCTTCACGAAGCTGCCTTTGCCGTGCCGTACTTCGATGAGCCCTTCGGACCTCAGCGCGGAGATCGCGTTGCGCACGGTGGGGCGGCTCACTTCGTAGCGTTCGATGAGCTGGGCTTCTGAGGGCAGCGGGGAGCCGGGCGGGTAGTCCCCGCTCGCGATGCCGCGCCGGATCGCGTCGGCCACCTGCTGGTAGAGGGGTCCGGGGCGCTCGATGCCTGCCATGTCCGTGGGCCTTCCTTCGTCGGTGCCGGTTCATGGGGTGCCGCACTCCCCGTTGCTTACGTCACTCGTCAGCATAAGTTGTTGCCTCCCGGAGTCAAGACATGCATAGTCGTCACTCGTAAGCACAAGTGACGTCATGCTCTGGCGTTCGAGATCAAGGGAGACCAACCACTGATGCAGTCCATCCCTGTGGACACGACGCGACTGGGCGTACTGCGGTGCGCCATCGCACCGGAAGTGAAGTACAGCAACACGGAGACGAAGGAGATCAAGAAGGACCGGGACGGCAACCCGGTGCACACCGTCGCAGTGACGGTCCGTCAGGACGGTCGCCGTATCTCGGTGATCGAGATCGCGGTGTCAGGCGAGCCGAAGGGGATCTCGGAGGGCGCGGAGGTACGGGTCACGGGGCTGGTGGCGTTCGCCTGGTCGATGGGTGACCGGCACGGCATCAGCTTCCGTGCGGACGCGATCACGCCCGTGTCGGTGACTTCCGGCAAGGCCGGGGGTGCGGCATGAGTACGGCACTGCTGGTGATCGGAGCCGTGGGGCTGGCGTGGGCCCTGGGGGGAGGCGAGCTGTTACACCGCCGCTGCCCGGTCGGGCACTGGTACATCGCCGGATACCCCGTGGCCGCGCTCCGGGTCTGGTTCACCTGGCGCAAGATCGCGGCACTCAACGGACTGACGGTCACCAAGCGCCCTCCGCGCGCCCTGATCGGCGACGTCATGATCAAAGGTGAAGCGCTCCGGCCGATCACGCCCCGGATCTCAATCCCCCGCGTCACGCGCCTGGGCCTGACGGTCTCCGTTCGTCTGTTCCCCGGACAGACCCCGGCCGTCTACCGGGCGGCGGCAGACGCTTTCGTCCACGCGTGGCGGGTTCACGCGGTCCGGGTCACCTCGCCGGAACGGGGCCTGGTGCTGCTGACCGCTCTGGGGTCCGATCCGCTGGCGCGCCCTGGACTCGCCGTGGCTCCCGATGCCCTGCTGTCCGCCCTGGTGGGCATACGGGAGTCGGGCCGGGCGTGGGTGGTGGACCTGATGGAGGTGCCGCACTGGCTCATCACCGGTGCCACGCGGTCGGGCAAGTCGACCCTGCTGGCCCGGATGATCACCCGGCTCGCACCACAGCGGGTCGCGCTGGTCGGGATCGACTGCAAGGGCGGCATGGAGCTCGGGCTGTTCACCCCCCGGCTGAGCGCACTGGCCACTTCACGGCGAGAAGCCGTGGCTGTCCTGGGCGCCCTCCTGATCGAGATGCAACAACGCATGCGCCTGTGCCGCTCGCACACCGCGCGCTCGGTCTGGGAACTGCCCGTGAAACTACGGCCGATACCCGTCGTGGTCATCGTGGACGAACTGGCGGAGCTGTACCTCTCGGACGGCACCCGCGACGGCCGGGCCGAGGCGGAACAGTGCTCCACCATGCTCCTGCGGCTGGCACAGCTCGGGGCCGCGCTGGGAATGCATCTGGTGGTGGCCGGACAGCGAGTGGGGTCCGATCTCGGGCCCGGTGTCACCGCCTTGCGCGCGCAACTCGGGGGCCGGATATGCCATCGGGTCAACGATCCCGGCACAGCGGAAATGACCCTGGGCGACCTCGACAAGGACGCCGTGGCGGTCGCCCAGACGATCACCCCGGAAGAACAGGGCGTTGCCGTCTGCACCGGCGCTGAAGGCGGCTGGGAACGCGCCCGCTCCCACCGCCTCACCCCGGAGGAAGCGACCGACACGGCGGCCAGATACGCCGCTGTCACCCCCGACATCCCCACCCTCACACGGGCCCTGCTCCAGTACCAGAAAGGCGAGCAAGCATGAGCGAACAAGCCGCAATTCCCTTCGCTCTGATCTTCGGGATCATCACCGTGCTTCTGGTCCGCTCACGTGACGTGAGGGCGTGGGAGGCGGTCGCCATCGCGCTGTTCGGGATCTACCTCGGCCAGACACCGGTGATCTTCACCGTCGACAGCATCGTGACCTGGGCCTTCTCCGGGTTCACCCACACCTGACAAGGAGCCGTATGCCGATGCGCCGAGTCCGCTGCCCCCTCTGCAAGGGCGAGCGCCACCGCAAGACACGCACCGGTCGCCTGCGGCGCTGCCGCTGCTGCCGGGGCACCGGAACCATCCGCTGATCCACGGTCCCACCCTCCGACCGCTGAGGAGCACTCATGAGTGATTCCGCCCCACTCTCCGCCATCCCTGCCGCTCCGGCGGCCCCATCAGGAAGGTCTCCACCATCTCCCCGGAGTCAGCCTCCGCTGACAGGCGCGCCGCACTCGACCGCGCGGCGCGCCTGCGTCAGCTCTCCGAAGTAGACCGCGACGCGATACGCATCGTCCAAGATCCGCAGTTCTCCCGCTGGCTGGACCAGGTCAAAGCCACGGGCGGCTGCTCCCACCCGATCCATCTCTCCGGCTCGACGACCACACGGGACACCCGGACCGGTGAGATCCTGCACCACTACGACACCCGCGACGAACCCGGAGAACGCCTCCTCGTCCGCTGCCGCAACCGCCGAGCGTCCGTCTGCGCGCCGTGCTCCCGGCTCCACGCTGGCGACACGTACCACCTGGTCCGAGCGGGCCTGACGGGCGGCAAGAGTATCCCCGCGTCGATCCGCGAACACCCCCGGCTCTTCGTCACCTTGACCGCCCCCTCCTTTGGCCCGGTCCACCGAGCCGGGGAGCGCTGCCACCCCCGCCGGAACGCGGGCACCTGCGAACACGGGCGGCGCATCGGCTGCGGCTTCGCCCATGACGCTGGCGCGCCGGTCGTCGGCCAACCCCTCTGCGCGGACTGCTACGACTACCCCGGCCACGTGCTGTGGCACGCCCATGCGGGCAAGCTCTGGGACCGCTTCACGGCCGGAGTCCGCCGCAATCTCGCCTCATCGGCTGGCCTGGCACAGTCCCGGTTCCCGGACCACGCGCGCCTGTCCTTCGCACGCGTCGCGGAGTACCAGCGGCGCGCCGCCGTCCATGTCCATGCCGTCGTACGCCTCGACGGACCGGCCGGGCCCGACGACGAACCCCCCGCCTGGGGCACTGCCGACCGCATCACCGAAGCGGTGCGGGAGTCGGCCGCTCGGGTCCTCATCCACGCGCCCCACAGTGCCGCGCTCGGTGAACGGTCCTTCCAATGGGGCGTTCAGACCGATGTCCGCCCTCTGCGCGTCGGCGACGGTGACGGCCCGGATGACGACGCGGTGGCCGCGTACGTCGCCAAGTACGTCACCAAGGGGGCGAGCGAGACCGGCGCCGGTACCGATCACCGGCTCCGGAGCCGTGACGCCATCGACGCAACGCCGGTGAGCCGGCACGTACGAACCCTGATGCGGACGTGCTGGTTACTCGGCGGACTCCCTGAGTACGAGCCTCTGCGCCTACGTCGCTGGGCCCACACACTCGGCTACCGGGGCCACATCCTCACCAAGTCCCGCGCCTACTCGACCACGTACGCGGCCCTCCGTGCCGACCGGGCGGCCCATCAGGGCCCGGTCGAACCGTCGGTGGCTTCGATCACCGATTCTCGGTGGCGGTACGCGGGGTCCGGCCACTCCCCGGGGGCTGTCCTCATCGCGGCAGGCATCGCCCATGATCTTGAGGTCAACGGGGGGCTCGTCCGGGAAGCAAAGGCGCGAGTAGGGGCCGCTCTTTGAGAGGACACAACCGTGAGGCGGACATGGCCCGGCATCTGGAACGCGTCTGCGGAAAGTTCTCGACCAGGATCGGGCCGAAATCGGCGCGCCGTCTGGCCCGGCTGCTGGAGCGTCAACCCGGAGGAAAGATCGGCTGAGTGAAGCGGGGAGGGACCTCACATGAGGCCCTCCCCGTTCGTCAAACTCAGACCCAGATGGGATTCTGCTCGATGTCGATCCTGCCGTAGTCGAACTGACGGCCCTTCTTCGTCGCTGCCTTGATCTTGACGGCAGCGAAGAGGAAGCGCATGACCGCGTTCAGACGCTGCTGCTCACCTGCTTTCTCCAGCGCTTCCCAACTCTGGCGGGCGTGTGGGCCGACAAGGCCGTCGAGCACTTCGGTCACGGGTCGAACGATCATCTTCTGTTCAACCTCGGCGATGCGCGCTTCGACTGTCTTGCGCATCTCGCGGTACTCCCGCGTCTTCAGCTCCTGGCTTTCCCACATGTCCTTGAGGTCGTCCAGCTCCCGGCGGTCCGCATCGATGGCCGCTTGGTCTTCCTGGGAGAGAGCTGACGGCGTGGGAGCGTCGGTGAGGTCAAGGCGCTCCAGAAGACTGATCGCGGCCTCGGTGACGAACTGCTCCAGGATCGGGGCGGAGACTGCACGGTTGCAGCGCGGGGCATCCAGCCGGTGGCCGTGGTTGCAGACGTACTTGGACCCGCTCGCCCCCGATCCCCCCATGACCTTGCCGCAGCCCGTACAGGTGACCACGCCGCGCAGCAGATAGAACCTGACCGGTCGCTCACCCCTCTTCACCGCTGCGGCACGGTAGGCGCGGCGCTCCTGCGCCTCGCGCCACATGCCCTTGTCGATGATCGCGGGCCATTCACCGTCTCCGATCTCCTCTCCCCGGAAGACCCGGATCCCGGCGATATGACGGTTGCTGAGGAGATCCCGTACGCGGGGTGCGTTCCAGGAACGGCCCTCGGCGGTCTTCTCCCCGCGCTCGTGCAGTTCCCTGGCCAGTTGGACGGGGCTCACCCCGTCCAGATAGCGGGTGAAGACCTCCCGTACGATCTCGGCCTCTTCGGGGATGATCACCGTGCCGGTCCTGTCGTACCCGTAGCGGCGCCTTCCCGTGTGGGGCCGTCCGTCCTGGGCTCGCTCGACCAGTGCGTCGATCAGTCGGCGTGAGGTGTCGTCGCTGGATCGGCAGGCGTGCGCCACTTCGATACGGAGGAAGAAGCGGTCGTCGGGGTCCGCGAGATCGCGCCGGTTCGCCTGACCGTGCAAGGTGATGTCGTGGTCGTCGGCGATCTGCAACAGCTCTTCGAGATCACGTGGCTGACGCATCAAGCGGTCCGGGTGGTAGGTCAGAACGTGGCGTATGCGCCCCTGTCCGGCGTGGGCGAGCAGGGCGTCCCACCCCGGGCGCTTGCGCTTTCGCTGCCATGCAGAACGGTTGTTGTCCACAAACACCTGGTCCTCGGCGACCGTGAGACCAAGCCGTTCGGCCACCTCGCGACAGATGCGCTCCTGGCGGTCGACGCCCGTCTGATCGTCGTCGTTCGCATGGGAGATCCGGCAGTAGATCGCTGCGGTCTCTCCCGCCCAGTCGGAGGGGCGCTGCCTGGTCCGCTGTGTGCCAGCCGCTTGCCTGGCCCGGAGGGCTCGCCGTAAACGGGCCTGTGTCTGCTGGTCCTTCTCTTCCTCAGCCATGGGAAAAGGCTATGAACACGGCTTGACCCACGTCATACGGTCCCGCTTCCACGACGCGGGAAAGCGGCCGTCGCGGGCCGCCGGGCCGCCGATCGACGGGGTGTACGCCTGGTAGACGGTGATCGTCGACGCGGTGTGGAGCGCGCGGATCCGGCGCTGCGGTTCTCGGTCCTGCATACGGATCAGCATGCAGGGGTCGAGGAGAGCGGAGCCAGTCGTTTTCGGCCCCGGCGGCGGGGGCCGGGGCACACCGTGCTCCGGTCGTGGCACCGTCCCGCTCCGGCGCGCGGTGAACGCCGCGCCCCGGTGGACCGGCGGGCCACGGGCTCGGTGAGCCCGTGGCCCCGACCGGGCCGGACTCAGTGGTTGCGGGGGAAGCCCAGGTCGACGCCCGCGGGAGCGTCGGAGGGGTCGGGCCAGCGGGTGGTGACGACCTTGCCCCGGGTGTAGAAGTGCACTCCGTCGTTGCCGTAGATGTGGTGGTCGCCGAAGAGCGAGTCCTTCCAGCCGCCGAAGGAGTGGTATCCGACGGGGACCGGGATCGGCACGTTCACCCCGACCATGCCCGCCTCGATCTCCATCTGGAAGCGGCGGGCGGCGCCGCCGTCACGGGTGAAGACAGCCGTACCGTTGCCGAACGGCGAGGCGTTCATGAGCGCCACACCGTCCTCGTACGTCGCCACCCTCAGCACGCACAGCACCGGGCCGAAGATCTCGTCGCGGTAGGCGTCGGAGTCGGTGGAGACCTTGTCGAGGAGCGAGAGACCGATCCAGTGGCCGTCCTCGTAACCCTCGACCGTGTAGCCGGTGCCGTCGAGGACGACCTCGGCGCCCTGGGCGGCCGCGCCGGTGACATAGGAGGCGACCTTGTCGCGGTGGGCCCGGGTGATCAGGGGGCCCATCTCGGACGAGGGGTCGTTACCGGGGCCGATCTTGATCTTCTCGGCCCGCTCGCGGATCCTGTCGACCAGCTCGTCCGCGACGGAGTCCAGCGCGACGACCGCGGAGATCGCCATGCAGCGCTCGCCCGCGGAGCCGTACGCCGCCGAGACCGCGGCGTCGGCGGCCGCGTCCAGGTCCGCGTCGGGCAGGACCAGCATGTGGTTCTTGGCGCCGCCGAGCGCCTGGACGCGCTTGCCGTTGGCGGAGGCGGTCTCGTGGATGTAGCGGGCGATCGGGGTGGAGCCGACGAAGGAGACCGCGGCGACGTCCGGGTGCGCGAGCAGCGCGTCCACCGCGACCTTGTCACCGTGGACCACATTGAGCACTCCGCCGGGCAGCCCGGCCTCGGCGGCCAGCTCCGCCAGCAGCACGGCCGCCGACGGATCCTTCTCACTGGGCTTGAGGACAAAGGTGTTTCCGCAGGCGATGGCCAGCGGGAACATCCACATCGGCACCATCGCCGGGAAGTTGAACGGGGTGATGCCCGCGACGACCCCGAGCGGCTGGCGGATCGAGGCGACGTCGACCCGGCTGGAGACCTGGGTGGACAGCTCGCCCTTGAGCTGTGTGGTGATACCGCAGGCCAGCTCCACGATCTCCAGACCGCGTGCCACCTCGCCGAGCGCGTCGGAGTGCACCTTGCCGTGCTCGGCGGTGATCAGCGCGGCGATGTCGTCACGGCGGGCGTCCAGCAGCGCGCGGTAGCGGAAGAGGACGGCGGTGCGCTGGGCGAGCGAGGAGGTGCCCCAGGCCGCGTAGGCCTCCTTCGCCGCGGCGACGGCCGCGCCGACCTCGTCGGCCGACGCCAGCGCCACCCGGGTGGTGACGGCGCCGGTCGCCGGGTCGGTGACCGGGCCCCAGTTGCCGGACGCGCCTTCGACGGTCTTGCCACCGATCCAGTGGTTGACGGTCTTCGTCATGACGAAAGGCTCCTTCACAGTTACCAGATGCCCGGTCTGTTCATAGATGACGGCGTCGGGCTGCGATGTGTCGCTCGTACTCCTCCCGGGCCTTGACCGCGGACGGACGAGTCGCGGTCGCTGCCACGGGGACATCCCACCACGCCTGCGCCGGAGGCGGGCCCGACACAGTGTCTGCCGTTTCGGTCTCGACGTAGACACCTGTGGGCACATCCGACCAGCGCGCCTCGGCCAGCGCTTCCCGCAGGTCGCCGACCGAGCGGACGCGGATGACCCGCAGGCCGAGCGCCGCCGCGTTGGCGGCGAGGTCGACGGGCAGCGGCGCCCCCGTGTAGGTGCCGTCCTCGGCGCGGTACCGGTAAGCCGTGCCGAACCGCTCCGCGCCGACGGATTCGGAGAGACCTCCGATCGAGGCGTACCCGTGGTTCTGGATGATCACCACCTTGACCGGGATGTTCTCCTGTACGGCCGTGACGATCTCGGTGGGGTTCATCAGATACGTACCGTCGCCGACGAGCGCCCAGACGGGCCGGCCGGGCGCGGCCATCGCGACACCGATCGCCGCGGGGATCTCGTAACCCATGCAGGAGTAGCCGTACTCGACGTGGTACTGGTCGGCGGAACGGGTGCGCCACAGCTTGTGGAGATCGCTGGGGAGCGAGCCCGCCGCGTTGATCACGATGTCGTCGCCGGTGACCAGGGAGTCGAGCACGCCGAGCACCTGGGACTGGGTGGGGCGGGCGTTCGGGCCGTCCGGCCGGTACGCGGCGTCGACGCGGCGCTCCCAGCGTTCCTTGGCCGCGCCGTACTCGCTCTCGTACGAGGACGGGACGCGGAATCCGTCGCCGAGCGCGGCCGTCAGCTCGCCGAGGGCGGCCCCGGCGTCCGCGACCAGCGAGATCCCGGACATCTTGTGGGCGTCGAAGGAGGTGACATTGACGTTGAGGAAGCGGACGCCCGGGTTCTGGAACAGGGTCGAGGACGCGGTGGTGAAGTCGGACCAGCGGGTGCCGACGCCGATCACCAGATCCGCCGTACGGGCAAGGTCATCGGCCGTGGCCGTGCCGGTGTGGCCGATCCCGCCGACGTCGCACGGGTGGTCGTACGGCAGCGAGCCCTTGCCCGCCTGGGTGGAGGCGACGGGGACGCCGGTCGCCTCGGCGAACGTCCTGAGCGCGTCCTCGGCCTCGCTGTGGTGGACACCGCCGCCCGCGACGATCAGCGGCCGCCGGGCCGTGGACAGCGCGTGAACGGCTCCGTCCAGAGCATGGCGGTCGGGCCGGGCGCGTCCCACCTGCCAGACGCGTTCGGCGAAGAAGTCCTCGGGCCAGTCGTACGCCTCGGCCTGGACGTCCTGGGGCAGCGCCAGCGTCACCGCCCCCGTCTCGGCGGGGTCGGCGAGGACCCGCATCGCCTGGAGGGCGGCCGGCATCAGGGCCTCGGGTCGGGGCACGCGGTCGAAGTACCGGGAGACGGGCCGCAGGGTGTCGTTGACCGACACATCGCCCGCGTACGGGACTTCGAGCTGCTGGAGCACCGGGTCGGCGGGCCGGGTCGCGAAGACGTCGCCGGGCAGGAGGAGGACCGGGAGCCGGTTGACGGTGGCGAGCGCCGCGCCGGTCACGAGGTTGGTCGCGCCGGGGCCGATGGAGGTGGTCACGGCATGGGCGGAGAGCCTGCGGGACTGACGGGCGTAACCGACGGCCGCGTGGACCATGGCCTGTTCGTTACGGCCCTGGTAGTACGGCATCGCCGCCCGTGGTCCGGTCCCCGACTCCAGCAGCGCCTGGCCGATGCCGGCCACATTGCCATGGCCGAAAATGCCCCAGGTGGCGGCGATCAGCCGCCGTCGCCGACCGTCCCGCTCGGTGTACTGACGGGTGAGAAAGGTGATGAGTGCCTGGGCTGTGGTGAGTCTGCGCGTGGTCATCGGAGGCCTTCCTCGGGGGAGATTCCGGATCCGGCGGGCGGAGGCAGGGGGCGCGGGGCACCGGGGGCGTCCGCGCCGGGTACGGCCGCGCCGGGGTGGGGCGAGTTGCCCGGGGGGCCAGGGTGGCCCGGCTGATCCAGGTCGGCCGGCTGGCCCAGGTGGCCCGGCCGGTCCGGGTTGGCCGGCTGGTCCGGGTTGGCCGGCCGGTCCGGGTTGGCCGGCCGGCCCGGGTGGCCCTGGCTGCCGGTGCGGGGCCCGCCCGCGCCGTACAGCGGAAGCCGTGGGTCCATCGGCTGTGCCGGCCAGGTGCCGCGGATCCAGCCGTGGTCGGGATGGTCGCTGATCAGCCACGCGCGGTCGGGTCCCGGACCGGCCATCACATTGAGGTAGTACATGTCACGGCCGGGCGAGGCGATCGAGGGGCCGTGCCAGCCGTCGGGGACGAGGACGACGTCCCCCGTGGTCACCTCGGCGAGGACGTCCGTGCCGCCCGCGCGGGACGGCGAGACCCGGTGGTAGCCGAGCCCGCCCCCCTCGATCTCGAAGTAGTAGATCTCCTCCAGCTCCGATTCGACGCCGGGCCGGTGCTCGTCGTGCTTGTGCGGCGGGTAGGAGGACCAGTTCCCGCCGGGTGTGAGCACCTCGACCGCGATCAGCCGGTCGCAGTCGAAGGTGTCGGTCGCGGCGAAGTTGTTCACCTGGCGCGAGCACGTGCCCGAGCCGCGCAGTTCGACCGGTACCTCCGGCGCGGGGCCGTAGCGAGCGGGGAGTCGGCGCTCGCACTTCGCTCCTGCCAGGGCGAAGCGGCCTCCCGCACCGGAGGCGATCTGTGCGTGGACATCGCGCGGCAGATAGGCGAAGTCACTGACTCCGCTGAACACACTTTCCCTGCCCAGCAGTTCGAAAAACTCACCGTCGACGCGCACTGTGCAGCCGCCCCTGAGCGGCAGCACGATCCACTCGCTGTCCCCGGTGGCGAGGGAGTGGACCCCGCCCGGCTCCAGTTCCACCACCCGGATGCCGGTGTATCCCCAGCCGGCCCGGCCGGGATCGATCCGCAGCGCGTACGGACCCTCCGCCGCGCTGCCCGCCGGTACGTACCACTCCCGGAGCCTCTTGTCCTGATTCCGCGTTGCCTCGGCGCTCATGACGTATCCGTACTCCCTGATTCCTCGATTCCTTCTAGAGCAGTCCCACGGCCGTGTCGACCGCACCGGCCACGTCTCCGTCGAACGGATAGAGCAGTGAGCGTCCCACCACCAGACCCTGGACCGTGGGAAGCCGCAGCGCACCGCGCCACTTCTCGTACGCGCCGTCCTGGTCGTCGCCTATCTCGCCGCCGAGGATGACCGCGGGGAGCGTCGAGGTCTCCATCACCGCCGCCATGTCGTCGGGGTCGTCGGTGACGGGGACTTTCAGCCAGGTGTACGCGGACGTGCCCGCCAGCCCGGACGCGATCGCGATCGACCGGATGACCGCCTCGGCGCTCAGATCGTTGTGAAGGCGCCCGTCGACCCGGTGGCAGACAAACGGTTCGACGAAGACGGGAAGCCGGTACTCCGCCATCTCGTCGACCGCGCGGGCGGTCGCGTACAGGGTGTCGAGCGAACCGGGGTCCTGGTAGTCGATCCTCAGCAGCAGCTTGCCCGCGTCGAAACCGAGGCGGTGCAGATCCCGGGCGCGGTGGCCGGTGAAGCGGTCGTCGAGTTCGAACGCGGCGCCCGCGAGGCCGCCGCGGTTCATGGAGCCGATGACCGCCTTGTCGTCGAGCGCGCCGAGCAGCAGCAGATCGTCGAGTATGTCGGCGGTGGCGAGTACTCCGTCGACGCCGGGGCGGGAGAGTGCGAGGCAGAGTCTTTCCAGCAGATCGAGGCGGTTGGCCATGGCGAGCCGGCGGTCCCCGACGGCGAGCGCGCCGCGCGCCGGGTGGTCGGCGGCGATGATCATCAGTCGGCCGCTCGCGCCCATGAGCCGGGGCCGCTTGCGGCGGCGTGCTGCTGCCTCCGCGACGGCCTCGGGATGGTGGGTACGGATCCCGACCAGCTCGGCGATGTCGACTCTGCTCACGACAGCGCCCCGGGGCCTGCCCGGCCCGGCCCATGGAACGGAGTCGGAGGATCGGTGGGTACGGGCCGCCCCCGGGGGCCGGGCGGGTCCGGCGGTTCGGGCGGGGGCGTGAGTACGGGCACGTCCGGCGGTTCGGGCGGTGGTGGTGCTGCGGCCGGGGGCGGCGGTACGGACAGGTCCGGTCGTACGGACGCGTCGGGCGGTGCCGACAGGGGCGCGGGCCTGCGCCCGGACACGGCCTCCGGCGAGGCCCCGGTTGCCTGCGAGGCTCCGGTTGTCGGCGAAGACAGCGGTAGAGGTGGAGACATGGACGCGGATGGTGGCGTGAACACGGGTGATGACGTCGGTACGGGCGGGGGCGCGGCCTCCGGTGGGATCGGGCCGCCCTCGAGCACTTGCTCGACCTCGTCCGCGTACGGCATCGCGGCCGAACAGGCGAGGCGGGACGCCACGATGGCCCCGGCGATGTTCGCGTAGCGCATGACCCGCTCCAGTTCCCAGCCCGAGAGGAGCCCGTGGCAGAGCGCACCGCCGAACGCGTCCCCCGCGCCCAGTCCGTTGACCACTTCGACGGGCACGGGCGGCACTTCGGTCCTGGTGCCGTCGCGGTGCACGGCGAGTACACCCTCGGGGCCCCGTTTGACGACGGCGAGTTCCGCCCCGGCGTCCAGAAGCGCGCGGGCCGCAGCGTCCGGATCGCGCTCCCCGGTGGCGATCTCGCACTCGTCGGTGTTGCCCACGGCGACGGTCGCCCCGGCCAGCGCCTCGCGGTAGTACGGCCGTACGGCTCCCGGGTCCGGCTCGGTTTCGGCGTCCCACAGCACGGGCCGCCAGTCGAGGTCGAAGACGGTGAAGCCCGCGCGGCCCCGGTGGGCGAGAGCGGCCAGGGTCGCGCCACGGCTCGGCTCGGCGGACAGCCCGGTGCCGGTCACCCAGAAGACATGGGCGGCGCGGATCGCGGCCATGTCCAGCTCATGCTCATGGATCTCCAGGTCGGGGGCCCGGGGCTGCCGGTAGAAGTAGAGGGGAAAGTCGTCCGGCGGGAAGATCTCGCAGAAGGTGACCGGAGTCGGATACGCGGCCACCGGTGTCACCCAGCGGTCGTCGACGCCGAACTCATCCAGCGCCTGGTGGAGATACTCCCCGAACGCGTCCTGCCCGGTGCGGGTGATCACGGCGGTGCGTCTGCCGAGACGGGCGGCGCCGACGGCGACATTGGCGGGTGATCCGCCGAGGAACTTTCCGAACGCGTCGACCCGGGCCAGGGGAACCCCGGTTCGCAGCGGATACAGATCCACCCCGATCCGGCCCATCGTGATCACGTCGTACGGCTGAGGGTCGTACGGCTGAGGCATGCCCGTCCCTTCGGTTCGACGCCCGGCTCTCACCAGGTCTAGTGCTCCTCACTGAATCCTGTCAACATTTTGTCCTGACATTCGGACGAAGGCTTGACACCCTTCCGCAACGGCCGGAAAGCTCGTGGCCATGAGCTCCTCCGCCCCCTCCCTGAACCGCATCCGGGTCGGCTCGGCCCCTGATTCCTGGGGTGTGTGGTTTCCCGACGATCCCCGGCAGGTCCCCTGGCGGCGCTTTCTCGACGAGGTGGCGGAGGCCGGTTACGAGTGGATCGAACTGGGGCCCTACGGCTATCTGCCGAGCGACCCGGCCGTGCTCTCCGAGGAGACCGCCCGGCGCGGGCTGAAGGTCTCGGCGGGGACCGTCTTCACCGGGCTGCACCGCGGTCCGGCCGTCTGGGAGGAGACCTGGGCCCATGTCGCGGACATCGCGGCCCTCACCCGCGCCATGGGGGCGGAGCATCTGGTCGTCATCCCTTCCTTCTGGCGGGACGACAGAACCGGTGACGTACTGGAGGACAGCACCCTGACGCCCGCGCAGTGGCGCGATCTGACCACGCAGACGGAGCGGCTGGGCCGGGAGGTCCGCGAACGGTACGGCCTGCGGATCGTGGTCCACCCGCATGCCGACACCCATATCGACGGCGAGGAGAACGTGAGCCGCTTCCTCGACGCCACCGACCCCGGCCTGGTCTCGCTCTGTCTGGACACCGGGCACTACGCCTACTGCGGCGGGGACAGTCTCGAACTGTTCAAGACCTACGGCGAACGGATCGGCTACCTCCACCTCAAGCAGGTCGACCCCGAGATCCTCGCCGGGGTCGTCGCCGATGGTGTGCCGTTCGGCCAGGCGGTGGCCGGCGGTGTGATGTGCGAACCCCCCTCCGGGGTGCCCGCACTGGAGCCCGTACTGTCCGCGGCACAGGCCCTGGGCGTGGAACTCTTCGCCATCGTCGAGCAGGACATGTACCCGTGCCCGCCGGACAAGCCGTTCCCGATCGCCCGGCGGACCCGCCGATTTCTGCGCTCCTGCGGAGCCTGAACCCACTTCCCAGGACACAACCCGGACCGGGCTTCCCCCGGGTCGAGCCGTGGCATCCGCCTCCCCTTCCCGGCCCGCCGTTCACCGGCCGCCTCCCCGAGTCACCACGTCCCCGAAGACGGGACTCCCCCGGCGAAGTCCCATGCCGTGTCGCCGCCGTGACGATGCAACAGCGGTGCGGAAGCAGCCCTGGGACGTGTCCCCGTCGTGGTGTGGCCGATCACGGTCCGTTGCCTCCGCTTCGGACCCGTCCGGTATGTGCCGCTCCCGGCCGTCGTGCGGTCACGCTGGTCCCGGCCCGGCGAGCCTCAACAGGGTCTTCGGCCAGGGTGATTCGGGCCGCGACCCGGGGATTCCATCACCGTGATCGGCTACACCAGTCAGCGGGACGCCATCCAGCCCTGTGACGGTGGCTCCGTCGGTGGCGCCTCCCGGGCACGCTTCCGGGCAACCCGTCGTTGTCCTGTCCGACGCTTCCGGGACTGCCCCGATACCCCCGGCCCCTGGAACCCGGAAACCTGTCGGCGCCTCCGCGCCTTGAGGTCTCCCGACGGCGGTCCGCGCCTTCCCTCTGGTCACCTCCGTCACCTTTGTCACTGGCTGATCACGTATGTCTCCGTTACGCGGGTTTTCCGTCACAGCCGGTCGACAGACCCGGCCGTCCCTCCCCTCTCATCGTTCAACGGGCGCAGGGTCAAGATCGCCGACGCCCGCGCGACAGCTCCCCCGGCGGCCCCCGGCCTCCGCTGCCGCGCATACCAGGGAGGTGCCACACAGATGACGGACCGCAGGCTCTGGTCGTACAAGGAGATCGCCGCTCATATCCGGGTGCAGCCGGATACCGTCCGCTCCTACCGCAAGCACGGTCTGCTCCCCCCGCCGGATCATGTGGAGGGCGGCAGACCCTACTGGTACGCGGAGACCGTCCGCACCTGGGTGGCCAACCGCCCCGGCAACAGGAGCCGCAGAGACCGCTGACCCCCGCCCGGAGCCCCGTCCCGCGCGTCCCGCCCGGGATACGGACGGGCGAGCCAGGCGGGTTCCCCCGACTCCACGCCCCTGCCCCGTCGCCGGGTCGGGTGCGTGGAGTCGGAGAGACCCGGCACCGGCGGCCCCGCCGGCCCGGAGCCCCGCCCCGCGACAGGGCCCGGGTCCTGTCCGTCAGCTCCGGGGACCGTCGCCCGCCGCGGCCTTGTCCCGCTTGTCCGGCGCCCCGGATCCCGGCTCCGGTCCCGCATCGGGGCCCGTGGACGGGACCGTCCCCCGCGCGGGCTCGGGTATCTCGCCCTCGCTCAGTCCGAAACGCTCATGGAACCGGCGCAGCGGGCCGGGCGCCCACCAGGTCCACCGGCCCGTCAGCTTCATCACCGAGGGCACCAGCAGACCACGTACCACCATGGCGTCCATCAGCACCGCCAGCGCGATACCCAGTCCGAGCATCTTGGTGCTGGTCACCCGTGAGGTGCCGATCGCCACCATCACCACCGCGAGGATCAGAGCGGCCGCCGTGATCAGCCCGCCGGTGCGCTGGATACCGAACCGCAAGGCGTGCTCATGATCGTGCGTACGGTCGTACTCCTCCTTGATACGGGAGAGCAGAAAGACGCCGTAGTCCATCGAGAGGCCGAAGGCGACGCAGAACATCAGCACGGGCAGATTCGTCTCGATGTCGCCTGTGGGGGTGAACCCCAGCAGCCCCGAGAGATTGCCGTCCTGGAAGATCCAGACCACCGCGCCGAACATGGCCGTCAGACTCAGGCCGTTGAGCACCACCGCCTGAAGGGGGATCACCACACTGCCCGTGAGCAGGAAGACCAGCAGCAGGGTCACTACCACGATGATTCCGAGCGCCAGAGGCAACTGCTCCCCGATTGCCGACTTGGAGTCCTCCAGCACGGCCGCCCGGCCGGTGACCGACGTCTCGAACGGAGCCGATATCCCGCGGATGTCGTGCACCAGGCGCTGGGCGCCCTCCCCCACCGCCTCCCCCTCGGGCTGGACCGTGAAGTACGCGTTCCCCTCCGAGGCGATCGGCCCGTCCACCCGGAGCACACCCGGGAGGTCCTCGATCCGGTCGCGGTAGCTGGTGTACTCGGCGGGGGTCGCGGCCGTGCCCTTACTTTCGGCGAGGATCTCGATACCGCCGTCCGGGCTGCCGGGGAAGCCGTCGCGGATGTGCTGCTGGACCACATGGGACTCGGCGGTGGAGGGCAGTTGCCGGTCGTCGGGCGTACCGAACTTCACCCCCAGGAACGGCAGCCCCAGCAGCACCAGGCCGGCGGCTGTGGTGAAGGCAAAGAGCGGCGCTCGGCGCATCACCAGATCGGCGAGCCGCGCCCAGCCCGCTCCCGTTTCGCGTGCGTCGACGGGTCCGCCACCGGCGGTACTTCCGGCCGGCGCACTCGCCCCATCGCCCGCGCCCGCCCCTGTCGTACGGCGTCCGCGTCCGCGCCGGAAGAGCGCGCGGACGTCCAGGGCGTTGACACGCGGTCCCAGCAGCATCAGCGCGGCCGGCAGCAGGACGAGCGCGGCCGCAGCGGCGAGAAGCACCACGGCGATGCCCGCATAGGCGAAGGAACGCAGGAAGTACTGCGGGAAGACCAGCATCGCGGCCAGCGAGACGGCCACCGTGAGCGCTGAGAACAGAACGGTGCGCCCCGCGGTGCGCAGCGTGGTGGCCACCGCGTCCCGTACATCGGCGCCCGCGCCCAGCTCCTCCCGGAACCTGCGGACGATGAACAGGGCATAGTCGATGGCGAGTCCGAGCCCCAGGGCGGTGGTGAGATTCTGTGAGAAGACCGAGACATCGGCGAACTCGGTGATACCACGCAGTACCGCGTTCGTCCCCAGGATGGCGACGATGCCGACGGCCAGCGGAAGCAGCGCGGCGACCACACTGCCGAAGACCATGATCAGCAGCACGAGCGTCACCGGCAGGGCGATCAGCTCGGCCCGCAGGAGGTCCTCCTGAATGGTCGTCGTCATGTCGTGTTCAACGGCGACGGGACCTCCGATCGAGACCTCGACCGGACCGCGCTCACCCCGGAATTCCGGCGCTATCCGGTCCAGGACCTCGGCCCTGGCCTTCTCGTCCCCCTGGATGCGGGCCGCGATCAGCGCCTCGCGCCCGTCCTCGGAGCGGAGCGCGGGCGACTGTGTCTGCCAGTAGGACCCGACTCCGGTGATGTCCGCTTCGGCGGCGAGCCGCTCAGCCAGCCGCCGCCCCTCGGCCGCGACCGCCGGGCTGTCCACGCTTTCCCGGCCGCCGTCGACGAGCAGAATGAGATTCGGCTGGGAGGCCGGGAACTCCCGCTCCAGCGCGGCGGTCGCATAGGTCGACTCGGCTGCCGGGTCCTGCCAGCCACCGCTGCCCATCCGGTCGGCCGCTCCGCTTCCCGCGAACACGGCGAGCACGGTGATCACCAGAGCGGCCAGCAGGGCCAGCCGCGGCCTGGCGGTGACGAACCGCGTCCATCCCCCCAGCCGTGGCGGGCCCCCCGCGGGAGTCCGGCTCCCCGCCGGATGCGGGCTGTTGACTTCAGACATCGTGCGGTGTCCCCTTCACCTGGTTCACCCGGATCACCTGGCCCGTGCGGGCCTGCGAGCAGGCAGCATGGATCGAGCAGTAGCCAATACACTCGCAAATGCGAGTCATCGCTCGCATTACCTAGAATGCGAGCGAGCACTCGCGTTTGTCAACCGCACCAGGAAGCTGGGGATTTCAGTGCCGGAGCCCATGAGGCCGGAGCGGACGGGGTCAGGCCGGACAACACCGCGACCGGGCGATCAGCCGACCGGGGAGCAGGGACCGCCCGCCCCCGCGACCACCATTCCCGGGGGAGCGAGCACCCCGGGATCCGGAACTATCACCTCCGCGCCCCAGCCCGGGGGAACACCGACGGCCAAGGCGGCCACCGGCCCGCAATCGGACACCCCGCCCCGGGGAGCCACCCCCTCCGGCACGCCCGCGGAACGCGGAGCCGCACCCGCCAAGCCACGCCGCCGGCAGGCGCGCGGCGAGCGGCGGATCGCCCAGCTACTGGAGGCCGCCGCATCCGTCTTCTGCTCCTCCGGCTACGCCGCGGCCTCCACCAACGCGATCGCGCGCGAGGCAGGCGTCTCCCCCGGCACGCTCTACCAGTTCTTCCCGAACAAGGAAGCCATCGCCATCGAACTCGGCGGCCGCCTCCTCGAACGGTGGCGGGACTCCCACGGCGAGGTCCTGGTCGCCGCGGGCCGCGATCTCCCGCTGGAGGAACTGCTGGACGCGGTACTCGACCCGCTGTTCACGTTCAACTACGAGAACCCGGCCTTCGCCGTACTGATCAACGGACCCGACACACCCGGCCAGATCACCGAGGAATTCGAGACCCTCCACGCGGGACTCCTCATGGGCCTGACGGCGATCATCGGAGGCCACCTCCCGGACGCCTCCCCCGCCGAGCTCTCCCTCATCGGGAACACCGCGATGGCCATCTTCAAGGCCGGGCTCGACCTGGCGCTCAGCCATGAGGGCGCGGAACGGGATGCGTACGCGGCAGAAATCAAGAACGTCATGTTCCGCTATCTGGAACCGATCTTCCCCGACAACGGCGAGGGCTGCGCCCCCCAATACACCCCGTGAGATCACCCGAGAGCCATACTATACCCCCTAGGGGTATAGTATGGTGAGTGTCCGGCACTCCGGGGGCAGTACGGCCCCCGTGCGCCCGGAACGCGACGAACGCTGCTCTCATGCCTCACGAGGAGAACGACATGACCGCCAAGTCCGAGATCGAGATCACCGAGACCTCCGCCTCCAGCTGCTGTGGCGGCAGCTCCTGCGGCACCGGCGCGGCCGATGTCGTGACGGAGGGCTCCGTCACCACCGTCTACAAGGTCACGGGCATGACCTGCGGCCACTGCGAGGGCGCCGTCTCCGGCGAAATCTCCGCCCTTCCGGGCGTCACCTCGGTCACCGCCGTCGCCTCGACCGGAATCGTCACCGTCGTCTCGGAGGCACCGCTCGACGAGTCCGCCGTGCGCGCCGCGGTGGACGAGGCCGGCTACGAGCTGGCCGGCCAGGCCTGACCCGGCGTGTCCTGCCCGCGCGGGCAGGCACGCCACCGGGCCGGACCGACACCCGAACCGCCACCGGGCCGGCATCGGAACTGCCGCCGGGTCGGCATCGGCATCGGGCCAACGCCGGGACGGAACCGATACGGGTCGGGACCGCGGCCGGGCCGGAATCGGTTACGGCCCGCGATACGCGCCGAACCCGGCCCGCCGCGCACACTGGGGCCCACCCGGGCGGGGAACGGCTGTGCGGCTCTCTGGGGGCCCCGGAACGGCCAGACCGCCACCCACCCCACCTCCGGACGAACAGCCGGGGAGGAGGGCGCCGAGGCCGTTCTCCCGGGCGCCGGGCAGCACCCCCGGCCCCGGGGCTGCTCCGCTCGAACCACCAAGGGCGGGGAGCCGAACCGCCCGCGACCGGCGAAGCGGTGATCCGCTCTCCTGTACGAAGTGATCTGCGTCTCGCGGAGGGCCGGATCCGTCTCGCAGAGCGGACACCCAGGGCGTCCGAAGGCATTCTTTTCCAGCCCCTTGGCCATGATGCAAAAAGCCCGGCACTGACCACATAGAGCCAGCTCAAACCCATGATCACGAAATTCGCACCGGGCTTTTCGTCCGCGTTTGCGATGACGGGCGACCGATCCTTCCGCGCCTTGGTCCAGCTACATGTGAGGCACAAGACCTTCACAAAGAGACCTAGATCACAGATATTGAGGGGTAACCATTGAGGCCCCTCGCGGGTCTAAATGGACGATGCCACGAACGTCTTGGGGGACGTTCATGGGATGTCTTGGGGGACATCCCAGGCAAGCGTTGGCCGGGGCACGTGCCCGGGGAGCTTTGAGCGGCCCTCCCGTGCGTACGTACCCCGGCAGACCGCGTGAGCTTCTGCGGTTGCAGACACCCGGCCGGATCCCGTGGGGGGAATCCGCTCCGGGGATATGGGAAGCGCCCCGCTCGCCGACCCGTGGGGGGATCGGCGGTGGGGCGCTTTCCGCTTTGCTGTCCGGAGTCGCGCGGGGCCTCGCAGGAAGGTCAGCGGGCCTCGACCGGAACGAAGTCCCGGAGGACCTCACCCGTGTAGATCTGGCGCGGACGGCCGATACGGGAACCCGGCTCCTTGATCATCTCGTGCCACTGGGCGATCCAGCCGGGAAGCCGGCCGAGCGCGAACAGCACGGTGAACATCTCGGTCGGGAAGCCCATGGCCCGGTAGATCAGACCGGTGTAGAAGTCCACGTTCGGGTAGAGCTTGCGCTCGACGAAGTAGTCGTCGGCCAGAGCGTGTTCCTCCAGCTTCAGGGCGATGTCCAGCAGCTCGTCGGACTTGCCGAGCGCCGACAGGACGTTGTGCGCCGCCGCCTTGATGATCTTCGCCCGGGGGTCGAAGTTCTTGTAGACGCGGTGCCCGAAGCCCATGAGCTTCACGCCGTCTTCCTTGTTCTTCACCTTGCGGATGAAGGTGTCGACGTCGCCGCCGGTCGCCTGGATGCCCTCCAGCATCTCCAGCACCGACTGGTTGGCGCCGCCGTGCAGGGGGCCCCAGAGGGCGGAGATGCCCGCGGAGATCGAGGCGAACATGTTCGCCTGCGAGGAGCCCACCAGGCGCACGGTGGAGGTCGAACAGTTCTGCTCGTGGTCCGCGTGCAGAATGAGCAGCTTGTCCAGCGCCGAGACGACGACCGGGTCGAGGTCGTACTCCTGGGCGGGGACCGAGAAGGTCATCCGCAGGAAGTTCTCCACGTACCCGAGGTCGTTGCGCGGGTAGACGAACGGGTGACCGATCGACTTCTTGTACGCGTACGCCGCGATCGTGGGCAGCTTGGCGAGCAGCCGGATCGTGGAGAGGTGGCGCTGGTTGTCGTCGAACGGGTTGTGGCTGTCCTGGTAGAACGTGGACAGCGCGCTGACCACGGAGGACAGCATCGCCATCGGATGGGCGTCGCGCGGGAAGCCGTCGAAGAACCGCTTGACGTCCTCGTGCAGCAGCGTGTGCTGGGTGATCTCGCCCTTGAAGGCGGCCAGCTCGTCGACGGTCGGAAGCTCTCCGTTGATGAGCAGATACGCCACCTCGGTGAAGGTGGAGCGCTCCGCGAGCTGCTCGATCGGATAGCCCCGGTACCGCAGAATCCCCTCCTCACCGTCGAGGTAGGTAATCGCGGATTTGTAGGCGGCGGTGTTCCCATAGCCGCTGTCCAGGGTCACGAGACCGGTCTGGGCTCGCAGCTTGCCGATGTCGAAGCCCTTGTCGCCGACGGTGCTCTCGACCACCGGGTAGGTGTACTCGCCGTCCGCGTACCGCAGTACTACAGAGTTGTCGCTCACGTCATCCCTCACCGACGTAGTGCCTCTTCTTCGAGGTGCCCTGACTGTCTCTACCATCCCCCATTTGGCGCATGAGAGTGCACTCGGGGTCGACCATTGGGCCCCATTGGCGGCACTCAGTGCCGCCAACCTGCTCATCCTGCCCCGTACGCCCCGATTCCGGAAGTCGGGGTGCCATTTCCCACCCAAGGGACGGGTGGGACGAGGGCGGGGCGAGCCGCTCCGATCAGCGCCCGGCCAGCCGGTGGTCGAGCGATGTGAAGCGTCTGCCTGCGGAAACCGTCCGCACCGCCTGCCCTATCGCCTTCCGGGAACCCACCAGCACCACGAGTTTCCGGGCCCGGGTGACCGCCGTGTACAGAAGATTCCGCTGGAGCATCATCCACGCCCCCGTGGTGACCGGGATCACCACCGCGGGATACTCGCTGCCCTGCGAACGATGAATGGTCACTGCATACGCATGGGCCAATTCGTCCAGTTCGTCGAAGTCGTAGGGCACCTCCTCGTCCTCGTCCGTCAGCACGGTCAGACGCTGATCGTCCAGGTGAAGCGAGGTGACCACCCCGACCGTGCCGTTGAAGACACCGTTCTCGCCCTTCTCATAATTGTTTCGGATCTGAGTGACCTTGTCGCCGACCCGGAATACCCGGCCGCCCAAGCGCTTCTCGGCCACATCGGGCCGGGCGGGGGTAATCGCCTGCTGGAGCAGGCCATTGAGGGTGCCGGCGCCCGCCGGGCCGCGGTGCATCGGTGCGAGGACCTGCACATCTCTGCGCGGGTCGAGTCCGAACTTGGCCGGAATTCTGTGGGCAGCCACCTCGACGGTCAGCCGTCCCGCGTCCTCCGTCTCCTCCTCCACAAAGAGGAAAAAGTCGGAGAGGCCCGAAGTAACGGGCTGCAGACCGGAGTTGATCCGATGGGCGTTGGTGACGACCCCGGACTGCTGGGCCTGACGGAAGATCCGGGTGAGCCGGACACGCGGCACCGGGCCGCCCTCCGCGAGCAGATCGCGCAGCACCTCGCCGGCACCGACGCTCGGAAGCTGGTCGACATCGCCGACCAGCAGCAGATGCGTGCCGGGCGCGATCGCCTTGACCAGCTTGTTGGCCAGCAGCAGATCCAGCATGGACGCCTCGTCGACCACGACCAGGTCGGCCTTCAGCGGGCGGTCCCGGTCGTACGCGGCGTCACCGCCGGGCTTCAGCTCCAGCAGCCGGTGCACGGTGGACGCCTCGGCGCCCGTCAGCTCGGAGAGCCGCTTGGCCGCACGGCCGGTGGGCGCGGCGAGCAGGACCTTGGCCTTCTTGGCCCTGGCCAGCTCGACGACGGACCGTACGGTGAAGGACTTCCCGCAGCCCGGTCCGCCCGTCAGCACCGCGACCCTGCTGGTGAGGGCGAGCCGGACGGCCTCCTCCTGCTCGGGGGCCAGCTCCGCTCCCGTACGGTCCGCGAGCCAGGCCAGGGCCTTGTCCCAGGCGACGTCCTGGAAGGCAGGGAGCCGGTCCTCCGGCGCCCGCAGCAGCCGGGTCAGCTGCCCGGCGAGGGACAGCTCCGCCCGGTGGAAGGGCACCAGATACACCGCGGTCACCTCCTCCCCGCCGTCGGGTCCGGGTACGCGCTCGCGTACGACGCCCTCCTCGTCCGCCGCGAGGTCGGCGAGGCACTCGATGACCAGGCCGGTGTCGACCTGGAGCAGTTTCACGGCGTCCGCGATCAGCCGCTCCTCGGGCAGGAAGCAGTGCCCCTGGTCGGTGGACTGCGACAGGGCGTACTGAAGACCAGCCTTGACCCGCTCGGGGCTGTCGTGGGGTATGCCGACGGCCTGGGCGATCCTGTCTGCGGTCAGAAAACCGATGCCCCATACATCGGCCGCGAGGCGGTAGGGCTGGTTCCTGACCACCGAGATCGAGGCGTCCTCGTACTTCTTGTAGATGCGCACCGCGATGGAGGTGGAGACACCGACTCCCTGGAGGAAGACCATGACCTCCTTGATCGCCTTCTGTTCCTCCCAGGCGGTGCCGATCAATTTCGTCCGCTTCGGGCCGAGGCCGGGGACCTCGACGAGCCGCTTGGGCTCCTGCTCGATGATGTCGAGGGTGTCGACGCCGAAGTGGTCGACGATCCGCTCGGCGATACGCGGACCAATCCCCTTGATCAGCCCGGAGCCGAGATAGCGGCGGATGCCTTGGATCGTGGCCGGGAGCACCGTCGTGTAGTTCTCGACCGTGAACTGCTTGCCGTACTGAGGGTGGGAGCCCCAGCGCCCCTCCATGCGCAGGGACTCGCCCGGCTGCGCGCCGAGCAGCGAGCCGACCACCGTGAGGAGATCGCCGGAGCCGCGGCCGGTGTCGACCCGGGCCACGGTGTACCCCGTCTCGTCATTGGCATAGGTGATTCGCTCCAGGACACCTTCGAGCACCGCCGGATTGGACATGCCCCGAAGCTACCCCGGAGGTCCGACAGCCCGGATCGCCTGTGGATAACTTCGCGAGGGCCGCCTGTGGACAACTCGGGGCCCGTCGGCCGGTTTCCCTACAGTGATCACACGGGCCCGGACGCCGGGGAGCCCGGCCGAGCGGGCCGGGGCCCCAAGTCCCCTGCCGTGTCCCGGCACGATCGGGCCCGTTCCCCCATAACGCCGAATCGCTTCAGGAGTCTCCATGACATCGACAACGACACGACGGACCACAATGCCGACGCCGACATCGACGCCGGCACCGGCACCGGCACCGGCACCGGCACCGGCACCGGCACGGAGAACGCGGAACGGGCCGTACGGCCTCGGGCGGTTACCGCTCGGGGATCCTTCCTCCCACACCGGTGCCGACCCCGTCGAACTCTCCCTGCGCCAGGACTCGTCCGTCCGCCGCGTACGCGGTGGCGGTGTACCGGTCCCCGCCGCTCTTGGTGAAGACATGGTAGGTGCCCCAGCCGCTGTGCCCGCGCAGGCGCAGGAGCGTCGTCCGGTACTCCTTCCCCTCGGCCGTCCGCACGGTGATCAGCGCGGGGACGGCATCGGTGCGGAAGGCACCCACGACGAGCCCCGTTCCGGGATGGAACCCGCCGCTGAGACTGTCCGGCGGGAGGTCGTCGCCGGCGGCCCGCCGGGCCTCGGTGACAGCGGACCGCAGGTCGCCGGCCCCCACGACATAGTTCTGGTCACCGTCCGGCAGCAGCACCAGCCCGATGCCCCGCCCGATGTCGACGGCCCGGTACGGCTCCACCGTCAGCGCACCCCGCTGCTCGCCGGACGGCGAGAGGTCGGCCTTCGGTCCCCCGGTCGGGTTCGCCTCCCGGCTCGTATCCGGGCCCGCCTCCGCCTCCACCCCGGGCTCGGGGGACAGAACGACGGAAGGAGGCGATGTGGCGGGGAACGGCGGTGGGACGGGGCGAGCCTGACTGGCGGTCCCCCCGGCCCCCGGTACCGCGAGGTGGACGGCGAGGGAGAGAGCGGCCGTGGCCACCACGGCACCGCCCGCCCCGGTGATCCGGCGCCGGCGCCCGGACCGGCCCCTGCGCACCACCTCGTCGACCGGCGCGGGACCCACCGGGTAGATGTCGGCCTCACGGCGCAGGGCCCGGGCGAGTTCCTCTTCCGTGCCGACGGCGGATTCCCCGTCGGGGACGACGCCGTGACCGCTTCTGCGGAGACCGCCGCCTCCCGCGCAGCACTGGGAGCAGCCGAAATGGCCGGTGTCGCCGAAGCGACCGACGGCACGGACATCACCGAGGTCACCGAGGTCACCGAGGTCACCGGCGACATCGAATCTGCCGGCCGGGCCGGAGTCACCGGAGTCGGCCGCGGCCGGCCGGTGGCCGGTCACCGGCGGACCTCTTCGGACCGCAGCCCGCCTCTGGGGGTCACCGTGCTCCCCGCGCTCGCGTCCTCCCCGGTATCGGTGCCGTTCATGCCGGGCTGGTCGCGGAGCGCGCGCAGGGCACGCGCCGCATGGCTGCGGACGGTACCGACGCGGGTGCCGAGGAGTCCCGCGACCTCGGACTCGCTTCGGTCCTCCAGATACCGCAGGACGATCACCGCCCGCTGCCGGGGAGGCAACCGGTGAAGCGCCTCGGCGAGAGCGCTGCGTTCGGCTATGCGCTCCGTGCCGTCCGGCACGGCCGTCTCAGGAATCCGGTTGGTCAGCCACTCCCGTACGCGTGTGCGCCGGAGCCGGTCCACATTGGCGTTGATCATGATGCGCCAGACGTAGGCATCGGGGTCGTCGGTGCGCTGGATGCGCTCCCACTTCACGTACGCCTTGGCCAGGACTGCCTGCACCAGGTCCTCCGCGTCATGGTGATGGCCGGTCAGGAGGCGGGCGGTCCGGAGCATCCGCGGCCAGCGGCTGGTCACGAACGCCCGGAACTCCGCCTCCTCGCTCGTCTTCAATCAAGGTCCTCTGGCAGCGGCCGCTGTTCGCTTTCGGGGTCCATGGTCAAAGGTGGTGACGCCTCACGGCTCCGGGCTGTCCGTCCACAGGCTGGCGAGCACCTTCCCGTCCACGGCGTACGCGGTGACCGTCACTGTCCCGGTCCCCGGCCCGGCGTCGGGGAGGTCCAGCCAGTAGGTCCCCCAATCAGGCCTTCCCGGCAGCCGGAGCATCGCCGCGGGCCTCTCGGGACCCTTCCCGATCCGCACGGTCATCCGCGCGGGCACGGTGTCCGTGCGCCAGGCGCCGGTGAGCAGGACGCGCCCGGCGTCTCTGAGGGCGACCCCGCTGAGGCTGTCGGGCCGGATGCCGTCGCCGGTGTATCCAGGTGCCTTGGCCTGCCGCAGACTCTCCGAGAACTCCGCGTCGCCGTAAGCCACGACATGGTTCTGCCTGCCCTCGGCGAGGAGAGCCATCCTGGCGCCGCCCCGGCCGAGGAGGACCGGCTGGTCCGGCCGGACGACTCGCGGGCCGGCCCCCGCGGCTCCTTCACCGGCCCCGAGGCCGGCGGCGCCGGTCCCGTCCGGTCCGGTGGCCGCGGCGGCCCCCTCACCCGAGTCGACGCCCAGCTCCGCACCCGAGGGCTCCTCACCCGCACGGGTGTCCGCGCGGGTCTGCGTGCCCGTGTGCCCCTGCGTACCCGTGTGCTCGCGTGGCCTCTCGGACGGTCGGCCTTCGGCCCCGGCTCCCGGCGCGGCAGGCGTCCACGCCTCGCCGACGGCGACGGCCGCCCCGGCACCCACCGCGAGAGCGAGCATCAGCGCCCCCGCTGTGACGAGCCGCTTCGTCCCCATGCTTCCTCCAGGCTGAGCAGGGCGATCGCCGTGACCGGTGACCGCGTACACCTCTCAGACGGCGCCTGGGCCCGTTGTCTATGTCACCGCGGACGCACGAGTTTTCGAGCGGACGTGCTCAGGGAGAGAAGCGGCGCCGTTTCACCAGGTGTGCTCGGTGAAGCGCTCGACCGTCTCGGTCAGCACCTCCACCCCGTCCCGTGCCCACAGCCGGTCGTTGAACAGCTCCACCTCGATCGGGCCCCGGTATCCGGCCGCGTCGACCCGCTTCCGCCACGCGCGCAGATCGACGCAGCCGTCTCCGAGCGCTCCCCGTCCGTTGAGTACGCCCTCGGGCAAGGGAGTTGTCCAGTCGGCGAGTTGGAAGGCGTGGAGGCGCCCGGCCGCGCCCGCCCGGGCCACCGCGGCGGGGGCCGTGTCGTCCCACCAGACGTGATAGGTGTCGACCACCACGCCGACGTGGGAGGACGGAAACCGTTCGGCGATGCCGAGTGCCTGCGTCAGGGTGGAGACCACGCACCGGTCCGCCGCGTACATCGGGTGCAGCGGTTCGATCGCCAGCCGCACTCCCCGGTCCCCCGCGAGGGGCGCGAGAACGGAGAGGGCGTCGGCGATCCGTTCCCGGGCGCCCGTCAGATCCCGGCTGCCCGGTGGAAGTCCGCCGGAGACGAGGACCAGGGTGTCCGTGCCCAGGGCCGCCGCCTCGTCGATGGCCGCGCGGTTGTCGTCCAGAGCCCGGGCGCGCTCGTCGGGATCGCTCGCCGTGAGAAAGCCGCCCCGGCACAGGCTGGTCACCGTCAGACCGGCGTCCCGGACCAGCCGCGCGGCCGCCTCGACCCCGTACGAGCGGACCGGCTCCCGCCACAGGCCGACGCCGGGGATACCGAGCCGCTCGCAGGCGGCGGTCAGTTCGGGGAGGGACAGTTGCTTGACGGTCATCTGGTTGACGCTGAACCGGTCGAGGCCGTTGCCGTTCACGGATCGACTCCATACACACCGAGAAGGGATGCCATCCGGGCCTCGGCCAGCGCCGGGTCGGGGAAGAGACCGAGGTCGTCGGCGAGTTCGTACGTCCGGGCCAGATGCGGCAGCGAGCGGGCCGACTGGAGTCCGCCGACCATCGTGAAGTGCGACTGATGGCCGGCCAGCCAGGCCAGCAGCACCACACCGGTCTTGTAGTAGCGGGTGGGCGGCTGGAAGAGATGACGGGCCAGCTCGACGGTCGGGTCCAGGAGCGCGCGGAACTCCCGGGTCCCGGTGACGGCACCGGGATGATCCACGCCGTAGGTGGTCCGCGGGGCAGCCACGGGTGGCGCAGCGGGCACCGGACCGGGAGGAGGCGCTCCATCGCCCCGGTACGACGCCCGGCCGGAGCCCCACGTCCCGACCGGCTCCCCGGACCGATGGCATGCCTCCCCGGACTGGCCGTACGCCTCTCCGGACTGGCGGGCCGCCTGCGTGGTGCTCTTGGCGCCCTCCGGGTCGGGAACCGTCGCCGGAGTCCCGGTGTGTGCGTGACGCGTCAACGCGATGGCATCCGCCGGGCCCGGGGCGGTTGCCCGAGTCGGGGCGACCGCCGGTGCCGGGCTGCTCACGGAAGTCGGTGCGGCGGGCGGACCCGGGGTAGCCGGGCCACGGGCGGAATCCTGGGCATGGGCGTCAACTGGGGCGTCCGCCGTGTCCTCGCCGCGGGACGGGTGCGCGTCGAGGGTTCGTACGGCGTGCGCGGCCAGGGGAGCCAGCGGGTCGAAGACGCCGAGCAGGGCGTGGCTGAAGCCGTGGTCGTCGCCCGCGATCAGCTCCGGGTAGTGGAAGTCGTCGCCGGTGTAGCACCGTACGCCGTCGGGGAGCCTTCGCCGCAGGGCGATCTCAAGGTCCGGGTCGAGGAGCGAGATTTTGACGCCGTCGACCTTCCGGGGGTGCGCGGTGACGATCTCCAGCAGGGTGTCCGCGGCGAGGTCCGCATCGGATCCACCCCAGTAGCCGGTGAGCGCGGGGTCGAACATCGGGCCCAGCCAGTGCAGGATGACGGGTTCGGCCGCCTGCCGCAGCAATTCTCCGTACAGATCGAGGTAGTCGTCCCGGGCGCGGGCCGTGGCGGCGAGCGCGCGGGAGGCCATCAGGACGGCCCTGGCGCCCGTCTCCTCGACGAGGGCGAGCTGTTCCTCGTAGGCGCGTCGGACGGCGGCGAGGTCGTCGGGGCGGGCGGGACCGGTCAGCTGGTCCGTTCCCACCCCGCAGACGATCCGGCCGCCCACAGCTCTCGCCTCGGCGGCCGAGCGGCGGATGAGCTCGGCGGCGGCCGGCCAGTCCAGGCCCATGCCCCGCTGTGCCGTGTCCATCGCCTCCGCCACGCCCAGTCCGTACGACCACAGATGGCGGCGGAAGGCGAGGGTGGCGTCCCAGTCGACGGCGGCGGGCGCGTCGGGGCGGCCGGTGTCGGCGCGGGGGTCGGCGACCACGTGCGCGGCGGCGAAGACCGTACGGGAGCGCAGTGGGCCTCCCGGCCCGTACCGGGCGGGCTCGGCACACGGAACATGGACGCGCAATGTGCCGTCAGCGCCCGGCAGCCGGATGGTCACAGCGTCAGCTCCGGTACGTCGAGGCGGCGGCCCTCCGCGGACGATCTGAGGCCGAGTTCGGCGAGCTGCACACCGCGGGCGCCCGCCAGCAGATCCCAGTGGTACGGCGTGCCCAAGGCGACATGGCGGAGGAACAGCTCCCACTGGGCCTTGAACCCGTTCTCGAACGTGCCGTTGTCCGGGATCTCCTGCCACTGCTCCCGGAAGGGCTCGGTGGCGGGCAGCTCCGGGTCCCACACCGGCCTGGGGGTCGCGGAACGGTGCTGGGCGCGGCAGCGGCGAAGACCGGCGACGGCGGAGCCGTGGGTTCCGTCGACCTGGAACTCCACGAGTTCGTCGCGCATCACCCGTACCGCCCAGGAGGAGTTGAGCTGGGCGACGGCTCCGCCCTCCAGTTGGAGGATGGCGTACGCGGCGTCGTCGGCGGTTGCCGCGTACGGGCGGCCGCTCTCGTCCCAGCGGCGCGGGACGTGCGTCGTCACCAGGGCGGTCACGGACGTCACCCGGCCGAACAGTTCGCCGAGGACGTATGCCCAGTGCGGGAACATGTCGAGGGAGATACCACCGCCGTCCTCGGCGCGGTAGTTCCACGAGGGGCGCTGGGCATCCTGCCAGTCGCCCTCGAAGACCCAGTACCCGAACTCGCCGCGCACGGAGAGGATCTCGCCGAAGAAGCCGCCGTCGACCAGGCGTTTCAGCTTCAGCAGGCCCGGCAGAAAGATCTTGTCCTGGACGACACCGTGGCGGATGCCCGCGGCGTCGGCGAGACGTGCCAGTTCCAGGGCGCTCGCGAGATCGGTCGCCGTCGGCTTCTCGGTGTAGACGTGCTTGCCCGCGGCGATCGCGCGTCCGAGTGCGGTGACGCGGGCGGAGGTGGCCTGGGCGTCGAAGTAGACGTCGATGGTCTCGTCGGCGAGTACGGCGTCGAGGTCGGTCGTCCAGTGCGGAAGGTCGTGGCGCTCGGCGATGGCCCGCAGCGCGGGTTCGCGGCGACCGACGAGGACGGGTTCGGGCACCAGGGTCCGGCCGTCGCCGAGTTCGAGTCCGCCCTGGTCACGGATGGCGAGGAGGGAGCGCACCAGATGCTGGCGGTAGCCCATCCGCCCGGTGACGCCGTTCATGGCGATCCGCAGGGTCCTGGATGTCATAGAGCTGCCTCCGGGCCGGCCGGTCCCGCCCGGCCCACGGCGGGTTCGCGGGTCGGCGGAAGGCCGGGTTCGTGGATCGACGAGGTGGTGGGCCGTGAGTCGGGAACGGACGGCACCGGATCGGCCGACATGAAGAGGACGGGGCACGCAGGGGCGGACGGCACCGGATCGGCCGGCATGAACGGGACGGGACCAGCGGGGGCGGCGGACGACAAGCGACCGGCGGAGAGGAACGGCGGCACGGCACCGGCGGGCACGAGCAGGAGAGGACCGGCGGCGGAAGCAGGCGACGACATGGCACCGGAACAAAGGACCGAGGCAGAACCGGCAGGCGTCGGCAACACACCACCAGCAGAGGTGAAAGGCGGCCCGGCGCCGGCGGGCATGAGCGGAACAAGACCCGAGGGGGTGGGCGGCGTGGGACCGGCGGGGGCCACGGGTGGGACGGGAGCCGTGCGCGGGGCGGTGGGCAGGGGTGCCGGCGGAGGCACGGGGCCGGCCGGGGCACAGAGAGGCTCCACGCGGGGTGCGAAGGCGCGCGGCATGGGGACGCGATCAGGGGGAGACGGGCGGACCGGTCTTCCGGGCGGGTTCATCCGTGGTGACTGTGGTGCCCTTGGTGACCGTGGGTGCCCCGGTGCGGGGCCGACCGAACAGCAAGCGCTTTCCACACCCGGGGACGCTAGCCTGCCGCCACCGGCACGGACAAGGGTCCCGGCCAGTTCCCGCGGAGGAAAGCTGATGACTGTCACCCTGGCGGATGTCGCGGCCCGTGCTCGGGTGTCCCCGGCCACCGTCTCCCGTGTGCTCAACGGCAACTATCCGGTGGCGGCGTCGACGCGGGAGCGGGTGCTGCGGGCGGTGGACGACCTGGACTATGTGCTGAACGGCCCGGCGAGTTCGCTGGCCGCCGCCACATCCGATCTGGTCGGCATCCTCGTGAACGACATCGCCGATCCCTTCTTCGGAATCATGGCAGGGGCCGCGCAGACCGAGATCGGCGGGCAGCCGGGGATGGGACACGGCGTCGCGGGCCATGGAAGCCCGGGACACGGCGGTCCAGGACACTCGGGAGTGCCGCACAGGGGCTCATCTCGGGTGGGCGGCGAGAAGCTGGCGATCGTCTGCAACACGGGCGGTTCGCCGGAACACGAGCTGCGGTATCTCACACTGCTTCAGCGCCAGCGCGCGGCGGCGGTCGTGCTGACGGGCGGGGCGCTGGAGGATCCGGCCCATGTCGCAGCGATGTCCGCGAAGCTGGCGAGGATCGCGGACGCGGGCACGCGTGTGGTGCTCTGCGGAAGGCCGCCGCTGCCGGGGCCGGGCGGCGACTTCCTGCATGCCGCGCTCAATTTCGACAACCGCGGGGGCGGACGGCGGCTGACCGAGCATCTGCTCGCGCTCGGGCACCGGCGGTTCGGTTACCTCGCCGGGCCGGCCGAGCGCACCACGACCCGGCACCGGCTGGAGGGCCACCGGGAGGCGCTCGCGGCGGCGGGCATCGACGACGGCGGGGACCGGCTGACGGTCCATGGGCCGTACGCGCGCCGTTCCGGCTACGACGGCACTTGCGAACTGCTGCGGCGCGAGCCGGGGCTCACCGCGATCGTGGCCGCGAACGACACGGTCGCGCTCGGTGCCTGCGCGGCCCTGCGTGACCAGGGGCTGCGGATCCCCGCCGATGTGTCCGTGGCCGGTTTCGACGACCTCCCGTTCGCGGTGGACGCCGTACCCGCGCTGACGACGGTACGGCTGCCGCTGTCCGAGGCAGGGGCGAGGGCGGGACGGCTGGCGATGGGCAGGGAGGCGCCACCGCCGGGAGGTGTCGCCACGATCACGGCGGAGCTCATGGCACGGTCATCCACGGCTCCCCCGAGACGCTGAGTCCCCCCGTCGGGTTCCCTCACCCGAGTTCCCCCACCCAGGTCCTCTCCCACCCAGGCTCCCTCACCCGGATTCTCCCGCCCGAGCCCCTACCCGGATTGTGCCGGACTGGTCTCTCTTCCGGATCGTGCCGGTTCGCGTGCTCCGGCGCGCCCAGCCTCCTCCCGTGGCTCCCGGGCGGGCAGTTCCCGCTGAAGCCGGAGATGCCGCAGGCGCCCACGAGCCGCCCGCGCCCCGCACGCCCCACCCCTTGCGGACCTGACAGCGGACTCATACCTTTGACTGAGTCAAAGGTATGAACAGGACACGGGTACGGAGTGAGTCGACCACCATGCCGATCCAGGAAATCCGCGCGTTCAACCGCTTCTACACCAATCTCATCGGTGCGCTGGACTACAGCAGGCACCTCTACACGCCGTACACCCTCACCGAGTCCCGGGTGCTGTACGAACTGGCGCACAGCCCCCGTACGGACGCGGCCGACCTGAGGGCGGAGCTGTCGCTGGACGCGGGGTATCTGAGCCGGCTGCTGGCGAAGTTCGAGCGCGACGGACTGGTGGACCGGGGGCCGTCCGCGGCGGACACCCGACGGCAGCGGATCACGCTGACGCCCAGCGGGCGCGAGGCGGCCGCACTGCTCGACGAGCGGTCCCGGGAGGCCGTGGGAACGCTGATCGCCAAGGTGCCGCAGGAGCGCAGAGCGCGGCTCGTGGAGGCGATGCGGACCGTACGGGAGACCCTGGAGCACACCCGGCCCGTCCCGCACGAGGCTCCCGTGCTGAGGGACCCGGGGCCCGGCGAGCTGGGCTGGGTGGTGCAGCGCCACGGAGCCCTCTATGCCGCCGAATACGGCTGGAACGCCGACTTCGAGGGCCTGGTCGCCCGTATCGTCGCCGACTTCGCCCAAGACCACGACCCCCACCTGGAGCGGGTGTGGATCGCCGAGTCGGACGGGCGCCCGGTGGGCTCGGTGATGTGCGTACGGGACGACGCGCCCGCGACCGCCCGGCTGCGGCTGCTGCTCGTCGAGCCGGAGGCGCGCGGCCACGGCCTCGGGGATCTGCTCGTCCGGTCCGTGGTGGATTTCGCGCGCGATGTCGGGTACCGGGAAGTCGTGCTGTGGACCAATGACGTACTCGCCGGCGCGCGCCGGCTGTATCAGCGGGCCGGGTTCACGCTCGTGGCGGAGAAGCCGCACCGTTCGTACGGAGTGGATCTGGTCGGCCAGGACTGGCGGCTGCCCCTCCGGCAGAGCCAGGAAGGATCAGTCTGATGAGCCCCGATGACCGCCGTACGGGCGGGAACGGCCCCGGCCCGCGCGAGGCCGACGCCCGTACCCCCGCCAATGACCGCCGTACGACCGAGGCCGGCCCCCGCCCGCCCCGGGAGGGAGCCCGGGCACCCGGAAACGGAGAGGCCGACCCCCGCCCGCCCCGAGGCGGCCGACCAGACGGCGGCCGGGACGGGATGGCGTTCGCCTTCTCGACACTCGGGGTGCCGGGTATGCCCGTCGCCGAGGTGACCGCCCTCGCCGCCGACACCGGGTACCAGGGGGTGGAGCTGCGTGCCCACCCGGAGGAGCCGGTCCACCCCGGGCTGGGTCCGGGCGACCGGGCCGCCGTGGTACGGGAGTTCGAGCGTGCGGGCGTGGCCATCCTGAGCGTCTGCGGCTACACCCGGGTCGGCGGGCCGGGCGACGACGCGTCCGTGCTCGACGAGATCGGCGAACTCCTCGTACTGGCCCGGGATCTGGGCGCCCCGTATGTACGGGTCTTCCCCGGCGGCGGGGACCAGGCCCCGGATGTCGCCGAGGCGACGGCCGCCCGCCGCCTCGGCGCCGCCGCGGAGACCGCGGCGGATCTCGGCGTACGGATCCTGCTGGAGACGCATGACTCCCACCGGTCGGGCGCCGATGTCTCCCGCGTCCTCGGCCCGGTCGGGCATCGGCACGCCGGCGCGATCTGGGATGTGGTGCATCCATGGCTGCGCGGCGAGGAGCCCGTGGTCACCCATGCCCTGCTCTCTCCGTTCCTCGGGTACGTCCAGGTCAAGGACGTGGCCTCGGCCGAGGACCTCGCGCCGCTCCCGCTCGGCGCGGGAGTGCTCCCGCTCGCCGGGTGTCTGGAGACCCTCACGGAACGGACCTGGCTGAGCTGGGAGTACGAGAAGCGCTGGCATCCGGAGGCGGCGGACCTTCCGGCTCTGCTGGTCCCCGGCCGGGAGCACCTGGAGAACCTTCTCGCGACAGCGAGGTGAGCGCGACCCCGCCGACCAGCAGCGCCGCGGCGCCCCAGCGCAGCGGGCCGACGGGCTCACCCAGCAGCAGCGCCGCCGAGGACATCCCGAAGACCGGTACGAGCAGGGAGAAGGGCGCGACGGCGGACGCGGGGTAGCGACGCAGCAGATACCCCCAGGCCCCGAAGCCGAACACGGTGGTCCCCCAGGCGACGTACACGACCGCGCCGACACCGCTCCAGTCCGGCGACCGCAGCGCCTCCCACCCGGCAGCCGGCCCTTCGACGACCAGGGAGAGCGCGAACAGCGGCAGTACGGGCACGGTCGAGACCCAGACCATGAAGGCGAGGGCGTCCGGCGGGGACGCCTTGCGGGTCAGCACATTGGAGAGGCCCCAGCAGGCCGCCGCGGCGACGACGAGGGCGAAGGCGGGCAGCGGTCCCGATGTGCCCTGGTCAACCGCCGCGAGCCCGATACCGCACAGGGCGACCGCCATGCCGGTGATCCGGATCCTCCCGGGCCGTTCGGAGAGGGCGAGGGCCGCGAAGAGGGCGGTGAAGACGACCTGGATCTGGAGGACGAGCGAGGACAGCCCGGCCGGCATCCCCCGGTCCATCCCGGTGAACAGCAGCCCGAACTTCACCACACCGAGCACGAGTCCGACGCCGACGACCCATGCCCAGCCCACCTTGGGGCGGCCGACCAGGAGGACGGCGGGAAGCGCCGCGACCAGGAAGCGCAGGGCGGAGAAGAGCAGCGGCGGGAAGTGTCCGAGGCCGATCTCGACCACGACGAAGTTCACTCCCCACACGGCCGCGACCAGGACGGCGAGAGCGATGTGTGCGGGACGCATGCGGTGAGGATCGCCCGATGTCACCATGTAGCACCAGCACGGATTTCTTCATGGTTCGATTGAGCCCTGCTTACGCATAGATGCGCACGCACCGCCGGACATGCATCACGGCTTGTGCGTCACGGCTTGCGTATCGCTGAAGTTCCGCCCGTCCGTTCACTAAGGTTCCGCCCGTCCGTGCGACCGCACCACCTCCCGGTGCCCGTCAGCACTCCGGGAGGCGCCGGCGGACGCCGGGGCGGGAGGGACAGAAGGGACGGGACGGCATGCTCGATCTGGGGAGGCTGCGGGCACTGCACGCGGTCTGGCTCCACGGTTCGGTCGCCGCGGCGGCCGGCGCGCTCGGGTACACCCCGTCCGCGGTCTCGCAGCAGATCACCAAGCTGGAACGGGAGACGCGTACGACGCTGCTGGAACGGCGCGGGCGAGGGGTCGCCCTCACCGATGAGGCGCGCCATCTCGCCGAGACCGCACAGGAGTTGCTGGCGATCCTGGAGCGTGCCGAGACCGTGCTGGAGGAGCGCCGGGGTCAGCCGGCCGGGCGTCTGACGATCGCCGCGTTCGCCTCGGCGGCACGCGGGCTGCTGCCGGGGGTGCTCGTGGAGCTGCGGCGACTGCACCCCGGGCTCGACGCCCGGATGACCGAGGTCGACCCGCATCTCTCGATCGACCTGGTGGCTCGGGGCACGACGGATCTCGCGGTCGCCCACGACTGGGACATCGCGCCGCTGCCCGCGCCGGAGGGCGTGGAGCACGCCGTCATCGGTGACGATCTCTGCGATCTGCTGGTACCGGTGACGCATCCGCTCGTGGGCAGGGGGCCGGTGCGGAGGGACGAGCTGACGGGCGAGCGGTGGATCAGCCAGCCCCCGGGGTCGGTCTGCCACGACTGGCTGATGCGGACACTGCGGACGGCCGGCTGTGAGCCGGACGTGGTCCATCAGGCGGCGGAGAACCACACCCAGCTGGCGCTGGTCGCCGCGGACCTGGGCATCGCCCTCATGCCCCGCCTGGGGCGCGGGCCCCTTCCGGCGGGGGTGGTGGCGGTGGAACTGGACCCGGTGCCGAGACGGCGGCTGTACGCGCTGTGGCGGGCCGGAGCGGCACGCCGTCCGGCGATCTCGGTCACGGTGACGGCCCTTCAGGAGCACTTCCCCGGGCCAGGCGCGGGGAGCGTCGCAGCAGCCTGACCACGCGAACACACCGACCACCGCGGCGACCTGACAGCGGGGACGCGGGCGCCCCTCGGGCAGCCACGCAGGAGGACGTACGCACGAGGCACCCGGCGCCGCCTCCGGGGCCTCCGGGGCCTCCGGGGCCTCCGGGGCCTCCGGGGCCTCCGGCAACTCGTACGCGACTCCACGGGGCGACAGCGGGCGGCACGCCCTGACACCCGCACCGGGCGGTGTACGGCGGCACACGGCCCGCCCCGGAACGTGCCGACGCACCGACCACGCGGCCCGGCACCCCGGCCGCGGGTGCACAAGCGGGCCGGCACGGCCTCGGACGGGCGACCGGCCCCAGGTCTTCCAGTGGTTCACACCAACTGGTCCAAACCACTATCCAACAGGTCCACACCACCGCATCTTCACAACTTCCACAATCTTCACGGCTTCCGTCAGATCCATCACCTACATGCCGGTGACCTCGCATTTTTTTGCGCGCGGGTCTTATTGCCCTCTTCACGATCTGGCAGTTATTTTCAGGGCTGTCCACGGGTCATCGGACTTTCCTTCAACTCCCTTGTCAGCAAGGCCGGAAGGAGCACTCCCCCATGAACGACCAGCACCTTTCCAGACGCACTCTTCTGACAGCGACCGCGACCGCGGCGGCTACGGCCGCCGTCACCGCGAGCGCCGCCCCCGCATTCGCGCGCACCCCCCAGCAACGCGCGATCAGCGATCGTCCGCTGCGGCGGATCATCGACCGCATGACCCTTGAGGAGAAGGTCGGCCAGCTCTTCTCCACGTATGTCTTCGGATCCTCCGCCACCGACCCGGCCGAGCGGGATGTCAACGACAATCTGAGCCTCCTGGGCGTCCGCAACGCGGCGGAGCTGGTCACCAAGTACCACCTGGGCGGCATCATCTACTTCGGCTGGTCGCGGAACATCGTCAACCCGCGCCAGCTCGGCGAGATGTCCAACGCCATCCAGACCGTCGCCACCGCCCAGCACTCACCCGTGCCGGTGCTGCTCTCCATCGACCAGGAGCAGGGCAGCATCGTCCAGCGGCTGGGCCCGCCCGCGACACAGTTCCCCGGCGCGATGGCCATGGGGGCGAGCGGCTCCCGCCGTGACGCCAGGACGGCCGGCCGTATCTCCGGCCTCGAACTGGCCGCCACAGGCGTATACCAGAACTACGCGCCGGTGGCGGATGTCAATATCAACCCGGCCAACCCGGTCATCGGCATCCGTTCCTTCGGCTCCGACCCGAACACCGCCGCCGGGCTGGTCGCGGCCCAGCTCACGGGCTATCAGAGCGCCGGTGTCTCCTCCTGCGTCAAACACTTCCCCGGCCACGGTGACACCGGCACCGACAGCCACACCGACCTCCCGCTCATCACGCACACACGTGAGGAGTGGAACCGGCTCGACGCACCGCCGTTCCGGGCGGCCATCGCCGCCGGAGTCGACTCGATCATGACCGCGCACATCCAGATCCCCGCACTGGACCCGAGCAACGACCCGGCCACGCTCTCCCGGCCGATCATCACCGGCATCCTGCGGGAGGAACTGGGCTTCGACGGACTGATCGTGACCGACGCCCTCAATATGCGGGGCGTCCGGGTCAAGTACGGCGACGAGCGCATCCCCGTGCTCGCGCTGAAGGCGGGTGTGGACCAGCTTCTGTTCCCGCAGAACCTGGCCGTCGCCTGGAACGCCGTCAGAGACGCCGTCCGCAACGGCGAGCTGACCGAGTCCCGCCTCGACGAATCGATCCTGCGCCTTCTGCGGATCAAGCAGAAGGTGGGGCTGCTGAAGGACCCGCTGATCGATGTCGACAGGATCGACCGGGTGATCGGCAACCGCAGGCACCTCGCCATCGCAGAGGAGATCACCGAGAAGACCACGACGCTCCTCGTCAACAAGGGCGACACCCTGCCGCTGCACCGGCGCAGGCAGAAGAACGTCCTGGTCGTCGGCGCCAACCCGTCACGCCCCAACGACACCGAGTCCTGGACCACCCAGGTCATCGCCTCGACCCTCGACGGGCTGGGCTTCACCGCGACCGAACTGCCCACGCCCCCGGGCGCGGCTCCGACCCCGGCGCTGATCGACCGGGCCGTGGCTGCGGCGAGCGGCAAGGACGCCATCGTGGTGGCCACCCACAACGTCTCGGCCACCAGCACCCAGCGCACGCTGGTCTCCCGGCTGGTCGCCACCGGTGTCCCGGTCATCGCGCTGCACGTCGGCAACCCGTACGACATCGCCCAGCTCGACGGTGTCGCCGCCGCGCTCGCGTCGTACGGCTGGACGGGCAACGAGGTCCGGACCGCCGCCCGGGTGATCGCGGGCCGCGTCGAGCCCGAGGGACGGCTGCCCGTGCCCGTCCAGCGCGCGGACGACCCGTCGAGGGTGCTGTTCCCGGTCGGCCACGGCCTGGAGTTCGACGACTGACGCACGGGACGGTCTCGTACGAACGGGAGGTTCTCGCCAGCACGGGACTGTCCCGTACACACGGGAGTTCTTGTCCCTACCATGGGAGTTCTCGTATGTACGGGACGGGCCCGTACGCGCGGAAGTCCTCGCGCATACGGGACTGTTCCGTGTATACGGGATATACGGGGGATCTCGTACGCCCGGCCTCGCAGAGGGCCTTCCATCCGCCCGCGCGGACGAGGTGTCGTACGGCTGGCGTAGGCAAACCGGTCAATCGTCACCCTGGCACTCCGTCATCCGGCCCCCGGCCACCGGTGCGGCTGGCGTGGTCCGCTCCGGCGGGCCACCCTGGTCCCACCGGCCGGGCGGCCGGGTGCACGACGGGGGTCCGTATGGCACGGCGGCGGTCCGCAGGAGTCACTGGCGCGATGGGAGCATCACGGGCAACAGGGGTACTGGTACTGGGCCCCCTGCTGATCCTGGTGCTGGTCGCCGCCGGCTGCCGGAGCATCGATGAACCGGCCTTCCCGAAGACCTCCGGTCCCGTCTCCCCGAGCACCGGACACGGGCCGGTCTTCCTCGGCACCGGCGACTGCGGCTCACGCGGCAAGGACTTCCGCGAGGTGCCGTGCACCAGCGAGAAGGCTCTCGCCCGGGTCCTCGCCCGGCACGGCGGACGGCCCGCGGACGGGCCCGCCTGCCCGGTGAACACGGACTTCGTGCTCCATATCTCCGAGAGCCGGGTGACCACCGACGAGGACGGCGACGGCATCGTCGGTCAGGGATACGCCTGTATGCGAAATCTGGAGCCGCCGCATCCGGGCGATCCGGGCGGGGGCGGGGGGCCGCACACCGTCATCGGTGACTGCGTCTACGAAGCGGGCGCCGGACGGGTGAAGGAGACGGCCTGCGACGGCTCGGGCAAACGGCCCCCGGAGTTCCGGATCCGGTCGGCGGTGGCGAAGAAGGCGCAGTGCCCGCCGTCGACGGATCTGTATGTGCGGCTGCGCGCCGAGAAGCCGGTGGGCTGCGCCCACCGTGTCCCGCCCGTGCACTCGGAACCGGATCCGGCCGGAGTCATCCGTAACCGGTCGGAGCGGGCCGGGTAACCCGCCGGGCCGGATGAGGGCCCCGAGCCGGCGGCCCGCGGCGCCGGATCGGACGGGCGCACCCACGACGTCACCGGGGCCGGCCCCCTCCCCCGGACCTCCGGGAAGCGGTACGGCCCCGGGCCGGGTGGGACGCCCGTGCGGCTCCGGAGCCGACCGGACGAACCCGACAGCCGCGCCCCGGCCCGCCGACCGCCTTCCCGCCCGCACCCCCCTCCGCCCACCCGGCGAGCGAGCGGACAGACGGACGCGCGGACGGCGGGAAGGACGAACAGCCGGACAGACATGCCGACGGACAGCTGGCAGGCCGTACTACGGATCCACGGGTGTACCGGCTTTTCGGATCCACGGGTCTGCGGTCCGGGACGACGGGCGTCACTCCGGACCGGACCGTACCTACGGTCGCAGTGTCGGACCCCTTTCGGTGTCCTTCTGGTCGAGGCTCGCGTCGAACCCCGTCAGCGGCCTGGCCTGTGCCTCGTCCTGCTGGACGGCGGCCGGGGCGACACCCGCCCAGGTCAGGATCGCCGCCGTCGCCGCGTCCCGCTCATCGGGGACCAGGTCCGCCACATCGGCTCCGTGGTTGGCACCGGGCGCGGTGTAGACATGGCTGTCCCGGCTGCCTCTGCCGAGCCGGAACGGCTCCGCCCCCCAGGGGTCGTTCTCGCCGTAGACGAACAGCATCCGGGTGGCGTTGTGCCGCACCCACCGGTCGATGTCCCTCATCGCCTGCTTCCTGAAGCGCATCGGGATCTCGCGCGGCACATAGGTCCGCGGCGGCTGGTACCCGTACCGGCTCAGGCCCTTGAGGTGGGGCTGCTCGATATCCGGGGAGCCCAGTTCCGTACCGGCCTGGTAGTAGTACGGCGTATACGGTTCGAGGCCCTGGTCCGTGTAGTACGAGAAGCCGGAGATCGTCTCGACGGTGTCCCACAGTTCCTGGTCGGTGGCGGTGGCCGCGGCCGGGATCGTGGCGCAGTCGGCGGCCGGGCTGTACTGCCAGAACGCCCAGGTGTAGTCCAGGACGACGGACTCGAACGCCCGGTCCATGGAACCGACCGTGTTGAAGGTGTAGTTCTTCTCCGCCGCGTACCGCGCGTACAGCTTCTTCATCGGCTCACGGCGGATCAGGGCCTCACGCTGTACGGCGTTCAGCCGGTCGCGGCACTCCTTCGTACCGACCCGGGACAGGAAGCGGTCGTACGCCGAGTCCTCGCCGTCGTTCACGTCGTTGGGGGCCACGTAGGCGATGACCCCGTCCATGTCACGCGGGTAGAAGCGCTCGTAGTAGGTGGCGGTCATACCGCCTTTGGAGCCGCCGGTGGCGAGCCACTTCCTGTCGTAGATCCCTTTGAGCGCGGTGTGGACGCGGTGCTGGTCGGCGGCGGCCTGTCGGATGTCGAGGGCGGACCAGTCGGCCGGGTCGGGCCGGGAGGGGGTGAAGAACCGGTACTCCAGGGAGACCTGGTTGCCGTCGACGATGGCCGTCGGCTCACTGCGGCGCGGTTTGACGTTCAGTCCGTAGCCGGAGGTGAAGAAGACGGTCGGGCGGCTGGTGTCCTTGTGCAGCAGGGTGAGCCGCTGCTGGAAGGTCCCCTTCCGGGGGTTCCGGTGATCGACCGGCTGGGTGTATTCGAGGATGAAGAACCGGTATCCCGGAGTCTGCTGTTCCTCCACCAGGCTCATGCCCTCGATGGCGAGGAGCCGGTCCTTGATGTCCACCGCCGCCCCTGCGACGGTGGTACCGCCGGGCGCCGGCCCCGCGGCGGTAGCCGCTCCGGCCGTGGCTCCGGTCGCGCTCGCGGTGCCGATGAGCAACGCGAGCGACAGCACTCCTCTGAGCGCCTTGCGCATGAACCCTCCCCTGAGTTCCTTCTTCGGGTCGCCGCGAACCTAGCGTCGCGGAACCGCGCCAGCCAGACCCGTTCGGGCCGCCCGTACACAGAAGCGAACACCCGCCGCGGACAAGAACGGCCTATCCGGAGGAACCCTCTCCGCCCGCGCGGGCCCCGGGGATCCCGGACCCGCCCGGACGACCTCTCAGCCGATCGCGCCCGCCGGGACCCCCACCGCCCGGAAACGCCACCGCCCGGAAACGCCACCGCCGGGAAACGTCTCGGCCCCGAAGCGCCACCGCCCGGACACCGGCAGCCCGGGACCACGCGCTCCCGGACGACCCGTCAGCAGGAGATCCAGCCGGTCGAGCGGCCGACCCCGGCGACCGAACCGGAGGCGCGGACACAGCGGTTGAGGGCGAAGACGGAGACCGGGCCCGCCTGGCGGCGGAAGGGTCCCTTCTCCACGACCGGCCGGCCGCCGCGCGCCTGGATGGAGACCGCCATCGCCCGCCGGGCCCCGGGCCTCTTGGCGATCGTGACGGCACAGGCGGACTGCCGGTTCCGGTAGACCCGTACCTCACCGGTGGCGAATCGGACGGTCTTCAGATGCCGTCCCGAGCAGAGCGCGAAGGCACCGACGGAGCCCGGCCCGGCCTCGGGCGGGACACGGGCGACGAGAGCCGCGTGGGCGACGGGCCCCGTGCCGGGCCCCGCCAGAAGGAACCCGGCCACGGCCAGAACGAGGGCCGAAAGCCGGACCGGTGTCCCCCGGACCCGCCCCGCCCACGACCGAACGCCGTCCTCCGCCCGCCCCGTCCCCCGCCGGGCGCCGTCCTCCGCCCGCCCCGTCCCCCGCCGGGCGCCGTCCTCCGCCCGCCCGGCGCTCCCGCCGCCCCGCGCGCGCCGCTTCCCCAGGGCACCCGTATCGCTCAACACGCTTGCTCCCCCTCGCGTTCGGCCTGTACCGGGCTACGACGCGAGGGGGGCGCGAAGGGTTCACACACGACGGAGGAAACGGCCGGAACGACCGGTCACAACACCACGGGCTGGGCCTCCGGCTCCCCCTCACCCTCGCCTTCGCCCTCACCGGTGAAGGTGCGCCACAGGGTCGCGTAACGGCCGTCCCGGGCGAGGAGTTCATGATGGGTGCCGTCCTCCGCGACCCGGCCGTCTGCCATCACGATCACGCGGTCGGCGCGGGCGGCCGTGGTCAGCCGGTGGGCGACGACCAGCGTGGTGCGGCGCCCGGTCAGCCGGTCCGTCGCCTGGTTGACCTGGGCCTCGGTGGCCAGATCCAGGGCCGCGGTCGCCTCGTCGAGCAGCAGGATGTCCGGATTGACCAGTTCGGCGCGGGCGAGCGCGATCAGCTGCCGCTGGCCCGCGGAGAGATTGCGCCCCCGCTCCGAGACCTCGTGGAGATAGCCCCCGTCCAGCGTCGCGATCATCTCGTGGGCGCCCACCGCGCGGGCGGCGGCCTCCACCTCGGCGTCGCTCGCGCCCGGACGGCCGTACGCGATCGCGTCCCGTACGGTCCCCTCGAAGAGATACGCCTCCTGCGGTACGACTCCGAGCCGGTGCCGGTAGGCGGTCAGGTCCAGCTCCCGCAGGTCGACGCCGTCCGCCGTCACCCGGCCGCGGGTCGGGTCGTAGAACCGCGCGACCAGCTTGACCAGCGTCGACTTGCCCGCGCCGGTCTCCCCGACGAACGCGACGGTCTGACCGGCGGGTATCCGCAGATCGACGCCCGACAGAGCCGCTTCCCCACATCCGCTGCCGGAGGCTTCCTCGCCGTACGACGGGTCGTTCGAGGCACCTTCCGGGGAGCCGTGCAGGGAACCCGGCGCGGAGCCCTGCGAGGAACCGTACGAGAAGTCGACGTCCTCGAAGGCGATCTCGCCGCTCAGCGAGCGCACCTCGACGGGCCGCGCGGGCGGAGTCGTCGAGGGCTTCTCCTCCAGGAGTTCCTGGATCCGCTTCAGCGACACGGCGGCCTGCTGATATCCGTCGAAGACCTGCGAGAGCTGCTGGACGGGGGCGAAGAACAGGTCGATGTAGAGGAGATAGGCGACCAGCGCACCCGTGGTCAGGGTGCCCGCCTCGATCCGGCTCGCGCCGACGATCAGCACGGCGGCCGCGGCCACCGACGCCAGCAGCTGGACGAAGGGGAAGTAGACCGAGATCAGCCACTGGCCCCGGACCCGGGCCTGCCGGTAGCTGTCGCTGCCCGTCACATAGCGGTGGTTGCCCTGCTCCTCTCGGCGGAACGCCTGCACGATCCGCAGCCCGGAGACGGACTCCTGGAGGTCGGCGTTGACGACGCTGATGCGCTCACGGGCCAGTTCGTACGCCTTCACGCTCTGCTTGCGGAAGAAGTACGTACCGATGATCAGAACCGGCAGGGTCGCGAAGACGACCAGCGCGAGCTGGACGTCGATGACGACCAGGACGACCATGATCCCGAAGAAGGTGACGACGGAGACAAAGGCCGTGACCAGACCCGTCTGGAGGAACGTCGACAGCGCGTCGACGTCGGTCGTCATCCGGGTCATGATCCGGCCGGTCAGCTCGCGCTCGTAGTAGTCGAGCCCGAGCCGCTGGAGCTGGGCGAAGATCCGCAGGCGTACGGAGTACAGGACCCGCTCGCCGGTACGGCCGGTCATCCTCGTCTCGCCGATCTGCGCCGCCCACTGGGCGAGCACGGCGATCAGCGCCAGACCGGAGGCCGCCCACACCGCGCCGAGCGCGGCCTGCTCCACACCCTGGTCGATTCCGTGCCGGATCAGCACCGGAAGCAGCAGGCCCATCCCCGCGTCGATCGCCACCAGCAGCAGGCTGACCAGCAGGGGCGCCCCGAAGCCGCGGAGCAGCAGACGCAGGCCCTGCCCCTCGCCGTGGGTCCGCTCGGCGCGGGTCGCGCGCTCCTCGTCGATGTCCGGGGTGTCGTCGGCCGGGGGCAGGGCCTCGACCTGGGCGAGCAGTTCGGGGGTGGCGTCCGGGGTCTTGGGCTCCGCGGCGCTCTCGTCGCGGACCCAGAGCCGGGGGGTGATCCCGCGTTCGGCGTCGAACGCGGCCTCCATCTCCTCCCGTACGGCCAGCTCCTCCCGTACGGTCCGGTCGTCGCACGGCTCCGCCTCCAGCGGCGGGGCGTGGCCCGGGGAGACACCGCCCAGTTCGTCCGGGTCGGTCAGCAGCCGGCGGTAGAGGGCCGAGCGTGCGGTGAGTTCCTCGTGGGTGCCGATGTCGGCGAGCCGGCCGCCGTCCAGCACGGCGATACGGTCGGCGAGATTGAGGGTCGAGCGGCGGTGGGCGATCAGCAGGGTGGTCCGGCCGGTCATCACCGAGCGGAGCGCCTCGTGGATCTCGTGCTCGACCCGGGCGTCCACGGCCGACGTGGCGTCGTCGAGGAGGAGCAGCCGGGGGTCGGTGAGGATCGCGCGGGCGAGGGCGATCCGCTGGCGCTGGCCGCCGGAGAGGGTGAGTCCCTGCTCGCCGACCCTGGTGTCGTAGCCCTCGGGCAGTTCTGCGATGAAACGGTCCGCCTGGGCCGCGCGCACGGCGGCCTCGATCTCCTCCTGACTCGCTCCGGGCTTTCCGTACGCGATGTTCGCGCGCACGGTGTCCGAGAAGAGGAAGCTGTCCTCCGGTACGAGCCCGATGGCGGCGCGCAGGGAGTCGAGGGTCAGTTCGCGCACATCGTGGCCGCCGACGAGGACCGCGCCGCCCGTCACGTCGTAGAAGCGGGGCAGCAGCAGCGACACGGTGGACTTGCCGCTGCCGGAGGAGCCGACGACGGCGACGGTCTCGCCCTCGCCGATCTCCAGGGAGAAGCCGTCGAGGACCGGCCGCTCGGGGTCGTATCCGAAGGTGACCGCGTCGAACTCGACGGTCGCCGGGGCGTCCGCGGGCAGTTCCTTGGTGCCGCTGTCCAGCGTGGGTTCGGTGTCGATCAGCTCCAGTACGCGGTCGACGCCCGCGCGGGCCTGCTGACCCACGGTGAGGACGACGGCGAGCATCCGGACGGGTCCGACGAGCTGGGCGAGATAGGTGGAGAAGGCGACGAAGGTACCGAGGGTGATCTGGCCGCGGGTGGCGAGCCAGCCGCCGACGGCGAGCATCGCGACCTGGCCGAGGGCGGGGATGGACTGGAGCGCCGGGGTGTAGCGGGAGTTCAGCTTGACGGTACGCAGCCGTCCGGCGAAGAGCCTGCGGCCGGCCTCGCGCAGTTTGCCGGTCTCCTGCTCCTCCTGGCCGAAGCCCTTGACCACCCGTACGCCCGAGATGGCGCCGTCCACGACGCCCGCGACATGGGCGGCCTGGCTCTGGGCGTACCAGGTGGCGGGGTGGAGGCGGACCCGGCTGCGCTTGGCGATCCACCACAGGGCGGGGCCGACGGCGAGGGCGATCAGGGTGAGCGGCAGCGACAGCCAGGCCATGATCGCGAGGGAGATGAAGAAGAGCAGAACGTTCCCGATGGTCATCGGGAGCATGAAGAGCAGACCCTGGATGAGCTGGAGGTCACTGGTCGCGCGGCCGACGACCTGTCCGGTGGACAGCTCGTCCTGGCGGCGCCCGTCGAGGCGGGTGATCGTCGCATACATCTCGGTCCGCAGATCGTGCTGGACGTCGAGCGCGAGCCGGCCGCCGTAGTAGCGGCGTACATAGGTGAGGACGTAGACGACGAGGGCGGCGGCTATGAGGAGGCCGGTCCATACGGCGAGCGACCGGCTGCCGTCCCCGATGACGTCGTCGATGACGACCTTCGTGATGAGGGGGACGAGGGCCATGACGGCCATGCCGGCGAGGGAGGAGCCGAGGGCGAGGAGGACATTGCGCCGGTAGCGCCAGGCGTATCCGGACAGTCGCCGTGCCCAGCCCTTGGGCCCTTCAGCCGCCGTCGCCGCCGCCACGTGGTGCCTCCCGTTGGTTGTCTGCTCCACCGGAAGGCACCAACACGGCGCGGTGCGGATTTCATCCCGCCGCAACAATCGGCTACGGAGTGTCAGGGTTGGGGCGCCGATGCCGACTCCCTACCCGGACCGCTCCGGGGTCGCCGGTTCCTCACCCGGAACCGGATTCCTACCCGGACTGCTCCGGGGTGGCGGGTACCGGTTCCTTCCCCGACTGCTCCGGGGTGGCCGGTACCGCCTCGTGCGGAACCGCGGTCGGGGCGAAGCCACCGCGCGCGGTGGCAGCCGGGCCGAGGGCCTTGTGGATCGCGCGGGCCACGGCCTGGATGGTGTTCACACCGTCGTTCATGGTGCGGTTACCCTGAGTGAGGACCGTCATCGTGTAGTCGTGTTTGGCCCCCGTGAACGCACCGATGCTGTGGACCCGCCAGCCGTAGGTGGCCCGGGGCACCCAGCCGTTCTTGACCTGGATGGTCGCGGTGGCGGGGGCGCCGGCCGGGGTGCCCCAGCGCTGGGAGGGAACGACCTCGCGCATCAGCTTGAGGACGTACGCCCGCGAGGCGTCGGTGAGGACCGTGCCCTTGGTGGTGAGCAGATGGAGCAGCCGCTGCTGGTCGCGGGCGGTGATCTGAGTCAGCCCCCAGTAGCCGCCCGAGCCCGGGACGGTCTGCGTCATCGTGGCCGCCGTCAGGAAGCGCTTGATCTTGGTGACCCCCAGCTGTTTCCACAGGGTGCTGGTGGCCGCGTTGTCCGACTTGGTGATCATGGCCTTGGCGAGGCTCTGTTCCCGGGAGGTGAGGCTCCGGTTCTGCTTCTGCGCGTCCAACAGCAGGGCGCCGAGGACGGTCACCTTCACGACGCTGGCCGAGTCGAACCGCTGCGCGGCCCGCAGATGGCAGCTGGTGCCGGTGGCCCGGTCGGTGAAGTAGATCGCGGTGGTCGACTTACGGCCCTTGAGCGCCGCGTTGATGCCCTTGGTCAGCGCGCTCGCGAGACCCGCCTTCTTGGAGGTGCAGACGACCGTCGGTGTCGCGGCGGCGGCGGGCGCCGAGGACACGGTCATGGTCACGGCGACCGGTGCGAGCACTAAAACGGCGAGCGCGGCGGCGACGGAACGAACGCGGCGCGTCGGACCGGATGTGCGGTGGTGAGTCATCGAGATGTTCCTGTCCCCCTGTTTCGGGCCTGTGGGGTGCGACCGTCCGTACGGCCCCCGGCCTGCGGTGCACCCGTCTGGGTGACCGCCGATAGAGTGAAAGGTTGCATGACTTTCGTACAACTCTTCGAAAAGTTATGGAGAGGTGACAGAAACCGTGTCTCACGGTGACAAACGGCCTCCAGGGGTCTTCGGCCCGGCCGTGTACTCCATGGATCGGTGAATCCGACGGATCCGTGGATCGGACGGATCGGTGAATCCACCGGATCGATCAGCCCAACGGATCGGCGGATCCGGCGCTCGGTGGATCCGGCGCATCCAGCGGATGGGTGAGCCGGCGAGCCGGTGGAGATCGGATGGACCCGGGGTCGGCCGGCCCCTGGATCGTCGGACCCCGGATCAGATCGTCGGACCGCGGATCAGTCGGACCGCGTCACAGATTCCGGTGCAGGGCCCGGGAGATCGCTTCGACGGTGTCCACGCCGGAGGCCATGGTCGCGTTGTCCTCCGTGAGCACCGCGATCGTACGGTCGTGGCCGGCCTCGGTGAACACACCGACGCTGTGGACGCGCCAGCCCCGGGCGGCCCGGGGCAGCCACCCGTTCTTGACCTGAGCGGTCGCGGTGGCGGGGGCGCCGGCCGGGGTGCCCCAGCGCTGGGAGGGAACGACCTCGCGCATCAGCTTGAGGACGTACGCCCGCGAGGCGTCGGTGAGCACGGCGTTCGGCGTGGTCAGCAGCCGCAGCAGACGGGACTGGTCGCGCGCGGTGATCTGGGTGAGCCCCCAGTGGCCGCCCCGGCCGGGGTCGGTGTCCTTCATTCCGGCCGCGTTCAGGAACTCGTCGATCCGGTCGGTGCCGAGCTGCTGCCACAGGGCGTCGGTCGAGGCGTTGTCGGACCGGGTGATCATGGCCCGGGCGAGCCCGCTCTCGCGTGCCGTCAACGTCCGCCCCCGCTCTTTCGCCTCCATGAGCAGCGCGCCCAGCACGGTCACCTTGACCACACTCGCCGAGTCGAACCTCCGGTCCGCCCGGACCTCGCAACTGGTGTCCCTGAGCCGGTCGTCGAAGTGGAGCGCGACGGCCGGACGGCGGCCGTCGAGTGCCCCCGCTATACCCACCAGCAGTCTGAAGGCGAGTCGGATATCGCGCGAAGTGCAGGAGATGGCCGGCGTCGTGGCCGCCTCGGCGGGCGTCACGGCCACGACGGCGGGGGCGAGGACGACGGCCGCGACGAAGGCGGCGCGGATACGGCGTATTCCGCGAAGGGCCATGACGGAATTGACTCACGCCTTCCTGTGACCATTCCTGTGAGTCCCCCGTGACCACGGATCCCGGCGGGGCGCCTGTGCCCCTCTGCGACGCCCCGCGGCGGGGGCGGTGGTCTGCGGCGGGCATCCTCTTCGGGAGACGCCCGCCGCCGGGGAACACGCCCGGGGCGGACGCCCACACCCCCGGCCACCCCCATCGCCGGACCGCCCCGCACCTCGGACCGCTCGAACCCGCGGGCCCCGCTCCGGTTCCGTTCCGGGTCGGCATGTGCACGAGGCGGGGCCGGTCAGCGGCGGACGGCGCGGGTTCACGGTGAGTCGGTGGAATCGGCTGATCCGGGCGACGTTCCGGCGGTGCCGGGGAAGGCCGGCTCGGCATGTGAGTACGTACAAGGCCCGGCAGGGCTCATATCTTCACACCATGTCCTCATATGCCGCTGTTGGCGCTACGGTTCTCCGTAGCAGTGAGTGCGGCCTACGTCACAGTCGACCCGTCGCGGCCGCGTGAGCCTGCCCGAAGAAGCGCGCGTCTGGGGGACGGTATGCGGGAAATGGCCAAGGGCTCCAATGTCGGGCTGGAGGAACTCAGTGACGACACCGGTTCGGTGATCGTGAGTCTGAGCTGGACGAGCACCAGCGGCGAGGGCGACGCGGACGTCTCCGTCCTGCTGCTCAACGAGAGTGGGAAGGTGGGCGGGGACGCCGACTTCTTCTTCTACAACAACCCCACGGCCGCCGACGGCAGTGTGCAACTGCTGGGCAAGGCGCCCACCGCCAGCGGCAGCGAGGACCGTATCGGTCTCGATCTGACCGCCGTGCGCCCGGATGTCGTACGTATCGTCGTGGCGGCGAGCCAGTACGGCGACTCCCGCTTCGGTGAGCTCGACGATCTGCGGGTGACGCTCGCCGATCGCAGTGGCGAGACCCTTCTCGGATTCACCATCACGGACGCAGGGCCCGAGAGCGCCTTTCTCTTCGGTGAGCTGTACCGGCGCGGTTCCGCGTGGAAGTTCCGCGCGATCGGGCAAGGATACGAGTCGGGACTGGCGGGACTCGCCACCGACTTCGGTATCGAGGTCGACGAGGGCGACGCCGACGACGCAAGCGATTCCGAGGGCCTGACCAGCGCAGACTCCATGAAGGAGGCCCCGGCGGATCCCGTACCGCCGACGGCGGTGCTTCCGGCACCGACAGCCGACCCCCTGCCCGCCCGGCCTGCCCCTTCCCCCTCACCGGGAACGGCGCCCGAGGCCTCACCGGCCACCGCCGTACCGGCGCCCAGGCGCAGCCGTGGCCCCCGTACGGCCAAGAAGAAGATCACCCTGCCCAAGGTGGCCAGGAAGTCCCTCGCGGAGAACGACTCCTGGCAACCCGCGCGGCTCTTCCCCGTGCCCTCTCTCCGGAGTGACAGGGAGCGTGAGCTGCGGGCCACTTCCGTCCTGCTCTCGGTGATGGGCCAGGTACCGGAGTTCGGCCGCCGGCTCACCGCGGGCTTCGGTGCGCCGGCCGGGCGCATGCAGTCGTTCACCGAGGTCACACTGCCGTTCGGGGACACCCCGAGGCGCCCGGACGGGGTGATCAGGGTGGAGCGGGCGGGCAAGCTCTGGACCGCGCTGGTCGAGACGAAGACCAATGGGAACCCGCTCAGACCGGAGCAGGTACAGGACTACATGGACATCGCCGCCCGTCGCGGTTACGAGGCGGTGATCACGCTCTCCAACGAGGTCGCTCTGGAGGGCAGGCCGCCGGTCAACGCCAGGACCGACGGACGGCGCAAGCACAAGGTCGCCCTGTGGCACCTCTCCTGGGCCGAAGTCGCCCACCAGGCACAGATGCTGATCCGGCACGAGGGCGTCGGCGATGCCGCCCACGCATGGCTCCTCGAAGAGCTTCTGCTGTATCTCCAGCACGACAACTCCGGCTGCCACGGCTTTCAGAACATGGGCCCCGCTTGGGTACCGGTACGCAACGGCGTCGAGACGGAGACGCTCTGCCAGGGGGACCGGCGTGCCGTCGAGGTCGTCGAGAGCTGGGAACAGCTGATCCGCCAGGTCTGTCTGCGCCTGGGCGGTGAGATCGGCGAGAAGGTCCTGCCGGTGCAGCGCGCCAAGCGCGGCACCGACGCGGCGTCCCGGCGGACCGCCCTCGCCGACCGGCTGTGCGAGGACGGACGGCTGACGGCCGAACTGCGGATGGACGGCACGCCCGGCATCCTCGCGATCGTCGCCGACCTGCGGACCGGGAAGCTGCGGACCTCCATCGAGGTGCAGGTCCCCGAGGGTGCCTATCCCCTCACCTCGGCCAAGCGGCTCATCCGCATGCTGGTCGACGCTCCGGCGGACCTGCATGTCGAAACCCTCGTCGAAGGCGGCCCCGGCCCACGCGGCACCCTGGAGCGGCTGCGTCCCGAGCCGGGCGACCTGCTGCCTCGCGACAACGCCCGTATGACCGGATTCCGGCTGTCCTTGTTCAAGGGCATGGGCGCGACGCGCGGCAGCACGGAGACGGGGTTCATCCGCAGTGTCGACAACGCGATCGACCGGTTCAACGCGCAGGTCGTCGCTCAGCTGGGTCCGTTCGAACGGCGTCCGGCGAGCCGCGCGGGGGCCTCGGCGGCCGTCGGCTGAACCAGCGGTGAGGGGCCGGAGGAGACATCGTGCACGGTCCGCGGGACGCCACTGTCCGTGTAGGCACCGCGGCGGGGGCGGACGTCCGGTCACCGGAACGGGCCACGCCCCCGGCCACCCCCTTCGCAGGACCGGGCCACGCCCCCGGCCACTCGCCCCCTCAGCGGTCCCGGCCGCCCGTGTCCTCGCCGGGCGCGTTGCGTTCAGGCGTCCCGGCGGTGCAGGGCCGACCAGCCCGCCCAGACGGCGGCTCCGGTCCACAGGGCCAGCACTCCGACTCCGGTCCAGGGGCCCAGGGTGCCCTCGGAGTTCTGGAGGAGGATCTGCTGGCCGGCCCGGTCGGGGAAGAAGTCGGTGAAGACGTTGCCCTCGTCGGTGATGTCACCGGCCACGAAGGAGAGCATCACCATGAAGGGGATGAGCAGGCCGATCACCATGGGGGCGCTGCGGCTCGCCGTCGTCAGACCCGTCGCCATGACGGCGATCAGCGTCAGATACAGCGCGCAGCCCACGACGGCCCGCACGGTGCCGGGGTCGCCGAGGCCGAGGGAGACGCCCTGGCCGGACAGGAGGGCCTGGCCCGCGAGGAAGCAGATCAGGCTGGTGACGAGGCCCACGGCGAAGGTCAGGACGGCGACGACCGCGAGCTTCGCCGCGTAGAAGACGCCCCGGCGGGGCACCGCCGCCAGGGAGGACCGGATGCCGCCGGTCTTGTACTCGCCCGCCACCGCGAGTGCGCCGAAGCAGAGCGCTCCGATCGCGCCGAAGTTGAGGCCGTAGAAGGCCGCGCGCAGCGGGTCGAAGCCGGGCTCCGCGACCTGCTCGGCATTGAAGGAGCCGCTCATCAGCAGGGAGAAGCCGGCCGTCGCCAGAAAGGCGGCGAGCAGGGAGAGGGGCAGGGAGCGGACGGTACGGATCTTCAGCCACTCGGAGTGGACGACAGGAACGAACGACATGGTCATGCCTCCGGGGCGGTGGTCGCGGTGGTGGCGCTGTACTCGGTCTCGCCCGCGGTCAGAGCGAGGTAGGCCTTCTCCAGGGAGGCTTTCTCCCCGGAGAGTTCGAGGACCGGGATGCCCTCGCGTGCGGCGAGCCGCCCGATGTCGTCCACCCGGGCTCCCTCGACGCTCCAGCGGCCGTCGTCGTCCCGCACGGGCGTGTATCCCTTGGCCTTCAGGGCGGCCCGCAGCCGTTCCCCCTCCGTCGTCCGCAGCCGTACGCGGGAGGTGGTCCAGGCGCCGATGAAGTCCCGGGTCCCGGTGTCGGCGAGCAGCCTGCCCCGGCCGAGCACCACGAGGTGATCGGCGAAGGACTCGGTCTCGCCCATCAGATGGCTGGAGACCAGGACGGTCCGGCCCTCGGCGGCGAGCCCCTTCATCAGCTCACGGATCCAGATGATGCCTTCCGGGTCGAGCCCGTTGGACGGCTCGTCCAGCATCAGCACCGGAGGGTCGCCGAGGAGGGCGGCGGCGATCCCGAGGCGCTGGCGCATCCCGAGGGAGAAGGTCCGGACCCGGCGTCGGGCGACCTCCGCGATCCCCGTCCGTTCCAGGACCTCGTCCACCCGGCGCACCGGGATCCGCCCGGCCGCCGCCAGGACCCGCAGATGGTCCCGGGCGGTACGGGAGCCCAGCGCCGCCCCGGCGTCGAGGAGGGCGCCGACCTCGCTCAGCGGCGCGGCGATCTCCCCGTAAACCCGGCCGCCGATCATGGCGGTGCCGGACGTGGGCCGGTCCAGGCCGAGGACCAGACGCATGGTGGTGGACTTGCCCGCGCCGTTGGGGCCGAGGAAGCCGGTGACCCGGCCGGGCAGCACGCTGAACGTCAGCTCGTCCACGGCACGGGTCGAACCGTACTCCTTGGTCAGGTTCACTACATCGATGCTGGTCATGGTCTTAGCCTCCTGCCGCGAACGGGGTCCGTGCCTCCCCGGTGCGGGGGCGGCGCCTCCCCCGTGCGGGGGAGCCGCGGGGATCCGGCCGACTGGCACGATGGCCGGATGCAGCCTCTGTCCGCAGTGCGCCGTCCATCGGTCCGAAGGGTCAGGGCGGCCAGGGCGGCCAGGGTGCTTCGCCCGCTGGCCCGCTCGGTCACCTACACCCGCTGGCTGCACCTGTCCATGAGCGTGATCGTCATCGGCATGTGGATGCTCGTGGAGGAAGGGAAGATCTACATCCCCGTCCTGCTGCTGGGGCTCAGCGGTCTGGTGCCCGCCATGCGGCTCTCCGAGGGCCTCCAGGCACGGCTGCTGCTGACCGGGCAGGGGTACAAGGACTCCTCGTCCGGCATCTCCGCGCGGCCCTCGGCCGACTGGGGCGATCGCTGGCGTACGGTCCTGTGGCTGGAGATCAGGCTCGCCCTGGGCACGCTCACCGGGTATCTCACCCTCCATCTGCCGGGCCTTGCCGTCAATCTGGCGCTCGCCGCGACCGGCGGCAGCGAACAGGTCGCCTTCGTCACCGTGCCCGGCGGCCACTGGTGGTACTGGCTCCTCGTCCCCCTGCCGGTCATCGCGCTGCTGGCGTTCGTCGTCGGGGCCGGCGAGCTGATCACCGTCATCGCCCGCGCGCTGCTCGGCCCCTCCTCCCAGGAACGGCTCGCCGCGCTGGAGGAACGCACCGAACAGCTCCTGGAGCGCAACCGGATCGCCCGTGAGCTGCACGACTCCATCGGGCACGCGCTGACGATCGCGGTGGTGCAGGCGGGTGCCGCGAAGGCGGCGGGGAGCCCGGAGTTCACCGACCGGGCCCTCATGGCCATCGAGGAGACCGGGCGGGCCGCGCTGGAGGACCTGGAGCGGGTACTCCTCGTGCTGAGGGAGTCGGAGCAGCCCGTGAGCGGCAGACCGACGCTCGTCGACACGGACCGGCTGCTGGAGTCCGCGCGGGCGTCCGGCGCCCGGGTCGACGCGGAGGTGACGGGTCCGGTGCGGCTCGTTCCGGGGCCGGTGTCCCGCGAGGGGTACCGGATTCTCCAGGAGGCGCTGACCAATGTGCTGCGGCACATGGGTCCGGTGCCGACCCGGGTCCGTATCGCCGTCGACGATGACCGGCTTGAACTGGAGGTGTTCAATCCCCTGGACCGCCCCGTCCCGCCGAACGGCCGGGGCAGCGGACTGCGCGGTATCCGGGAGCGGGCGGCGCTGCTCGGCGGCGAGGCCGCGACCGGCCCGTACGAGGGTGAATGGCGGGTCCGCGTCGGACTGCCCCTGAAGGGGCCCGCGCTCCCGGGCAACGGAGCCCGCCCGGCCCCCGGCAGAGGTTCGGTGTGAACCGGGGCGGGCAAGCCCGTACGTTCCCGGGCGAGGGAGCCCGTACGTTCCCGGGCCGGCGGGCCCGCGCGATCCCCGGCAGAGGTTTCACGTGAACCCTGGGCCCGCGCGAGCCCGGCGAAAGGGTTCCGCGCGGTGCCCGGCCACCGCGGCATGCTCCGGACCGGCGGCGCCCCATCCGCGCCCACCGCCTAATCTGGCCTGGTGGCGATCACCGTTCTCCTCGTCGACGACGAACCCCTCGTACGTGCCGGTCTGCGCGCCGTCCTGGAGGCGCAGCCCGACATCGAGGTCGTCGGTGAGGCCGCCGACGGGGCCGCCGTGATCCCGCTGGTGCGGCGGCTGCGGCCCGATGTGGTGGCGATGGACGTACGGATGCCGCTCCTCGACGGCATCGAGGCGACCCGCGCGGTCCTCAGAACCGTCGACGATCCGCCGAAGATCCTCGTCATCACGACCTTCGAGAACGACGAGTACGTGTACGAGGCGCTGCGCGCGGGCGCCGACGGCTTTCTGCTCAAGCGGGCCCGGCCCGCGGAGATCGTGCATGCCGTACGGCTGGTCGCGGAGGGCGAGTCGCTGCTCTTCCCCGCCGCGGTGCGGTCGCTGGCCACCGAGTACGGAAGCAGCGCCGCGCGGGCCGCGATGGAGCGCGCCGCGCTGACCGAGCGGGAGGCGGCGGTGCTGCGGCTGATGGCGCGCGGGCTGTCCAACGCGGAGATCGCCGGGCAGCTCCACGTCGGCACGGAGACCGTGAAGACCCATGTGAGCGCGGTACTCGCCAAGCTGGGCGCGCGGGACCGTACGCAGGCGGTGATCGCCGCGTACGAGTCGGGGTTCGTCGCGCCCGCCTGAGCCCTGGTGCGAGCGGGGCGGATTCCGGGGACCTGCGCAAACCGGGCCCGGGGGCCGGGACGGGACGGGACGGGGGCCGGGACGGGCCCGTGACCGCCGACCGCACAGACCCGGGCCCGGCCCCCGGGCCCGGGCTGCACCCGGGGCGACCCCGTTTCGCGAACCCCGTCCAGAGGCGCACTCAGAGACGCGGCCAGAGAGCCCCAGAGAGCCGGAGACGTGGCCGGAGAGTCCGAGAGATCAGAGATGCGTCGGCGCGAACATCCTCAGCAGCGCGGGCAGCACGACCACCGAGGGCCCCGGTTCCGCGAGAGCCTTCGCCAGGTCGTCCGCGAGAGCCTCAGGGCTCGTACGGACCGCCGGCACGCCGAAGGACTCCGCGAGTGCGGCGAAGTCCGGGCGGGACAGCTCCGTCCCCGCGGTCTCGCCGAAGGTGTCGGTCATGTACTCGCGCAGGATGCCGTAGCCCCCGTCGTCGACGATGAGCCAGGTGACGGGGAGCCCGTACTGCCGGGCGGTGGCGAGTTCTGCGATCGAGTACATCGCGCCGCCGTCGCCGGAGACGGCGAGGACCGGACGTGTGGGGTCCGCCGCGGCGGCGCCCAGCGCGGCGGGGAAGCCGTAGCCGAGGCCGCCCGCGCCCTGCGCGGAGTGCATGGTGTTGGGCAGGCGGGCGTCGAACGCGGACCAGGCCCAGTAGGCGAGGATCGTCATGTCCCAGAAGGACGGCGAGGTGTCCGGCAGGGCCTCGCGGACCGCGGCCAGGATCCGCCGCTCCAGCGTCCGGTCCTGGGAGTCGATCCGTTCCCGTACACGGGCCAGCACGGAGCGGACCCGTTCGGCTGCCCCGGCGTCCGGGCGTTCCGTCACGGTCTCCAGCAGCGCGCAGAGCGCGAGCCGGGCGTCCGCGTGGATACCGAGGGCGGGGTGGTTGGACTCCAGCTTCCCGGCGTCCGCCTCGATCTGGATCACCCGGCCGCGCGGGGCGAAGGTGTGGTAGTTCGAGGAGAGTTCGCCGAGGCCGGAGCCGACGACCAGCAGGACGTCGGCGTCCTCGAGGAAGTCGGTGGTGTGGCGGTCCTCCAGCCAGGACTGGAGCGAGAGCGGATGCTCCCACGGGAACGCCCCCTTGCCGCCGAAGGTCGTGACGACCGGCGCGCTGATCCGCTCGGCGAGCGCGCGCAGTTTGCCGGACGCGTCGGAGCGTACGACTCCGCCTCCCGCGACGATCACCGGGCGTTCGGCGGTGGACAGCAGACGGGCGGCCACGGCGGTCAGTTCGGGGCGCGGAACGACCTCGCGGGGGGTCGCGTCGATCGCCGTGACGACCGGCAGGGAGGTCTCCGCGAGGAGGACGTCCTGCGGTATCTCCACCCAGACCGGGCCGTGGGGAGCACTCAGCGCGGACTGCCAGGCCGCCGCGACCGCCGAGGGGATCTGGGAGGCGGTGCGCGCGATATGCACGGACTTCACGATGTCGCGGAACGACGCCTGCTGGTCGCGGAGTTCGTGCAGATAGCCGTGGCGGCCCCCGCCGAGCCCGGCGGACGGCACCTGGCTGCCGATGGCGAGTACGGGCGCGGAGGCGGCGGCCGACTCCTGGAGCGCGGCCAGGGACATCAGCGCGCCGGGCCCGGTGGAGAGCAGCAGCGGGGCGGCCTCGCCGGTGATCCGGCCGTACCCGTCGGCCGCGAAGCCCGCGTTGTTCTCGACGCGCAGCCCCACGTACGACAGGGAGGAGCGGCGCAGGGCGTCGAACATGCCCAGCGCGTGCTGGCCGGGCAGACCGAAGACGGTGGTGGCGCCGAGGCCCTGGAGGGTCTCGATGACGAGATCGCCGCCGGTGCGGCCCGTGGGCACGCGGCCCGAGGGGCACACTTGAGGGGCGGTGGCCGGGCGACGGGCGGGAGGGTTGAGCGCGGCCTCGGTCTGCGCGGGGGTGGGCCGTGGCACCCCGTCGTGGTCGTGCGTCACTTGGCCCTGCCCTCCGCGATCTGGCGGGTCATGATCGTGGTCAGCTCGTACGCGGTGTGGGAGGCCGCCACCGAGGTGATCTCGGCGTGGTCGTACGCGGGCGCGACCTCGACGACGTCCGCGGAGACGAGGTGGCAGGACGCGAGCCCCCGCAGGATCTCCAGCAGTTCGCGGGAGGTCATGCCGCCGGCCTCGGGCGTACCGGTGCCGGGCGCGTGTGCCGGGTCCAGGCAGTCGATGTCGATGGAGATGTACAGCGGGCGGTCCCCGACGCGCCGGCGCAGCTGGTCGGCGATCTCGTCGGCGCCCCGCCGGTAGACATCGGCGGAGGTGACGATGCCGAAGCCCAGCTTCTCGTCGTCGGTGAGGTCCTGCCTGCCGTACAGCGGGCCGCGCGTGCCCACGTGCGAGAGGGCGGAGGTGTCGAGGATGCCCTCCTCGACGGCCCGGCGGAACGGGGTTCCGTGGGTGTACTCCGCGCCGAAGTACGTGTCCCAGGTGTCGAGGTGGGCGTCGAAGTGGAGCAGTGCGACCGGGCCGTGCTTCCTCGCCACCGCCCGCAGCAGCGGCAGGGCGATGGTGTGGTCGCCGCCGAGCGTCATCAGACGCGCGCCCGTGCCCAGCAGATCATCCGCCGCGGCCTCGATGGTCTCGACGGCCTCATGGATGTTGAACGGGTTCGCCGCGATGTCCCCCGCGTCCGCGACCTGCGCGAGCGCGAAGGGCGAGGCGTCCTGGGCCGGGTTGTAGGGGCGCAGGAGGCGGGATGCCTCACGGATGGCGTTGCCGCCGAAGCGGGCGCCGGGCCGGTAGGAGACCCCGGCGTCGAACGGCACTCCCACGACGGCGACATCGGCGGCGCCGACCTCGTCGAGCCGGGGCAGCCGGGCGAACGTGGCGGGACCGGCGTACCGGGGGACGCGGGACGAGTCGATCGGGCCGCGCGGCTGCTCGTTGCTGCTCATGTGAAATGCCTTCTTTCCTACCGCTTCATTGTGGTTTCGACCGTATCCAGGGGTCCGGATGACGGGCTGTCCGGGGTCGCGGGCTCCGGGCGGGACGGGACGGGCAGTGGAGGTGGGGCGGGCTCGGGGCGGAGGGGTCCTTACGACCGGGCCCGCGCCCCGGGCTGGTGCGGCGGGCTCCTCACCGGCGCGCTCCTCACCGGTGTGCTCCTCACCGGCGGGCCCGGACCCCCGGGCTCAAGCCCCGGGGTCCGGCCCCCGGGCCCGGTCCCCGGAACCAGCCCCGGGGTTCAGCCCCGGAATCAGACCGCCGCGGGTTCGTTCCGTCCCGCCGGCTCGTCCTCGCCGCCGCCCCGGCCCGCGAGCCGCTCCCGCCAGTTCGCCAGTACGGCCGCGTCGGTGGGCCTGGTGAACAGGCTGACGGCCACATAGACCGCGAGCGAGGAGAGCAGACCGTAGAAGACGGGCTCGTCGGCGAGGATCCCGTACCCGGCCATCAGCGCGATGACGGCCACTCCGCCGACGACCATCGAGGCCAGCGCGCCCTGTACCGTGCCGCGCTTCCACAGCAGCCCGCCGAGGATCGGCACCAGCAGACCGCCGACCAGCAGGTTGTACGCGACGGTCAGCGCCTCGACGACATCGTTGAGCGCGATGGCGATCGCGATCACACAGACGCCCATGGCCAGGATGAAGGCGCGGTTTCCCCTGACCTCGTCGTGCGCCTCTCCGGCGCGGGAGCCGAGCCCCCGCAGCCGCGACCAGATGTCGTTGTTGGCGACGGTCGCGCAGGCGATCAGCGCGCCGGAGGAGGTCGACATCACGGCGGCGAGGGCGGCGGCCAGCACCAGGCCCCGTACGCCCATGGGGAGTTCGTCCTTGACGATCGTCGCGAACGCGTCGTCGGCGCTGGGCAGGTTCGGGTAGAGGACCTTGGCCGCCGTGCCGATGACCGCTCCGGCGACGGCGTACACCAGACAGTACGTACCGGCCGCGGTGCCGCCCCAGCGCGCGACCTTGTCACCGCGCGCCGTGAACACCCGCTGCCAGATGTCCTGCCCGATGAGCATGCCGAAGGTGTAGATCAGCACATAGGTGAAGATCGTCTCACCGCCGATGCCGAGCGGCGCGAAGTACTCGCCCGGCAGTTCCGCCCGCATCTCGCTCCAGCCGCCCGCCTTGACGACGGCTATGGGCAGGAGCAGCAGCAGGACGCCGACCGTCTTGACCACGAACTGCACCATGTCGGTGAGGGTGATCGACCACATGCCGCCGAGGGTGGAGTACGCGACGACGATCGCGCCGCCGAGGATGATCGAGACGGTCCGGTCGATGTCGAAGAGGACGTCGAAGATGGTGGCGTACGCGATGGTCGAGGTGACCGCGAGCATCAGGGTGTACGCCCACATCACCACGCCGGAGATGACGCCCGCCCGGCCGCCGTACCGCAGATCGAGCATCTCGGAGACGGTGTAGACCTTCAGCCGGGCGATCCGGGCGGAGAAGAAGACGGAGAGCGCGAGGAGTCCGAGGCCGATGGTGACGACCATCCAGGCGCCGGAGAGTCCGTACTTGTAGCCGAGGCCGACACCGCCGATGGTCGACGCGCCGCCCAGGACGATGGCGGCCATCGTGCCGGAGTACATCCAGGGGCCCAGGCGCCGCCCCGCGACCAGGAACTCGCTCTTGGACTTGGCGCGGCGCATGCCCCACCACCCCATGGCGAGCATGCCCGCCAGATAGACGACGATCACCGCGTAGTCGACTGCCATCGGCTGTCCTTCCGTCCCGTCCCCCGGGTCCTCAGGTCTTCACTGCCCCATGACGGTAGGTGGCCGGAATCCAGCGCTGAAGTGTACGTTTCATCCATTGTTCATTTCTTCTATGGATGGATCATCCATGCCGGAGTCCACCGGTTCCCCCTCCGCACCAGCGACCCCTCCCACCCCGCCGGTACCGCTGTCCGAGTTGCTCGCCCGGGACGACCTGGGCCTGCGTCTGCTCGCCGGTCCCGCCCCGGAGCGTGTGCTGGTCCACTGGGTGCACACCTCGGAGATGGCCGACCCCTATCCGTATCTGCTCGGGGGCGAACTGCTGCTGAGCGCGGGCGTGCTGCTGAAGGACCCGGACACCTACGCGTCCCGGATCGTGGAGGCCGGGGCGGCGGCGCTGGGCTTCGGGGTGGCGCCGGTGCACGACACGGTCCCGTCCGCCCTGGTCGAGGCGTGTGTACGGCACGGGCTGCCGCTGGTCGAGGTCCCCCCGCCGACGACGTTCACGGCGGTGGCGCGGGCCGTCTGGCGGCTGATGGCCGAGGCCCGCCACCGCGAACTGGGCCGGGTGACCCGGGCGCAGCAGGGCCTGGCGACGGCGGCGGCCCGCCCCGACCCGGTTCCGGCGGTCCTCGGCCAGCTGGCGGCGCGCCTGGGCGGACGGGCGGTGCTGCTGGGAAGGGACGGCACCGAACTCTCGGCGGCCGGGCGCGAGCCCTCCCCCGGGGCGCGGGGGGCCCTGGCCCGGCTGGCCCGGGTGGTGACCCCGGGCGGCCCGGGGCACCCCGGTGACGGTACGGGTTCCGGTACGACCTCCGGGACCTCGGGCCGTTCCGGGGCAGGTTCCGGGGCCGCGGGCCGTTCCGGTGCCGGTCATGGCGCTACGCGTACCGGCTCTCCCGGCACCACGGTCCCGGCCCGGCGGGCCGGAACCGACCGGCCGTCCGGCGCCACACATGCGGGCGCCACACGTGTGCCCGAAAGCGCCGCCAGGCAGGCCGCCTCCGCCAGTGACACCGCCGACGGTTTCCATCTGTCCGCGTACGCGCTCGGCGGCGGCCAGGGTCTGGTTCTGGGGCTGGCGACCGGGTCGCGGGAGCCCGGCGACCACACCGTGGCGGGAGTCGCCGTCGTCCTGCTGTCCCTCCTCACGGCGGACCATCACGGCCTCGACGGCGCGGGCCGCGACGCCGCCCTGGTCCGGCTGCTCCTCGGCGCGGCCCCGGCGGATGCGGCGGAGCTGCTCGGCGGCGGCCGGTGGACCGTGGTCCACGCGCGCGGCGAACGCGGCACCACACGCTTCACCGCCAGCGCGCTGGGCGCGGCCCTCGGCAGCGCGCTGGTCGATCCGGGGTCCGACGGGACCGTGCGCGTACTGCTGCCCGCGGCGAGGGCCCCGAGGCCCCAGCCGGGCTGGACCCTCGGGGTCAGCCCTCCCGTACGCCCCGAGGATCTGCCCGCCGCCGACACCCGGGCGGCCCGCGCCCTGGAACGTGCCGTCGCCGCCCGCCGCGCTCTCGTCGAGGACCGGTCCGGTTCGCTGGACGCGTTGCTTCCGCCCGCCGACGCGGCGGCGCACGCCCGGCTGCGGCTGGCCCCGCTCGACGGCTCCCCCGCCCTGGTGCGGACGCTGCGGAACTGGCTCTCCCTGCACGGCAGCTGGGACCGTACGGCCGCCGCGATGGAGATCCACCGCAATACGGTCCGCCAGCGGATCGCCCGGTGCGCGGCGCTGCTGGACGAGGACCTGGACGACGCGGATGTACGGATGGAGCTGTGGTTCGCGCTGCGTCACCTTCCCGGGACCGAAACCGGTCCCGGTGCCGGTCGCGGTCCCGGTGCCGGTGCCGGTATTGGCGGGGTGAACCCTGGACAGCCCCTGTGACCAGCGGGTAACTTGATGCTGAGCAAGCGCTTGGCCATCCCTGATGGCCCGGCACCGGACCCGGCCCCACGGCATACAGAGGAGGCGTTCGTGCGCCGCAGCGTTTACCACGAGGACCACGAGGCGTTCCGGGAGACCATCCGCGCCTTCATCGAGGCCGAGGTCGTCCCCGTCTACGACGAGTGGTACGCGGCCGGCCAGGCGCCCCGCGACTTCTACTACAAGCTCGGTGAGCTGGGCGTCTTCGGCATAGAGGTGCCGGAGGAGTACGGCGGCGCCGGGGAGTCCTCCTTCAAGTTCCAGGCGGTCATCACCGAGGAGAGCGCCCGCGCGGGTGTCTCCTTCGGCGGTTCCGGGGTGCATGTCGCGCTCTGTCTGCCGTACCTCCTGGAGTACGGCACCGAGGAGCAGAAGAAGCGCTGGCTCCCCGACTTCGTCTCGGGCGCGGCCATGTACGCGATCGCGATGACCGAGCCCGGGACCGGCTCCGACCTCGCGGGCATGAAGACGACCGCCAGGCTCTCCGACGACGGCACGCACTACGTCCTCAACGGCGCCAAGACCTTCATCACCGGCGGTGTCCACGCCGACCGTGTCATCGTCTGCGCCCGCACGGACGCCCCGCGCGCGGATGACCGCCGCCACGGCATCTCGCTCTTCGTCGTGGACACCAAGCTGGAGGGGTACGCGGTCGGGCGCAAGCTCGACAAGCTGGGCCTGAAGACCTCCGACACCGCCGAGCTGTCGTTCACGGATGTGCGGGTCCCCGCCGAGGACCTGCTCGGCGAGGAGCACAAGGGCTTCTCCTACCTGGGCCGGAACCTCCCCCAGGAGCGTCTGGCCATCGCCGTCGGCGCCTACGCCCAGGCCGCCGCCGCGATCCGCTTCACCCAGCGGTACGTCGAGGAGCGCACGGTCTTCGGCAAGACCGTGGCGTCCTTCCAGAACACCAAGTTCGAACTCGCCGCCTGCAAGGCCGAGACGGACGCCGCCGAGGCGGTGGTGGACCGCGCGCTGGAGGCGCACGACGCGGGCGAGCTGACGGCGGCCGAGGCGGCGTCGGCCAAACTGTTCTGCACCGAGGTGGCGCACCGCGTCATCGACAAGTGCCTCCAGCTGCACGGCGGTTACGGCTATATGAACGAGTACCCGATCGCGCGCCTGTACGCGGACAACCGGGTCAACCGCATCTACGGCGGGACCAGCGAGGTCATGAAGTCGATCATCGCCAAGTCCATGGGTCTGTAGCGCCCCGGCGTCCGGTTACCGTCAATCACATGAGTTCCGCACTTCACGACCTCCTCGATCTGCTCGACCTGGAGCAGATCGAGGAGGACATCTTCCGGGGACGGTCCCGCTCCGCCGTCATCCCCCGGGTCTTCGGCGGCCAGGTGGCCGCCCAGGCCCTGGTGGCGGCGGGCCGCACGGTCCCAGGCGACCGCTCGGCACACTCCCTGCACGCGTACTTCCTGCGCATCGGCGACCCCGGCGCGCCGATCGTCTACACGGTCGACCGCATCCGCGACGGCCGCTCCTTCACCACACGTCGGGTGGTCGCCGTCCAGCACGGCCAGCCGATCTTCCATCTCTCGGCGTCGTTCCAGATCCACGAGGAGGGCCTGGAGCACCAGGCCCCGATGCCGTACGCCCCCGACCCGGAAACCCTGCCGACCGCAGCCGAGAGCCTGCCCGCGTACGCGGAGCACTTCATCGACTCCGGTATCGCCGACCGCCTCCTGGAGGCGCGTGCCGCCGTCGATCTGCGCTATGTGGGCGCACCGCCGTACGGGGCCGTCGGCGAACCGCGTGAACCGCGCTCCCAGGTCTGGTTCCGCGCCAACGGCAAACTCGCGGACGATCCCCTGCTCCACGTCTGCCTCGCCACCTACGTCTCCGACATGACCCTCCTGGACTCGGTCCTCCTGGCCCACGGCCGGGGCGGCTGGGCCGTCGGTGACGTGGTCGGGGCGTCCCTGGACCACGCGATGTGGTTCCACCGGCCGTTCCGCGCGGACGAATGGCTCCTGTACGACCAGGAGTCGCCCTCCTCCTCGGGCGGACGCGGGCTCGGCCAGGCGCGGATCTACACCCAGGACGGCCGATTGGCGATCACGGTGATCCAGGAAGGCGTCATACGCGTGCCGCGGTAAATTTTTGTGGCTCGGTTCTCCCCCAGACTCCGTCCGGGGGGACCCCCACCCGGGGGCCTCAAGTGTGCGTCGACGGTCGATCGTGCTCGACCGGTAGGCCGGGCAGGGGGTCTCCGGACGGTGACCGACGCGCGGTATTTCTTTTGTGGCTCGGTTCTCCCCCAGACTCCGTCCGGGGGGACCCCCACCCGGGGGCCTCAAGTGTGCGTCGACGGTCGATCGTGCTCGACCACTCGTTCCTCGCGGCCTCCGCGCGTTCTCCCTTTCGACACCCACGATCCCCGGAGGTGAACCGAGCCACACAATCAGGTGAGGCCGGCCGCGTCGAGCAGGTAGGCCGTCATCGGGTCGTAGAAGCGCGGGTCGGTGACGTGGTCGTCGAGGGGGACCGTCACCTCGATGGTGCCTTCCGCCTCGCCGATGAACAGGGCCGGGTCGTTGCAGTCGGCGTAGCCCACCGCGTCCAGGCCGCGCTGGCCCGCGCAGCCGGCCCAGCCGTGGTCGGCGACCACCAGATCGGGCCGGGGTCTGCCCTCGCGCTCCAGGCCGTCGAGGACGGCGGCCATCGGTGCCGGGGAGTGGGTGTGCCAGAGGGTCGCGCCGCGCTCCAGCATCGCGACGTCGGCGAACTGGAAGACCATGCCCTCGTCGGCCATCAGCCCGCCCGGGATCCGGACGATCTCACAGCCGGCGGCGCGCAGGGCCTCGGCGGTACGGCGGTGCACGTCGAGGAGGCCGCCCGGGTGACCGGTCGCGAAGAGGACCCGTTCCTTGCCGGCGGCGGCCTTCCGCAGGCGGGCGGCGAGGCGGTCCAGGCCGGCGACGGTCAGTTCGGGGTCGATGGTGTCCTGGCCGGTGCGGTGCGCGGGGTCGTCGCTGACACCGCAGCGCTCGGCCATCACGGCCAGGACGTCCTGCTCGTCCGTCCAGCGGTCGCCCAGCTCCAGGCCCAGCCAGAAGTGCCGGTCGCCGTTGGCCAGTTTGCGGTAGTGGGAGAGGTTGTTGTCGCGCGGGGTGGCGACGGCTCCAGCGATACGGGTGCGGACGAGGTGTTCGACGAGGGCGGCACGGCTGGGTATCGGCATGCCCACCATTGTGCCGCCCTGTCCCCGTGATGAAACGGTACGTCCCGAACGGTGGACGCCTCCGGATGGCGGAACGGCGGCACGGGCGGCCCCCGGAACGCCCTGCCGAGGGGCCCACGCGCCCGTCCGCCGCACCCGGCACGCCCCGTCGGCGTGCCCGGTCGCAGGAGGCCGGGGCGGCCCGGACCGTACCCGTCCCCCGCCTACGGCGTGAGCGACGCGAACGCCCCGTGCGCCAGCCGGCGCAGCAACGTTTCCGTCGCGGCGCGCGCGGGGAGCCCGCCGCCGTGCGAGCCCAGGTGGGGTGTCGAGTTCAGCAGCCCGAAGACGGCGTGGACGGCCGCGCGCGCCTCCGACTCGGGCACCTCGGGGTGGATGTCGCGGACCGCGGTGACCCAGAGTTCGACGTACTGCCGCTGGAGCTGGCGCACGAGCTTGCGGTCGCGCTCGCGCAGCCGGTCCAGCTCGCGGTCGTGGAGGGTGATCAGGGGACGGTCGTCAAGGGCGAAGTCGATATGGCCGTCGATGAGGGAGGCGAGCAGCGCCTCGGGATCGGAGGCGGCCTCCGCCACCCGTAGCCGGCCGCCGCTGAGCAGCCGCTCGCTGATGCCGACCAGCAGCTCGGCGAGCATCGCGTCCTTGCCCGCGAAATGGCGGTACAGACCCGGGCCGCTGATCCCCACGGCGGCCCCTATCTCGTCGACCCCCACGCCGTGGAATCCGCGCTCAGCGAAGAGCCGGGCCGCCTCTTTGAGGATCTGCTCGCGGCGGGTCGGCGCGTCCGTCCTGGTGCTCATGGGACCCGATTCTAGACAACACTGTTAGCGGTCGTTAACCTATGGAGGGAGTTAACGTTCATTAACTGACGTTGTACGGGCAAGGGGGTTCGACTCGATGCAGCAGGCACCCGTGCTGACCAGTGCGGCAGACCCGGCGTCGGCGGCCTGGCAGGCCAATGAGGCCGCCCACCGGGAGCTGGCCGACGTGCTGCGCGCCAAGCTCGCCGCGGCCCGTCTCGGCGGGGGCGAGCGGGCCCGCGACCGGCACACCGCGCGGGGGAAGCTGCTGCCGCGCGAGAGGGTGGACACCCTGCTCGACCCCGGCTCGCCGTTCCTGGAGCTGGCTCCCCTCGCGGCCCACGGGATGTACGGCGACCAGGCCCCGGCGGCGGGTGTCATCGCGGGCATCGGCCGGGTCAGCGGGCGCGAGACCCTGATCGTCGCCAATGACGCGACTGTCAAGGGCGGCACGTACTACCCGATGACGGTCAAGAAGCATCTGCGCGCCCAGGAGATCGCCCTGGAGAACCGGCTGCCGTGCGTCTATCTGGTGGACTCGGGCGGCGCGTTCCTGCCGATGCAGGACGAGGTGTTCCCCGACCGCGAGCACTTCGGCCGGATCTTCTACAACCAGGCCCGGATGTCGGGCGCGGGCATCCCCCAGATCGCGGCCGTCCTCGGCTCCTGCACGGCGGGCGGCGCCTATGTGCCCGCGATGAGCGACGAGGCCGTGATCGTACGGAACCAGGGGACGATCTTCCTGGGCGGCCCGCCCCTGGTGAAGGCGGCGACCGGCGAGGTGGTCACCGCGGAGGAGCTGGGCGGCGGCGAGGTCCACTCCCGGATCTCGGGTGTCACCGACCATCTCGCCGAGGACGACGCCCACGCCCTGCGGATCGTGCGGAACATCGTGGCGACCCTGCCCCCGCGCGGACCGCTGCCCTGGTCGGTGGAGCCCTCCGAGGAGCCCAAGGCCGATCCCGCCGGGCTGTACGGGGTGGTGCCGGTCGACTCCCGTACGCCGTACGACGTGCGGGAGGTCATCGCCCGGATCGCGGACGCCTCGCGGTTCGCCGAGTTCAAGGCCGAGTTCGGGCAGACGCTGGTCACCGGCTTCGCCCGGATCCACGGCCACCCCGTCGGGATCGTCGCCAACAACGGCATCCTGTTCGCGGAGTCGGCCCAGAAGGGCGCCCACTTCATCGAGCTGTGCGACCAGCGCGGCATCCCGCTGCTGTTCCTCCAGAACATCTCCGGCTTCATGGTCGGCAAGGACTACGAGGCGGGCGGCATCGCCAAGCACGGGGCGAAGATGGTCACCGCGGTGGCCTGCACCCGTGTGCCCAAGCTGACGGTCGTCATCGGCGGTTCCTACGGCGCCGGGAACTACTCGATGTGCGGCCGCGCCTACTCCCCCCGCTTCCTGTGGATGTGGCCGAACGCCAAGATCTCGGTGATGGGCGGCGAGCAGGCCGCTTCCGTCCTGGCCACGGTCAAGCGCGACCAGCTGGAGGCCCGGGGAGAGAGCTGGTCCGCCGAGGACGAGGAGGCGTTCAAGGCCCCGATCCGCGGCCAGTACGAGCAGCAGGGCAGTGCGTACTACGCCACCGCCCGCCTCTGGGACGACGGAGTGATCGATCCGCTGGAGACCCGCCAGGTGCTGGGTCTGGCCCTGACCGCCTGTGCGGGCGCCCCCCTGGGCGACCCCGGCTTCGGCGTCTTCCGGATGTAAGGGACTTCACACCATGCCGATGTTCGACACAGTCCTGGTGGCCAACCGGGGTGAGATCGCGGTCCGGGTCATCCGTACGCTGCGGACGATGGGCATCCGCTCGGTCGCGGTCTTCAGCGACGCGGACGCCGACGCCCGGCATGTGCGGGAGGCGGACACCGCGGTCCGGATCGGTCCCCCGCCCGCCGCCGAGAGCTATCTGTCCGTGAAGAGCCTGCTGGACGCGGCCGTACGCACGGGCGCGCAGGCGATCCACCCCGGCTACGGCTTCCTCGCGGAGAACGCGGCGTTCGCGCTGGCGTGCGCCGACGCGGGCCTGACCTTCATCGGGCCGCCGGCCGGGGCGATCTCGCTGATGGGCGACAAGATCCGTGCCAAGGAGACGGTGAAGACGGCCGGCGTCCCGGTGGTGCCGGGCTCCTCCGGCTCCGGTCTGACGGACGGCCAGCTGGCGGACGCGGCCCGGGAGATCGGGATGCCGGTCCTGCTGAAGCCGTCGGCGGGCGGCGGCGGCAAGGGCATGCGCCTGACCCGGGTGGAGTCGGCCCTGCTGGAGGAGATCGCGGCGGCCCGCCGGGAGGCCCGTGCCTCCTTCGGCGACGACACCCTGCTGGTGGAGCGGTGGATCGACCGGCCCCGGCACATCGAGATCCAGGTGCTGGCCGACGCCCATGGCCGGGTGGTCCACCTCGGCGAGCGCGAGTGCTCGCTCCAGCGCCGCCACCAGAAGATCATCGAGGAGGCCCCGTCCGTCCTCCTCGACGATCAGACCCGCGCGGCGATGGGCGAGGCTGCCGTGCAGGCGGCCCGCTCCTGCGGCTATGTGGGCGCGGGGACGGTCGAGTTCATCGTCCCCGGCACCGACCCGTCCTCTTACTACTTCATGGAGATGAACACCCGCCTCCAGGTGGAGCACCCCGTCACCGAGCTGATCACGGGACTCGATCTGGTGGAGTGGCAGCTGCGGGTCGCCGCGGGCGAGCCCCTGCCGTACGAGCAGCGGGACATCACCCTCACCGGCCACGCGATAGAGGCACGGATCTGCGCCGAGGACCCCTCGCGCGGCTTTCTGCCCTCCGGCGGCACGGTCCTGTCCCTGTCCGAGCCCCAGGGCGACGGCGTGCGCACCGACTCGGGCCTGAGCGAGGGCACCGAGGTCTCCAGCCTCTACGACCCGATGCTGTCGAAGGTCATCGCGTACGGCCCCGACCGCCCCACCGCGCTGCGCAGACTGCGCGCGGCCCTCGCGGAGACGGTCACGCTGGGAGTCCCGACCAACGCGGGCTTCCTGCGCCGGCTGCTGGCCCATCCCGCGGTGGTCGAGGGCGCCCTGGACACCGGTCTGGTGGAGCGGGAGGCCGGCGGCCTGGTGCCGGACGGCGTCCCGGACGAGGTGTACGCGGCGGCGGCGGCCGTACGGAAGGCGCGGCTCGCGCCCCGGCCGGACGCGAACGGCTGGACGGACCCGTTCTCGGCGCCCAGCGGCTGGCGGCTCGGCGGCGATCCCCCGCCGCTGGTCTTCCCCCTGCGCGTCCCCGGCTTCGAGCCCGCGACGGCCCGGGTGCCGGAGTCCTCCCGGGTCACCGGGGACACGGTCACCGTCACGGCGGAGGGGATCACCCACACCTTCCGCCGCGCGGCCGACTGGCTGGCCCGTGACGGCGACTCCTGGCACGTACGGGACCACGACCCGGTCGCCGCTTCCCTCAGCGGCGCCGCCCACGCGGGCGCGGACACCCTCGCCGCGCCGATGCCCGGGACGGTCACGGTCGTCAAGGTGGCCGTCGGGGACGAGGTGGACGCGGGCCAGAGCCTGCTCGTCGTCGAGGCGATGAAGATGGAGCATGTGATCTCCGCGCCGCACGCCGGGACGGTCACCGAGCTGGATGTCGTCCCGGGCACCACGGTCGCCATGGACCAGCTGCTGGCCGTGGTCGCCCCGCACGGCACGGCGGAGGAAGCGGAGGCGGGCGATGAGTGACGCGGTGCGGGCCGGCGCGGCTGCGGGCGGCGGACCGGTCCCCGGCGGGCTGCCCATGGAGGTCCCGGCGCAGGATCTGCCGCCCCGGGTGCGCATCCACGAAGTGGGCCCGCGCGACGGTCTCCAGAACGAGAAGACGGTCGTCCCGACGGAGGTGAAGGCGGAGTTCGTGCGCCGTCTCGCCGGGGCGGGGCTGAGGACCGTCGAGGCGACGAGCTTCGTCCACCCCTCCTGGGTGCCGCAGCTCGCCGACGCCGGGGAACTGTTCCCGCAGCTCGTCGGCTTGGAGGGTGTGTCCCTCCCCGTCCTCGTACCGAACGAGCGGGGGCTGGACCGCGCGATGGCGCTCGGTGCCCGGTCGATCGCGGTGTTCGGCTCGGCCACCGAGACCTTCGCGCGCAAGAACCTCAACCGCACGGTCGAGGAGTCGCTCGCCATGTTCGAGCCGGTCGTCGCCCGTGCCAAGGACGACAAGATCCATGTGCGCGGCTATCTGTCGATGTGCTTCGGCGACCCCTGGGAGGGCCCGGTCCCGGTCCACCAGGTGGTCCGGGTCGCCCGCCGGCTGCGGGAGATGGGCTGTGACGAGCTGTCCCTCGGCGACACCATCGGCGTCGCCACCCCGGGCCATGTCCTCTCCCTGCTCGCCGAGCTGAACGAGGAGGGGGTGCCGACCTCGGCGCTGGCCGTGCACTTCCACGACACCTACGGCCAGGCCCTCGCCAACACCTTCGCCGCGCTGGAGCACGGCGTCACCACCGTGGACGCCTCCGCGGGCGGGCTCGGCGGCTGTCCGTACGCCAGGAGCGCCACCGGAAACCTCGCCACCGAAGACCTCGTGTGGATGCTTCACGGCCTCGGGATCGACACCGGGGTCGACCTCGGCCGGCTCACCGCCACCAGTGTGTGGATGGCCGGGCAGCTGGGCCGCCCCAGCCCCTCCCGCACCGTTCGCGCCCTCTCCCACAAGGAGTGACCCATGTCCCTGGACCACCGGCTCACACCCGAGCACGAGGAACTCCGCCGTACGGTCGAGCAGTTCGCGCACGAGGTGATCGCCCCGAAGATCGGTGATCTCTACGAGCGCCATGAGTTCCCGTACGAGATCGTCCGCGAGATGGGCCGTATGGGCCTGTTCGGGCTGCCGTTCCCCGAGGAGTACGGGGGCATGGGCGGCGACTATCTCGCCCTCGGCATCGCCCTGGAGGAGCTGGCGCGCGTCGACTCCTCCGTGGCGATCACCCTGGAGGCCGGGGTGTCGCTGGGCGCGATGCCCCTCTACCGCTTCGGGACCGAGGAGCAGAAGCGGGAGTGGCTGCCGAGGCTCTGCTCGGGCGAGCTGCTGGGCGCGTTCGGGCTGACCGAGCCGGACGGCGGCTCCGACGCGGGCGGCACGAAGACCACCGCGGTCCGGGACGAGGCCGCGGGCGAGTGGGTGATCAACGGCTCCAAGTGCTTCATCACCAACGCCGGCACGGACATCACGGGACTGGTGACGGTCACCGCCGTCACCGGCCGTACGGACGCGGGCAAGCCGCTGATCTCCTCGATCATCGTCCCCTCCGGCACCCCCGGGTTCACCGTCGCCCCCGCCTACTCCAAGGTCGGGTGGAACGCGTCGGACACCCGTGAGCTGGCCTTCGATGAGGTGCGTGTGCCGCTGGCGAACCTCCTGGGCGAGGAGGGCCGGGGGTACGCGCAGTTCCTCCGCATCCTCGACGAGGGCAGGATCGCCATCTCCGCGCTCGCCACGGGACTCGCGCAGGGCTGTGTGGACGAGTCGGTGAAGTACGCCAGGGAGCGGCATGCGTTCGGCCGCCCGATCGGTGACAACCAGGCGATCCAGTTCAAGATCGCGGACATGGAGATGCGGGCGCACATGGCCCGGGTCGGCTGGCGGGACGCGGCCTCCCGGCTGGTCCAGGGGGAGCCGTTCAAGAAGGAGGCGGCGCTGGCGAAGCTGTACTCGTCGACGGTCGCGGTGGACAACGCCCGCGAGGCCACCCAGATCCACGGCGGCTACGGCTTTATGAACGAGTACCCGGTGGCCCGGATGTGGCGCGATTCGAAGATCCTGGAGATCGGCGAGGGCACGAGCGAGGTGCAGCGCATGCTGATCGCCCGTGAGCTGGGGCTCACCGGCTGATCTCACCCTCCCCTTTCGGGGCCGCCGCCCGGTGCGGGGGGCGGCCCCGAGCGCTGTACGGGGTGCGCTCCGCCGCCTTGGGCGGCAGGGGCACTCGGGCAGGGCCGCCGCGCGGTGAGTACGGCGCCCGGGGCCGGGCCACGCGGCTCTTGGGGGCGTACGGGCCGGGCCGCCCGGGCGCCGGGCGCCTGACGCCCGTGCCCTGTAGCTCCGGCTCCGGCAAACGGCGGACCCCTTCCGGAATCACCGCCGTTGCCAGGCGTTCTCGGCACCGGGCGCCCCTCGGGCCACCCGTCTCCCGGCCCGGCCCGGCACGGCACGGCACGGCGCCGGGCCGGGCGGCGGCACTGGGCCGGGCAGCGAGGCCGGGCCGGGCGCCGGGCACACGAGCAGGGGCCGCCGGCGCACCCGCCCCGGGCCACCGCGCTACTCGGGCCAGTCGACCTTCGGGGAACGGTGGTAAACCACCCCCCGTGCCTCCAGCCTCGGCCCCTGCTCCGCGAGCCTCACCCGGTACTCCTCCCAGGAGCGGGCCCCCGACCACCCCTTCTCCGCCACTCCCAGCAGCCGCGGAAACGCCATCCACTCCAGCTGCGCGCTCGTCGTCAGGGTCTCCGACCACAGCGGAGCCTCGACGCCGAGGACCGCGTCCGCAGGGACACCCGCGTCCGCGAGGTACTCCGAGGGATCCCAGTCGTAGGACCGGTCGACCCCGACGAGGCCCGCCCACTTGAGCCCCAGCTGTGTCCCGGAGTCGTACTTCATATCGAGATAGGCGCGGTCCGCCGGGGAGAGGATCAGCCGCGCGCCCTTCTTCACCGCCGCCGCCACCTCCTCCCGCTCCCCCGGCTCCGTTCCGTCCGTACCCCAGTACTGGGCCACCGAGCCCTCGGCCATCTCCGAGCCCGCGATCTGGTGCCAGCCGACGACGGTCTTGCCGTGCCGGGCGACGGCGGCCTGCGCCTTCGCCATGAAGGCCGCGTAGTCCTCGGGGCTGGTGCTGTCCGCCTCGTCACCGCCGATATGCAGATACCGGCCGGGGGTGATCGCGGCGATCTCGCGGATCACATCGTCCACGAAGTCGTACGTCACGGGCTTGTCCACGCACAGGGAGCTGAAGCCGACGTCGACGCCGGTGTAGAGCGGCCGCGCCTCGCCGTCGCAGTTCAGCTCGGCGTAGGAGGCGAGCACGGCGGCCGTGTGGCCGGGCAGGTCGATCTCGGGGACCACCTCCATGTACCGGGAGGCCGCGTGGTCGACGATCTCCCGGTACTGGGCCTTGGTGTAGTGCCCGCCGGGACCGCCGCCGACCGAGGTGGAGCCGCCGACGGTCACGAGCGCGGGCCAGGAGTCCACGGCGATGCGCCAGCCCTGGTCGTCGGTGAGATGCAGATGGAACGTGTTGATCTTGTACACCGCGAGCTGGTCGATATAGCGCTTGACCTGGTCGACGGTGAAGAAGTGGCGGGCCACGTCGAGCATCGCGCCCCGGTAGGCGTACCGCGGGGTGTCGGTGATCGTACCGCCGGGGACGGTCCACGGCCCGGTCTGCAACGTGCGCCGCTCCACGGCGGCGGGCAGCAGCTGGCGCAGTGTCTGCACACCGTGGAAGAGACCGGCGGGTTCGCGCGCGGTGACCGCGAGGGTGCCCGCGGAGGACTCCAGCCGGTAGCCCTCCTCGCCGAGCGCTCTCTCGGAGGGCCGCAGCCGCAGCTGGACGCCGTCGGTGCCGGGCCCCGGTGTCACGGGCAGGGCGTAGCCGGTGGAGGGCCGCAGGATCCCCGCGAGGTACTCGCCGATCCGGCGCACCTCGGGCGAGTCGTCGACGCGGATCGCCGCCTTCGCACCGAGGGTGTACAGGGTGCCGCCGGGCTTCACGGACGCGGGCGCGGGCACGACGCGCCCCAGCGCGGGCACGGCGCCCGGTGCGGGGCCTCCGGAGCCCTGGCGGGAGCCGCCGCCGTCACCGGCGAAACAGCCCGCGCCAGCCCCGGCGACGAGGAGCAGGGCACCGAACAGTCGGGGGAACGTTCCCGGTGGTCTCACAGGCTGAGTCCCTTCGCAGCGCTTCACGGCCGCGGTACGCGGCGGTGGTGCCCACCCTGGGTATCGTGCCCGGCCCCCGCGTCAAGGTCTAGACCTTTGCGCGCTCCGGCCCGCCACGCGCCCGGAGCCCGCGTCCCCACCCCGGCGGCCTCCGGCCCCGGTTCTGCGGTTCCGCACACCCCTGAGTGAAACAATCGCCGCATGGCGGAAATCATCCAGAAGGACGGCACCTGGACCTTCGACGGCGACACCGTGCGGGTCGTCCCGGGCTCCGACAAGCATGTGAGCCTGCTGCGCAAGTCCCTCGGTGAACTGGCCGTCCCCCTGGAAGCCGTCGCCGGTGTCTCCTTCGAGCCGGGCAGAAAGTCCGGACGCCTCCGGCTGCGGCTGCGCAACGGCGCCGACCCCCTGCTCCAGATCACCGGCGGCAGGCTGCGGGACAGCTCCGACCCGTATCAGCTGACCGTGGAGAACGACCGCACCGGAGTCGCCGAGTACTTCGTCGACGAGGTCCGCAACGCCCTGCTGATCGAGCAGATCGCCGCCGACCCGGTCGGCCGCTATCTGCTGCCCGGCCCCACCCTGCCGATCAGCGCCACCGCGGGCGACGGGACCGTCGACTTCGACGGGGAGCAGATCCGGCTGTCGTGGAACTGGAAGACGGAGGAGTCCAAGTCGTCCGGCGGCACCCGCACGATCGACCTGGGGGACGTGGAGGCGGTCGAGTGGCAGCCGTCGGCCTCGCTGGAGAACGGGTATCTGCGGTTCATCGTCGCCAAGGGCCGGACCTCCGCCCCGCCCAAGTACGATCCGCACGCCATCGATCTCTGGGGCTTCCGCAAGGACCCCCTGATGGCCCTGGTCGCGGCGGCCGTCGTGGCCCGTATGCCGCACCCGTACGCCCCCGAGGACGAGCGGCCCGCCCTGTCGGCACCGGCGGCGCCCGCCGGGGAGACCCCGGAGCCCGCACCTCCGGCCGCCCCCGCCGACGGCAGCGATCATGACGCGATGCTGCGGCGGCTGCGCGAACTGGGCGAGCTGCACCGGGCGGGAATACTGACGGACGAGGAGTTCACCACCGCCAAGCAGGCGATTCTCAAGCGCTTGTGATGCGGACCTGCCCGGAATCGGGCAGGATTCTTGCATTCGGGGCGATCGGACCCCCAGTATCTACGGGTGCTCGAACATCGCCGGCCCGGTCGTCCGCCATCCTCAGCAGCACCGCACGACGACCTCGTCGACCACCTGGTCCGCAGTACCGCGCTCGCGCGCGGTGAGGCGGCCCGGGTCGTCCTCGACGTGCTGGCGTACTTCGACGAGAAGACGGAGGACTACGTCCGCCGCCGCCACCGCGAGCTGCGGTCCGGCGGTCTGGCGAACACCGAGATCTTCGAGCGGATCGCGGCCGAGCTGCCGCGCCGGGCGGTCGCACCGCCGGAGCTGTCGCTCCGCCAGCTGCGCCGCATCGTCTACGGCTGACAGGGCCGGCCGTGGCGCGGGCACCGTTCTCACCTATGGAGGGGTAACAACCTTATGTGCGGAATTGTCGGATACATCGGCAAGCGTGATGTGGCACCACTGCTGCTGGAGGGACTCCAGCGGCTGGAGTACCGGGGGTACGACTCCGCGGGCATCGTGATCACCAGCCCCAAGGCCGCGGGGCTGAAGATGGTCAAGGCCAAGGGCCGCGTCCGCGACCTGGAGGCCCGGGTCCCCAAGCGCTTCGCCGGCACCACCGGCATCGCCCACACCCGCTGGGCCACCCATGGCGCGCCCAGCGACGAGAACGCCCATCCCCACCTCTCCCCGGACAACCTGGTCGCGGTCGTCCACAACGGCATCATCGACAACGCCTCCGAGCTGCGTGCCCGGCTGGAGTCCGAGGGCGTCGTCTTCGCCTCCGAGACCGACACCGAGGTCCTCACCCATCTCATCGCCCGCTCCGCCGCCGAGTCGCTGGAGGAGAAGGTCCGCCACGCGCTGAAGGTCGTCGAGGGCACCTACGGCATCGCCGTGATGCACGCCGACTTCAGCGACCGCATCGTCGTCGCCCGCAACGGCTCGCCCGTCGTCCTCGGCATCGGCGAGAAGGAGATGTTCGTCGCCTCCGACGTCGCCGCGCTGGTCGCGCACACCCGCCAGATCGTCACCCTCGACGACGGCGAGATGGCCACCCTCAAGGCCGACGACTTCCGTACGTACACCACCGAGGGGTCCACGACGACCGCCACGCCCACCACCGTGGAGTGGGAGGCCGAGTCGTACGACATGGGCGGCCACGACACATATATGCACAAGGAGATCTCCGAGCAGGCCGAGGCGGTCGACCGGGTGCTGCGCGGCCGGATCGACGACCGCTTCTCCACGGTGCACCTCGGCGGGCTCAATCTGGACGCCCGCGAGGCCCGGGGCATCCGCCGGGTCAAGATCCTCGGCTGCGGCACCTCGTACCACGCCGGGCTCATCGGCGCGGGCCTGATCGAGTCGCTGGCCCGTATCCCCGCGGACGCCGAGCCCGCCTCCGAGTTCCGCTACCGCAACCCGGTCGTCGACCCCGACACCCTCTACGTCGCCGTGTCCCAGTCGGGTGAGACCTACGACGTCCTCGCCGCCGTCCAGGAGCTCAAGCGCAAGGGCGCCCGCGTCCTCGGCGTGGTCAACGTGGTCGGCTCCGCGATCGCCCGCGAGGCCGACGGCGGTACGTATGTCCACGCGGGCCCCGAGGTCTGCGTCGTCTCCACCAAGTGCTTCACCAACACGGTCGTCGCCTTCGCCCTGCTCGCGCTGCACCTGGGCCGGATCCGCGATCTGTCCGTCTCCGAGGGCAGGCGGATCATCGACGGTCTGCGCAGGCTGCCGGAGCAGATCACCGAGATCCTGGAGTCCGAGGACGAGATCAAGAAGCTGGCCGAGGAGTACGCGGGCGCGCAGTCGATGATGTTCATCGGCCGGGTCCGGGGCTACCCGGTGGCGCTGGAGGCCTCCCTCAAGCTCAAGGAGATCTCCTACATCCACGCCGAGGCGTACCCGGCGTCCGAGCTGAAGCACGGCCCGCTCGCCCTGATCGAGCCCGCCCTGCCGACGGTCGCGATCGTCCCCGACGACGACCTCCTGGAGAAGAACCGCGCCGCCCTGGAGGAGATCAAGGCCCGCAGCGGGCGCATCCTGGCGGTGGCCCACCGCGAACAGGAGAAGGCCGACCACACGATCGTCGTCCCGAAGAACGAGAACGAGCTGGACCCGATCCTGATGGGCATCCCGCTCCAGCTCTTCGCCTACCACACGGCCCTGGCCATGGGCCGGGACATCGACAAGCCCCGCAACCTCGCCAAGTCCGTCACGGTGGAGTAGCCGCACCTCGTACGCGGGCGCCCACAGGCCGGCGCCCGCGAGCGCACGGTCCCCGGGGGCGGAGTCACCCGGGCGGATTCACCGGAGACGGCGTCAAGCGTTCCCTCGCGCATCGCCAACCCGCGCGAGGGAACGCCCCTTTCGCCGACGCCTGCCTCAACCGTCCGCGCCGGCCTCGCACCGCTCAGCCCGTGGCCGTCACTCCCCGGCCGGCAGCGCGTCCCGAGAAGGTCGGCCACTTGGCGAGCGCGGCCGTCGCGCCGTACCACGCGGCCAGCCCCGCCACCGCCGCGACCCAGCCGCCCGCCTTCGCCAGCCCGCTGTTCTCCGCGAGCGAGGCGATGCCGACCAGGACGAGCGCGACCGTGAGCAGCCCGTACACCCCCTGGGTGAACAGACCGGCTCCCGAGGACGCGGCCGTGAGGGTCAGGGCGAGCAGCGCCCACACCAGCATGAAGAGCCCCGCGGCCTCCGCGGAGGCCCCGTCGCCGACACCGGTCCCCCAGGTGAACCAGAAGGCGCCGAGTCCGGCGAACGCCGTGCCCGAACCGGCGTCGCCCGCGCGGTACTCGAGCAGTCCGACGATGAACAGTGCGACACCGCCCACCCAGGTGGCGAGCGCTGCCGCGTCCGCCGCCGTGACGTTGTCGACGACACCGGTGGTACCGACGCCGAACGCCAGCAGCGTCAGACCGAGGGCGAGGTGACCGAGAGTTGAAGTAGTAGCGCTTCCCGCAGAGACGTCCTTGTCCACGGCGGGCTCCCTTCGTGTCCTGTGCAGTTGTCCGTGCAGTTGTGTACGCGCCTGTAATCGCGCCGCTGTGTACGCGCGGGCGCGCTGTGACCCAGCGAGCTTTATGTACCCTTCACAAGCACACAATTCACCTCTACGCCACGGTAGCTTTCCGTGCACACGACAGAAATTGACCCCGCGTCACCTGGGACGACCCGAGAGGGCGGCAGGGCGGTGCGCCCCGGGCGGGACCGTACACAGCCCCGGCGGTCCGCGCCTCCGAAGAGCGCCGTGGTGCACGCGCGATGAGCGGCGCCGACGCCGGGAGACGGAGCCCGCACGAGTCGCAGCAGGCGGAAGAGTCAGAGAAGGCGGTGAAGGCGGGGGAGGCACCCGCACCGGCCGGAGAGCCGGCGGGCGCCGGGGAGAGCCGGTACCGGAGGGCCCGCGCCGGAAGGATGGAGAGCCGGTCGGTGCCGACGGTGGCCGCTGCCGGGGAGAGAACCGATGGGGCCGGGAGAGATCCGGCACCGGGGAGAGAACCGGTGCTAGGGGATGACCACGACGGGCCGCTGTGCCCGGCGCGCCAGCCGACCCGCGACCGAGCCGAAGATACGGCCGACGATCCCGTGCGTGGAGCCGACGACGATCGCGTCGGCGGAGTACTCCCGCCCGACCTCCTCCAGCTCATGGCAGATGTCGCCGCCGCGCTCCACCAGGATCCAGGGCACCTCGGTCAGATAGTCCGCGCAGGCCAGCTCCAGCCCGAGGACCTCGGTGCGGTGGTCGGGCACATCGACGAAGACCGGCGGCTCGCACCCCGCCCAGACGGTGGTGGGCAGCCGGTTGGCGACATGGACGATGATCAGACCGGATCGGGAGCGCCGGGCCATGCCGATGGCATAGGCGAGCGCCCGTTCGCTGGAGGTCGATCCGTCGAAACCGACGACGACTCCGTGGCGGAACGCAGGGTCGCAGGAGTGGCGTGCTTCTTCCGCCGCTTGCAGATCCGACGACGTGGGGTCGGCTACCTGCTTGCGGTCCGCGGGTTCGGGGATTTCGTGACCGGCCATCGGTGTCTCGGCGAAGGAAGTCCTCAGTGGAGGGGAGAACAGGTGGACAGAACACATCGGAGCTATGTCCGGGAATCATCTTCCCTGGCCCATACCCGTAAGGGTACGGCGACACTCCTCCTCCTGCCCAGGGCCTGCCGCCCCATTCGGGCGTTCAAGGGAGCATGCCTGAGCCCGTCCCGTATGGCAATGCCACGTGGCGGCTACAGCCGCCCCAAGGGGGCCGTACGGCCGCTCACGGGCCGGGGACCTGCGCCGGGGCCGGGGACCGGTGGACGGTCCGGGGCCGTGAGGCGCGCGGAGAAGCCCGCGCGGTCCCCCGGGCCCGAGTCCTCCCGCCCGTCCGGCGGGAGCCGATGACGGGGGCCATGGCGTACGGAGCGGGCCCGGCGGCGACCGTATCGGCCACGCCCATGACCGTGGCACCGAGTGCCGCAGTGACCGGAAGACTGCGCTCCTCGCCGGCACCGCGATCATCCCGATCCGGCCCCGCCGCCCCCGGGGAAACCTCCGTCCCCCGCACCCGTCCACCCCGCCCGGTACCGCCGGCACCACCCCTCCCGGGCTTCCCGGGCCACCGGTCACGGAGCCGCCGCCCGTCCCCTCCTCCCCGCCCTCTCGTCCGGGCGGCGACCCCGGCCCACTCCACGGAGCGCCGTCGCCCGCCGGGCCGGGTTCGGCTGCCCGCGCCGCCCGGCCGGCCGCCGTCAGGGCCGAGCGCCCGGAACGCGTACGGCCGGCCCGCGCGACCGGGGCGGCATACGGACACGGCCCCGGCGAGCGCCCCTCCGGCAACGGACGTGGCGGACGGGACCCGAGGGCCGGACGGGGTGGGTGGTGCCGCCGCCGGGAAGGGACGGGGAAGTCGGCGTACGCGGGACTGCCGGAGAGGGCGGCCCCGCCCGGCGCGAACGCCGCGCACGGGCGGCTCAGGGGGCGCATGGAGGCGGTCGTCACAGCGAGGTTCGTGCTTCCGGAGACTGACCCGTTCGAGCGCTCGCACCCGTATAATTTCAGCCAACTTCGCGCTACCGCCCCTCCCTTGGGGAAATGGCGCGGCAACACCCTTGTCACCAGGCAGGAAAGGGTCTCCCCGCTCTGACGCACCCTACGGGGACGGGCCATGCGCGCATTGCGCACTTCCCTGCGGGGCTTGCAGATGGAACGCTTCGTGATCGAATGCTTCGCGCCAAGTTCCCATGCAGACATAGCGGGGCATGCCGAACTTGTCACGTCGGCGCCACGGGACACAGTAGATTCGATCTTGAGTATCGACGGCTCGGGACTCGTGCAACACCGAGGGGAAAAGTGCAGGAGCGAAAGGCCCGAAACGAACGGGGAGACGCGAACACCGAGGGGGGCTTAGCGTCATGAGTCAGGACTCCGCCGCACCGGAGGTAGCACGAAAGCTCTCCGGGCGCCGGCGCCGGGAAGTCGTCGCGGTACTGCTGTTCAGCGGCGGCCCCATCTTTGAGAGTTCCATACCGCTTTCGGTGTTCGGAATCGACCGCCAGGACGCCGGAGTCCCCCGCTACCGATTGCTCGTCTGCGCAGGCGAGGACGGACCGCTGAGGACCACCGGCGGGCTCGAACTCACCGCGCCGTACGGACTGGAGGCCATCGGCCGGGCGGGCACGGTCGTCGTGCCGGCATGGCGGTCGATCACCTCACCGCCGCCGCCCGAGGCCCTTGAGGCCCTGCGCCGCGCGCATGAGGAAGGCGCCCGGATAGTGGGACTGTGCACGGGAGCGTTCGTACTCGCCGCGGCCGGTCTGCTGGACGGCCGCCCCGCGACGACGCACTGGATGTACGCGCCGACGCTGGCCAAGCGGTACCCGTCCGTCCATGTCGATCCGCGCGAGCTGTTCGTCGACGACGGCGATGTGCTCACGTCCGCGGGTACGGCGGCCGGAATCGACCTCTGTTTGCATATCGTGCGCACCGACCACGGCACCGAGGCCGCCGGAGCGCTCGCCCGCAGACTGGTCGTACCGCCCCGGCGCAGTGGCGGCCAGGAGCGCTATCTGGACAGGTCTTTACCTGAGGAAATCGGGTCGGACCCGCTGGCCGAGGTCGTCTCGTGGGCGCTGGAGCATCTCCATGAGCAGTTCGATGTGGAGACCCTGGCGGCACGGGCGTACATGAGCCGGCGCACGTTCGACCGGCGATTCCGTTCTCTGACCGGCAGCGCGCCGCTCCAGTGGCTGATCACCCAGCGGGTGCTCCAGGCACAGCGGCTGCTCGAAACCTCCGACTACTCGGTCGACGAGGTCGCGGGCCGCTGCGGATTCCGCTCCCCGGTGGCCCTGCGCGGTCACTTCCGGCGGCAGCTGGGTTCGTCCCCGGCGGCCTACCGGGCCGCCTACCGGGTACGGCGTCCGCAGGGCGACACCTCGCCGCCGTCGGTGGTGGAGTCGGTCGTACCGGCTCAGGCCAGACGCACGGCCGCCACGGCCGGGGCACACGGTCACCACAGCGGTCCGGGTGCTCCCCCGGAGCTGGGAAAGCCCCCGCCGGGGGCCTACGCGGCAGGTCACGGGCGTCCCAGCCTGCCCGGGCAGCGGAGTGCACCATAAAGTAGTCGCATGAACGATCGTATGGTGTGGATCGACTGCGAGATGACCGGGCTCTCGCTGACGGAGGACGCACTCATCGAGGTGGCCGCCCTGGTCACCGACTCGGAACTGAATGTGCTCGGCGACGGGGTGGACATCGTGATCCGTCCCCCCGCCGCCGCGCTGGAAACGATGCCCGAGGTGGTGCGGGAGATGCACACCGCCTCGGGCCTTCTCGACGAGCTGGCGGGCGGCGCCACGCTGGCCGAGGCCGAGGAGCAGGTCCTCGCCTATGTCCGCGAGCATGTGAAAGAGCCCCGCAAGGCCCCGCTGTGCGGGAACTCCGTCGGCACCGACCGCGGCTTCCTGGCGCGTGACATGGCCGCCCTGGAGCAGTACCTCCACTACCGGATCGTCGATGTGTCCTCGGTCAAGGAACTGGCCCGCCGCTGGTACCCGAGGGCGTACTTCAACAGTCCGGAGAAGAGCGGGAACCACCGGGCGCTGGCGGACATCAGGGAGTCCATCGCGGAGCTGCGCTACTACCGCGAGGCGGTCTTCGTACCGCAGCCCGGCCCCGACTCGGACACGGCGAAGGCGATCGCGGCGAAGCACGTCGTGCCCGCGAGCTGAGCCCGGGCGCCGACCGGATCCGCGCCCACCCGTGTTGGCCCCCGCCCGCGCCCACGTGTTCCGCCCCGCCCGTGCCTGCCGGGCCCGCGCCGTGCGTACGGGCTCCGGTCCGGCCGTCTCCCCCGGTGGCCCGGGAAGGCGCTCCCGGCCGCGGAGAGAGTCCCCCGGCGGCCTACGGAGGCGGTCCGGTCCCCCGGGGCAACGGACCGCGCGGGCGCCCGGAACGGGGTGCCTCACCGGGGCGATAACCCTGGCGCGAGCACCCGCCCGAACCCTGTACACTTTTTCTCGGCCGGTCGGAAGCGACCGGTCATGGTGGGTGTAGCTCAGCTGGTAGAGCACCTGGTTGTGGTCCAGGATGCCGCGGGTTCGAGTCCCGTCACTCACCCTGATGGACCAAGGGCCCCGGTCGGAAGACCGGGGTCCTTGGCGCTTCCCCGGCGAGGGCCGGCCGCGCCGGACAGACCCGTGTCCGCCACCACCCCGTCCACGTCTCCGCACACTCCCCGCCCTCAGGGGAAGCCGGGGGACCGGGAACACGAACCGTAACCGCGTACTGACCGGCGGACCGGATGGCGGCCGGGCGGTGCGGTGACGCCGGCCGTGGCAGGGCATGGGAGGGCGTGCCGGCCGGGCGACGGGCAGCGGAGGCAGAGAGGACAGCCACAACGGCCGACGGACGGCACAGGAGCACGGGCACCCGGCGGCGGCTGGGGGCGGCGGCACGGATGTCCGCCGGGCACAGGGGCGCGCGCCCCGGCCGGTCGTGGGGGGGGTGTACCGGCCGGAGCGCGCGGGTGGGGGGTGGGAGAGATGGTTTCGGGGAATCCGTCCGCGAGTGCGGGCCGGGCGGATCCAGGGGCGGTGCGGCTAGTGGTAGGCGGCGAGCGCCCTGGTGAAGGCCAGTGGCTCCTGGAAGATCGAACTGCAGGTCGCGTCGGCGGACCGCCGCTCCCCGCCGGGGCACTGCCGGTCCCGCGCCAGGGACCACATGGACAGCCAGGCGAGGTTCTTCGCCCGTGCGAAGGCCGCCAGTTCCTTGGCGTCCTCGACGGTGAAGATCTCGGTCACGACGTCGTTGATGCCGATCATGGGGGTGACGGCGATCTTGCTCCACGTCTTCTCGTCGGAGAGCCCGAGCAGTTCCTTCAGCTGTGCGTGGGTCGTGGTCGCCGCCTTGATCGCGTACTGGCCCATGTCACCGCCGTGGTGGGAGCCGTAGTCCATCGCCATGATGTTGATCGCGGAGATGTCGACCCCCGTCTTCCGAGCGTCGGCCACCAGGTCCATGGCGGGCCGGTTCAGGCCCTCCGGGTTGACGGGCACGGTGAAGGAGATCTCCAGGCCGGGGTGGGACTTCTGGAGCCGGGCCAGCGCCCGCGAGCGGCGGTTGTTGGCGGCGTCCTTCGACAGGGACTTGCCCTCGACGTCGAAGTCGATCCTGGTGAGCTTGTAGGCGTCGATGACCTTGCCGTAGGCCCGCACCAGCTCGTCGACCGAGAAGCAGGTCACGGCCAGCTCCTTGCCCGCCGCGCCGCCGAAGGAGACGCGGACGTCCCCGCCCCTGGCGCGCAGGGCGCCGATCTGGCGGGCGACCCGGTTGTCGGCGAGTCCGACCCGGCCGCCCCACAGGGGGTTGCAGCCGCCGTCGGACCTGATGAAGGCGAGGTTGAAGTCCTTGACGCCCGTCCTGTCCGCCGTGTCGAGCAGGTCCTGCGAGGGGAGGAGGGAGGCGTCGACGAACGGCGAGAAGCGGCCGGTGCCGGACTCGGGGGCGGCGCCGGGGTTCCGGGCCGGCGGGGTGGTACCGCTCCCGGTGGGGGTGGAGGTCCGGGGGGCCGCCGGTGTGGAGGGGGCGGCCGGGGCCGGGTCCTTGGCCGCCGGCTGCTCGGCGGGGCCGGCGGGGGGCTGCGCGGTGGGTGTCCGGTCCATCGTGCAGCGCGTCTCGTTGATCACACAGGAGGTGGGGTCGGCGGGCGTGGCGGTACCGCCCGCCGTGGCAACGAAGCCGACGGTGACCGACGCCCCGGGGGCGAGCGGCCGGTCGGTGTCCGCGGGCTTCACGGTGACGCGCCGGCCCTCGACGGTGTGCTCGCCGTTCCAGAGCGTGCCGATGGTGGTGCCCTCGGGAAGGTCGAACTCCAGCGTCCAGTCCGTCCGGGTGGCGACGGTGGCGTTGGTGACGACGTACTGGCCGGTGTAGCCGTCGGCCCAGGCGCTGGTCCTGGTGTAGGTGGCGGCGAGGGACGAGGCCTGCGCGGTGTCCGTGAGGGCGAGGGCGGCACCGGCGACGACCGCGGCCGCGGCCGCGGCGATCGAACTGATCACCATGGCCCTGCCGCTCGCCCTGCGCTGGTGCGCGGTGCTGCCCATCGCCTGCCTGCCTCTGTCGTACGGGGGTGTGGGTCGTACGGGTCGTGACTCGGGTCGTACGGGTCGTGCGTGGGGTCGTACGGGACGTGCGGGTCGTGCGTGGGGGGTGCGGGTCGTGCGTAGGTCGTACGGATCCTGCGTGGGGGTGCGGACAGCACGCTAGCGAGCCCGGCGCGGACAAATGCCGTCTCCGGGAAAGTGGTTGAGCCTTTTAGGACGCTCTTAAGGACCGCATCGGGGCCGATTAATCCAGCGGGGGAACGGACCGGGCGGATTCCGCGTCAGGAGACGGGGTCGTCCAGCCGGCCGCGGCGCCCGGCGGGGATCAGCGTACGGCGCCGGTCCGAGCCCCGGTGGCCCCGGCGCCGTTCATCGCGTCCGCCGCCGCGCGGATCGAGCCCGAGCCAGATCCGTACCTCGGTGCCGCCCAGTACCGAGCTTCCGATGCGTACGTCACCACCGGTCGACTCGGCGACCCGGCGCACGATGTCCAGGCCGAGCCCGGTGGAGCCGTCACGGCCGCCGCTGTTGCCGCGGGCCATCGCGGCGGCCGGGTCGGCGATGCCGGGACCCGCGTCGGAGACGAGCACGATGACCGCGTCGTCGCCGTTGTGGACGTCGACCGAGAAGGCCGTGCCCTCGGGGGTGTGGCGGAAGACATTGCCCAGCAGCGCGTCGAGGGCGGCCGCCAGATCGGGCCGGGCGACCGGGATGCGTACGGGACGGTCCACTCCCGCGATCCGGACCGTGCGGCCCTCGTCCTCCGCGAGCGCCGACCAGAACCCCATGCGCTCGCGGATCACCTCGGAGGCGTCGCAGCCCGAGCCGGAGCCGACCGCCGTGGTCTGCGGCTTGGCCTCGCGCGCGGTGCGGATGATGGTGTCGACCTCGCGTTCCAGCTGCTCGACGGCGGCCCGGGTCTGGTCGGCGGCGAGCCCCTCCCCGAGGGAGGCCGCGTTGAGCCGGAGCACGGTGAGCGGGGTGCGCAGCCGGTGGGAGAGGTCGGCGGCGAGTTCCCGCTCATTGGCGAGGAGCTGGACGACCTGGTCGGCCATGGCGTTGAAGGCGATGGCCGCGGACCGCAGTTCGGTGGGCCCCTCCTCGGGGACGCGTACCCCGAGCCTGCCCTCGCCCAGTTCCTGGGCCGCGCCCGCGAGCCGCTGGGCGGGCCTGACCATACGGACACCGAGCCGGTCGGCGACGGCGACGGAGCCCACGATCAGGGCGATACCGACGCCGGCGAGCATCAGCCAGGCGGTGGTGACACCCCTGCTGAGGTCCTCGTCGGGGACGAACACCTCGACCACCGCGATGTCGTCCGCGTTGATCGCGATGGGCTGGAGCAGCGCGGACCCGCCGGCGACCTTGGTGGTGGAGGCGCGCGGGACCTGCTCGACGAGGTCGAGGTCGGCGCGTGAGACCCTGCGGGTCCCGATCTCCACGGGCCGGCCGCCCTGCTCCTTGGAGGCGGGGATGTGCACGGCCATCCGGTTGGCCGCTCCGGCCAGGGTGGACTGCATGGCGTGCTCCAGCGACGCCCGTTCGACGCTGATGGAGAGGGTGGGGCCGATCGCGGCGGCCTGGCGCTCGGCGTTGGAGAGGGCTCTGTCGCGGGCCATCTCCTTGATGACGAGCCCCAGTGGTACGGCGAAGGCCAGTACGACCATCACCGTGACCGCCAGCGAGACCTTGACCAGCGCCCATCTCATGGTTGATGTCCTCGTAGGTGTTCAGGTTGACCTGTGGGGGGTTCGAGCTTCACTCCGACGCCTCGGAGGGTGTGCAGATAGCGCGGCCGGGCCGCCGTCTCCCCGAGCTTGCGCCGGAGCCAGCTCAGATGGACGTCGATGGTCTGGTCGTCACCGTAACTCTGCTGCCACACCTCGGCGAGCAGCTCCTTGCGGGGTACGACGACGCCGGGCCGGCCGGCGAGGAAGGCGAGCAGATCGAACTCACGGCGTGTCAGATCGAGTGGGGAGCCGTCGAGTTCGGCCTGTCGGCGCAGCGGGTCGATGGAGAGCCCGCCCACCTGGATCACACGTGACGGCGGGGCCTCCCCGGCCGAGGCGCGCGACCGGCGCAGTACGGCCGCCATCCTCGCGGACAGATGCTCCACGGAGAAGGGTTTGGTCAGATAGTCGTCCGCGCCGTCGTTGAGGAGGCGGACGATCTCCGTCTCGTCGTCCCGCGCGGTCGCGATGATCACCGGTACATCGGTGATGCCCCGCAGCATCTTCAGCGCCTCGGCCCCGTCCAGATCGGGCAGCCCGAGATCGAGAATGACCACGTCGAACCTGAAATGAGCCACTTCGCGCAGCGCTTCCAGCGCCGTGCCGACACTCCGTACCGTGTGGGACGCCTCGGTCAGGTGCCGGATGAGCGCGGAACGCACGAACTGGTCGTCCTCGACCACGAGCACACTTGCCATGGGCGGCACCGTACGCCATACGGAGTACAAAGGGCGCCACTCGCAGTGCTTCATCGGTCACCGTCTCACCATGCCTCTCATGGTCCGGATCGGCCCTGGCCGCACGGAAGTCGCGGACGATCCGGAGCAGGTCGGTCCCCCTTGGGACAGGCGCGGGTCGGGTGGTGCAGTATGGCCACTGATGCGTAGAGGACTTGTACATGCCATGGCGTGGTCGCTGTCCACCGGAGCGGCTGTCACGCTGTCATGGTGGGGCGTGCACACCGTGATGTCCGGCACCGCCTATGACCGGCCGCGTGCGGTCCCGATCAATCCGAACACCCCGACCAAGCAGGCCAAACCGCAGGTCTCCGAGACCCATCGGCCGCCCGCCAAGTCGGCGCAATCCAGCCCCTCGAACACCTCCGGCGCCACCAGGACCGACCGGCCGCGGGCGTCCGCGTCGAGTGAGCCGCCCAGCAGGAAGCCCAAGCCGCCCGCCGCCCCGCCCGCCACCCCCGCGCCCGCGAAGCCCGTGGGGACGATGAAGGGATACACGGTGGACGGCGGCCGGGCCGTGTTCAACGTGGGGCGGACGTCGGCGACCCTGGCCTCGGCGACGCCCAACGCGGGCTGGGAGGTGGCGGTGTGGGAGGAGCCCCAGTGGATCCGGGTGACGTTCACCAAGGACGGCCGTGAGGACTCGGTGTTCTACACCTGGAACGGGACCCCGCCGAGGGTGCAGTTCCACAAGTCCCCCTGACGGCCCCGGACCCGGTCGGTGACCTGATCTAGTGCTGTGACCGGAGAGGTTCACCGGCCCGAGACGCCCTGCACGGCTCCCCCTGGGCCCGGCGGCCCGGAGGTACCCCCAGCCGCGTTGCCGGACCGCGCGAGTACGGCGAGTACGAGCTGCGGACCTCCGCCCTGCGCTGCACCGCACCGGACGCCGCGGGCCCACGGCAAACCCTTCCGGCCACAGCACTAGCGGAAGGCCGCCGGAGGGGGTGCCGGGGAGGGACGGGCGCTCGCGTCGGTGACGGGCGCCGCGCCGCCGGTGAAGTCGATGAGGGCCCTGCCGTGCTCGACCCGGCCGGGGTGGGGGTCGCCCGCGACCCTGCGGGTCAGCTCGGCGACCGGCAGCGGGACATCCGAGGCGAGCAGTACGGCGTTCCCGAAGCGCCGCCCGCGCAGGACTGCCGGGTCGGCCGCCAGCGCCAGTTCCGGGAAGACGGTGGCGGCGGTGGCGACCTGGGCGCGCAGATGCGCCAGCGGCGGGCCGTCGGCGACGTTCGCGGCGTAGTACCCGCCCGGCCGCAGCACCCTGCGGACCTCGGCGAGGAATTCCGTACTGGTCAGATGCGCGGGGGTACGGGCTCCGCCGAACACATCCGCGATCACCAGATCCGCCCAGACGTCCGGCACCTTGGCGAGCGCCGCCCGCGCATCGATGGACCGTACGCGGATCCGCGCGTTCGGGTCCAGGGGGAGGTGTGTCCGCACCAGTTGGACGAGGGCGGCGTCGATCTCGGCGATCTGCTGGGTGGAGCGGGGGCGGGTCGCGGCGATGTAGCGGGCGAGCGTGAACGCGCCGCCGCCGAGGTGCAGGGCGTGCAGCGGGCGGCCGGGCGGCGCGGCGAGATCGGCGGCATGGCCGAGGCGGCGCTGGTACTCGAAGGACAGATACGCCGGGTCGTCGAGGTCCACATGGGACTGCGGGGCGCCGTCGAGGAGCAGCGTCCAGGCACGGGGGCGCTCGGGGTCCGGATTCAGCTCGGCGGTCCCGCCGTCGACCTGTGCGACGACGGGTCCGGGGCTCTGGGCGCCGCCACCGCGCCGCCGCCTGCTCTTCGCCACCAGGCCATTATCGGCGTACGCGGAACGTTTCGCCCCGCGGGGGCTTCCGTGACTCCGTGGCTTGCGTGACCTCCGCGCGGTTGCTTCCTTGCGATCGCCTCCGTACGGCCGGGCCTCGGCGGCTCCCCCGGGGGCGGGGAGGTGCCCGCACGGGGCCGGGGGCGGCGGGGTGCGGTTGGCCGGGGCCGGTCGGGGTCCTGCGCCGGTGGCGGCGGTCAGCTGCAGCCGTCCGCGGCCTCGATCAGCCGGGCCGCCTCGTCGAGAGCCTCGCGCAGGACCTCCGGGTCGGTGACGCGGTCCCCGTCGTCCGGCGGCAGCAGCCAGCCGCTGCCGCGCACGGGGGGCTCGGCCGGGATGCGCAGCCCCCGGCCCGAGGTCTGCGTACAGGCGCTGCCCGGCATGTCCCAGCCGTCGGCCGTGCCGGGCGGGACGAGGAAGCCGAGGGTGTCGCAGGAGCCGTCGTGGAGGACCGGCCCGACGGCCGGGGCTGCGGTACGGCGCAGGATGTCGACCGCTTCGAGGCCCTGGCGGGTGGGCACGGTCACCAGATCGCAGGGGCCGGGCGCGGGGGCCGTTCCCCGGTCCGGGGCCGGTACGGATGTGGTGGCGGGTGCGGATGTGGTGGCGGGTGCGGCGGGGTTACGGTCCGCGCCGGGTGCGGGTGCGGGGCCACGGTCCGGGGCGGGCGCCGGGACCGCGGGGGCCGCCGGGAGGGCGGAGGGCCCGGTGGCCACCGCCGGGGCCGCGAACGCGGAGGCGGCGGCCGCGGTGGGCGCCGTCGGCGTCAAGGCGGTCTCAGATGTCGCAGGCGTCCGGGCGCCGCCGTTGGCGCTGGTCTCCATGCCGACCTCCAACAAGGGGATCCCCTCCTTGCTCAGGATGAGACGACGGATCGCGCCTCCAAGGAGTTCAACGCCCGCCCCCGTCAAGGGCAACGGCGCCACACCGCCGCAAAGGATGGCAGTTCATGGCAGATCAGGGGCGAGATGCCCCTTTCATCGCCAAAGGTCGGGTGAACGGCCCCTCGCAGCCGGTACGTTCGTGCCTCGCCGAGAACACGGCAGCACCAGAGAGGGCTCGGCCATGGCGTCGTCGTCACAGGCATCACGGGCAGTTCCCAACCTCGCCTTCCGGCGGCTGCGCGGTCAGCGCTCCCCCGGAGAGTTCGCCGCGGCCGTACGCAAGGCGGCCCGGGAGATCGGCGAGCAGGTCTCGTGCGACGCCCGCTATGTGGGGCGGGTGGAGGCCGGTGAGATCCGCTGCCCCAACTACGCCTACGAGCGGGTCTTCCTGCATATGTTCCCCGGTCTGACTCTGGCGGACCTCGGGTTCGCCGCGCGGGAGCAGGTACGGAGCCGGGGGCGGGCCCGGCGGGCCGTACCGCGTCCCGTCCCGGAGGCGCTCGGCATCCCTGACAGCGACGGCGACGAGGAGAACGACGTGCTGCGTCGCGCATTCATGACGGGCGGTTCCGCCACGGTGGCGACCGCGTCCCTGGGGTTCGGGTTCGGGTCCGTACTGGACACCCCGTCCGGTTCCGTGCCCTCCCGGCGCCGTGTCGGCGAGACGGAGGTGGCGGCCGTCGAGGAGGCGGTACGGCGGATCCGGCTGCTGGACGACCGGCACGGGGCCGACGGGCTCTACCACCGGGCCGCGCAGCCGCTGCGGGCCGCGTACGCGCTGCTCGACTCCGGAGTCACGGCCCGTGCCTCGACCGGGGACCGGTTGCAGTCGGGCGCGGGCGAACTCGCCATCTCCGTCGGCTGGCTGGCGCACGACTCCGGCCGGCTGGACGACGCGAGGTCGCACTACGCGGAGGCGCTGGCGACGGCGCGGGTGTCCGGCGACCCCGCGCTGGAGGCCCACGCCTTCTCCAATACGTCCTTTCTGGCCCGGGACTCCGGGCGGCACCGCGAGGCCGTCCGCGCGGCGCAGGCGGGCCGGCGCGCGGCACGGGATCTCGGGTCCCCCCGGCTGCTGGCGCTGCTGACGCTCCGGGAGGCCGGGGGGTGGGCGGGGCTCGGGGACCGTACGGGGTGCGAGCAGTCGCTGGGGCAGGCGCACGGGTACTTCGGGCGGGGGTCGGCGGGGGCGGATCCGGAGTGGATGTCGTTCTTCGGCGAGCCCGAGCTGGAGTTCCTCCAGGCCCAGTGCTGGGCGAAGCTCGGCGAGTGGCCCCGTGCGGCCCGCCACGCCCGGCGCGCGGCCACGCTCCAGGACCGCCGCTTCACCCGCAACCTCGCCCTCTACCGGGCGGAACTCACCACAGCCCTCGCCCACGGCGGCGCTCCGGACGAGGCCGCGTCCGCCGGCCACGAGGTCCTGGACCTCCTCGGCGGGGTCCAGTCCTCCCGTATCCACGCGATGCTGACCTCCGCGGCGGATGTGCTGGAGAGCCACCGGGGCGTTTCGGGCGTCACGGGCTTCCTCACCAGGTGGGAGGACGTGTCGGCCGAGGCGTAGGGAGCGTCCGCCGCGACTCGCCAAGAGGGCATACGGGTCGGGGCCCGCGAGGGGAGCCTGCGATTGGGCCACGGCGTCGTGGCCCACGCCACTGCGCGGTCTTGTTCTCGCAGGCGTCCGATCCCGTGGTTCACGGGCGCCAGTTCACGCGGTGCTCCGCCAGCCGGGCCAGCACGGCATGATTCGCCTCCCAGCCGTCCGGGAACTTGACCGTGACCCCGAGGCTCACCGGCTCCGTCGAAGGGTGCTCGTCGAGGAGTTCCGTGACGCCCGCCCGGCAGATGACGATGCACGCGTGGCGATGACGGGACGCCAGCACACACAGCCGCCCGGTCTCCAGATGGAATGCCGTGGCGTCGGGCCGCCCCGAGAGGGGGTGGAGTACGACGGTGAGATCGAACTCGCGGCCCTGGAGGCGGTTCGCCGTGTCCACGGTGACGTCGGTGACTCCCAGCTCCGCGAGCGCCGCCCGGACCGCCGCCGCCTGGTCGCGGTGTGCCGTGCCCACGGCGACGCGGTCCGCGGTGACGGGTGCCTGCTCCCCGTCGGCGGTGCTCGTGGCGGCGCCGCCGCGGTCGAGGACACGCCGGACGACCCGTGCCACCGCCCGTACGGCCTCGGGATCGGTCCGGGGCGTACGGCGCGCGGGGAGTTCCAGCAGGCCCCAGCCCGAGTCCGCCGCCTCGTCGATGACCCGGTCGTGCGCCGAACCGTCGGACGCCACACCGAAGGTGAGCCGCCGGTCACCGGGTCCCGTACCGCTGCGGAAGGGCGTGTACGGGTAGAACGCGTCCGAGACGAGCGGCGCGGCCGACGCCGGCAGCCGCCATGACACCGGCAGCCGGTGCTGCGGCAGATCCGGGTTGTGCGCGAGCAGTGTCGAGACCGCGCTCGCGGACGGGTCGTACGACAGCCCGGCCCACTGGTCCGCGCCGACGATCGAGAACGGGTCCAACTGCCCCGGATCACCCACGAACAGGGCTCGTTCGAAGAGGCCCGCGACCGCGAGGAGCGCGTCGGAGCGCATCTGGTACGCCTCGTCGACAATGGCGTGGCCCCAGGGCTCGACGCCTTTCACATGCGCCCATTTCGCGGCCGTGGAGATCACGATGTCGAGCCCGGCGAGATCCCCGGCCCTGGCGGACGTCCGTACGCCCGGCAGTTCGTCGAGCGCCTTGTCGTAGGGGTCGGGGTCATTGCTGTGCAGCCGGCCGACGGGCAGCTCGGGGTCCTTCTCGGCGAGACGCGTCACCAGATCGTCGACCTGGGCGTTCGTCTGGGCGATGACCATCAGGGGGCGTCCGGCCGCGGCCAGTTCACGTGCCGCCCGGACGACGAGCGTGGACTTCCCGGCTCCCGGCGGGGAGTCCACGACGACTCCCCTGGACGTCCCGTGCAGGGTGTCGGCCAGGATCGCGCCGGTGGCGCGGGCGGCCTCCGCCGCGGGGTCGAAACCGGTCACAGAACGTCCTCCGGGGTCACGGGGTCCGGGTCCTCCGCGGCCGTGCCGGGCGGCCCGCCGTGGGTCCACGGCGTGTCCTCCGGGTCGGGCAGCTTCGGCCCGCCGCGCTGGTCGTGCTCGAACAGGGTCCAGGCGATCCGGTCGCCCTCGGCCGGTACGGAGCCCTCCGCCGGGTCCTTGCCGCGGCCCATGCGGTCGGTGAGCCGCAGGACCAGGACTCCGTCGGCCTCGTACCGTACGAACGCGGCGGACTGCGGTTTGCCATCCAGCGAGCGGTAGACCTTCGCCCCCTCCTCCAGGTGCGGGCGATCGTCGGTGCGGACGGTGAGCAGCGGCCGGGGCGAGGGCCGCTTGGACTCGGACCAGGCCATGACGACCTCGGTCACCTCGCTCCGGAACGCCTCGCCCGCGAGCCTGCGCCCCGCCAGCACCAGGGGGTCGTCCAGCGCCTCCTGTGCCTCCAGCTGGGCCTGGGCGGTCTCACGCGCGGCGAGCTTCCGCGCGGCCGTCACGGCGTCGTCGCGGCGCGGCTGCGGGGGTTCACCGGCCCGGACGCGGTCGCGGTGCGCGGTGAAGGACCAGCGGTCGCGGGTCCAGCGGTCGGCGACCCGGGAGCCCGCGGGCAGTTGTCCCAGCAGCTCGACCGCCCGCCACACGGCGTGCCAGGTCGGCTCCAGCTGGGTCAGCAGCAGGCGCCGTATCCCGCGCTCGGCGACGGTCAGTGCACCGAGGGCCGCGTCCGCGTCGGCACCGTCCTCGGCCGCGCCCAGCCGTGCGCGGGCCCGGTCGTACTCCTCCACCGCGGGGGCCAGCAGGCGGTTGTCGAACGCGGGATCCGTGGCCGGTCCGGCCGGGGGACAGAGCAACTGCCCCTGCGCGTCACGGCCCAGCTCCGCCCGGAGCGCCGCCGCCGCGCCGGACTCGCCGGGCCGGGCCTCGACCCAGGCCAGCAGCGCGCCCAGATGCTGGTCCTCCAGCGAGGACTGGCCGGTCGCCCAGTGCCGGTTGAGCAGATCGGTCGCCGCGAGCAGCAGGGACGAGCCGGGGACCCGCGCCCGCTCTCCGTAGTGGGTGAGCCAGCGGCCGAGGAGCGGGACTCGCGGCGGCGCGGGATAGGCGGCGTCGGGGTCCTGCTCGGCGGTACGGCGGAAGCGCATCGACCGGCCGAGAAGACGTACGAACTCGATGCCGGCCCGGCCCGGGACGATCAACTGCGGGGCGTCCGCGCACAGTTCGGCCTCGACCTTGACGCGCTTGCCCGTCTCGGGGTCGTCCTCGTTCCGCTCGATGAGCTCGATGTCGTCGGCGTAGGTGTCGAGATACGGCAGTACGGCGTCGGCGAGCTGCGCGAGGAAGGCGAACCGCAGCTCGCGGTCGCGCGGCTGCGCCACGGTCAGCAGCCGGGGTGCGTCACGGTCGGTCCCGACGAGCGCGCCGAGCGGTGCGCCGGCCTCACCGGCGGTCGTCAGCGGTACGAGTACGAGGGGGCGTTCGGCGAGATGGCGGTGGCGGACGGTCGCCAGGGGCTGGGCGCGGCCGGACTCGACGGCTTCCAGCCGGGCGAGGGTGGAGATCAGCGACATGGCGCCGCCGTGTCGGTGGGGAGTGCGGTGAGCGGGTGCGCGGGGTTCGCGGCCTGCGGGGCGTGGGCCGGACGGGGTCCCGGGCCCTGCTCCTCCGGAGGCGGCGGGGCCTCCGTGTCGCCGGGGGCTTTCCTCCCGGGCGGCGGAGGGGCTCCGCTGCCCGGGGTCCGGTCGCCCTGGTTGAGGGGGTGGGTGCCGGCCGTCCCGGAGGACGGGGAGCCCGCCGTCCCGGGTTCCCTCTGGCCGATCAGGGAAAGGCCCTCACCGGACGAGGAGGAAGAGGAGCAGGGCGAGGATCCGGGCTCCCGGTGGGGGTGGGCGGCCAGGGCCTCGGTGCGCAGAGCGGCGGCCCTGCGGAGGGCCGTGACCGTGGGGTCGGTGGGGTCACCGGAGGCACCTCGCGCGGCGGCGAGCACATCGGCGACGGTCGTCAGCCCGCCCAGCTCACCGCGTACCGAGCGGCCGAGGGCTTCGACGGCGCCCTCGGCCCGGGCGCGGGCACGGCAGTGGAAGGCCAGCTCGCAGGCGGAGAGGCACTCGGGGGCGTAGGCCGCCGAGACCGATTCCACCGCCGCCGTCAGGTCCTCGGGTGAACGGTCCAGCTCGAAGGTGGCACCCGCCGGCAGCCCGGCGGCGATGTCCTCGATACGGGTCAGCCGGGCCAGCTGGCGCCGGGTGACCGACAACTGCTTGCGTACGTCGACGACGGACGCGGTCGGAAGGTTGGAGAAGTCCTTGGGGCAGACCAGCAGCACGCTGTGGTCGACCCGCGCGTCCTTGGTGCGCGCGGCCGTGTGCTCCAGCGCCAGGACGTAGACCGCGGCCTGGCGCGCGGCGGCGCCCACTTTCGCCGCGTCGGCGGAGGTGTCGATCATCGGGAAGGACTTGATCTCCACGACCGTCCAGCGGCCGTCGGGGTGGACGACCACCGCGTCCGGCTCCAGATACGCGGGGGAACCCGCGACCTCCAGCGCGAGCAGCGGATGGTCGAGCAGGGTCCAGTCCCCCGCCGCCGTCGCCTCCCGCAGCGCCAGCGCCGTACGCGCCGCGCGGCCCTCGGGACCGGCCGCGGCGAGATCGGGGACGCGGAAGCCCGCGCCGCCGTCCACACCGAGGAGCCGCATCAGCTCCGCGCCGCCGTCGGACTTCACCCGCGCCTCGAAGGCATGGCCCCGCATAAAGGCGAACTGCGACTGGCCGAAGGCCCCGGGCGAGCCCAGGGCCGCCGCGAGCGCCGCCTTGTCCACCCCGGCGCCGTCCAGCAGCGCGCGCCTTTTGCACCCCGGGTTGGCCGCGAGTGCGGCCAGCGCCCGCGCGTCCAGCGGCCGGGGGCGCACGGCGGGGCCGCGCAACTCAGCGAGCCGCTGCCGCAGTGCTGTCGTCTGCGCCTGCGGACGGAGTGGGGTCTGCGGAGGTGGTCCGCTGTCCAGGGATTCGCTCACCCGTCGAAGTCTGGCATCCGGCACCGACAATCGGGGACTTGGTGCCGGAGACGGCCTCTCCGGTCTCCCTCGTTCCGCCGGGGAGGCCCCGGTTGACACCCCCGCCGACGGTCCCGGCGGCGGTTGCGGTGGCCGGTCCGGCGGCGGTCCCGGCGGCCGGTTCGGCGGTGCGGCCGGAGAACCGGGCTCCGGCCCTGGCGCGTACCCGGTCGGCGAGCCGCAGCGCGGGACGCGTCAGCAGCGCGCCCGCGCCCATCACGGCGACCCCGGCCACCGCGTCGAGGAAGTAGTGGTTCGCGGTCCCCATCACCACCAGGGTGGTGATGAGCGGATAGGCCACGGCGAGCGTACGCAGCAGCGGAGTGCGCCCGTGCCGCCACAGCATCACTCCGCACCACAGCGCCCAGCCCACATGCAGGCTCGGCATGGCCGCGTACTGGTTGGTCAGCCCGCCCATGCCCCGGGGCGCGCTCGCCTCACCGCCCCACCAGCCGTACGAGCTGTACTGGGCCATCGTGTCGACGAAGCCGTGCGTGGCGTCCAGGAGCCGCGGCGGGCAGGTCGGGACCAGGGTGAAGCCGACGAGTCCGAGGAGGGTGGACAGCATCAGCCAGGTGCGGGCGGCGCGGTAGCGCAGGGGGCGGCGGCGGAAGAGCCAGATGAGGATGGCCGGGGTGACCAGATAGTGCAGTGACGCGTAGACGAAGTCGGCGGGGACACCGAGGGCCGGGATCTCGGTGAAGAGCCGGTTCAGGGGTGTTTCGGCGTCCAGGAAGAGTGCCTTCTCGGCCCGGAGGATCGCGAGGCCGTTGTCCACCGCGGTCGACACATCGCCGCGGGCGAGGAGCCTGCCGGCCGAGTACGCGAGGTAGACCACCGCGATCAGCAGCAGCTCGGCCCACCAGCGTGGGCGACGGACTGTGGTGGAGTACGGCATCCGAACGGTCCCCCTCGTGCTCCGGCGGTCGGCGGCCACCGGTCAACCGTACGGTGTAAGGGGCGGCGCTCGGGCAGCGGGTACCCGACCTAGGGATGGACGCGGCGATCGCCGGGAAGGTTGCCTGGGGCGCGGGTGGCCGACGGGGCGGGTGGGGTGGCCGGAAAGCTCCGTGGAGCGGTGAACGATGATGAAGAGGCACCGACCCGGTGATTGCGTGACTCAAGCGACCCCGGTGACCGATGGATACCGATCGGCCCGGCGAACCCCAGGGAGATCCCGTACATGGCACCGCGCATCGTCCTCGTCCGGCACGGCCAGACCGAATGGTCCCTGCTCGGGAAGCACACCGGGCGGACGGACATCCCGCTCCTGGAGGAGGGCCGGCGCGGCGCGAAGCTCCTGGGCGAACGGCTGCAGAGGGGCCCCTGGTCGGGGCTGCCGGACATGGAAGTGCGGACCAGCCCGCTGAGCCGGGCGTCCGAGACCTGCGAGCTGGCGGGATTCGGGGCGCGGGCGACACCGTGGGACGCGCTGATGGAGTGGGACTACGGGACGTACGAGGGCCTGACGACGCCGGAGATCCGGGCGGCCAGCCGGCCCGACTGGGTGATCTGGCGGGACGGGGTACGGGACGGTGAGGCGCTGTCCCAGGTCGGGGCGCGGGCGGACGAGGTCATCCAGTGGGCGCGGTCGGCGGACCGGGACGTCCTGGTCTTCGCGCACGGGCATGTGCTGAGGGTGCTGGCGGCGAGGTGGCTGTCCTTCGAGCCCTCGTTCGCGGCGAGGATCCAGCTGGATCCGGCGTCGCTGTCGGTCCTGGGCTGGGCGTACGGGGAGCCCGCGGTGGAGCGGTGGAACGATACGGCGCACCTGGAGGCGGGGGCCTGACGGTCCGCCGCCGCGGTCGTCCCGGGGGCCGCGCCTCAATCGCCGGCGGGGCTGATGGTGAGGCCCCGCCCTCCGCGGGTTCCCCGGGGCGGGGCGACCGGGGCCCGCGCAACCTGACCAGCCCGGCCGCGCCCGGCCCCCTCGGCCGCAGCAACACGACTCAGGCCCTTGCGGGGCTCCGCCCCGAACCCCGCGCCTCAAACGCCGGCGAGGCTGAAAATCACGCCCCCGCCCACCACGGGGCCCCGGGGCAGGGCACCCCAGACCCCGCACACCCTGACCAACCCGGCCAAGCACAGCCCCCTCGGCTCCAGCAACACAACCCGGGCCCCTGCGGGGCTCCGCCCCGAACCCCGCGCCTCAAACGCCGGCGAGGCTGAAAATCAGGCCCCCGCCCACCACGGGACCCTGTGCTTTCCAGCCCACCCGGCGATCGAATTCAAACCCGCCCCGGGGAGAGCCACCCCCACCAGCAACGGGCACACCCAGGCCGTCCGGCGATTGAGGACGAACCTCCACCCCGGGCCAGGGCAACCCAGCAAAACCCTCACCCCCACAACCGCACCCCCACCAGCAACAGGCACACCCAGCCCGTCCGGCGATTGAGGACGGACCTCCACCCCGGGCCAGGGCAACCCGGCAGAACCCTCGCGGCGGTGGCCGCTCCCCCACGCGCGGAGGGCACACTCAAGCCCGTCCGGCGATTGAGGACGGACCCCCGCCCCGGGCAAGGGGCACACCGGCAGAACCGTGCAGGCGATGACCGGGAATTCCCAGCCCGTCCGGCGTTTGAGGACAGCCCCGTACCCCCACCGCCCACCACACCAGACGCCCTCTTGCGCGCAGCGCGACAATGGACGCGCAGTCCGGTGATGTGGGCCGGGGCGTGTGGAGAGAGTGCGGGAGGAAAGACAGATGGCGGAACCCGAGCCGCGCGTGCGGAAGCCGCGGCCCGCGGCGTTGCTGTTCGAGCCGTCGGAGGCCGCCGCGGATCCCGAGCATTTCTTCGGGCTGGACGGAATCGAGGACCCGAGGGAACTGCTCCACCGCGCGACCGAGCTGACGCTCGCGTTCCGCGCGGCCACGGACCGGTCCGTGGAGTTCCAGGCGCTCGCCGCGGCACAGCTCGCCGATCCCCGGCGGTTCGACCGGCTGACGCCGGCGGACATCGCCGAGCGCGCGGGATGGACCGCGGACTACGCGAAGAAGATGATCGAGTTCGGCCGGGGGCTGCTCCGCGACGCCACCCCGTAGGCACACCGGGGTACCCGCCGCCGTTTCCGGGGTACCGGGGAACCCCCGCACCGCCCCGGAACCTCCCGCCACGCCGCAGGCACCCGAGGGGCACTCACCGAAACCCGTAACGCCAACCCCGCCCCGCGACACTCCTCCGCACCGCTCGCCACCCGCGGAGCCGACCCCGCGGTGCGACCCGGGCCGGAACCCCCTCACCCGGGGAACGTATGCACGAATCTGCCAGGCAACATCACATCTGGCATATGCCGGTGCGCAAGATACCCCCTCCCACCCCACCCTGTCCCGATTTTGCCGAACACTCTGGAACGATCACGTTACGCCCGGTAGATGTAGATCCCATGAGTGCATGGCTGAGGAACGACCACCTGCTGACCGCCGGCGACGAAGACCGCCGTACCGACCTCTTCACCCTCCTGAAGGAGGAGAGTGAGCACCGCGTCTCGCAGGTCACCGCCCCCGGCGCCGACTGGCTCGCCTCGGCAGGAACGTATCCGCGCTCGACGCTGTCGCTCTGGGAGACCCGCCCGACCGCCCCGGCCGTACTCCCCTGCGGCACGGTCTTCGACATCGTGAACGTGCCCTCGGTCTTCGGCCGCCAGATGCTCGACCGGCTCTGGGAGGAGGGTCCGGGGTCCGGGCCCGTCGCCATGCACCGCGGGCGGATGCTGATCTTCGCCGTACCGGGAACGGCCTCCCGGCTGCCCGCCCTGCTGGAGTGGGAGGAGTGGAGCGACTCCGTACCCCCGCTGCTCTGCCACGGCAACGGGGACGCCGTGACGATTCCGCCGCTGACCGAGGACACCACCGGGGAACAGTCCGCCGGCCCCCGCTGGCTGGTCGCCCCGGACACCCGGCACCCCTGGCTCCCGGGGCCCGAGGTACTGCTCTGGGCGTGTGTGCGCGCGGCCCGATCGGCCTCCACCGCGAGTGTCCGGGTATCGATTTTTCCTCCCGCCGAGCAGGATGCTAAGGTCTACGACGTCAGCAGGCGCCGCTAGCTCAGTTGGTTAGAGCAGCTGACTCTTAATCAGCGGGTCCGGGGTTCGAGTCCCTGGCGGCGCACAGACGAAAGAAGCCCCTCGCGTGAGCGAGGGGCTTTCTTGCCTGTCCGGACCGCCCGGACAATCCGGGCCGGAACCATCTGACCGCCTCCGGCCCGGCGCGAGCGGAGGCCGTACGCCACGACCGCCGGCGAAGCCCCCGGCACCGGGCGTATCAGGTGGACCGGGTGGAGACTAGGCCGTCGTGATCTTGACCGTCCAGGCGCCCGTCCTGGTCCGGTCCGCCACCTCGATCCGCGTACGCTCCCCGGACGCCCCCGCCAGCGTGAAGGTCTCGCCGACACCCAGCGGCGCGTCCGCCAGCTGCGGATACACCGACCGGTCCCAGCACGCCCCCGTCCTCGGGTGGGTGTCCACGACCTCGACGGGACCGCCGCCGGAGGCCGCGTCCGCCCGGACCCGGTAGAGGAGTACCCCCTCGGTGCAGGTCGTGCCGTCGTTGCCGGTCGCGGAGCGGGCCTCGATCGCGAGCGCGGTGTCCGCCCCGGTGCGTACGACCGCGAGGCGGGTGCCGAGGCTCCCGCCGGGCATCGGGGCCGCGCCCACGGGCTCCAGGGTGAGCAGTTCGGGGCGGGTGACACAGCGCACGGCCCGGCTGTCCAGCCAGCCCAGCTTCCACTTGTGCCAGGCGAAGAGGTCCGGGGCCATGCCGAACTGGCTGCCCATGACGTCCCAGTCCCCGACATAGGTGTCCCAGTCGCCCTTGCCGTCCGTCGGGCGGTGGTAGAGGTCCGGCAGGTCGAAGACGTGCCCGGTCTCGTGGGCCAGCACATTGCGGTCCGGCGGGTGCTGTTCGAAGACCGTGACGACCCGGCGGACCTCGGTGTCGTCGTAGGTCATCGGACGTTCGAAGTTGACGACCTTCGTGGCGTCGGAGTCCACGCCGGGCGCGTCCGGATCGGCGACCAGATAGACGATGTCGTACCGCGAGAAGTCGACCTTCCGGTCGGCGGCCGAGAGCGCGTCGCGCAGATAGGCGCTCCGGTGGGAGGGCTTCCAGTCCCGGCTTATCCCGTACGCGGTCGACGGCTTCGGCATCCTCACCCAGTCGCGCCGGGGATGCGGCCGGAGGGTGAACTTCCCGTACGAGGCGCGCTCGAAGAACTCGCTGGTGGCGGGGAAGTGGTCGGCGGCGAGCCGGGCCGGGGAGCTGCGCGGGACGGCGTCGGGGAACGACAGGAAGACCATGACCGCGTCGAGGCCGTCGTCGGGTTTCGGATACGAGGTGTTCCAGGTGTCGAGGCCCAGGGAGTGGTGTGCGGGCGAGCGCGGGAGCGCGCAGGAGGACGACGAGGTCCTGGCCTCCGCGGGGCCGGCGACGAGGGACGTGGTGGCGAGCGCCATCAGGGAGGTCAGGGCCGCTGCGGTGCTCCGCACCCGGCCGCGCTCCCCGCCCGTGGCACGCGGGCGCCCCCGGCCGTCTCCCCGCCCCCCGGCGCCCCGGGCACCCCCGTGACCGCCGGAACCGGAACCGGAACCGTACAGACGCCCGTGTGCCACTCCCCCGGGTGTTCCCGCGGGTGACTGCTGACGCTCCACGTAGACCTCCGGCTGCGGAATGGGAGACACCTCCACCACCTTGTGATGATTTAGAGGCGTACGTCCTGTTCCGCTGCACCAGTCGGGTGACCGGGCCGACATCGGCCCGACACCGAGCCGAGATCCATGGGCGGCCGGCGGGCGTTCCGGGGACTCACAGAACGCCACAATCGATCAGGACGGAACGAGACCGGCCCAGACCCGCGAAGCCCCTCGCACAGACCCGCGCAGAAACGATCGCTCAAAGTGCGCCGGTGAGATGCGCCAAGGTGGCGAAGGTGGAACGGCCGAGGGGGCAGCCTCTATGATCGGCACACTTTCCCCGGTCCGTTTCCTCGACTTTCCCCAGATTTACTCAGCTTCTCTCAGTCTTCTTCGACAGTTTCTTGCTTTCCTGGACTTTCTCGGGCTTCTCAGGCTTCCTGGACCCTCTCCGGCTTTCCGGGCCTTCTCGGTTTTGCACCTCGACATCCGGAATGGTCACGGTGCCCGATCTTTTCCGACCACATCTGTACGGCTGTACGCCCCTGTACGACACAACTGCACTGCGGGAGTGAGCGGTGAGCGGAACCCCCGACGGAACTGGGCCCGCGCGAGCGGCGGTCCCCGGCAGGACCCGGCCGAGGATCACGGAGCGTCAGGGCTGTTCGCCCGCCGAACTGCGCGACCACCGGGCCGCGTTCAACGCGGCACACCTCCCGATGGCGGTGGTCGACCACAACGGCCTGGTCGTCAGCGCCAATACGGCCTTCACCACCCTGTGCGGCACCGACCCGTCCGGGCTGCCCGCCGCCGAACTCACCGGGCTGGCGTCCGACCGCCGCACCTGGCAGGCGTACCGCGACGCGCTGTCCGGACGGCGCTCCCGCTTCCGCTGCACCCGGCGGCTGAAGCACTCCGACGGACGTACGCTCTGGGCCGAGATCACGATCACTCCACTGCCCGACGACCGGGCCTCGGGCCGCCGGGTGCTGCTCTCCGTGGTGGACGTCAGCGACCGCCGTGAGCTGCGCGCCCGGCTGCGCCATCTGGAGATGCACGACGCGGTGACCCGGCTGCCGAACCGCGCCCTCTTCTTCGAACGGCTCACCGCGGCCCTGGACTCCTCCGCGTACGGGCAGGGCTCCACCGGCCGGATCGGGCTGTGCTACCTCGACCTCGACGGCTTCAAGGCGGTCAACGACACCCTCGGGCACCGGATCGGCGACCGGCTGCTCGCCGCGGTCGCCGGACGGCTCACCGAGTGCGCGGACAGCGGCGGTCTCAGCCATGGCGGGGGACATCTGGTGGCGCGGCTCGGGGGCGACGAGTTCGCCGTCCTCGTCGAGGACTCCACCGGTACGGAACAACTGGCCGATCTCGCCCGCACCCTGCTGGCGGCGCTCCAGCAGCCGTTCGACCTGGACGGACAGCGGCTGTCGGTGTCGGCGTCCATCGGGGTGGTGGAGCGCACGGTCGCCGGGACGACCGCGACCCGGCTGATGCAGGCCGCCGACACCACGCTGTACTGGGCGAAGGAGGACGGCAAGGCGCGCTGGACGCTGTTCGACCCCGAGCGCAACGCCCACCGGATGACCCGCCAGGCGCTCTCCTCCACGCTGCGGCCGGCCGTGGAGCGGGGGGAGTTCGCCGTCGAGTACCAGCCGCTCGTGGGGCTCGCGGACGGGGTCACCCGGGGGGTGGAGGCGCTGGTGCGCTGGCACCACCCGCAATTCGGGACGCTTACGCCGAATCGGTTCATCTCGATTGCCGAGGAGGACGGCTCCATCGTCCAGCTGGGCCGCTGGGTGCTGCGGACCGCGTGCCGTCAGGCCGCGCAGTGGCTGCGGGACCACCCCGGCAGCAGGCCGGTGTTCGTGAGCGTCAATGTCGCCGTACGCCAGGTCTGGGACTCGGACCTGGTGACGGATGTGGCCGAGATCCTGGCGGAGACGGGCCTTCCGCCGCGGCTGCTGCAACTGGAACTGACCGAGTCCGCGGTGATGGGCTCGGCGGGCCGCCCCCTCCAGGCGCTCCAGGCTCTGAGCGACATGGGCGTGCGGATCGCGATCGACGACTTCGGCACCGGATACTCGAACCTGGCGTATCTGAGCCGGCTGCCGGTGTCCGCGCTGAAGCTGGACGGGGCGTTCGTACGGGGTTTCCAGGACGAGGCGCATGCGAACCCGGCCGACGAGACCATCGTCGAGGCCCTGGTGCAGCTCGCGCACCGGCTGGGGCTCACGGTCACGGCGGAGTGCGTGGAGACCTCGGGGCAGGCGGCCCGGCTGCGGCGGATCGGCTGTGACACCGGGCAGGGCTGGCTGTACTCCCGGGCGGTGCCGCCCGACCGTATCGCGGAGCTGATCGGCCTCACCGCGCTGCCCGCCTGAGCCGGGAGCCGCCGGGGCCGCCTCGGGGGCCGGGCACAAGGCCGGGCACAAGGCCGGGCACGAGGTCAGGCACGAGGTCAGGCACGGCCCCCCGGAGCCCGTACGCCCCCGGGACCTGCCCGGCTGGACCCGTCCGACCGGGCACGCTGGATCCAATGGAACCGCCCCCGCCTGGAGAAACTCCGGGCGGAGGCGGTGTTGTGGGGGGATCGCAGTGGTTCTCGGGTGGTGCGGGACTCAGCCGTCCCTCATCCGGGCCGGTTCAGCAGGCGCCCTGGTCGCGCCAGACTCCCCATTCGCCCGTGGTTCCGGGCTCCTCGCCCTGCGTCCACCACTGGGCCTTCCAGAGGCGGCCCTTGTGGGAGACGACCGAGCCGGAGTTGTAGGTGTCGGAGGCCTTCCACGGACCCGTGGTGCAGCCGGGCTGCGGGTCGGTCGGGGACGGCTTCGGGTCGGTCGGCGACGGAGTGGGGTCCGTCGGGTTGGGGCTGGGCTTGGGGGTGGCCCCGACCGCGGCGACGATCTCGTTCAGCAGCGTGGTCTTCTCGTCCAGACCGAGCAGGGAGTACATCATCGCTCCGCCGAGGCCGCGGCTCTTGGCGTAGTCGGCGCGGGCGGTGATGGCACGCTTGTCGAGGCCGGTGAAGAACTCGCCGTCCTTGTAGAAGTACGCGGACTTGGCCTCGTCGTCCCAGAAGGTCGTCGCCGGGTTGTCGACGATACCGCCCAGTTCCTTGTAGTTGGCGATACCGGCCGCCTGGCTCAGCGGACGCGGGGCGCTGCCGCCGGTCGCGGTGCCGCCGAGGCCGTTCTTCGTCCCGGCCGGGACGCCCTTCCAGCCGCGGTAGTAGAACTCGTACCCGAGGGTGAGCTTGCCCGCCGGGAAGCCGCCCGCGATGCCGTAGACGGGGTCACCGTCGATCCAGGCGTCGACCGCGTTGTCGATCGAGTACTTCTCGGTGCCCGGCGCGATCGGGTCGGTCGGGTCGGACGGGGGCGAGTTGAGCGGCGACTGGTGGTACGTCGGGCCGTCGCCGTCCCAGGCACCGTGCATGTCGTACGTCATGATGTTCGCGTAGTCGAGGTACGCGCCCACCTTGTCCGTCTCGATGTACTTGATCTTGTCCTGGCCCGCCGGCATGGCCGCGGTCAGCAGGTACTTCTTGCCGCCGTTGGCCGCGCCCTTCGCGTCGAGCTGCTTGCGGAACTCGGCGAGCAGCAGGGTGAAGTTGGCCTTGTCCTCGGGGCCGTAGTGGTTGCCGAGGTGGCCGCCGTTCGAGCCGGGGTACTCCCAGTCGATGTCGATGCCGTCGATGATCCCGGCCGCCGTGCCGGGCCCGCCGAAGCCGTCGGCCTTGGGCAGGTCGCCGTCGATCCACTGCTTGATGCAGGACGAGACCAGCTTCTGACGGCTGGCGTCGGTCTTGGCCGCGTCGTGGAAGTACTTGGAGTAGGTCCAGCCGCCCAGCGAGATGTTGATCTTCAGATGGGGGTGCTTCGCCTTCAGCTTCTTGAACTGGTTGAGGACGCCCACGATCGGCTGGTCCCACTTGTCCGCGACGCCGTCGACGCTGTCGGCCGCCGAGAACGACTTCTGGTAGTCGGCGTAGGAGTCGCCCGCGCCGTCACCGGCGTTGGGGTTGTTGTCGTCGCCCGCCGCCTTGTTCGCCTGGAAACAGGTGAGGTCGGTGGGGTGGATGTTGCCGAACGAGTAGTTGATGATGTCCAGCTTCTCCGCGATGCCGCGGGTGTCCAGATGCTTGGGGTAGAAGGCGTTGCCGTACACGCTCCACTGGTCGTAGTACGCGATCTTCACCCCCGAGGCAGCCGGCGCGGCGGCCTTGCCCGGTGTGCCGGCGTTTCCGGTGGCGGCGAATCCGGCGATGACGCCCGCGGCGAGTGCCACGGTCGACACTGCCGCGATCAAGGGTTTACGGGAGCGCACGAACTGCCTCCGGGAGTGGGGGGACTGGGTCCGGCCCATGAGAAACGTGGGCCGGAGGAAAGGAATAGCGATCCGGCCACCACCGCGTCAATGGTCTCGACCAAACGTGGACTAGACCAATTCAAGGAGGAAACAGCTCGTCAGAGAGTTTCGATGAGAAAGATGAAACGCCCCTCACCGTAAATGACGAGGGCTTTAAGCAGCGTTTAAGGGGGCTTTAAGGCCGGAACGAACCAGCCATGCGCAGGTGCCGGTGGTGAACCACCTGCGAGAACTCCGTCGGGGCTCCGGGCCGGGCCACCCACCGCCCGGGGCCGGGGCGCCCGCCGCCCGGAACCGGGGAGCCCGTCCCGGAGCGGCGGACGGGACTCATCCGCACGCCGGTCCGGGCCTGCCCACGAGTCCGTTCGGGCTCACCCGCGCATCGGTTCCGGACTTGCTCACGGGTCGGGTCGGGTCAGGTCAGGTCAGGTCGGGTCGGACTCACCGCGCGCCGACTCGGAACTACTCGCGAGTCAGCTCGTAGGCGTCGGCGATGAGTTCATAGCTCCGCAGCCGTACCTCACCGCTGTGCGCCTGAGCCGTAATCATCAACTCGTCTGCCCCGGTGCGCTTCTGGAGCCCGTCGAGCCCCTCCCGTACGGCATCCGGCAACCCGTGGACGATATTGACCAGCCAGCCCTCCACGAACTCCCGCTCCAGCTCGCTGAATCGGTACGCCTCCGCCTCCTCGGGGGAGGGGATCAGCCCCGGGCGCCCGGTCCGCAGCCGCAGCATCGAGAGAGCGCCCGTCATCACCTGGCGCCGCGCCTCGCGCTCGTCGTCCGCCGCTAGCGCCGCCACCCCGATCAGTGCGTAGGGAGCGTCCAGCAGGGCCGAGGGGCGGAACGAGTTCCGGTACAGCTCCAGCGCGGGCTCGGTGTTCTGCGCCGAGAAGTGGTGGGCGAAGGCGAACGGCAGCCCGAGCGCCCCCGCGAGCCGCGCGCTGAACCCGGAGGAGCCGAGCAGCCAGACCGGCGGACGGCCGGCCGGTCCCTGCACCGGCCCCGGCACGGCATGGATCCGGGCGTAGGGGTGCCCGTCGGGGAAGTCGTCGTCCAGGAACCGGGTCAGCTCGGCGACCTGCTGCGGAAAGTCCTCCGCGCCCTCCCCCGCCCGCTGGGTCCGCCGCAGCGCGGCGGCCGTGGCCCCGTCCGTCCCCGGCGCGCGCCCGAGCCCGAGGTCGATACGCCCCGGGGCGAGCGCCTCCAGGGTGCCGAACTGCTCGGCGATCACCAAAGGCGCGTGATTGGGCAGCATCACCCCGCCCGAGCCGAGCCGGATATCGGTGGTGTGCGCGGCGAGATGGGCGAGGATCACGGCGGGCGACGACGAGGCGACCCCGGGCATGGAGTGGTGCTCGGCGACCCAGTGGCGGTGGTAGCCCCGGCTCTCGGCGAGGCGCGAGATCGCCACACTGGTCCTCAGCGCACCGGCGGCGGTGTTTCCCTCACCGACGGTGACCAGGTCCAGCACGGAGAGAGGCACGGGGGCGGAGCCCCGTACCGTGCCTCGGACGGGGTCGCTGGGGGCGCCCTTACTCGTGTCGTCCACCGGTTCAGCCCTTCGTGCGCAGGGAAGCAAACTACAGCAGAGAATAAACGGGAGGTAACCTCCGCTTATTCCCCGTTCTTTGCCCCCTCGTTCCCGGGCCATTGCCCCCGCCTGCCACGCCCTTTGCCCGGGGAGCCCGGGCTCCGGGTCCGGGGTTCCCCGAGGCCGTCTCGTTTCCGTCCGCATACACGCATACGTTCCGGGTAGCCGCGCGACCATGGCCCGACCACAGGAGAGCAGACAGGACAGCACCGACCGAGACCGTACGGAGAGGGACGACACGGACCGGGGCGGCGCGACCGCGCGGCCCCGGCGGCTCAGACGCCGCTCGCTGCTCGCCGGAGCAGCGGCCCTCGGTGCCATGGGCGCCGTGGGCACGACCAGCGCGTGCAGCAGGGTCGCCACCGCGGACGCCGGCGACGGCGGACAGCTGCTGGAGCAGCTGCGCGCGAAGGGGACCGTACGGCTGGGCCTCGCGGGTGAGCAGCCGTTCGGCTATATCGGCAAGGACGGCGAGATGACCGGGTCCGCCCCCGTGATCGCCCGCAGGATCTTCAGGGAACTGGGCGTCGACGACGTACAGCCCTTCCCCACCGAGTTCGGCTCACTGATCACCGGCCTGAACTCGCTCCAGTTCGATGTCGTCGGCGCCGGGATGTACATCAACCCGGCCCGCTGCGAGCAGGTGATCTTCTCGGATCCCGAGTTCCAGATGCTCAGCGCGTTCATCGTGCGCAAGGGCAATCCGAAGAAGGTGCGGACGTACAAGGACGTGGCGGAGTCCGGGGCCAGGATGGCGACCGGGGTCGGGTACGCGGAGATCGAGTACGCGAAGGAGGCCGGGGTCGGAAGTGTGACGACCCTGCCCGACCAGCTCGCGGGGCTGCTCGCGGTGGAACAGGGCCGGGTCGATGTGTTCGCGGGCACGGCCGTGTCCGTGCGCAATGTCGTCGAGGGCAGCGACCGGGCCGAGGCGACGCCCGAGGTCACCCCCTTCCTGAAGGGCGAACCGGTCGTCGACGTCGGCGGCTTCGCCTTCCGCTCCCCCGAGACGACCCTGCGCGACGCCTTCAACCGCGAACTGCACAAGCTGAAGCGCAGCGGTGAGCTGCTGGAGCTGATGCGGCCCTTCGGCTTCGGTGAGGCGCAGATGACGACCATCACCGCCGAGGAGAAGTGCGCGCCATGAGCGAGATCACCCCGGGGCTGTGGGAGCTCCTTCTCAAGGGCGTGTGGATCACCGTCCAGCTGACCGTCCTCAGTGCCGCGTTCGCCGCCGCCGCCTCCCTGGTCATCGGGCTGGCACGGGCGCACCGGCTGTGGATCGTACGGTTCCTCGCGGGAGCCTACTTCGAGATCTTCCGGGGCACCTCCGCGCTGATCCTGATGTTCTGGATCTTCTTCGTGCTGCCGCTGGCCTTCGGCTGGCAGCTCGTACCGCTGTGGGCCGCCGTCCTCACCCTGGGCCTGACCTACGGCGCGTTCGGCTCCGAGGTCGTGCGGGGCGCGGTCGCCGCGGTGTCGCAGGGGCAGCGCGAGGCGGGCATCGCGCTGAACTTCACCCCCTGGCAGCAGCTGCGCAGGGTCGTGCTGCCACAGGCGTGGCCGGAGATGATCCCGCCGTTCAACAATCTGCTGATCGAGCTGCTGAAGGCGACGGCCCTGGTCTCCGTCATGGGCGTGTCGGACCTCGCGTTCGGGGCGTCGCTGGTGCGCAACGCGACCGGTGAAAGCGCTCCCGTGTACACGGTGATCCTCGTCATGTACTTCGTGCTCGCCTTCGTACTCACCCGGGGGATGCGCGCGCTGGAGCGGCAGGCGAAGGCCGGGCTCGGCCAGGAGCGGCCGGCCGGGCCGCTGTCCGGCCGGCTGCCGGGGCGTCCGTCCGGCCGCCGCGGGGCCCCTGCCGGAGCCGTGGAATCCGTGGGAGGTGAGCGCTGATGCAGTGGAACTGGTCCGCGGTCGAGGACTTCATGCCGCGCTTCTGGGACGGGCTGGCGGTCACCCTCCAGGCCCTGGTGCTGGGGGCGCTGCTCGCCTTCGCGCTCGGGCTCGTGTGGGCGCTGGCACAGCGCTCGCGGTTCGCCGTGGTGCGCTGGCCGGTGACGGCCGTCACCGAGTTCGTACGCAACACCCCGCTGCTGGTGCAGCTGTTCTTCCTGTACTACGTGCTGCCGGAGTGGGGTCTCACGCTCTCGGCGATGGTGACCGGGGTCGTCGGCCTCGGGCTGCACTACTCGACGTACACCGCCGAGGTCTATCGCGCGGGTATCGACGGGGTGCCGCGCGGACAGTGGGAGGCGGCGACCGCGCTGAGTCTGCCGCGCACCCGGGTGTGGGGCGCGGTGATCCTGCCGCAGGCGGTCCGCCGGGTGGCGCCCGCGCTCGGCAACTACGTCATCGCGATGCTGAAGGACACTCCGATGATCTTCGTCATCGGAGTGATGGACATGCTGGGCGAGGCCCGGCAGTTCGCGTCCCAGACCTTCCTGACGATCGAGGCGTTCACGGTCGTCGGCATCGCCTTCATCGCCCTGTCCTATCCGGCATCCCTTCTGATGCGAGCCCTGGAGCGTCGTCTTGTCCGCTGACAGCACCCTTCCCGAAGATCTCCAAGCCACCCCGGGCCCCGGGCCCCGGGCGGACTCCGCCGCCGGGCCGGCTGCCGCGGCCGGCCCGGTCGACCTGGTCCGTTTCGACGGCGTCACCAAGCGCTTCGGATCCCATACGGTCCTCGACTCACTGGACCTGTCCGTCCACCCCGGCAAGCACGTCACCCTCATCGGGCCGTCGGGGTCGGGCAAGACCACGATCCTGCGGCTGCTGATGACCCTGCTGAAGCCCGACGAGGGCACGATCAGGGTCGACGGCCGGTATCTGAACCTCGAGGAGAAGAACGGCACCCTCGTACCGGCGGGCGAACGGCATGTCCGGGAGGTGCGCAAGAACATCGGGATGGTGTTCCAGCAGTTCAACCTCTTCCCCCATATGAAGGTGCTGCGCAATGTCACCGAGGCGCCCGTGCAGGTGCTCGGGCTCTCCCGGGACGAGGCCGAGGAGCGGGGCCGGGAGCTGCTGGAGCTGGTCGGGCTCGGCGATCAGTGCGACGCGTATCCGACCAGGCTCTCGGGCGGCCAGCAGCAGCGCGTGGCCATCGCACGGGCGCTGGCGATGCGGCCGAAGGTCCTGCTCCTGGACGAGGTGACCTCGTCGCTGGACCCCGAACTGGTGGCCGGAGTGCTCGATCTGCTCCGGGACATCGCGCGCTCCACGGACATCACGATGCTCTGTGTGACCCATGAGATGAGCTTCGCCCGGGACATCTCCGACTGCGTGATGATGTTCGACCAGGGCAAGGTGATCGAATCCGGCCACCCCGACAGGATCTTCACCGAGCCCGAGCAGGAGCGGACCCGGGAGTTCCTGAGCGCGGTGTTGTAGGAGAGGCGGGGCACATCGGACCGGAGCCGGGATCACGTGCAATGACGCGTGAAATTGCAGCGCGGCCGATCTTGCCTCTGGCATATGCCAGAGAAATGATCCCAGCGTGCGGGCCTGATCTGCCCCGCCTTTCTCGCCAACCGCCGTACTTCCGACGGCTCTTGACCGCTATCGTGGTAAGGGAAGCTTGCGGTGACGACCTGCTAGGGGGAGACCGTGGCGCTGAGGCCCGAGCCGACCGTGCCGTTCCAGTCGGTGCAGTACGTTCTGCGCGTTCTGGAAACGATCTCCAGGCACTCCGGCGGCGTCACCGACGCCCAGATCGCCCGCGAGACCGGTCTGCCGGCCGGTCATCTGGCACCGCTGCTGACGATGCTGCGCCGCGAGGGCTACGCCGAGCAGCTCGCCGACGGCGCGTATGTGGTCGGTGACTCGCTGGTCCTCCTGGGCTCCGGGACCACCCGTCAGCGGACCATGGAGGACAAGATCCAGGAGGCCCTGGCGGAGCTGCGGGACTCGGTGGGCGCGGCGGTCTACGTCAGCCGGTACATCGACGGCGAGATCCGGGTCACGCAGTACGCGGACAGCCCGCGCACCCCCAAGGTCTACGAGTACGTGGACTTCCGCACCGCGGCCCACGCCAGCGCGATCGGCAAGTGTCTGCTGACCCAGCTCGACCGCAACGGCCGCCGCGACCATCTCTCCCGTCACAAGATCACCCGCTTCACCTCGCGGACGATCACCAGCGAGAAGCTGCTCTTCTCCAAGCTGGACAGCCAGCCGCCGACGGTCCCCGTCCTCGATCTCCAGGAGTACGCGGTCGGCACGGTCTGCGCGGCGGTCCCGCTGACCGCGGGCTCCTCGGTGGGCTGCCTCGCGCTCTCGATGCCCGTCGAGCACGCCCACCGGCTGCGCTCGGCCGCCGACGTCCTGAACCGCAAGGCCGCGCCCATGGTGCTGTCGCTGACCCTCTAGAGCACTAGCGCGGGTGAACGTTTCCGGTCCACCGCCCCGCCGACGCGCGGGTCGCCCAGCACCGGCCACTCGCGCGGAGACCGGGTGTCCGGCCCGGAGCACCCGCCGGGACCAGGTACTCTTTAGGTCACCAGGCGCCGCTAGCTCAGTTGGTTAGAGCAGCTGACTCTTAATCAGCGGGTCCGGGGTTCGAGTCCCTGGCGGCGCACAGCTGATCATCCGAGGCGTTCCGGTCATCCGGGACGCCTCGGATGCGTTTGCGGGGCGGTCGGCCCGGGGGTTTTCTGGAGGGGTGACCCGAGTGTCCGGCCGGACTCTCTCAGGAGGCGGGATGAGCGCCGAAGAGAACATGCAGCTGATGCAGACCCTCGACGATGCCTGGAACGCACAGGACTGGGACACCTTCGACGCCCGCCACACCCCGGACACCGTCGTGTACTGGCCGGGCCAGGCCGAGCCGACCCGCGGACGGCACGACCACCGGGCCGAGGCGGTGGAGTTCTTCCGGACCTTCCCGGACAACCGGGTGGCGAACAGGCCGTACAAGGTGCTCCTGGCCCAGGGCGAGTGGACCTGCTCCATAGCGCGCTTCACCGGGACCATGACCGGACCGATGCGGGGCCCCGGCGGTGAGATCCCGCCGACGGGCCGGGCCTTCGCGGTGGACTTCTGCACGGTGGCGCACTGGGTGGACGGGCGGATCGCCGAGGAGAACCTCTTCTACGACCTCATCGGGCTGATGCAGCAGATCGGCCTGAACGACTGAGGGTCCCCGCGCGCTGTACGAGGGCTTCCGGACCGGGGGCGCGGGCCGGTCTCCGGGCCAGGGGCTGAGGACCGCACACATACAGGACCGGCCCGGACCTCAGCGGTTCAGCAGGTCCTCGCGGCCGTGGTCCGCGTACTCCGCCTCCAGCGCGCTCACGTCCCCGGCGGTCAGCGGCCGGTAGGCGCTCTCCCCCGCCGGACGCCACCAGACCGGGTCCTCGCAGCGGAAGCCCTCCCGCCGCAGCCCGACGCGGTGGATCTTGTTGGTGGCGGTGACCGGGAGTTCCCGTACGACCCTGATGAAGCGCGGGGCCATCTTCGTCCCCAGGTCCGGCTGGGACGCCAGGAACGCGGCGAACGCGGCGGGGTCGAAGCCGTCCGGCCCGGCGGCGCCGCCGGGACCGCCGGACCGGAGGGCGAGCGCGGCCATCACCTGGTCCCCGGCGACCGGGTCGGGAACCGCGTAGACGGCCACGGCCGCCGCCTCGCCCCAGCGGGAGAGGATGCTCTCGACGACGGCGGCGGCGAGGTTCTCACTGTCCACGCGCAGCCGGTCGTCGGTACGGCCCGCGAAGTAGAGGAAGCCCTGGGTGTCCCGGAAGAAGAGGTCGCCGGTCCAGTACCAGCCACCGCGTCTGCGGGCCTCCTCGGCCTCGGGATGGCGCCAGTACCCCTCGAAGGGGTTCGGCCCCCGGTTGACCAGCTCCCCTATCGCCTCGGCTCCGTTCAGCAGCCGTCCGCCCCCGGAGAGCACCGCCGTCGCGCGCTCCTCGCCCGTGTCGGGGTCGACGACCGCGAGGTCGTCGCCCGGGGCCGCCCTGCCGATCGCCCCGGCCGGGGTGTCGGCCGTGTGCTGGATCGCCGCGCCGCCCTCCGAGGAGCCGTAGCCCTCGACCAGCCGGGCGCCGAAGCGGGCCTCGAAGCGGGCGGCGTCCACGGCCCCCGCCTCCGTGCCGAAGCCGAGCCGCAGCGGATGGTCCCGGTCGTCCGGCCGCTCGGGCGTGGCCAGCAGATACTGCACCGCCCGGCCCACATAGGTGAAGTACGTCGCCCCGAACTCCCGTACGTCGTCGAGGAACCCGGACGCGGAGAAGCGGGCGCGCAGGGCCACCCCCGCACCGGCCGCGACCGCCGGGGCCCAGTCCGCGATGACGGCGTTGCCGTGGAACATCGGCATACAGATGTAGTGGACGTCGTCCCGGCGCACCCCGAAGTGCCCCGCCAGGGACGCGCCCGCCGCGGCGAGCCGCCCCTGGGTGCAGATCGCCGCCTTGGGCGCGCCGGTCGACCCGGAGGTGAAGTAGAGCAGCATCCGGTTGCCCGGCCCGACCGGCCCGAGCACGGCCTCGCCGGGCACGGCGTCCGCGTAGGGGGCGAGGAGTTCGCCGTACGCCTCGGTGTCGGTCACCAGCACCCGTACGCCCGGCAGGTCGAGCCCGTCGAGCAGGGGAAGGCGGGCGCGTTCGGTGACCAGCACCCGGCATTCGGTGTGCAGGATGTCGCGTGCGAGTTCCGCCCCGCGCCGGGTGGGGTTGATGCCGGCGACGGCGGCCCCGGCCAGGGCCGCCGCGCTGAGCCACAGGGGGAACTCCGGGGTGTTGTCGAGCAGCACCCCGAGATGCGGCTCCGCCCCGCGTGGCACCAGGTCCACGAGGAGCGCGGCCCGTGCGGCCGCGCCGGAGGCGACCTGGTGGTGGCTGAGGACCCGGCTCCGGTCCCTCAGCCCCACCCGGTGGTCACCCCACTGGCGCTGTACGAGCTCCGCGACCGTTGCCGTACCGGTGGTCCGTGTACCTGCCGTACCCAGGTGTCCCATGGAGCCGCACGGTAACTGACATTACGTCAGAACTGAACGTCCGAGCAGGCGTAGAACGCGTTCGGGGTGTCGTGAACGGTCCACACCGCCAGGATGACGTGCTTGCCCGAGCGGGCGGGGAGTTTGCCGGAGTGCGAGAGCGTCTCCGGCGGCTGGACACCGCCGTAGGGGACGGTCAGGAACGGCTGGGACTCCAGCGCGGCCCTGGTGAGCTTCTGGCTGGGGTTCCAGCCGGGCTTGGTGATGAAGTACTTGAAGTCCGTGGCGCGATGCCGTGCCGTGAAGCGCCAGGTGAACGTGTAGTTCTGGCCGGAGTTGACCTGGGTCGCGGGCCAGTTTCCGCCGCGCGGGTCGTCGAGCTGCGAGAAGCGGCCGTTGCCGCCCGCGCAGATCGCTCCGTCGGCGGGACCCGCGGCCGGGAAGCCCTTCAGACCCTCGACGCTCTGGGCCTCCCACTGGATGTCGCCGCAGTTCGGCACCGTCCGGTTGGCACAGAGCTTCTGGCGGCTGATCGGTGAATCGGTGTATCCGTGGCTGCTCGCGCTGCCCGTGGCGATGACGGTGGTGCCGGCCACGACGAGGCCGACAGCGGCAGCGGTGATCTTTTTGCGCATGCTTCGCTCCAGGGAACGTGGGGGAGTTCAATGAGCCTTACTGCACGCGTGCGTGTCGTTCGGTGCATCTGCGCGTGATGCCGTGGGGGTGGTCCCGGGCGCTCCTTCTGCGCCATTTTCAGGTCTAGACCAACTCCCAATGTATTGACCAAAGTTCACCATGTCCAGACCAAAGGCCGAAGCTTCCCTTGACAGGGCGGCCGAACTCCCCAGCCCTCCGGAATTACCCATTCCGTTCCATGGTGGCGACACCCCGGACAGCCCTCGGCACGCTGCTCCCCGCCGGTCCCGCCGACGCCGGTCCACCGCCGGTCCCCCGCCGGTCGCGGGACCGGCCGGAGGATCGGTCAGGGATGGGTCAGGGGATCCGTCCCGGGACGGCCCTCAGCCGTCCGTCCCGCCCGAACGGCCCGTGTAGAAGGCCACCGTGAGGTCCTTCACCAGGGCCTTGCGCTCGTAGTCGTCGAGTTCGACCAGCCCGCGCGAGGTCAGCCGGGTGACCGTGTCGTCCACCGCGTCCACCACCGAGGTCAGAACGCTGTCCCGGTGCTTGGCGTCGATCGCCGCCACCCGGCGGCGCAGCATCGCGGCGGCGACCTCCGGCGCGTACTCGATCGCCGTCGGCTGCGCCGAGAAGATCTCGATCCCCACCGGCGCGCACTCGGCCGACAGCATCCGGGTGAGCGCGTCCCCCACCGCCTCGGCGTCCCGCAGCGTCGGAGCGTCCTCGGGAGCGGAGGTGAGGCCGGACGGGGACGGGGCCTCGGCGGGCAGCTGCGAGAGGACCCTCGCCATCGCCGACTCCACCTGCTCGGTCAGATACACCTCGTGGTCCTTGACCCCGAGCACCGCCTTCGCGGTGTCCTTCACCCGCCACACCACCAGGACGACCACGCGCAGCGCCGTACCGTCCGCGTCCACGGCGGGCATCGGCCGGCTGCGCCAGTGCCGCAGCCGCACATCCACCCGGCGGCGGAGCAGCAGCGGGCTGATCCACATCAGTCCCGTACGCCGTACCGTCCCCCGGTACTCCCCGAAGAGCGTGACCACCCAGGCGTGTCCGACCTGCCCGCGCCCGATACCGCCGAGGGTGAAGACCGCGAGGACCACACAGAAGGCGATCAGGGACCACAGCCCGATACCGAGACCGTCGTACGGGGACGGGGTGAACCCCAGCGTCCGGGTGACCACGGCGGGCAGCACCCCCGCGCCCCACAGCACGGCGCCGATCCCGGTGATCGCGCACGCCCCGGCGATGACCCCGGTCCAGCCGGGCAGCGCCGGGCCGGGCCGCTCCGCGATCCCGGGGTCGGCGGGCGGCGCGGACCTGGGCGGGGCGGGGGGCAGTGGTCGTGCCTTCGCCGCCGGACGCGGGCCGGCGGCGGACGCCTTGGACCCGGCGGCCGGCGGGCGCGGCCCGACGCGCGGCTGCTCGCCCGTGCCCAGCCGCCGCGACACCACCGCCGGGCGCAGCGGGATCGGCTGGGACGGGCCGCCCGGGAAGTCGTCGCGGAAGAGGAGGTGCACCGGGATTTCGGTGGTGGCCTCCGGAGCGATGACCGGGGTGTGCCGGGGTACGTCGGAGGGCGAGCTGCCGCCCTCCGGCTCCGAGGTGGTGGTGTTCATGGCTTCTCCCGCCTCCGCTGTTGGTTCGAAGCTGCCCGTGAGGGGCGAAGCTGCCGTGGATCACTGCGCATGGGCCGCCGTCCGTTGAACCGCCGTCCGTTGGGCCGCGGCCCTGGAGCCGCGGTCCGGGATTCGCCGCCGGGAGCATCCGTCCGGGAGCGGCCGGCCCGAAAGCCGCCGCCCCGGATCTGCTGCCCGGGAGCCGCCGTTCCGGACCGGCCCCGCGCCCGTGCGCCGCTGACCGTGAGCCGCTACCGGGCGGTCACGGCCCATGGGTCGAAGCTGCCGTGGTGCTGGGCCGTACGCCGGAGGGCGCGCCCGGTCGTACGGCCGGGCCCGGGACCTGTCACCCGACCGGTCGGCAGCCGGTCACGGGCCCTCACCCCGCCGGTGAGCGGCCGGGGCGTCCGGCGGGTGACCGGCCGGGTCGTCCGGCCGAGGCTGTACCGGGCCTCCCGGCCGGTGCCGTATCCCTCGTCCGGCCGGTGGCCCGGCCCGGCTTCCGGCCGGTGAGAACCGGTCACTTGGCGAAGAGCCGCTTCCAGGTCTCCGGCCCCGGATAGCCGTCGGCCTCCGCTCCCCGCCAGCCCTGGGCCCGCTGGAACGCCTCGACATTGCGCCGGTCCGCCTCGCCCCAGCGCGGGCTGGGACCGGTGCTGTAGTACTTGCCGAAGCCCCGCTTCACCAACTGCTGCCCGAGCTGGGTGACATACGCGCTGGACCGCCCGGGCCGGAAGTGGGAGGCCCCCGGGAACGGCGGCGCGACCACACCCGACTCGGCGCCGGGCTTGGCGACGGGCTTCGGCTTCGGCTTGGGCTTCGGGGCGGGCTTGGCCGGCTGCGCGGCGGGGATGTTCTTGCCCTTCCCGGTGACCAGCAGTTTCCAGGTGTGCGGCCCCGGATAGCCGTCGGCCTCGGCGCCCTTCCAGCCCTGGGCCTTCTGGAACGCCTGGGTGGCCTTGCGGTCGGCCTCGCCCCAGCGCGGCCCCGGCCCCTGGGAGTAGAAGCGCTTGCCACCGCGCTTCACCAGCATCTGGCCGAGCCTGGTCACATGTTTGTTGTTCGCGCCCGGCCGGAAGGAGGACGCGCCCGGATAGGAGTCGGGGTTGGTCGGCCCCGGAGTGGTCGCGGTGGTGACGCCCTTGTAGCGGTACGCCACGTACTTGCTGGAGTTGACCCAGTACGCGATGGGCGTGGCCTGCTTGCGGGTGGCGGGCTTGGTCTGCTCGTACGCCACGTAGTAGGTGCGGGTGTAGTCGGTCCAGCCGCCGAAGATCGTGGCGTGGGAGCCCTTGGTGGGGCTGGCCGGGTTGTGGAAGAGCAGGATGTCACCGGGCTGGAGCTGGTCACGGCTGATCCGGGTGGCGAACCGCGCCAGGCTGCCCGTCCACTCGTTGGTCTTCAGGCCCCACGCCATCGAGATATAGCCCGAGCAGTCCTGGCGGTACCCGTCCGACCAGTACTTCGACATGCTGTACGGGACCTTGGCGTTGACCCACTTCTTGGCGCGGTTGATGATCTCCGCCCGGGTCGTCTTCGGCGTGCTGACGGCCGCCGGGGCGGCGGAGGGACCGGCCAGCGGGCGGCCGTGGAGCGCGCCTCTGCCGCCCTGTTCGTTGTCGGGGTCGGTGGTACCGGCCGGGGTGGCCCGGATCCCGGGGCCCGTACCGTAGGCGCCTGCCCCACTGCCGCCGGTGCCGGCAGCGCCGCTGCGGGCATCCCCGCCGGACGCGGAACCCGGCCCCGGATCCCGGCCCGAGCCCGCGCCCTGGTCCGAGCCCGCGCCCGAACTCCGATTGGGGCCCGTGCCGGTGCCCGTGCCCCGGTCGGAGCCCGGAATCGCGCCCGGCCCCGGACCGGGCCGGTCCACCAGGCCCACCGGACCGGTGCCGTGTTCCACCGCCCCCGCCACTCCGGTCGCCCCGCCCCCGCCGAGTACCACGCCCGCCGCCGTGAACAGCACGAGCGCGCGCCGGCAGCCGTGGGCCGCCGGGTGCCCCCCGGCCGCGAGCGCCCGTCGCCGCTGGACACACCCCGTGCAGTCACAGTCCCCGGCGGGCTCGTACTCCTCGAATACCGGCACCGTCATTCCAGGCCCCTCCGCCCATCTGAAGATCGTCCGGGGTTCCAGCACGGACACCCGCACCCACCCCATTTGCCCTAACTCGATGCAGTTTGACCTATAAAAGGTACAAAACGACCATCCGACAGGCCGGGAGCGGTCACATAAATGGTCGGGAGCACGCTCGCCGGTCCGGTAGAGTTCTCCAGGTCAGCACGCGCCGCTAGCTCAGTTGGTTAGAGCAGCTGACTCTTAATCAGCGGGTCCGGGGTTCGAGTCCCTGGCGGCGCACGTGCGATCGAGGCCCCTCGTCACCGGTTCACCGGCGAGGGGCCTCGATCTGTCGAGACCCTGCGAGACCCCGCCGGGGCTCCGTCGGAGAGAGCGGCCCGGGTGGGCGCGGGGACCCTGCCCGGCCCGGGACGCAGGGCTTCTGCCCGGCCCGGGACGCGGGGCTCCTACCCGGCCTCGCGGGCAAGACCGAGGGCGTACTCGGGCCACCACTCCCCCGCCCCGGGCCCGCCCCGGCACTCGCCGTCCGACTCCCCCGGGGGCTTGATCCACAGATAGGCGTCGACCAGCGGATCGCCCGTCTTCACGGTCGGCGGCTCACCGAGCGCACGGCCGGGCGGATTGCACCAGCTCTCACGGGGGTCGCCCGCGGTCGGCGCGCCGTTGCCGTTGCGCCCGGTGTCGACGACGAAGTGCTTGCCCCCGACCAGGGCGGAAAGCCGATGGCCGAAATCCACCACGGCTCCGGTCGGATGGAAGTTGGACACATTCGCGGAGAAGCCATCGGCCCTGCCGATACCGGCCCGCAGAAGCGGTTCGCGGAGCCGGTCGGGCGTGATCCAGCCCGGGTGGCCCGCGTCCAGATACACCGTGGTCCCCGGCTGCCGCTTCAGCCGCTCGACCGCTCCCCTGAGCAGCTCGTACCGCTCTTGGCGCAGTTCCCGGGGGAGACAGCCGTCCACCAGATGCGGTACGGCGTCGGGCTCCAGGATCACCGTGACCCGTCTGCCGCCGATGGCCCGGGCCACGCCGTCGACCCAGGCCCGGTACGCGGCTGCGTCGGGTGCCCCGCCCGCCGAGTACTGCCCGCAGTCCCGGTGGGGGATGTAGTACAGGACCAGCAGCCCGTCCCGGCCCGCCCGCGCGGCCTGATCCGTATACGCCCTGACGTCCGCCGCCGAATCGTCCGAGCCCGCCCACCGTGCCACCGGCCGGCTCGCGATCCGCCGGATCAGCCGGGCCTTCGCGTCGTCCCCCTCGGCGATATGGTCACGGACCTGCTGCCAGGCCCTGGCACCCGGGTCGGACCAGTAGGGGACGGTCTCCACGGGCGGCCGCCCGGGGCCCGCCGTGGTGCCGCCGCCCTCGCCCGGGGCGCACGCGGAGAGCGCCAGCAGGGCGCCGAGCACCCCGGCCCGCGCCCCCGTCCGCCGGGACCGACTCCCGTACATCCAGCTCCCCCTCGGCCGCCCGGACCGCCGCTCATCCTGGCACAGCGGGCGGGGAGCGTGGCCGGGGCGAAGGCGGATGGCCACTTCTCGCCGTACCGCGAAAACACCGCTGGGCGGGGCCCGTTCACCGTTCTAGAGTGGCGGGGTCGGCCACCGGCCCCGGCTCGGACACGACACCGGTCCCCGGCGTGGAGGCACCTCCGGTTCCCGGCGTGGACCCGATACGACCACCACCGGACCTCCCGTACCGGCGCGGGCTTCTCCCGCGGCCCGCGCCTCTGGCGGTTGAGGACCGGCCCGGCCGGCGGCTCCCGGGGGAGCGGGTCGTCGGCCGGGCCCGGTCGCGGAAGGACCCGTCTCTCCGGCCGGTGGGATCCTCCGATCCGGCCCTGCGCGTGGCCCTCCGTACGGCGACCGCGCCCCTGGCCGTGCGGCTGCGGTTCGGCTCCGTACGGCCCGGCTGCGTACTGCGCGGCTCCTACACCTTCGAGGCCCGGGCCGGTTCCGTCACCTTTCCGGACCCGGCCGGCTCCGTCACCTTCCGGGCCCCGGCCTCGCCCTTGGCCCTGTGGGACTCCCCGTCCCCCTCCGCCCTCCGGGACCCGGCCTCGGCTGGCCCGCTCACCCCCGTCAGATAGGCGGAGACGACCACATTGGCCGTGTACGCGCCGATCCGCCGGTCGAAGGTCCCCCCGCAGGTGATCAGCCGCAGCTCGGCCCGCCCGTGCCGGTGCGGCCCGTATACCTTGCGGGCGTCGAAGCGCTTCCGGTCGAAGACCTGGACATCGTCGATCGTGAACTCGGCGACCGAGCCGTCGCGCCTGGTCACGCGCACCTTCTCACCGGTACGGGCGGAGCTGAGCCCATAGAAGACGGCAGGCCCGGTCCTGGTGTCCACATGGCCCACGAGCAGGGACGCCCCGGGTGCGCCCGGATGCGTACCCCCGCCGAACCAGCCGACCTTCCGGGGAGTCGCGTACGCCGGCGGATCGACCGCGCCCGTGCCGTCCAGGCCCCGCCGGACCACGGCAGCGGCGATCCCCAGCGACGGTACGTCCACACGCCGGGGCTCGGCGGGCCCCACCGGTGTGTGCGCGGGCGGCAGCGGCACCCCGGGCGGGCGGCCGACCGCCGCGACATCCCCGATGGTGGGCGCGGAGTCGCTCCCCGGTCCGCCGGCGATGTCCGGACCCCAGTGCGAGAGGCCGAGCAGGAGTATCGCCGACGCGACCCCGGTGGCCAGCCTGCCGACGTTCGGGGAGCCGCCGTCAGTGGTGGACATGCCCGTCGGCGTCCGGACGCCGTCGGCGGCGCGTGCTGCGCACGGCGACGGTGACCGCTGCGGCACCCGCGAGCACCAGCCCGACCACGGCGTGCCGGGTGCCGGGACCCGTACCCTCGCCGACCTCGTGCCCGGTGGCGAGCGCGGCCGTGCCACCGCCTCCCGCGCGGACCGGGGCGTAGGGCGTCGGCCCGCCGTCACGGGCCGAACGGCCTCCCACGACCCTGATCGATGTCTTGGTGATGTGGCCGTGCCCGTCGCAGATCACCTTGACGATCTGGGGTCCTGACACGGCGTCGTCACTGACCCGGCCGCGCGCGACCAGGGATCCCCCGCCGCCGCTCCGGTTCGCACCGTCGTCCGGGAAGAGTTCGGCGCCCGCCGCGAACGCCTTGGTCTTGGCGGCACCGGTGGTGTCCTTGCACCCCCGCACCCGGATCACCACCTCCTCGCCGGCGGAGGCTTCGGCGGGTTCGACGGTGGCGGAGACGGAATCATGGGCGTATGCGGCGGTGACGGCCGGTGCCACGACCAGGGCCGCGGGTCCGAGGGCAAGACCGACAGCCACCCCGACTGCACGGAAAGTAAGGAATGGTGAACGCATAGTGAACCTCCTGATACCGAAAGATTCACGCGCGCGTACCGGTTCCGCATCCGCAGTGCGGCCAAACGCCTCGTATCGTGCGCCGGTTGCGCGCGATACGAGGCGTAGGGGTGAGGCGGGGGGCGCGATCCGGTGACCGGATCCCTTCGACCCGTCAGATCCCTTCGACTGATCGGATCCACCCCACCGGTCGGATCCGCCCGGCCGGTGAGAGGTGCCGGCCGGTGAGCGGTGCCGACCGGTCAGATCCGCTCGACGAGATCGGCGATGGAGTCGACGATCGTGGACGGGCGGAACGGATAGCGGTCGATGTCCGCCTGTCCGGTCACCCCGGTCAGAACGAGGAAGGTCTCCATGCCCGCCTCCAGCCCGGCGAGCACGTCCGTGTCCATCCGGTCGCCGATCATCGCGCTCGTCTCGGAGTGCGCGCCGATGGCGTTCAGCCCGGTCCGCATCATCAGCGGATTGGGCTTGCCCGCGAAGTACGGGTCCTTGCCGGTCGCCTTGGTGATCAGCGCGGCGACCGACCCGGCGGCGGGCAGCGGCCCCTCCGTCGAGGGGCCGGTCTCGTCCGGGTTGGTGCAGATGAACCGGGCGCCGGAGTCGATCAGGCGGATCGCCTTGGTGAGGGCCTCGAAGCTGTACGTACGGGTCTCGCCGAGCACCACGTAGTCGGGGTCGTGATCGGTGAGGACATAGCCGATGTCGTGCATCGCGGTCGTCAGACCGGCCTCGCCGATGACATACGCCGTACCGCCGGGACGCTGGTCGTCCAGGAACTGCGCGGTGGCCAGCGCGGAGGTCCAGATGTTCTGCACGGGCACGTCCAGACCCATGCGGGCGAGCCGTGCGTGCAGATCGCGGGCGGTGTAGATGGAGTTGTTGGTCAGGACGAGGAAGGGCTTGCCGGTGTCCCGGAGCTTCCTGATGAAGGCGTCGGCGCCCGGGATCGGCACACCCTCGTGGATCAGGACACCGTCCATGTCGGTGAGCCAGGATTCGATCGGTTTGCGCTCTGCCATCAGTCGGGACTCCTGCCGTGCGCGGCGTACGGAACGGATGCGTACGCGGTGTGCTGGGACGCCGGAGGCACGGCCCTGTGGCCCCGACACCAACAGCCTAGTCAGGAAGGTGAGCGCGGGGACCGGGCGGGGCGGGACGGGCTGCTGGCGGCAGTGGGTCAGGGCGTTGCCCCCGCCTGGCGGGAGGTCCGCGCCGGGGTCCCTCAGCCGCGGGCCGCGCGGAGCCGCCGGGAGAGCACGACGAGCCCGGCACCCCCCGCCAGGACCATGCCGAGGGCGGCTCCGAGGCGGAGAAGGGAGCCGGGGCCGGTGGTGGCGAGTTCGTCGTGGGTGACGGTCGCGCCGGCGCCGTAGTCCTTGAGGACGGCGAAGCGGTAGTCGCGGGACTCCCCCACCCAGTCGCCGTCGTCGCCGTGGCGCTGGACGACGGCCGCGTTCACGGTGACCTGGTTGGGCGGGGTGTCGGCGGTGAGCGCGAGGCGGACCCTGACGCTGACGGTGGAGCGGCCCTCGACGGTGAACCCGCTGCCTCCCGTACGGTCCCGGGCCTGCCCGTCGGACCGGTCGTCGCGCTGGGGTCCGCCCTGCCGCCCGGGCCGGGTCCCGGCCGCCGGGGTGCCTCCGGCCGCCGGTCCGCTCCGGGTGCCCAGGATGGCGACGACCTCGTCCTCGGAGGTGCTCTCCAGTTCGGCGGGCCGCCAGCGGGCCACACCCTCGTCGTAGTACTCCAGCATGATCCTGGCCACCGTGAGCCCCCGGTCCCGGCCCGCGAACACGATGACCGGATGGATCTCCCCGCAGGTCCGGTCGGTGGTGTTGGTCAGATCCACGGACCAGTGCTCGAAGCCGCCGCCGGGATAGTGCACGGACGGGCCCCCGTGGATCCGGGTGTCGATCGGGAAGTCCCGGCCGGCCGCGCTGCCGCAACCGGCCTCCTCGGGGGCGGCCGTGCGAGTGGCCGTACCGGTGACGGTACCGGCGGGGGCGGCCCCGCCGGCCGAGGGCGCGCTCACCGGAGAACCGTGGGCGGTGCCCGGGCCGGGGAAGCCCGACCCGGTCGTGGTGGGCCTGTGGGCGCCCGGCACGGCGGACGCGGCGGCGGACGCCCCGGCCAGAACGGTGGCCGCGGTGACGCCGACGACGAGGGCATGACGCAGTCGCATGGTTGATCGATGACCTTTGCTGCTCGGCTGCTGCGGGAGGCGGGGGGCGTCGGGCGAGACGCTGCCACGCGCGGACGCGGACGGGCGGGCGCCACGTCCGTCGGGCGGCAGAACAACCGGGCAAGTGCGCTCCTTCAGCGTATTGTCCGATGAGCATTCCGGTTCTGGGGCCCTGGCGCGGCCCGCCGCGGAGCACTGGGCCGGGCCGCGGATGCGGACGCGGTCACCACCGCGAGGGCTGTCCTCAAACACCGGACGGGCTGGAATTGCCCGCCCACCACCGCAAGGCGAACGGTCACCACCGCGAGGGCAGTCCTCAAACAGCGGACAGGGTGGAAAGACCAACCCCGCGCCGCCGTCCTCAGAAGTCGGGCTGCTGGAGCTGCCCGCGCCGGCGTGCGCCTCCGCGCGTCAGCCTGCGCCTGGGACAACACCGTTGCTTTAGTGGGGTCATGACTGGCACCGGCACCCCCTTGCGCGTCGGACTCATCGGCTACGGCCTCGCGGGCTCCGTCTTCCACGCCCCGCTGATCGCCGCCACCGAGGGACTGGTCCTCGACACGGTCGTCACCTCGAATCCCGAGCGGCGGGAGCGGGCCCTCACCGAGCACCCGGGCGTACGTCTGGCCGACGGGCCCGGGGAGCTGTGGGCCCGGGCGGAGAAGCTGGACCTCGTGGTCGTCGCCTCCCCCAACAAGACGCATGTCCCGCTCGCCGACGCCGCACTGGACGCGGGCCTCGCGGTCGTCGTGGACAAGCCGCTCGCCGCCACCGCCGCCGAGGCGCGCGCCCTCGCCGCACGGGCCGCCGAGCGGGGCCTGCTGCTCTCCGTCTTCCAGAACCGCCGCTGGGACAACGACTTCCTCACCCTCGCCCGTGTCCTTGAGGACGGCGAGCTGGGTGACGTACACCGTTTTGAATCCCGCTTCGAACGCTGGCGGCCCCGGCCCAAGGGCGGCTGGCGTGAATCCGGCGATCCCGGGGAGATCGGCGGTCTGCTGTACGACCTCGGGAGCCATCTCGTCGACCAGGCCCTGACCCTGTTCGGCCCGGCGGCACGGGTGTACGCGGAGTCGGACATACGCCGTCCGGGCGCCGGGGCCGACGACGACACGTTCATCGCGCTCACCCACGCGAACGGCGTCCGCTCCCATCTCTACATGAGCGCCGTCGCGGCCCAGCTCGGCCCGCGGTTGCGGGTACTGGGCTCGCTCGCCGGCTTTGTGAAGTACGGGCTCGATCCCCAGGAGGCCGCCCTCCGCGAAGGGAAACGTCCGTCGCCCGGTACGGCGTGGGGCGTGGAGGACGAGTCACTGCGGGGCAGGATCGGTGCCGGAGAGTCCCCGGCGACCGGCGGTGGCCTCGCGGTCGCGACCGTGCCGGGCGACTATCCGGCGTACTACCGGGCCGTCGTCCGTGCGCTGCGCGACGGGACGCCCCCTCCGGTCACCGCCGGCGAGGCCGCCGCCGCGCTGGACGTCCTGGAGGCGGCACGGCGCTCGGCCCGGGAAGGCGTCACGGTGGAGGTGTCCGTATGACGGGGCAGGAGATGACCGGGCAGGAGATGACCGGCCGAGAGATGACCAGGCACGCGCTGACCGAGCAAGGATGACCGGGCAACAAGAGATGACCAGGCAAGAGGTGTCGCCATGACCACGCAACCGTCCGTCGGGGAACTCGTCGACCAGGAGAGCCGCCTCACCCTCCGCCGCTTCACCCACGCGGACGCATGGGCGCTCGGCAGCATGCTGGTCGAGATGGCGAATCTGCGCGAGGCGCCCGTCGCCATCGACATCCGCCGGAACGGGCAGCAGCTCTTCCATGCCGCGCTGCCGGGTTCGAGCCCGGACAACGACGCGTGGATCGACCGCAAGCGCCGGGTCGTCGAGCGGTACGGCGAGAGTTCCCTGCTCGTCGCGGCCCGCCATCACGCGAAGGGCACCACCTTCGAGGAGACGGCCCGCCTCTCCCCCATGGCCTACGCGGCCCACGGCGGTTCCTTCCCCCTCGCGGTGGAGGGCGCCGGTGTGATCGGCTCGGTCACCGTCGCCGGTCTCCCCTCGCTGGAGGACCACGCGATGGTGGTCGAAGCCCTCACCCGCTTCCAGACCTCGGCCGCCGCCCCCTCGGGCGTCTAGGGCAAGACCCCCACCACGGCCCGGCGCCGGGTCCGTCCGCGTCCGAGGACGGGCCCGGGGCCCACGGCGGCTCCCGGCACACGCGAGGGCGCCCGGCGACGGGGGCCGGGCCCGCCCCGCCCGGCTACCCCACGAAGGAAGGCGCCTTCGCGTCCGCGAGGACCTGGCGCTGTCTCCCCAGGCCCTCCACCTCCAGCTCCACCACGTCCCCCGCCCGCAGAAACTCCCGCGGCTCCGGCCGCCCCAGGGCCACCCCCGCCGGTGTCCCCGTATTGATGACGTCGCCCGGGTACAGGGTCATGAACCGGCTGACGTACCTCACCAGCTCCCGTACGGGGAAGATCTGCCCGGCGGTCGTGCCGTCCTGCTTCAATTCTCCGTTGACCCACAGCCTCAGGCTCAGCGCCTGGGGGTCCGGCACCTCGTCCGCGGTCACCAGCCAGGGCCCCAGGGGGTTGAAGGTCTCGCAGTTCTTGCCCTTGTCCCAGGTGCCGCCGCGCTCCAGCTGGAACTCCCGCTCGGAGACGTCGTGCCCGATCGTGTACCCGGCGACATACGACAGCGGGTCCTCGGCGTCGGACAGAAAGCGGGCGGTGCGCCCGATGACGACGGCCAGCTCGACCTCCCAGTCGGTCTTGGTGCTGCCGTGCGGCACGAGCACGGTGTCGTACGGCCCGACGACGGTGTCCGCCGCCTTGAGGAACACGATGGGCTCGGGCGGCGGCTCGGCGCCCACCTCGGCCGCGTGGTCGTGGTAGTTCAGCCCGATGCACACGACCTTGCCGATACGGGCGACCGGCGGCCCCACCCGTATCCCCTCCGCGTCCAGCACGGGCAGCACCCCGGCGCCCGCGGCGGCCCGTATCCGGTCGAGCGTGAAGGCGTCGGCGAGGAGGTCCCCGTCGATGTCCGTGACCAGGCCCGTCAGGTCACGCAGGGTCGTACCGTCCTGGTCGAGCAGGGCCGGACGTTCCGCGCCCGCCACCCCGACACGCAGCAGCTTCATCTCCCTCTCCCCTTCCGTCTCCCCTGCTTCAGCCTGATGCAGTACGCGCCCGCGCGGTGGCCGGTGGCGATCACCGGCCAGAATTCGGTTGATCCTCCAAGAGGGCGGATCGACCTCACAAGGTGCTGTCCACCACATGGACCGGCTGGGAAGCACCCTCGGCATACCGGTATGCCGTGGGCCTCACCGGCGGGAACCGCTAGAGCGGATTCGCCAGGGCACCGGCCGCCGGCATGTCCCGGTAGAGCCAGGCGCGCTCGAATGCCGCCCAGGTCGTACTGGTGACGATGTAGAGCGCGGCCGCGAGCGGCACCACGGCGACCGTGATCAGGGTGGCGAACGACATCAGCGGCAGCACCTTGGTCATCGCGGCCATCGCGCCCATGCCCGGAACACCGGGTTCCGGCGCCGGAGCGGCGGCCATCTGCCGCTTCGTACGCCGGTAATTGAAGGCCGCGACCGCGGAGACCAGCGCGAACATCCCGAGGTAGACGAGACCCGCGCCGCCGAGGACCCCGCCGTTCGAGAGCGCGTCCCCCCAGTGGTCGCCGAGCGGGGCGGCGAAGAGCGTATGGGTGAGCAGCCCATTGGGCTCACCACCGATGCTGCTGTTGGAGAACAGGTGGTACAGCAGGAAGAACGCGGGCAGCTGGAGCAGGCTCGGCAGACACCCGGACAGCGGCGACGCCTTCTCCTTCGCGTACAGCTCGACCAGCGCCTGCTTCATCCGCTCCGGGTTCTTCCCGTGCCTCTTGCGCAGCTCGGCCACGCGGGGCGCCAGCCGTGCGTTGGCCTTCTGCCCGCGGGCGGCGGCGCGGGACAGGGGATGGACCGCGAGGCGTACGAGCGCGGTGAAAACGATGATCGCGGCGGCCGTGGCCGACGCCTGGAACAGGGGCTGGAGCAGGTCGGCGAGCTGCTCGACCAATTGCGCGAATACGGACATGGGGGAGCCCTCCACGGGTCTCGTCGTGCCGGGAAACGGAGGCATGACGGCCCGCGGAGGGGACACGGGTGTGGAAGAGGTGAGCCCCTACGCGGCCGTCGGGAGGGCGCGGCCGGGTGCTCGGGGCCGGGTGCGGCCCCGGGCGTCGGGATCGCACTGGGGCAGGAAGGCGGTCCGTTTCTCACGGTCGCGGAGGGCCGTGCGGACGCGCGTACGCGGCACGACGGGCGCACAGCGTGCGCTGATGACCGCGCAGAGGACCAGCGCGGAGCCCGCGGCGGCCGTGGCGGTCGCCGCGAGAGCGAGGGCGGCCAGCGGGCCGCCGCCGTCGAGGATCAGAAAGGCGGAGAGGAGGGCGAAGGCCAGGGCGAGTGCTTGCGGCATCCGTGCCGAGCTGCGGCGCTCCATGTGCTCCTCTCTGTCCTCTCTGCCGTTCCCGGCGGTCTTCCTGATGTCCGGCGGGTTCCTCCCGGCGGACCACTGCTTCTCCCCTTGCCGTACGGCCGGGGCGTCCGGAACCGGGCCGACTGCTCTGCGCGGGTCGCTGCCGGCGCTGCCGCTCTGTGCCGGACGTCCTTCGGAGAATCCCGAGGCACCAGCCTACCGGGCTTCCATGGACTTCAGCTTTCCCCAGACGATCAGACGGTACCTGGAGCTGTACTCGGGCGTACAGGTGGTGAGGGTGAGGTAGTAGCCCGGCTCACCGTAACCGGCGGAGGGAGTGACGAGGCTGCGCGGTACGGGCTTGATCACTCCCGTATCACGTGGGGAAGTCCGGCCCAGTGCCTTGTCCACTTCATACAGATAGATCGCGTCCCGGGTCTCGACATGTATGTCGTCACCGGCCCTCAGGCGGTTGATGTAGCGGAAGGGCTCACCGTGGGTGTTGCGGTGTCCGGCGAGGGCGACGTTCCCGGCCCGGCCCGGCTGGGCGGTCCCCGGGTAGTGGCCGACGTACCCCTTGTCGAGCACCCCCTTCTTGCCGACCCCCTCGGCGACGGGTGCGACGACACCGAGCCGGGGGATGCGGAGGATGGCGTACGCCTGGTCCCAGCGCGGCGGGCGGGGGGCGCGGCGCGCGGTGTTCCCGCCGCCCGGGGCGTCCCCGGCCCGCTGTCCCGCCCCGGCCTCCCCTCGGCCGCCGTCTCCCCGGGCGCTCTCCTCCCCGGTGCCGCCGTCCTCCGGTGCGGCCGGGATCTCCCGAAGAGGCGTCTCGCCCTCGGGGGCCTGCTCACCCCACTCCCGTTCCAGGGCCCGTACCTGTTCCCCGGCGCCCTCGCGGGCCTCGCGGTTGGTCCACCAGAGCTGGTGCACCACCAGGAGGAGGACCACGATCCCGAGTGTGACGGTGATCTCCGCGGCGGCCCACAGCCCGCGGGCCAGCCGCTCCCGCCGCCGGGGTCCCCGCCCCTGAACCACCACCGGTATCCGCTCCCGCACGGGCGCACGATAGGTCCTCGCCCCTCAACCCACCAGAGCCGTGCGGCCACCGGCGGCACCGGACGCCATCCCTGCCGGCCCCCGTACGGCAGTACGGTGTCACCCATGCGCCCCGACACGCCTGCTGACCACATCGCCGAAGCCGAGCGCCTGCTGCGTACCGCGACGCAGTACCCCGAGGACAACGAACCCCTGCTCCTCCAAGCCGCGGCCCACCTCGAACTGGCCGGCGACCGCGAACGCGCCTCCTCCCTCTACGACCGCCTCCTCGCCTCCGGTGCCGACAACCCCCTCCTGGTGAAGGCCCTCCAGGCGGCGAACCTGTGGGAGTACGGCCATGAGGCCGAGGCCCGCGCGCTGATCACGGGCATCCGCACGGCGGCCCCCACGGATCCCGGGCCCTGGGAGATCATCGCCGAGACGCTGGAGTCCCACGACGAACTAGAGGCGTCCCACGACTCCTTCACCACCGCGATCACCCTGCTCCTCACCCCCGGTGACGACGACGTCCCCTATGACACCCAGTCCCTCCTCACGGGCCGCCACCGCGTCCGCCGCATGCTGGGCCGCCCGCACGACGAGTGGGACGCCCTCGCCGACAAGGTCCACACGGCGCACGCCTCCATCTCCCTGGACGAGCTCCACGACCCGAACCGGCTATGGGCCCTCGGCTCCGACAACCCCGCCGAACTCCGCGCGGAGATCGCCCGCCTCCGCTCCGAACTGGGCTCCTACCGGTCCGCCCTCTCGCGCCCCTTCCCGGTGGCGGTCCTCCACTGGCCGGAGCCCGAACTCACCGAACTCCTCGCCGCGTACCCCGGGCTGACCTCCGAGTACCCGACCCACGCGGCCCACCTCGCGGACATCGAGACCTCCCTGCGCGAGCTCGCCTCCACCGGCACCGCGAACCTCGGCATCGTGACCTCGACGGTCCCCTCCTACGAGGCCTTCGCCGCCTCCGAACAGTCCTCCCCCGCGAACGCCGACCTCCTCCCCCAATACGCCACCACCCTCGCGGCCCGCGGCCGCGCCCTGCCCTGGCCCCCCGCCAAGACCGCCCCCTGCTGGTGCGGGTCGGGGACGGCGTACCGGGACTGTCACGGAGTGAGCCGTATCTGATCCCTCTGTCAGCGGTGCCTGGTATCACTGGCGGTAGCCAACGGGGGACGGTGCCGCGATGACAGGTCATATCGATGGTCGACAGCCGGTCGCCGGACTGTACGAACAACTGATCACCTTGCGCTTGGAGAATCAGCTGAGGGAACTCAGCGCACGTGGTGACTGGCGTGCCATCGATGGCGAAGTGGGACCGGAGTCGTCCCCTCATGTCATCGCGAGACATGTGGCTCAGACGATGAAGCGCGTGTTGGAAGGGCTGCCCGCGGCAGAGCGGGTGCATGCGGCGAACCACATCCTTGAGTCGATGAACACCATCGAGGGCGCGCGGGAGTGGGTGGATCTCGTTGCCGAAGGCCCTCGCCAGCTTCTGGCCATCGCAGAGCGGGAGGCCAAGGGCGTCTACGCCATCCGGCCCGTGACGCCTCTGTCCGAGACCGCTCTGATCACCAATGCTCCCGACGACCCCAGCCTCGGTTTTGAGCTGCGTGCCGAGCTCGTCACCGCGGACCGTGTGGACCTGTTGTGCGCCTTCGTCAAATGGCATGGACTGCGGGTCATCGAGCAGTCGTTGGAGGCCGCTCGTGACCGAGACGTTCCGATCCGCGTCATCACGACCACCTATATCGGCGCCACCGAGCGACGGGCGCTGGACAAGCTCGTCGAGAAGTTCAACGCGAAGGTGAAAGTCAACTACGAGCTCCGCTCAACGCGCCTCCACGCCAAGGCATGGCTCTTCCGCCGCGACAGCGGCTATGACACCGCGTATGTCGGGAGTTCCAATCTCTCGAAGGCGGCGCTGCTCGACGGGCTCGAATGGAATGTCCGCCTGTCGTCGATCGCCACCCCTGATGTACTGCGCAAGTTCGAGGCGACCTTCGATTCCTACTGGAACGACTCCGCCTTTGAGTTGTACGACCCCGATCGGGACGCCACCCGCCTCGTTGAGGCACTCCACCTGGCAGGTCGCGGCACCGGCGGCGCACCCGGGTCCGATGGCTTCCCTATCTCACTCTCCGGCCTTGAGGTACGCCCCTACCCTCACCAGCGGGACATGCTGGAGAGGCTTGAGGTTGAACGCACGGTCCACGAACGGCATCGCAACCTCCTGGTCGCGGCAACGGGCACGGGCAAGACCGTGATGGCTGCGCTGGACTACAAACGGCTACGGCAGCGGCACGGTCGGGATCTACGGCTGCTGTTCGTCGCTCACCGCCAAGAGATCCTGCGCCAGTCCCTGCGGACTTATCAGGATGTGCTCGTCGAGGCCAACTTCGGAGAGGAACTGCACAGCGGCATCCTCCCCACGGAATGGACTCATGTCTTTTCCAGCGTTCAGTCCTTGAATCCTCGGACCTTGGAGTCACTGCCACCCGACCACTTCGACGTCATCGTCATCGACGAGTTCCACCATGGAGTCTCACCCACCTATCGAAGAATCATTGAACATTTCACCCCCGTTGAGCTACTCGGCCTGACGGCCACACCGGAGCGGATGGACGGGCGCAACGTTCACGATGAGTTCTTCGATGGCCGCATCGCAGCCGAGTTGCGTCTATGGGAGGCATTGGAGAATGATCTCCTCAGCCCCTTTCATTACTTCGGGGTGACCGACAACACCGATATGGGCACTATCGCTTGGAAGCGTGGAGCCTACGACCTCTCAGAGCTCAGCAACCTCTTCACCGGAAATGATGCCCGAGCCCGTCTTATCGTGCAGGCCATCATGGACAAGGTGGCCGACCCTCAGTCCATGCGCGCGCTGGGGTTCTGCGTCTCAGTCCCGCATGCGCACTTCATGGCAGATTTCTTCTGCCGGGCCGGTTTCAAGGCTGTAGTGCTATCGGGTGGGACACCGCGAGATCAGCGAAGAGATGCTCTCGCCAAGCTTAAATCCGGCGAACTCCAAGTTATCTTCTCGGTCGACCTCTTCAACGAAGGGCTAGATATCCCGGACGTTGACACGCTGCTGCTCCTGCGGCCAACATCCAGCGCCACAGTGTTCCTTCAGCAACTGGGGCGGGGACTCCGCAGAAGCGAAGGCAAGGCTGTGCTCACGGTCCTCGACTTCATCGGCCAGCACCGCAGAGAGTTTCGCTTTGAGGAGCAGTTCCGGGCACTGACCAATCTCACTCGAAACCGCCTTCTCCATAGTGTGGAAAACGACTTTCCGCTGCTACCTTCGGGCTGCCAGATCATCCTTGAGTCCAAGGCCAAGGAACTGATCATCGAGAACATCCGAAGCCAACTGAGTGTCAATGTGACTCAGCTTGCCCGTGAGGTCAGTCGATACGGTGAGCCCCGACTTTCGGCCTACCTCCGGGAGAGTGGGCGCGAGCTCAAGGAAATCTACCGAGGCAGCGGAAACTCCTGGACAGGGCTACTGAGACGGGCCGGCTTGCTGGCCGCGCCTGCGCCGGAGGGTGAGGCAGCGCTCTTGAAGCGAGTTCCCGCATTCCTCCATGTTGATGATCCTGCGCGTGTAGCGGCGTACACCAAGTTCCTGGAGGACGACAGCCCCGCATACGACGAACTCGACGGGCGCGAGCAAGCGTATGCTCGCATGTTCCTGTTCTCGCTCTGGCCACTCGGGGGTTTCAGCACCTATCAGTACGCCTTTGACTCACTCCGACCGCACCAAGCCTTCCGCACGGAACTCCGCCAGGTCCTGGCCCACGTCCTCGATCGCACGGAGCATATGCCCATCCCCCTCTTGGGCGACCTCTCCGGTCTCCCTCTCACGGTGCACGCCTCTTACAGCCGCGAGGAGATCCTCGCCGCTCTCGGACAATCGTTCATCGGCGGCTTGATGCCAGGTCATTTCCGTGAGGGGGTGAAGTGGTGCGAGAGCATCCAGACGGATGCGCTGATGATCACCCTGGAAAAAGATGAGAAGGACTTCTCCCCTCAGACCCGCTATCGGGATTACGCCCTGAGCGAGTCACTGTTCCACTGGGAGTCCCAGCTCCAAACCTCGGAAACATCACCCACAGGGGTCCGCTATCAGCGCCACCAGAAGGAGGGCACCCATGTCCTTCTGTTCGTTCGCCGCTACAAGAGGACGGACATCGGAGGACCGCAACCGTGGATGCTCCTCGGCCCCGCCGAATACATGGAGCATAAGGGCAGCAAGCCCATGGGAATCATCTGGAAGCTGCGGCACGACATCCCAGCGGACGTCTGGACCTACTCGGCGATCGCCGCAGGTTAGCGAAGACGTAATCAGCCAACCATGTTCCACTCAATGGCTCGTGTTGATCCTTGCCATTCGTCGCCGCTCTGCCAAATGGACGCAATCCCTGCATCTTCAAGGTAGCGGGAGTAGACACCGACATCCTCGGTGAACAGAGCCAAGAGGTGCGGCAATGCCAGCCCGCGCTCCCGATAGAGGAAGAAGCTGTACTCCTTGAGCTGCCCTACAGCCTCACGTACAGCGGTGGTTGAGTTGCCAGCCCTTACGACCTTTGCTTCAACCAACCACTGGGGACCTTCGTCAGGGGAATTTCCGGCTAGACGCAATACAAGATCCTTTGGGTGAGCCCGCTCCGTGGTAGGGATATAGCCACGCGAGAGGATGTACGGGCCGAATCCCTTGATCAGGCGCTCGTGATCCCGGCTCTTGATCTGCTGCTTCGCTGCAATCTTGGCAATGTACGAGCGGCTGTCCTTCGGATGGAACCCACTCAATGGGTCACTCATCCCATGACTACCGCCCTCATATCCAGCACTGAGCAAACTCTTCCCTTCTTCCACCAACAACAACTTCTCGGCGGCTGCCGCCTGCTGAAGCAGTTCCATCGCCTGACTTAGATCATCCTGCAGCTCATCCTCGGGAGGTAGATCCGGGATGTCATAGCGACGTGCACAGACGCTGCTCGCTTCATAGGCCCGCGGCTTGACACCGGAGTCTCCAAAGCTCGGCGAGTGAAGCCACCTCTGCATCTTTTTCTGAGGAAGCCGCCTACGCAACTCCGACGACCTGCGGGTGAGATGCTCACGGAGCGCGTCTCCCTTACCCAGCCTGTCTTCAAGCCGGGTGACTCCCTGCTGTAGAGTGAGAGTAACGCTCGCCAGGTCAGCGCCGAAGATGTACGCCAGGTACAGGCCTCTCTTCGGGTCGTTCGTGACCAATGGGTCGAGCACACCGATCCACGGAGTTGCGGCCGGCGTCCCTTGGCCGCCTCTCCCTATGGCGCGGTAACCCTGCGGAAGGATCAGGTCTTTGCGCCGCCCCACACTCCGCAACAGCTTCTGGCCGGGGACATGTTGTTTCGTCCCCGCGGTTCGGTCGTACTGCGCGGCCACCTGCAAGAGAAGATCTCTCATGTCCATAGCGAGACGCTAGGACAGACTCTTGAGTCGTTCAAGAACGAACAAGTAGATTCATCGATGGGTGTTAGTGGCGCGGGCGGTAGCCGGACGTTCTCAGCCCAGTTCCGCCTCGCACCGCATCCACGCCCGGTCCATGGCCGCTTCCGCGTCGCACCCATGAGCGCGCAGCCATTGCAGAAAGTCCGCGATCACCGTGACGGCTGACTCCTCCGCAACGGTGAGGTCCAAGCGGTCCACATCGGCCCCCGACCAGCGAACTGTTCCGTAGAGGTTCAAGAGAGCCTCGGCCCGGGCGATCCCCGGTTTGCTGACGTGCCCGTTGGATGCGGTCAGGCCGGTCTCAAGCTCGCACCAAGTGATCTTGGAGTCGCCCCGCAGGATGACACCCCAACACACAGCCGTGGCATTCACCAGAACCATCCCACGCCCCGATTCGTCATCAGCCTGAGCCAAGACCAACGTGGGCAAGACCCCGATGTCCGGGTCCTGCACTTCGATGCGCAGTCGCGTCTCGTTCATCGAGACCCTCAGCGTGGTGGGCGTCTCGTGGCCGACGTGCCGGATCACGTTTCCCACCAACTCGCTGACGCAGAGTTGGGCCGCGTCGATCAGCCCCGGAAGCCGCCACTGTTTCAAGTGAAGACGCATCACACGTCGTAGCGCCGCCAGTTCCCGCGCCTCCGCCAGGAACGGCAGCTCAAATCCCTTCCTCGACACCTCACATCGACATAGGTCCATGCCCGCGCCCCCTCAGTGGACGATGCGATCATCGCCTTGCGCTCCGACCGTGCACCACAGCGTGACATTGGAACTCTCAGAATGGAACTCTCATCTCATGCTTCCGGGAGCAGAGGCAAGCATGCGCGCCCCCGGCGCACGCTGCCTTGTCCCCACGAGGGGTTGCCGGGCACGCTCAGGAACATCACACCCGAAGGGCCTTGACTATGGCAGTTGGACCGACCACCCGCAGGCGTCAGCTGGGCGCCGACCTGCGACGGCTCCGAGAGGACAAGGGGCTCACCCTCGAAGAAGCAGGAGCACACGTCGGCGTCTCAAAGGCGACTCTCAGTCGGTACGAGACCAAGGAGGGTGCCGTTAAGTGGCCCGTAGTAGACGCGCTGTGCCAGGAGTACGGCGCGACGGACCACGAGCGGCAGACCCTCGTAGAGCTCGCCAAGGGGGCAAAGATCCAAGGGTGGTGGCGCTCCCTGGCCGATCCGATCCCCGAATCGATGAACCTCATGCTGACGCTGGAGGACGAGGTGGTACGCGAGGATCACTACGCCTGCATGTACGTCCCCGGCCTTATGCAGACCCGCGCCTACGCCGAAGCCGTACACCGTGCCTCTGAGATGCGGTGTAGCGAAACAGAGATCGCGCACATGGTCGACATCCGCATGAAGCGCCAGGAACTGCTGGCGCGTGAGGACCCGCCCCATATCTGGGCCGTGGTCGACGAGGCCGTCATCCGACGCGTCGTAGGAGGCCGCCGCGTCATGCGTGAGCAACTGACCCACTTGATCACGCTGACCAGCCTGCCCCATATCACCGTTCAGGTGCTGCCCTTCGCAGGTGGCGCGCACGCCGCCGCCGTCGGCAGCTTCGTCACCCTCGGTGGGCCCACCCCGGAGCTGGACGTGGTGTATGTGGACATCATCGGCGGGGGTCTCTTCATGGAGAAACCCGAGGAGCTTGAACGCTATAAGTTGGCGTTCGAATACTTGCGCGCCCAGGCGTTGGATATCTCTTCGTCAGTCGCGCTCCTCGATCGAGCCAGCCGGGAGCTGTGATGGATCACGATGACGATCTGTGGATCAAGTCCTCCTACAGCGGAGGAAGCGGCACCGAGTGTGTCGAAGCCGCCCGCCTGCCAAGCGGAACGGCCGTGCGGGACAGCAAGGCTCCGCTCGGCCCTCGGCTTCTGTTCCCCGGGGCGGTGTGGGCTGGCTTCGTCAGCGCGATCAGTGCGAGGGAACTGCACTAGCGATACCGGCTGGTGCCGGGCTCGGAGCCGGACCGTTGGGTGGGTCCGCTGCGGTCGGGCCGACGGCCGGCCGTCGCGGGAGCGGCGGGCTGGGCAATGGAATGCCCGGGACCAAACGGTGGAGCAACGGCAACCGCGACGGCCGGCCACATCAATCCGGCCACCTCGGTCTCTTTTTGGACAGTGAGTTGACCAGGCAAAGCGAAAGAGCGGCGCCCCGGTGGAATACCGCCCTCTCAGTCGACGGATACGAGGGAGGAACACATGGCGCCCCTCACCGCAGATGTAGGCGGGGTACCACGTCGCCTGGAGTTACTCAAAGATGTTAGGGAGGGGGATGCGGTTGACACTGCGGTGAGCGTTCCAAGCGGAGGCAACGGCCAAGTGGGCTGCCTTGAGGCGGCCCTTGGTGCCATCAGCGCGAGTATTGTTGTTGGTGGCGATGGTCTGAATCTTGGCCTTGAAGGCAGTGGGGTCACCCTGACGCTTGAGCTTGTCAGCCAACTCCGTGGTCTTCAACTCAGGGTGCTTAGACATTACCGTGGCGATGCCTCCGATGGTGACGGCGTGCCAGGTGTCGGTGGTGCGGCCCCAGGCGTCCTCGGCGATGGTGAGCGACAGATCCAACATCTCTGGGCCATGCTCCATGACGATGCTGAGGATCCCCTTGATGCCACGCACGCCGTTGGCGCTGCTGCTACCGACCTTGAGCTGATGCTTCTCCAGGACGGTATTGGTGTCCTGGAAGAGCGGGTGCCCGGCCAGAACGCCGATCCTGAACTCGTCAGTCGGTCCGACCTTCGAGGACTCCTTGTTCTTGATGATGAACAGCGACGCCTCGTTGGCCATCGAGAGGTCAAAATGAATCTCGCAAGCGATGTTCTGGACAGCCTCGCGCACCTTCTCCGAAACAGAGACCTTGCCGGTCAGAATGAGCTGGCAGGCATAGACGCGGTGCATGCCGTCCACCGCATACTGGCCATCCGCACGCTGCGAGAGGATCGGCGTCCCGAGAGCGGTGGGGACCAACTTCTCAGCGATGGCCTGCGCACGGGCCTTGTTGAGGTTGCGCTGTGCGCGAGGATCGAACTTGATATTCCTCGGGTCCACCTTGATGTACTCAATCCGGTGGTCCGGGATGTCATAGCTGTAGTCCTTGCCGGACAAGACTTCCCCCTATTGTGTCAGCCCCCCAGCGGAGGTGACGGCGACACAAGTCAGCTCCCGAATGCGGGAGACAACGACTGATCAATAGTCAGGATATCGCAAAATTAGCATTTGAGAGGGCGGGTTCAGCCATGTCAAGGGGACATCCACGCCGGCTCCCTCTTCATGGAGAAGACTGAGGAGCTTGACCGATACCGGCTTGCGTTCGACTACCTCCGCGCACAAGCGTTGGACATGGCAGCCTCGTCAGCCTTGATCGAGCGCATCCGTGAGGAGCTGTGATGCCGAACCGCACCCCTGCCATACCCGAAGACGCCTGGTTCACCTCTTCGTTCAGCGGAGCAGGCGCCACCGAGTGCGTCGAAGCCGCCCGCCTGACTGAAGGTGCCGCCGTGCGGGACAGTAAGGATCCGTGTGGGGCGCGGATCGGCTTCTCCCGTTCCGCGTGGAGCGACTTCATCGGTGCGCTCCGGGGTGACCGCCTGTCCTGACCCCGCCTTGGCAACACCCCGGCCTCCTGGCACAGTTGATCGACAAGAGGCGAGACGCACGGAGTGGCGGGGCATGGGGCACGGGCGGCGGCGGGTTGTGCTGGTCGTCTGTGCGCTGGCGCTGGCCGGCTTCGCCTGGAGGTTCCCCGCCGGCAAGGACGAGGTCGTCGGCGCGACCCAGTTCACCGTTGCCTTCTTCGCGACCCTCCTCACCGGCGAGGCCGTGATCTTCGCCATCACGTTCTCCGCGGCCAGTTCCTGGCCGTCGCTCCGTGCCATCGACAGCCATATCGCCTTCCGCGAGTGGGTTTTCGTCGGCTGGGTCGCCGCGATGTTCACCGCGTGCGGTCTGCTCGTGCACAGCGAGGTGAGCGCGACCTATGGGGCGCTGCTGTTCCTGCTCGCCAATGTCTTCGGCGTCTTCTCCTTCATACGGCTCTTCGGCCTGGCGAGCGTCGGCGGACGCAACCGGCTGCTCCGGGGCACCCTCGCCCGTGGTCTGGCCGACCTGCGTGACCAGGAGCTGCGGTTCGATCAGGAGCTCAGTGACGATCCGGTCGTGGCCGCGTATCTGGGCACGCTCGACCAGGCCATCAGCGGCAATGACCCCACCGGGATCAGAAATCTGGTGGGGCAGCTGATCGACGTCCGCGTGCCCCCGTCGGCCCAGGAGAACCTCGCGGGGCTGCACTTGGAGGTGCTGCACCGTCTCGCACGCGCGGCGCTGGTCCGCGGGGCGGATCCCGTCGTCGTCACCGATTGCGCCGACTCGCTGATCGACTCGGCCATCGGTCACTCGCGCAGCCACCCCGACCCGGCCGCACTGCTGGGCGCCGCAAGCCGCTACCTCGCCTGGCTCGGGAGTACCTCGATGCTCATGTCCGTACGGGGCATCGCGTCCAGCCGCGCCGCCCGGGAGCTGGTGGCCATGTCCGTCGACTGCCGGCAGCGCATCCTGCTCCGCGTCGATCCCGACCCCAAGACCGTCACCGCGCCGGAGGAGGCGGCCTCACTCATCGAGGACCCGGTCGGTCTCCTGCTGTGGGTCCGGGACTACACCGAGTTCCACGGCGCTCACCAGGCCAGCGCCTTCTACGGAGTCCACCAGTTCCTGACCGGCCGCAAGTTCATGGGCAACTACTGGGACGGCGCTTCGGTGCTCCAGCAGATGAGAGAGGCGCTGTACGGCGAGACCGACCCGGCCACGGGTGCGGCACCGGACGCCGCCAGGCGGGCGTTCGGTTCCGTCGGCGGATACGACCGGTTCTGGTGCCTGGTCTCCGTCGGGGCGATCGCCACGCTGCGCGACCGCCGTCTGGAGCATCCGCCCGAACTCATCCGGCCCGAGTTCACCCCCGATCCCCAGCTCCTCGGCGCGTATCTGCGGACCTTCGCCAGCCACCGCTGGGTTCGCAACCGCTCAGGAGGCCCGGGAGGTGCTGCTGGCGCTGATGGGCAGTACCGATCCGCCGGGGTCACCGTGGAACGAACTGCGGGTCCGGACGAGCACAAGCATGCTGCCCAGCCCGGCGCCCCGGGCGGAGCCGGAGAAGCGCCCGGCCGCGATGATCCTCAGCGTGGCCTGCCGGCTGGCGCCGCTCGCACCGGATGAGCCGGACAGCGAGCTGAGAGCCCTTCTGGGCGGCCTGCCCGCCGCGGCCCTCGACGCCACGGCGGCACTCGCGGCGCGGATACTGCCCCAGGACGCCGGGACGACCGATCCCCGCGAGATCATCGTCACCGGCCTGCGCGTCCTCCAGTTGGTCGGCGCCCACACCCAGGCGGGCCCATGACCCCCCATCCCTGGCTCGAACGCCTCGGACGCCTGCACCACCCCGGTGTCCAGGCCGCCCTGATCGTCCAGTGCAGTCCCGACTGGCTGCGCCCCGAACGCCTGAAGCTCCGCAACGACATCGACGAGACACTGATGTCCGCCCAGCTCATGCGCGGCGGCTCACTGACGATCACCAGAGTCGTCCTGCACAATCTTCCGGTCTCCGTCGCGTCCGCCTGGGACGCACACGCCGTACAGCAGACCTTCGACGAATGGAATCACCGGCTGGCGGGAGCATGCGCCCTGCTGGCGGGTCCCGCTCCGCGTATCCACCGCGTGATCATTCACGGAGACCAAGCCGGACCACCCGTACCGGATATGGTCGAACTCCAGGAGAACGGACACTGGTCCGGCCGGGAGAACGCCGACCTGGTGTTGCAGATGCTCGCCACTGTGGGTGCCACGACGCCCATGACCGGCTACGACGTGGACCTGGACGGCCCGTTCAGCGACGGTGACCCCTCGGTCCACATGTGAGAGAGGGAGATCCGGTTGCCGTACGCCAAGGAAGACCCCCAGGACCGTGAGTTTCTGGAGGAGGCGATTTCCATCTCGCGACAGGCACTGGAGGACGGCGGCAAGACGCCGTTCGGTGCCCTGGTCGTCGTCGGAGGGGAAGTCGTCGGCACCGGTACCAGCTCCGTCGTGGAGCTTCGGGATCCGACCGCGCACGCGGAGGTGATGGCGCTCCGGTCGGCGGGGCAGGCGCTCGGCAGGCACCTGATGGAGGACGGTGTCATGTACTCCAGCAGCGAGCCCTGCCCGATGTGTCTGGTCGCCTGCTACTGGGCGCGCGTTCCCCGGCTCGTCTACGCGGCCACCAGCCATGACGCGGGCGTAAACGGCTTCGAGGATCTTCAGTTCTACCGGGAGCTGGCCCTTCCCAACAAGGAGCGCACGCTCCTCGCCGAGGTCTCCGTGACAGGTGATCTCCGGGACCGGGCCGCGGGTGCGCTCGCGGAGTGGGCGGGGCAGCTGCCGTTCCCCGTGGTGCCCAAGCTCTGAACCACAGGCACCCATGCCGTAGGACCGTACGGCCGGTCCGCGCCGGGGGTACCGGCGCGGAATGGGAGGCGCGGCCGTCGCATTCCCCGCTGCCTTCCGGCCCGTCGTCGCCGTCGGATTCCGGCCGTCCGGAAAAGACCGACCGCGACGACTGGGAACAGTTCCGGCAGCCGCGGTGCGGGAAAATGAGACGCGGATGAGAAAAATGAAAGAACCGGGAATTCGGTGAATTCATCCGGGATTTGTCACGGGGCCGTGACAGCCGTGTATCAGGCCGGCTTCCGGATGAGTTTGCCGTCCGCGGCGATCACGAACCACTCGCCGTCCAGGCCCTGGCCGTTGACGTCCCCGGGGGTCACGTCGCCGACGTAGTAGTAGAGCGGCCAGTCCCCGTACGTGGTCTGCTCCGCGCCCTCGCCGAGCTTGGTCTCCTTGACGAGGGCGGCGTCGGTGCCGGGGCCGGCGGAGATGTTCCGGGCGGAGGTGAGGGCCGGCCAGACGGCGATGCAGTCGGCGTCGCAGGCGGTGGCGCCGGGCTTGTCCTTGGTGAATCCGTAGAGCGTACGGCCGGTTTCGTCGACGAGGATCCGGCCGAGCGGCGAGTCGGCGATCTTGATGGAGGAGACAGCCGCGGGCGCCGGGGACGCGGTGGCGCCCTTGCCGGATTCCTGGGTTCCGGTGGAGTTCCCGGAATCGTCGGAGCCGCTGCCGCAGGCGGTCAGGGTCAGGAGTGCGAGCGTGGCCGCGGTGACGGCGGAGAGCATGACTGATCGGTTGGCGCGCATGGTGGTCCCCCGGTGTGAGGTGGTCGATGGGTCTGCCAGGTTGTACGGGGGCAACTGACCCGCGGTTCAATCGAATAAAAGAAATTTCCCGTTGAACACGCTGAGCACGGGCCGCGTACTCCACGGCGACCGACCAAGACCGGTCGGCCTTCCAGGGGAGGATCAGAACAATGCGGAAGCGATTCATTTCTGTGGCGGCAAGTGCAATTGTGCTCGGTGTTACCGGTGTTGCTCCGGCCGCCGCACACGGGGACGGGCACAGCGGACACAGCGGCAGCGGACACTCCGCCGATGGGCAGAACACCACCGGCCGGAGCAGCGGCGAGCACGGCGGGGGCGCCCACACGGGGCAGAGCTCCGGTGTCGCCGAGGCGGCCGCGTTCGGCAAGGCGTCCGGCGGGCGGGCGGTCAGCTTCATCGCCCGGCTCTCGGGCGAGAACGAGGTGCCCGTCGCGGGCGGACCGGCCGTCAACGACCCCGACGGCGAGGCCGTCGCCCTGGTGAAGGTGAAGGGCGACCGGGTCACCTTCGCCCTCCAGTGGCAGGGCTTCGTGCCCAGCCTCGGACACATCCACCAGGGGCGCGCCGGGCAGAACGGCGCCGTGAAGGTGGGGCTGTTCGGGACCGCGATGCCCGACTCCGCACACTCCGCCGCCGGTCAGGTGGCGCTCACCGACGCCGAGCTGGCCCAGGAGATCCGCAGTAACCCGGCCGGGTTCTATGTGAACCTGCACAGCGCCGAGTTCCCGGGCGGTGCCGTACGCGGGCAGCTCAAGCCGCTGAAGAAGAACATCAACCCGCTGAGCATCATCAAGGGCGGCAAGCTGCGGGCGCTCTCCAACGGCGAGCAGGAGGTCCCGAAGAACGAGACCTCCCGGGTCGGCGACCCCGACGGGCGCGCCGTGACCTTCCTCAGCCCCAGGGGCACCCGCGTCGACTACTCGCTGGCGTGGATCAACATCAAGAGCCCCAGCCTGGGGCACATCCACAAGGGCAGGTTCGGGCAGAACGGCGAGGTCGTCTTCAACTTCTTCAACCGGCCCGTGCCGGACGGTGTCTTCGCCGTCGCCGGCCGGCTGAACGGGCAGGACGCCCAGGCCGTCCAGCGGGTGCGCGCCAACCCGCTCAACTACTACTCCAACATCCACACCTCGGAGTTCCCCGACGGAGCCGTCCGCGGACAGCTCTTCGGCTGAGCGCGGGAGTAAGGGCCCGAGAGCCACGGGGCTATGGGAGGTACGGGGGTACGGGGGTACGGGGTACGGGGGTACGGAGGTACGGGGGTACGGGGGTACGAATCGCCGTACGGGAGCCTCGGAAGGGGAGCCGTGGGCCGAGGTGCCGGACCCAGGGGGCGGGGGTGGTGCGGAGCCGTACCGCGCACGTCGCGGCGGTGCGCCGAGGGGCGGTGAACGCGGCCGACCCGGCGTACGTACCACTCCACGCCTCCCCCAGGTGACTGGGCGCGTGACCGCATCACCCGATGCCGTCACGCGCCCGGCGCGCGTGCACCCGGGTCGCCGGGCCGCACCGGCAGCCGCCCGGCGCGTGCCCGGCTCGGTCAGCCGCCCAGCGCGTGCGCCACCGTGTAGATGAGGAGTCCGGCCAGCGCGCCGACCACCGTGCCGTTGATCCGGATGAACTGGAGATCCCGGCCGATATGGGCCTCGATCTTCCGCGAGGTGTGCTCCGCGTCCCAGCTCGCCACCGTCTCCGAGATCAGCGAGGTGATCTCGGCACGGTAGGTGGTGACCACATACACCGCCGCGTCCTCGACCCAGCCGTCCAGCTTGGACTGGAGCCGCTCATCGGTGGCCAGACGCGCGCCGAGCGAGAGCAGGGAAGCGCGGGCGCGCAGCCTCAGCTCGCTGCGGTCGTCCTCCGCCGCGGAGATGATCATCGCGCGTACGGAGGCCCAGGCCGACGCGATCACGTCCTGCACCTCCGTACGGGAGAGCAGATCCGACTTCAGCCGCTCCACCCGGGCGCGGGTCTCCGTGTCCGACTGGAGATCGGAGGCGAAGTCCGACAGGAAGCGGTCGATCGCCCCGCGTGCCGGATGGCCCGGCATGTCCCGCATCTCGGTCACAAAGCGCAGCAGCTCGCGGTAGACCCGCTCACCGACCTTGCGGTCCACGAACCTCGGGGTCCAGCCGGGCGCCCCGCCCTCCACCGCGTCCATGACCGAGTCGGAGTGCAGCACCAGCCAGTCGTGGGCCCGGGCGCAGATCAGGTCGACGGCACGGTGGTGGGCGCCGTCGGCGACGACCTTCTCCAGGGTCTTGCCGATGCCCGGCGCGATCTCCGCGGCGTTCGCGCGCCGGGTGATGGCCTCGCCGACGACCGCCTGGACGTCCGAGTCCCGCAGGACGGTGAGCGCGCCGCGCAGCGCCGTGGACAGCTCGGAGGTCACCCGGTCCGCATGGGCGGGCTCGGCGAGCCAGGAGCCGAGCCGGCCACCGATCCCGAGGGCGCGCAGCCGGCCGCGTACAACGTCCTCCGAGAGGAAGTTCTCACCGACGAAGGAGCCGAGCGAGGCTCCGAGCTGGTCCTTCTTGTTCGGGATGATCGCCGTGTGGGGGATGGGGATGCCGAGGGGGTGGCGGAAGAGCGCGGTGACGGCGAACCAGTCGGCGAGCGCGCCGACCATGCCCGCCTCGGCGGCGGCGGCGACATAGCCCGCCCAGGGCCCCGCGCCGGAGTTCTTCGCCCAGGTGGCGAGGACGAAGACGAGGGCGACGAAGAGGAGCAGTCCGGTGGCGGTCAGTTTCATACGCCGTACGCCACGCTGCTTCTCGGCGTCGGCCTCGGTGTAGGTGAAGGAGGGCAGCCCGGACCGTGGAGCACGGCCCTCGACGGGCACGGCCCCCTCCAGTTCTTCCCTATCTGTACGATTCATCCCGCTCCACCCGTCGACGCACACCGCGTACGCATTGTCCCTACCTCAGGGACTCCCGGCGAACACCATGAGTTCCCGTGGAGCGCAGGGGAGCGGTCGGCAGAGCGCCCGGGAGTGAGCGGAGGGACCCCATCGGGCACGGGAAACCCCATCACCACTGAATGGAACGCTCACTACAAACGCACACACCCACCTCCCGCCCGGCCGCCTCAGTCCAGCTCCCCCCGGCCCTTCCGGTCGTCGCCCCGCTCCAGCCGCTCCCGCTCCCGCTCCGCCTTCAGCCGCGCCTTCTCCGCCTTCGTACGCTTGCGCCTGACCCCCACACCGCCCATCAGCGCAAAACCGGTGACCCGTACCACCGGTGCGGTCGGATCGGGCTCGACCTCCGCGTCGGAGCCCTCCTCACCGAAGCCGCCCATCAGGCCGAAGCCGTTGACCTGCAGATTCACCTCGGGAGGCACGACCACATCGATCCCTCCCATGATGGTGAAGCAGCGGATCACGACCTCTCGGTCCTCGAACCGGGCCTCGCGCAGATCCACGGCCCCGCCCGCCATCATCGCGAAGGCGGTGAACTGCCGGGGCGCGGTCCACCGGCCCTTGCGCTCGAAGCCGCCCCAGAAGGCGAACGCCATCGTGGAGGTCGCGGGCCCGCCGATCCGCTCGGCCCAGCGGATGCGGCCGGTGGCCGGCACCGGGGCCGTGGGCGCGGCGCCCGGCGCCGGGAGATCGCTGATCAGGGGGGTGAGCTCGCCATGGGTGCGGGCCTTGTAGGCGGCGTCCAGGCGCTCGTCGAACTCCTCCATGGTGAGCCGCCCCTCCGCCACGGCCTCCCGCAGCGCCTCGGCGATCCGCTCCCGCTCGGTGTCCGACGCCCGCATCTCTGGAAGTTCGCTCATAGCAGCAGAATAGTCAGCGCCCCGGTGCTTCTCAGCGGCCGCGTCGGCTCACATCCCCGGCCGCTGCGCGTACATCTTCGCGATCACGGCCTCGATGTCCGGCTCCCGTACCGACAGATCCACCACCGGGTACTTGTCCGCGAGCGCCGCCACCAGCGGGGCCGCCGACTGGTCCGCCGGAAACGCCAGCCACTGCCGGGGGCCCTCCACCCTCACCGTACGGGCCAGATCCAGCACCACCGGCGGCAGCTCGCGCTCCAGATCCACCACCAGGGTGCGTTCGCTCTCCCCGACCTGGTGCAGACCCGTCAGCGGGCCGTCGTACATCAGACGCCCGTGGTCGATCACCATCACCCGGCGGCAGAGCTGCTCGATATCGGTCAGATCGTGGGTGGTGAGCAGCACCGTCGTGCCCTGCTCGGCGTTGAGATCGCGCAGAAAGTCCCGGACCTTCGCCTTGGAGACCACGTCGAGCCCGATCGTCGGCTCGTCGAGATACAGCACCTCGGGGTCGTGCAGCAGCGCGGCCGCGATGTCGCCGCGCATCCGCTGGCCGAGGGAGAGCTGGCGTACGGGCACCTCCAGCAGTTCCCCGAGGTCGAGAAGTTCCACACAGCGGTCCAGGTTCTCCCGGAAGCGCCGGTCCGGGATGCGGTACATCCGGTGGACCAGCCGGTACGAGTCCCTCAGCGGCAGATCCCACCACAGGGTCGTACGCTGGCCGAACACGACCCCGATCCGGCGGGCCAGACGGGTGCGCTCACGGGACGGGTCGATGCCCGCGACCCGCAGCCGGCCACCGCTCGGGGTGAGGATCCCGGTGAGCATCTTGATGGTGGTGGACTTGCCGGCGCCGTTCGGGCCGATATAGCCGACCATCTCGCCCTGCGGCACACGGAAGCTGATCCCGTCCACCGCGCGCACCCGGTGCTTCTCACGGCGCAGCAGCCCCGCCCTGCGCCGTACGTCGAAGACCTTCTCCACGTTCTCCAGCTCGATGTGATCCATCGGTCAGCTCCCTGTACTCCGGTACGAACGAAGGCCGGCCCGCCAGACCAGCGCCGCCGCCCAGCAGCACCCGGCGGCGACCACGGGCGGCAGGAACGCCAGCCACTGCGGCACATCGAGCGGATAGGGCCGGTCCAGCACATACAGCGCGGGCAGCCAGTTGACGAAGGCCAGCGGCACGATGAAGGTCACCCCGCGCACCAGATCCCGGGAGAAGACCGTCGGCGGATACTGGAGCAGCGTGCTCCCGCCGTAGGTGAACGAACTCTGTACCTCCGCGGCGTCCTGCGCCCAGAACTGGAACGCGGCCCCGGCGACGAACACCGCCCCGAAGATCGCCGCGCCGCTCAGCAGCATCATCGGCACCATCAGGACCTTCAGAGGGGTCCAGTCGGCGTCCACCGCCGTCAGTCCGTAGCCGAGGACGATCAGGCCCTGGGTGATCCGGCCCAGCCGGCGCAGCGCGAAGCGGTCGGCGGCGACCTGGGCGAGCACGGGGGCCGGGCGCAGGAGAAGGGTGTCGAGGGTGCCGTCGCGCACCCGGCGCCCGATCCGCTCCATCGAACCCAGCAGCAGGTCGGAGAGGCCGAAGGCGGTTCCGGCCGCCCCGTACAGAAACGCGATCTCGCCGAGCGAGTAGCCGCCGAGGGCGTCGACGTGCGAGAACATCAGCAGGATGGCGATGAAGTCGAAGGCGGTCGCCGCGAAGTTCCCGAAGGCCGTCATCGCGAAGGACGCGCGGTAGGTCATGGTGGAGCGCATCCACATCACGGCGATCAGTCCGTAGGCGCGCAGGCCGGCCGTCAGCGTCTCAGCCACCCTGGACCACCACCCTGCGGGTGGCGAGTGACTGCAGCGCGCGCCCGGCGGTGAGCAGCACGGCGGCCCAGCCCGCCTGGAAGGCGTACGCCTCGGCGAGGCCCCGGCCCGTGTGCCTGCCGAGCAGGACATCGGCGGGGACCTGGAGGAGGGCCGACCAGGGCAGCGCGCGTGCCACCTCGCCGAGAGCCCCGGGGAAGACGGTGAGCGGCAGCAGCATCCCGGAGAAGAACAGACCCGCCAGCATGGCGATCTGGGCCACCCCGGCGCCGTCGAGCAGCCAGAACGCGGAGACCGCCACCAGGAAGCGGAGGGCGAAGCTCACCACCACGCCGAGGAACACCGCGCCCAGGAAGGCGAGCCAGGTCACCGGGGAGGCGGGCAGGGCGAGATCGAAGGCGAGTGCGCCGAGCCCGAGCGGCACGATGCCGCGGCCGAGGAGATGGAAGGCGGCCCGGCCCAGATCGCCCGCGAGCCACCAGAGCTGGAGGTCCGCGGGACGGTAGAGGTCGACGGCGACGTCTCCGGTACGGATACGCTCGACCAGTTCGTCCTCGAAGCCGCCGCCCATCATGGCGCAGGCCATCAGCAGCGCCTGCCCGAGCCAGACATAGGTGAGCGCCTGCGAGACGTCGTAGCCGCCGAGCCGGGGGCGCTCGTCCCACAGGGCGATATAGGTGTACGCCAGGATGAAACCGAAAACCGTGTTGGTGAAGACCCCCGCCGCCGTCGCCATCCGGTAGGTCGCGTAACGCCGGAACGAGCCGACGGCGACGACACCGTACAACCGCACGTTCCCCTCCCCCTTCCCCTCCAGGACCGGAAACCGGAAACCCGACCCATCGGAGCCCGGAATCCGGACACCGGAGCCTGAAACCCGAAGGCGCCAAAGCGCGCGAGCCTAGTACGGGCGGGCAGACCTCCGCGAGGCATTTTCAGGGGAGATCCAGGGCATATCTCGCCGAAAAGTGCACTATGTGCATATGAGCCAGGAGCCACCGCACGGCTGGAACCCCCGGGACGAGACCGCCGCCGGTCCCGCGCCCGCGCCCGGCGGACCGTCCGGCCGGGCCGGGCGCCCGCCCCGGAAGCCGCGCCGCCGGCGCACCGGCCCACGCCGGCTCCTGCCCACCTGGCGCATGGTCCTCGGCACGGTCCTGGGCGCCGCGCTCCTGCTGATCGGCGGATTCGCGGCCGGCTACACCCTCGTCCACATCCCGCCCGCGAACGCCACGGCCACCGCCCAGTCCAATGTCTATCTGTACGAGGACGGCACCCAGCTCGCCCGCGACGGCGAGGTCAACCGCGAGAACGTGCCGCTCGCGCAGATCCCGCTGGCGGTGCAGCACGCCGTACTGGCCGCGGAGGACCGGGACTTCTACGCGGAACGGGCGGTCGACCCCAAGGCGATGGTCCGCGCGGCCTGGAACACGCTCACCGGCAAGGGCAGGCAGTCCGGCTCCACGATCACCCAGCAGTACGTCAAGAACTACTACCTCGGCCAGGAGCAGACGCTCTCCCGGAAGTGGAAGGAGTTCTTCATCGCGATCAAGCTGAGCCGTGAACAGAGCAAGAGCGAGATCCTCCAGGGCTATCTCAACACCAGCTACTTCGGGCGCAACGCCTACGGCGTCCAGGCGGCGGCCCAGGCGTACTACGGCAAGGACATCAGCCGGATCAACACCGCCGAGGGCGCGTATCTCGCCTCGCTGCTGAACGCGCCGAGCGCGTACGACGTCGTCACCCACCCCGAGAACACGCCCGCCGCGCTCGGACGCTGGAACTACACCCTCGACGGCATGGTCCAGCAGGGCTGGCTGAGCCCGGCCGAACGGGCGGCGATGGCCTTCCCCCGGCCCGAGCGCGCCAAGCCCGCGAACGGGCTCTCGGGACAGCGCGGCTATGTCGTCCAGGCCGTCGAGGAGTATCTGACCGCCAACGACATCATCGACGAGAAAACCCTGGCCACCGGGGGCTACCGCATCACCACCACGCTGCAGCGCGCCAAGCAGGAGGCGCTCGCCCAGGCCGTGGACGACGAGGTGATGTCCCGGCTGGACCCGGACCGCACGGCCGACCGCGTCGTACGCGTCGGCGGGGCGTCGATCGACCCGGCCACCGGGCATGTGGTGGCGATGTACGGCGGGGTCGACTACACCAGGCAGTACGTCAACAACGCCACCCGCCGCGACTACCAGGTCGGCTCCACGTTCAAGCCGTTCGTGTTCACCGCGGCCGTCGAGAACGGCTCCCGCACCCAGGACGGGCGCCGGATCACCCCCGGTACCGTCTACGACGGCACGGACCGGCGCCCGGTCCAGGGCTGGAGCGGCAACGCGTACGCCCCCGAGAACGAGGACGGGTACTCCTACGGCCCCACCACCGTGCGCGCCGCCACCGACAAGTCCGTTAACTCGGTGTACGCGCAGATGGCCGTGGACGTGGGCCCGGCCCGGGTCGAGCAGACCGCGATGAACCTCGGCATCCCGGCGGACACTCCCGATCTCACCCCCTCCCCCTCCATCGCGCTCGGGCCGGCGACCGCGAGCGTCCTGGACATGACGGAGGCGTACGCGACGCTGGCGAACCACGGGAGGCACGGCACGTACACCCTCGTCTCCAAGGTCACCAAGGACGGTGTGGAGGTGAGGCTGCCGCGGAAGGCGCCCGAGCAGGTCGTCAGCCGGGAAGCCGCCGACACGACGACCTCGGTGCTCCAGGGCGTCGTCGAGGGCGGCACCGGTACGGCCGCCCGGTCCGCGGGCCGGCCCGCCGCAGGCAAGACCGGCACGGCGGAGGAGGACAAGGCGGCCTGGTTCGCGGGGTACACACCGGAGCTGGCGACGGTCGTCGCGGTGATGGGCCAGGACCCGGACACGGGGGTGCAGAAACCGCTGTACGGGGCCCTGGGGCTGCCGAGGATCAACGGCGGCGGGGCGCCCGCGAGGATCTGGGGGCAGTACACGGGCGAGGCGCTGGCGGGCGTGGAGATCGTGGAGTTCGATCTGCGGCTGGGGGCGGGCGCGGCCGAGGAGCAGTCCACGCCGCCGTCCACCGCCAGCCCGGGACAGGAGACCCCGGGCGGGGCTTCGTCCTCGCCCGGCCTCTCCGGCACACCGGGCGCGAGCGGCTCCGCGCGCCCTGAGCAGCCCGGGGCGACCCGGGTGCCACCGCCCCCGCCGGGTCTCACACCCGGTGGGGCGCCGCCGGAGGGGGGCCCGGCCGACGACGCGGCGGCCCCGGGGTTCGCCGGCCGGGAAAGACCGGGCGCCCCGGGCTCGGGTGGCGCGGACGACGGGGCCGGCAGCGGCAGCGTCCCGGCGGCGGTGGGCGGGAGCACGAGCAGGGGCCCGGCGGGGCTTCCGACGGGCCCGACCGGGGGCCGGTGACCTGCCGTCGGGCCCGTTGGCCCCCGGGGCCGGTGATCCGTGCTGGCGTGGGCAACCACTCCAAGCCCGTCCGGCGTGGGCGGTTTCTTCCAGCCTGTCCGGCGTTTGAGGACGGACGGTGGGCCGGGGGCCGTCCACGGTCCGGGTGGCGGTAACTACCAGGCGGGTCCGGTGTGGGCGGTCATTTCCAGCCTGTCCGGCGTTTGAGGACGGACGGTGGGCGGGGCCGTGGAGCCGCGATCGCTCAGGCAGTGGCCACGGGAGGGGAGACCGGCGGCTCCGCCCCCGGTACGGACCGGGGAGCTGCGATCGCCCCGACGGCCTTCCACGGGAATCGTCACGAGGGAGCCGCGATCGCCCCGGCCGGGCCCGCAGTCGTCCGGCCGCCTCGCGGGCCCGCGCGTCGAGCCGATGGCCCCCGCCGGCGGCCTACAGATACAGACCCGTGGAGCCCTCGGAGCCCTGGAAGCGGTCGGCGGCCACCGCGTGGAGATCCCGCTCCCGCATCAGTACGTACGCCACCCCGCGCACCTCGACCTCGGCACGGTCCTCGGGGTCGTACAGGACCCGGTCGCCGGGCTCGACGGTCCGTACGTTCTGGCCCACGGCCACCACCTCGGCCCAGGCGAGACGGCGGCCCACCGCCGCCGTGGCCGGGATCACGATGCCGCCGGTGGAACGCCGCTCACCCTCCGGGATGTCGGTCCTGACCAGGACACGGTCGTGCAGCATCCGGATGGGGAGCTTGTCGTGCTGGGTGCTCTGTTCATGGCTGTTGGCGCTCACGCGTCGAACCTACCTGCCCCGGAGGGTTCCGCACGCCTCCGGGTCCTGCGGCTTCGGCGGCTCGTCAGCCCTTGCGACGGCGCGCGGAGACGGCGAGCAGCCCGGCGAGGCCCACGACGACCGCGGCCACCGGAAGCAGCCGCTCCAGCCGGGGCGCGCCGTCCTCCTTGACGAACTTCGCCCGGACGTCCAGGACCGTACGGTGTACGGCGTCCATCGCGCGGCCCGTCGTCTGATCCACGGTCGCGACGACCTTGGCCCTGGCATCACCGATGATCGTCTTGGGGTGCACCCGCACCCCGATCTCGTCCAGCGTCTCGGCAAGCTGGTCGCGCCTGCGGACGATGTCCGCCTCGATCTGCGCAGGGGTCCTCGCGTCCGACACCGCGCCGCCTCCGTGGTCGTATGGAATGGTTCCTCCCCGACAGTCTGTCAGCTCGGACGCCGCCGCACCCGGCGGCACCCCTATTACGCTCGACGGCGTACAGCACGCACGCCTTCCGAGGAGACCCATGAGCGAGCGACTCCAGCCCGGCGACACCGCCCCCGACTTCACCCTGCCCGACGCCGACGGCAACGAGGTCTCCCTCGCGTCGCACAAGGGCCGGAAGGTCATCGTGTACTTCTACCCCGCGGCTCTGACCCCCGGCTGCACCAAGCAGGCCTGCGACTTCACGGACAACCTGGAGCTGCTGGCGGACGCGGGTTACGACGTGATCGGCGTCTCTCCCGACAAGCCCGAGAAGCTCGCGAAGTTCCGTGAGAAGGAGAACCTCAAGGTCACCCTGGTCGGTGACCCGGACAAGTCGGTCCTGACGGCGTACGGCGCCTTCGGTGAGAAGAAGCTGTACGGAAAGGTCGTGACCGGTGTCATCCGCTCCACGGTGGTCGTGGACGAGGAGGGCAAGGTCGAGCGTGCGCTGTACAACGTGAAGGCGACAGGGCACGTGGCGAAGATCATCAAGGACCTGGGGATCTGATCTCCCCCGCCGCCTCCCGGCAGCACCGGATGGCCTGCGTCCCCTTTCCCGGAACCCCCAGGAAAGTGACGCAGGCCATTCCGCATTCCGGACGTGACTACCCGGGGACCGGTTCGTTAACCAGTTCGGGCCGCGTACGGGCGGCCGGGACGGGGAAACAGCATGAGGTTGAGGTACACAGCCGAGCGATTGAGGGAAGCGGCACACCAGACGGACACGCTCGACGAAGCGGTGCGGTGGTGCGGCGGCACTCCGACTCCGGGCAGCCGCCGCTATCTGCGCGAGAAGATGATCGAGGCGGGGATCGACATCTCGCACTTCGCCACCTCCGGTGTGCGTCACACCGACGGAAGACTGCGCGATGTGGTGGCGTCGTCCTGCAGTGTGGCCGAAGTCGTCCGGCACCTCGGGATCAGCCCTGTCGGCGGCAACCACTCACACATCGCGCGCCGTATTGCCAGGCTCGGCGTCGATACCTCCCACTTCACTGCGGCGAGCGGGCCCAAGAGGAAGCGGGGCCCTCTTCTCGTGCTCAGGACCCCGGAGAGCGGCCGGGTCCCAGGGAAACGTCTGCGGCGCGAGCTTGTGCGCACCGGGGTTCCTGAGCGGTGCGCCATGTGCCACATCGGGACGGAGTGGAACGGCCTACCCCTCCGGCTCGAAGTCGACCACATCAACGGCGACTGGTGGGACAACCGGCGGGACAACCTCAGGCTCCTCTGCCCCAACTGCCATGCCGTGACGGACACATACCGGGGACGCAAGCGGAGGCAGTCGACATGAGCACGGCGAAGTACCCACGGCATCTGCTCGAGCGTACGGCCCCCATGGCCACCAGCCTGGTCGATCTGATGCGCAGGGTCGGCGCACCGCTCGGCAGTGGGCCTCGCAGATATCTGCGGGACAGGTTGGCTCACTACGGCATCGACACATCGCACTTCGCCAACGAGCCTCTACCCGAACGGCCGCCACGAGCGTACCCCCGAGAGCTTCTGGAGGAAGCCGCCGCAGCCTCTTCCAGCATCCGGGACATGCTGATCTACATGGGCGTCTCTCCGGACGATGGACCCTACAGCCACATCAGGAAGAGGCTCGACCAGTTCGGCATCGACACATCCCACTTCACCAGCGGGCGACGGTACGCCCCAGGCATCCCGCCCCGCGACGAGCTGGTCTCGGCTGTCACGGCGTCCGTGAGCCTGGCCGGTGTTCTCCGGACCCTCGGCATCGTCGACACCGGATCCGGCCGTGCACTGGTCCAGCGGGGTCTGGAGGCTCATGGAATATCCACGGACCACTTCAGAGGTCAAAGCCATCTCCGGGGAACCCGCTCTCCGTACCGCAGACCCTCGGCCGACATCCTGCGGAAGCTCCCTCCCGGCTCCTCCCGAACGAAGACGTTCCTCCTGAGGCGCGCGCTCGACGATCTCGACGCGCCTCACCACTGCTCGGCGTGCGGAATCGGAGACATCTGGCAGGGCAAGCGACTCGTCCTGGAGATCGACCACATCAACGGGGACCGACGGGACAACCGCATCGAGAACCTACGGTACTTGTGTCCGTCGTGCCACAGTCAGACAAGGTCGTTCTCGAAACCGTCCCATCGCACGGTGACCTCCCGCCGAGCAGTAAAGTAGGCGCCACGGGTCCGTACCCCAGCTGGCCAAGAGGGCGCCGGTTTAGGTCCGGTGTGTCGTGGGTTCGAGTCCCACCGGGCCCACGAGAAGGGCGCGGTTCCTGTGGAATCGCGCCCCTCTTGCCTTGACCTCCCTGCGGGCCTGTGCGCTCAGCCCACCAGCTCCCGGACCACCGGGACCAGGGCGCGGAAGGCCTTGCCGCGGTGGCTGATGGCGTTCTTCTCCTGCGGGGACAGTTCGGCGCAGGTGCGGGTCTCGCCGTCGGGCTGGAGGATCGGGTCGTAGCCGAAGCCGTTGGTGCCGGCGGGGGTGTGGCGGAGGGTGCCGGTGAGGCGGCCTTCGACCACGCGTTCCGTACCGTCGGGGAGGGCGAGGGCCGCCGCACAGGCGAAGTACGCGCCCCGGTGGGGGGCTTCGATGTCGGAGAGCTGGGCGAGGAGCAGATTGAGGTTGGCGGTGTCGTCGCCATGGGTGCCGGCCCAGCGTGCGGAGAAGATACCGGGGGCGCCGCCGAGGACGTCGACGCAGAGGCCGGAGTCGTCGGCGACGGCAGGCAGGCCGGTGGCACTGGCCAGGGCGTGGGCCTTGAGCAGGGCGTTCTCCGCGAAGGTGACGCCGGTTTCCTTGACGTCGGGGAGATGGGGGTAGGCATCCGCGCCGACGAGGTCGTGCGGCAGACCCGCGTCGGCGAGGATGGCCCTGAGTTCGGTGATCTTCCCGGCGTTGCGGGTGGCGAGGACGATACGGGTCATGCCCCGATTATCCGGCGCCCGGGGGCCGGCCTTCGCCGGGGCTCCCTCCCGCCGCCGGATCCGGGCCGGGCGGGGGTCCGCGTACGGGTTCCGGCGGATTCGGCTCGCGCTCGTCGGCCGTGCGCCGGCACGACCGTCCGCCGGCACGACTTGTCTGTCGGCACGACCGTTCGCCGCCAGGGCTCCACGACGGCACGGCTCTCCGCCGGCAGGGCCCTGAAGGGGCACGTGGGCTGCCCCCTCGCTCCGCACCCTCAGGGGCTGCAGACCTTGCCGATCTCCGTGGCCGCGTCCGTCACCGGCTTGAGGTCGGGGGTCGCGTCGCCGCTCTCGATCGACTTGCGCACATTGTCGACGCCGGTGTTGAGGTCGTCGACGGCCTTGCTCAGGTCCGCGTTGTCCGTCTTGTCGCTGAGGTTGTCCAGCTCCTTGTCGATGGAGTCGAGGGCCTCACGTGCCTTGGTCGGGTCGTCGGCCGCGCTGGAGACGGCCTCCTGGAGTTTGTCGACACTGGTGGCGATGGCGTCGGCGGTCTCGACGCAGTCGAGGACCTTGTCGACGGCGCTGCAGCCGACGGTGACCGGCACGAAGAGTGCGACGGTGGCGAGCGTGAGTGCGATGCGGCGGCGCGCAGGCATGGAAACGGTCCCTCCCCGGATGTGGACGGGCGCACGGTTCGGCCCGTGCGCCCGTGACGAGTACGACGCCCACGAGGGCGCTCTTGGTTGCTTCTTTACCCGGGAGCCCGGCAGCGCGAAGCCCTTGGAGCGGGTCGGCGGGCGCCTGCGGCCCGGGCGGACCGTGGGGCGCGGTCAGCCCGGGGAATCGGTGCGTTCGAGCGCCGCGCGCTGGAGCGCCGCGAGGTCCGTGCAGCCCGCGGTCGCGAGGTCCAGTAGCGCGTTGAGCTCCTTGCGGTCGAAGGGCTCCGCCTCCGCGGTGCCCTGGACCTCGACGAACCGGCCGTCGCCGGTGCAGACGACGTTCATATCGGTGTCGGCGCGCACATCCTCCTCGTAGCGGAGGTCGAGCAGCGGCGTACCGCCCACGATGCCCACGGAGACCGCGCTGACGGTGCCGGTGAGGGGCTGGCGGCCGGCCCGTACGAGCTTCTTGTTCTGGGCCCAGGCGACGGCGTCGGCGAGGGCGACATAGGCGCCGGTGATCGCGGCGGTGCGGGTGCCGCCGTCGGCCTGGAGGACATCGCAGTCGAGGACGATGGTGTTCTCGCCGAGGGCCTTGTAGTCGATGACCGCGCGCAGGGAGCGCCCGATGAGCCGGCTGATCTCGTGCGTACGGCCGCCGATCTTGCCGCGTACGGACTCACGGTCGCCGCGGGTGTTGGTGGAGCGCGGCAGCATCGAGTACTCGGCGGTGACCCAGCCCTCGCCGCTGCCCTTGCGCCAGCGCGGCACGCCCTCGGTGACGGAGGCGGTGCAGAAGACCTTGGTGTCGCCGAAGGAGATGAGGACGGAGCCCTCGGCGTGCTTGCTCCATCCGCGTTCGATGGTGACCGGGCGGAGCTGTTCGGGGGTGCGGCCGTCGATTCGAGACATGGTCATGAGCCTATCCGCCCCTCACCGGGCTCCCGCCCGTGCCCGGATCCCTCCCCCGAGGGGCCGGAACCGGGCCGGGAAGCCGGGCCAGGTGCCCGGCCGGGAAGCGGACGGCTACATCATGTCCTCGATGTCCGCCGCGATCGGGTCCGCGTCCGTGCCGATCACGACCTGGATCGCCGTCCCCATCTTGACGACACCATGCGCCCCCGCGGCCTTCAGCGCGGCTTCGTCGACGAGCTCCGGGTTGGCGACTTCGGTACGGAGGCGGGTGATGCAGCCCTCGATCTCCTCGATGTTGTCGATTCCACCGAGCCCGGCGACGATCTTCTCAGCCTTGCTGGCCATGTCTTCTCCCTGATCTTCAAGGGCGCCCGGAAGGCGCTCAGCACTGCCTCGGCCCACCATCGGTCCGCTTTGTCACGGTAACGCACGGTTGGCCCATCTTCACGGGCGAGTAACCACCCTGTCCCGAATGATGACGTTCACCGGTGCCCCGGCCACGGCCCCGCGAGGCCGGACCCCGGGGCCGTACCGCAACTGGTCTACACCAGTGTGCAACACCCGCCGAACCAGGCACAGTCCCGGGAGGATGCCGATGGCCTCTGAGAGCACCGCCGCACAGCAGCCGTCAGCGTGGAGCAAGCTGTTCCAAGGGCTTCAGAAGATGGGCCGCAGCCTTCAGCTGCCCATCGCCGTACTGCCGGCGGCCGGCATTCTCAACCGGCTCGGCCAGCCCGATGTCTTCGGCCAGGACGGCCTCGGCTGGAACGACGTCGCCAAGGTGATGGCCGGCGCCGGCGGTGCGCTGCTCGACGCCAACATCGGTCTGCCGATGCTGTTCTGCGTAGGTGTGGCGATCGGGATGGCGAAGAGGTCGGACGGCTCGACGGCGCTCGCCGCGGTCGTGGGCTTCCTCGTCTACTACAACGTGCTGCGGCAGTTCCCCAAGTCCTGTGAGGTCGGCAGCCAGGTCGTGGTCACCGGGTGCCAGGGGGTCGACAAAACGGTCACCCCGTTCACATATCAGAACCCCGGGGTCTTCGGCGGTATCGTCATCGGCCTGCTGGCCGCCTACTTCTGGCAGCGCTACCACCGCACCAAGCTGGTCGACTGGCTGGGCTTCTTCAACGGCCGCCGGCTCGTCCCGATCATCATGTCGTTCGTCGCGATCGCCTTCGCCGCGCTCTGCCTGTGGATCTGGCCGCCGATCGGCGACGCGCTGGAGAGCTTCAGCGACTGGCTGGTGAGCCTCGGGGCGTGGGGCTCGGGCATCTTCGGTGTGACCAACCGGGCGCTGCTGGTCATCGGTCTGCACCAGTTCCTGAACGTCCCCATCTGGTTCCAGCTGGGCAGCTACACCAAGCCGGACGGCACGGTCGTGCACGGTGACATCACGATGTTCCTGGCGGGTGACCCGAACGCGGGCCAGTTCACCACGGGCTTCTTCCCGATCATGATGTTCGCCCTGCCCGCCGCGGCGCTGGCCATCACCCACTCCGCGAGACCGCACCGCCGCAAGGAGATCGGCGGGCTGATGCTGTCGGTCGGTCTGACGTCCCTCGTGACCGGGATCACCGAGCCGATCGAGTACTCGTTCCTCTTCGTCGCCCCGGTGCTGTACGCGATCCACGCGGTGCTCACGGGTGTGTCGATGGCGCTGACCTGGGCGCTGGGCGTGAAGGACGGATTCAGTTTCTCGGCCGGTCTGATCGACTACGTCATCAACTGGAGCCTGGCGACGAAACCCTGGCTGATCATTCCGATCGGGCTCGGTTTCGCGGTGGTCTACTACGCGATCTTCCGGTTCGCGATCACCAGGTTCAATCTGCCGACGCCGGGGCGCGAGCCGGAAGAGGTGGGCGAGGAGATGGAGCGCGACAACATCAAATAGGCGCCGAAAGGCGGTCGCGGCCGTCGCAGGGCACCGGCAATCGGTCCGGGGCCGGGATCCGAGGTCGGGGTCCGTAGTCCGAGGTCGGGGCCCGGGGTCCGTGGCCCGGGCATCGGGGTCCGGGTTTCCGGGTCCGGGCCGATGTACGGATCACTTCGGCCGGCTTTCATCGGCCTGCGCCGCCTTCCGCCGGCCCCAGCACCTTCCGTATGCTCCCGGCGCCTTTCCGTCACCTTCGATCACCTTGCGCCGACTTCGATGACCTTCCGTCGGCTTCCGTTACCTTCCGTCGCCTTCCGTCGCCTTCCGTCGCCTTTTATGGAATTCCCCCGTGTTCCGCCCCTTCGGCACGGATGCCGGTAGCACGGATCGGGCCGACCCATTTTCCGGGCCATGCGAGGCGGCAAGGGCGGAGACCGCCCCGGGATTGCCCTCGCAGCTCACGGGGCCGCCCCCGGGGTTTGTGTCACGAAAAGCACTCGATACCGGATGGCATGAATTCGAAGGTTCCTTATCTATCCCTCACGTGCTACAACAGGTCTACACCACTCAATGGTTTAGACCACGCGGTGTCCAGCGCCGCGTTCCCCCACCTGAGACGTCGCCTCCCCCTGTTCCGTCCCTGGGCGACGCCTTGTTCTCCAGGAGGATGTTGATGTCCACGGCTGGCGCAGCCCCCACGGCTGACAAGAAGAAGGGCGCGGGCGCGATGGCTGTCATGCAGCGCATCGGCCGCAGCCTCATGCTGCCGGTCGCGGTGCTGCCCGCGGCCGCGCTTCTGGTCCGGCTCGGCAATGCCGACATGCTCGGCCGGGAGTCGTTCCCGACCTTCATCACCGAGATCGCCGGATATATGGCGGCCGGCGGCAATGCGATCCTCGACAACATGGCGCTGCTGTTCGCCGTCGGTATCGCGATCGGTTACGCCAAGAAGTCGGACGGTTCCACAGCACTCGCTGCGGTCGTCGGCTATCTGGTGTTCAAGAACGTGCTGGCCACTTTCACGGACAGTAATCTGCCGAAGGTCGCCAAGGTCATCGACGGCAAGATAGTCATGACCGACGCGCCCGTGGACGCCAAGGTCCTCGGCGGTGTGGTGATGGGCCTGGTCGTCGCCCTGATCTATCAGCGGTTCTACCGCACCCGGCTGCCCGACTGGGCGGGCTTCTTCGGCGGCCGTCGGCTGGTCCCGATTCTGTCCGCATTCGCCGGACTGATCATCGGCATCGTCTTCGGATTCATCTGGCCGGTCCTCGGCACGGGTCTGCACGACTTCGGCGAGTGGCTGGTCGGCTCCGGAGCGGCGGGCGCGGGCATCTTCGGTGTGGTCAACCGTGCGCTGATCCCCGTCGGCATGCACCATCTGCTGAACTCGTTCCCCTGGTTCCAGGCCGGTGAGTACGAGGGCAAGAGCGGTGACATCGCCCGCTTCCTGGCGGGTGACCCGAGCGCCGGGCAGTTCATGACGGGCTTCTTCCCGATCATGATGTTCGCCCTGCCCGCCGCGTGTCTCGCGATCGTGCACTGTGCGCGGCCGGAGCGGCGCAAGGTCGTCGGCGGCATGATGTTCTCGCTGGCGCTCACCTCGTTCGTCACCGGTGTGACGGAGCCCATCGAGTTCACGTTTATGTTCATCGCGCCGGTGCTGTACGCGATCCACGCGCTGCTGACCGGTGTCTCCATGGCGCTGACCTGGGCACTCGGCATGAAGGACGGCTTCGGCTTCTCGGCGGGCGCGGTGGACTTCCTGCTCAATCTGGGGATCGCGTCCAACCCGTGGGGGCTGGCTCTGGTGGGCCTCGGCTTCGCGGCGGTCTACTACGTCGTGTTCCGGTTCGCGATCACCAGGTTCAATCTGCCGACACCGGGACGCGAGTCGGACGAGGAACTGGCGGAACTCCAGAAGGCCGAAGCGAAATAGACCACTGCCGGCCGCTCGGGCCGGGCCCCGGTTCCGTCGTCTGTACGGGTCCGGGGCCCCGGTCGTCGATGTGCCCCCGCTGCCGGAACGGGACGGCGGATGGTGCGGTTGGGGCGGTATCTCACCGTCTGCACGTCTGTACCGTCTGTGCCGGGGTTCCGTCACCTCGTGCGTCCGGTGTCGTACGGGCGGCTGTGCGTGGGTCCCGGCGTCCGTGGGGGTGCCGGTCGGCGAAATCAGACCTCGTACACCGCGCCGGCCGCCGCGATCTCGGCCGGGCCGGGGTAGACCGCGCGGGCGTCCGCGAGGTTCCGGGCGCCGTCCGTCCACGGCGGGATATGGGTCAGGACCAGCCGCCCCACCCGTGAGCGCCGTGCCTCGGCACCGGCCTCGCGGCCGTTGAGGTGGAGATCCGGGATGTCCTCCTTGCCATGGGTGAAGGACGCCTCGCACAGGAACAGATCGGCTCCGTCCGCGAGTTCGTGCAGGGCGTCGCAGACACCCGTGTCACCGGAGTACGTCAGTGTCCGGCCGCCGTGCTCCAGCCGGATTCCATACGCCTCGACGGGGTGGGAGACCCGTTCCGTACGGACGGTGAAGGGGCCGATGTCGAAGCTGCCGGGCTTCAGTGTGTGGAAGTCGAAGACCTCGCTCATGGAGGCGGTGGACGGGGTGTCGCCGTACGCGGTGGTCAGGCGCTGTTCGGTGCCTTCGGGGCCGTAGACGGGGATGGCGTCGCACCGGCCGCCCTCGTGGCGGTAGTAGCGGGCGACGAAGTACCCGCACATGTCGATGCAGTGATCCGCGTGCAGATGGCTGAGGAAAATGGCATCGAGGTCATAGAGACCGACATGGCGCTGCAGCTCGCCGAGGGCACCGTTGCCCATGTCGAGGAGCAGCCGGAAGCCGTCGGCCTCTACGAGGTAGCTCGAACAGGCCGATTCCGCGGACGGGAACGACCCCGAGCAGCCGACGACGGTGAGCTTCATGGAGCTTTAACCTCCGTTGACGGGGAGGGCTGGGGGTGGATCGTGCGGTTCGTCGAGCGTAAAGCGCAAAAGGAGTGGCCGCTCCTCCGGAGCGGGGGGGTGTGGGGGAACTCACCTGCGCTGTCACTGAATCGGAGGGCGCGCGGGTGGGTGTGTGCGGGGCGCGCAGGTCGTGCGGGGTGCGGTGGGGCGGAGGCACGGTGGACCCGGTGCGGGGTTCGTCCGCAAACGCCGGACGGGCTCGATCTCCGGCGCGCCCCCGCCCGGACCCGCACCGGGGACCCGGTGCGGGTCCGTCCACAAACGCCGGACGGGCTGGAAAAGCAGCAACCCCGCCGGACAGGCCGGAACAGGGCACACCCACCCCCAAACCGGCACCGCGGACCCGATACGAGTCCGTCCACAAACGCCGGACGGGCTGGAAAAGCAGCAACCCCGCCGGACAGGCCGGAACAGCACGCACCGCACCGGACAGGCTGAAAAATCGGCCCCCCGGATGGGCTGAAAATGCTCGCGCCCCGCCGGGCAGGCGCGGAAATGCCCGTACCCCGGCGGGCGGGGTACGGGCAGGGGCGCGGCGCGCCTGGGGGGTCAGGCCCAGAGTTGGCCGTGGAGGGTTTCGATGGCCGCTTCCGTCGTCGGGGCGGTGTAGACGCCCGTCGAGAGGTACTTCCAGCCGCCGTCGGCCACGACGAAGACGATGTCGGCCGGCTCGCCCGCCTTGAGGGCCTTGCGGCCGACGCCGATCGCGGCATGGAGCGCCGCGCCGGTGGAGACGCCCGCGAAGATGCCCTCCTGCTGGAGGAGTTCACGGGTGCGGGTGACGGCGTCCGCGGAGCCGACGGAGAAGCGGGTGGTGAGCACGGAGGCGTCGTACAACTCGGGGACGAACCCCTCGTCGAGGTTGCGGAGCCCGTAGACGAGGTCGTCGTAGCGGGGCTCGGCCGCGACGATATGGACGCCGGGGACGTGCTCGCGGAGGTAGCGGCCCACGCCCATGAGCGTGCCGGTGGTGCCGAGGCCCGCCACGAAGTGGGTGACGGAGGGGAGGTCCGCGAGGATCTCGGGGCCGGTGGTGGCGTAGTGGGCACCCGCGTTCGCGGCGTTGCCGTACTGGTAGAGCATCACCCAGGACGGGTTCTCCGCGGCCAGCTCCTTCGCGACCCGGACGGCGGTGTTGGAGCCCCCCGCCGCCGGGGACGAGATGATCTCCGCGCCCCACATCGCGAGGAGCTGGCGGCGCTCCTCGCTGGTGTTCTCCGGCATGACGCACACGATGCGGTAGCCCTTGAGCTTCGCGGCCATGGCGAGCGAGATGCCGGTGTTGCCGGAGGTCGGCTCCAGGATCGTGCAGCCGGGGGTGAGGCGGCCGTCCTTCTCCGCCTGCTCGATCATATGGAGCGCGGGGCGGTCCTTGATCGAGCCGGTCGGATTGCGGTCCTCCAGCTTGGCCCAGATACGGACGTCGTCCGAGGGCGACAGCCGCGGGAGGCGAACCAGCGGGGTGTTGCCGACCGCGGCGAGCGGGGAGTCGTAGCGCATCAGCGCATTCCGCCGGCGACCGCGGGAAGGATCGTGACGTTGTCGCCGTCGGAGAGCTTGGTGGAGATGCCGTCGAGGAAGCGGACGTCCTCGTCGTTCAGATACACATTGACGAAGCGGCGGAGCTGGTCGCCGTTGGCGTTGTCCACGATGCGCTCCCGGATGCCCGCGTGCCGGGTCTCCAGGTCGGCGAACAGCTCGGCAAGGGTGTCGCCGCTGCCCTCGACGGCCTTGGCGCCGTCGGTGTAGGTGCGGAGGATGGTCGGGATGCGGACCTCGATGGCCATGGCGTGGACTCCAGTCGAAGGGCGGTGGGCGCGCGGCTCGGCCCCCGCGCGAGGGGGTGGGGATCGGATGAGCTGACTGCTCAGGTACACATCGCGCTGGCGAGGCGGCACAGATCGACATGCAGCCGCGCCACGAGCAGCGGTGACCCGCCCGGCGTCTTGTCTCGCATGTCTGGATGAACCATGCGGTCATCGTATCGATTCCCGGTCCGGGATCCGGAATGTGATCTCGAATGACGGACGCGGCGCGCTCACCATTCGGAAGGCAGATAGGTGATGGAGGGTGCTCCGGTGGCCGGGTGCACGGTGACGTCGGCCCTGACCCGGTAGACCTCGGCGAGAAGTTCGGAGGTGAGGACGTCCCCGGGGGCGCCGGAGGCGACGACCGTTCCGGCGTTGAGGACATGGACGCGGTCGCAGAAGTACGCGGCGAGATTGAGGTCGTGCAGGGCGAGGAGGCTGGTGGTGCCCAGGGCCCGTATCAGTCCGAGGATCTCCAGCTGGTACCGGATGTCGAGATGGTTGGTGGGCTCGTCGAGTACGAGGAGGGCGGGCCGCTGGACGAGGGCACGGGCGACGAGGGCGCGCTGGCGCTCACCGCCGGACAGGGACGGGAAGGCCCGGTCGCCGAGGCCGGCGATGCCGAGCCGGGCGAGGGCCTCGTCGGTGAGCGCGGTGTCCTCGGCGGTGTCCGCCTCCCAGAACCGTTTGTACGGGGCGCGGCCCATCCGGACGGTCTCGCGCACGGTCAGCTCGAACTCCGCGGGGCTCTCCTGCGGCACGGTCGCCACCCGCCGGGCGCGCGCCTTGGGGCCGAGGGTGACGAGGTCGTCGCCGTCGAGGAGGATCCGTCCGGCCGTGGGGCGCAGAGTGCCGTAGACGCAGCGCAGCAGGGTCGTCTTGCCGCTGCCGTTGGGGCCGACGAGGCCGACGGTCTCACCGGGGTGCGCGTCGAGGTCGATGCCGGTGAGCAGGGCGTGGCCGTCGGTCTCGTACCGCACCCCGGTCACCGCCAGGGCGCCGGTACGCGCCGGAGCGCCGGCCCCGGTCCCGGCCCCGGCGCCGGTGTCGATCTCGGTACCGGACCCGGCCCCGATCCCGGCCTCGATATCGGTACTGCTCCCGCCCGGGGAATCGCCGGAGGACCGGCTTCCGGAATCGCTGACAGCCCGCCTTCGGGATTCGCTCACCGCACCGCTCCTTCCACGGACCGGGAGCGCATCAGCCATAGGAACAGCGGGCCTCCGATGAGCGCGGTGAGCACGCCGACGGGGATGTCCTGCGGGGAGGCGACCGTACGGGCCGCGAGATCGGCGACGACGAGGGCGAGGGCGCCGCCGAGCGCGGCGACGGGCAGCAGGACCCGGTGGGTCGCGCCGACGAGCAGCCGGGCGGCGTGCGGGACCATCAGCCCGATGAAGCCGACCGCGCCGCTCACGGACACCAGCACGGCGGTGACGAGCGAGGCGAGCACGAAGACGGCCGCGCGGAAGCGGGACACGTCGAGGCCGAGCACGGTCGCGCCCTCCTCCCCCGCCAGGAGCAGATCGAGGGGCCGGGCGAGCGTGAGCAGCAGCGGCAGCCCGAGGCCGAGGACCGCGCCGGGCAGCCACAGGGTGTCCCAGCGGGCGCTGCCGAGGCCGCCGAGGGTCCAGTGCAGGGCCTCCCGGAAGTGCTCGGGCCGGGCGGACGCGACGAGGACGAGGGTGGTGATGGCGGTGAAGATGTACGACACGGTCACGCCCGCCAGGACCAGCCGGGTGCCGGTCATCGAGCCGCCGCGCCGGGCCAGCCAGTAGACGAGCGTCATCGCGGCGAGCGCGCCGGCGAACGCCCCCGCGGGCATGGCGACGGCGGTGGTGACGCCGACTCCAAGGGTAAGCACGAGGACCGCGCCGGTGGAGGCGCCGGAGGAGATGCCGAGCAGGAAGGGGTCGGCCAGCCGGTTGCGTACGAGGGCCTGGAGCACCACACCGACGACACCGAGCCCGGCGCCGACGACCGCGCCGAGGAGGACCCGGGGCAGCCGGACGTCCATGATGATCGTCCGCTGGGGGCTGGGGGCCGCGCCCGGCAGCAGGGCCCGGAGGACCTCGCCGGGCGGGATGTGGACGGACCCGAGGGCGAGTCCGGCGACGACCGCCGCCGCGAGGGCGAGCAGCAGACCGGTGGCGACGGCCCCGTACCGCAGCCGGGACGCACGGGCGGACGGGTGGGAGGAGGCGGAGACGGAGACGGAGACGGCAGAGGCTGCGGGGACCGCGGAGACCGCGCACCTCGGCGAGGCGGAGGAAGGCGAAGGGGAACGGGAAAGGGCAGCGGCGGAGGCCACCCCGGACGGCCCGGCCCCCGGGGTGGCCGCCGGGGACCCGGGGGACGGGACGCCCGCCCGCGACGGCTTCGCGGACGGGGACGTCTCCGTCAGGGCCGCCTCTGTCGGGGACGTCTCCGTCGGGGACGTCTCCGTCGGGACCTCCTCGGACGGGATCTCCTCGGACGGGATCTCCTCGGACGGGGCCCTCTCGGTCGGGGCCCTCTCGGTCGGGGAGGTCACCGCGCGAGCTGCGAGGCCAGCTTGGCGATCGCGTCGGGCGCGCGCACTCCGAGAACCGCGTCCGAGAGCGGGAGCACGGCGAACTTCTTGTTCCGGATCGCCGGTACGTCCTTCAGCGCGGGATCGTCGAGCAGCCGCCGCTTCTTCTGCTCCAGAGGGGTGGAGCCGTAGTCGTAGATGACGATGACCTCCGGCTTGCGGGCCACGACCTCCTCCCAGGAGGCGTCGCCGAAGCTCTTGTCGAGGTCGGCGAAGACATTGCGGCCGCCCGCGCGGGTGATCAGCTCATTGCCCATGCCCCTGCCGCCCGCCGTGAACGCGGTCTTGTCGCCGCTGTCGTACACGAAGACGGGTATGGGCGGCCGCCCCTGCCCGGTGGCCGTGGTCCGTGCGACGGAGGCGCGGGCCGCGGCGATCCACTTCCGGGCGCGGTCCTGGACCCCGAAGGTGCGGCCGATCTCGTCGACTTCGCGGTAGACGTCGTCGAGGGTCGTCCGGCCCTTGGCGCAGTTCTCCAGGTTGAGCCGGGTGTTGATGCCGGACTTCGCCAGTTCGGCGCGGGTGCGGCCGTCCTTGGCCTCGAAGGCGCTGCCGTAACCGCCGTAGACGAAGTCGGGGGAGACGGAGAGGAGCTTCTCCTTGGAGGGGTACTCCTTGGCGATGACCGGGATGGAACGGTACGCCTTCTCATGGCGCGGAAGGATCTTGTCGTCCAGGTAGGCGGTGCCGACGAGGGACTTCTCCAGCCCGAGTGCCAGCATGATCTCGGTGACGTGCTGGTTCATGGTGACCGCGCGCTCCGGGGGCGCCTGGTAGGTGGTGCGGGTGCCGCAGTTGTCCACGGTGTACGGGAATCCGGGGGCGGGCGCCCCGGCCCGGGGCTTGCCGGAATCGGTCGCTCCCGTACCGCAGGCGGTGAGCGGGAGCAGAAGGGCCGAGGCGATGAGAGCGGCTCGGCGGGCGGCGGAACGGCGCCTGGACATGCGGATGTGCCTCCTCCGGGGATCTCCACGTCCCCTGGGTGCGGGAGAAGGGCGGCCGGTCAGTTCCTGGCTGGCGGGCATGGCCGCGTGGTCGCGGACGCCCGGTCACAGTGGCGGGACCGCGCCGGATTCGCACCGGCTTCCTGGGTCCTGCCGCCCGGATATGGAGTTGGGTGGCCGGAGGGGCGGAACGCCGTGCTCCGGGCCGTAGCGGTCAGTATGCCTCGACGACCTCGACGTCCTCCTCGGTGACCTCGCCGTCGACGATCCGGAAGGAGCGGAACTGGAACGGGCCGGAGTCGTCGGTGTCGGCCGTGGAGACCAGGACGTAGTGCGCGCCGGGCTCGTTGGCGTAGGTGATGTCCGTACGGGAGGGGTAGGCCTCGGTCGCCGTGTGCGAGTGGTAGATGATCACCGGCTCCTCGTCCTTGTCGTCCATCTCGCGGTAGAGCTTCAGCAGGTCCGCGGAGTCGAACTCGTAGAACGTGGGCGAGCGGGCCGCGTTGAGCATGGGGATGAAGCGTTCGGGACGACCGCTGCCCTCGGGGCCGGCGACGACTCCGCATGCCTCGTCGGGGTGGTCGGCGCGGGCGTGCGCGACGATCTGGTCGAACAGGGCCTGGGTGAGCGTCAGCATGCCGATCAGCATAAGCAGAGGGCGGGCGGGCCATAAGCGGAGGGCGGGCCTGCCCTCCGCGGAGGGCGGGCGGGCACCTGCGGCCCGGTACCCGCCCGCCCCTGGACGGGGGCAGCCGTCCCTTCCCGCTCGGGGACGGGCGGCGAGCCGTCCGCACCCGCCTTCCGGAGCAGTGGCAGCCGTCCACACCCGCCCCCGGACGTCGGTCAGCCGTCCACACGGACGTCGGTCAGCCGTCCACACCCGCCTTCCGCGCGGACGGCTCGTCCGTCCGGCCGCCGCGGGCGAAGGCCGCGCCCCGGGGGTTCCTCGCCCTGAGCACCAGATAGGTCACGCCCATGACGAGCGCCCACAGCGGGGCCACGTACAGGGAGATCCGGGCGTCCTCGTCGATGCCCATCAGCACGATCACCATCAGGATGAACAGCAGCGCGAACCAACTGGTCCAGGGGGCGCCGGGGGCCCTGAAGGAGGACCGCGGCAGCAGGCCGCGGTCCGCCTTCGCCCGGTAGCGGATCTGGCAGACGAGGATCATGATCCAGGCCCACATGCCGGAGATGGTGGCGAAGGACACGATCTTGTGGAACGCCTCGCCGGGCCACTGGTAGTTGATCCAGACGCCGATCAGCATCAGTGCGGCGGAGAAGGTCGTGCCGATGAGCGGGGTGCCGCTCCGGGTCAGCCGGGTGAAGATCCGCGGTCCCTGGCTGTTGAGCGCGAGGTCGCGCAGCATACGGCCGGTGGAGTACATGCCCGAGTTGCAGGAGGAGAGGGCGGCGGTGAGGACGACGAAGTTGACGATGCCCGCGCCCGCCTGGAGGCCCATCGTGTCGAAGGCCGCGACGAAGGGCGAGACGCCTGGCCGGAAGGTGGTCCAGGAGACCACCGACAGGATCATGACCAGCGCGCCGACGTAGAAGACGGCGATCCGCCACGGCACGGTGTTGATGGCCTTGGGGAGGGTCTTCTCGGGGTCCTTGGACTCGCCCGCGGTGACGCCGACGAGTTCGACGGCGAGGAAGGCGAACATCACGATCTGGAGGGTCATCAGCGTGCCGCCGATGCCCTGGGGGAAGAAGCCGCCGTCGTCCCACAGGAGCGAAACGGAGGCGGTGTCCCCGGCGTCGGAGAAGCCGAGGGTGAGGATTCCGGCGCAGATGAGGATCATGCCGACGATGGCGGTGACCTTCACCATGGAGAACCAGAACTCCAGCTCGCCGAAGAGCTTCACGGAGATCAGGTTGGCGCCGTAGAGGACGACCGTGAAGGCGAGTGCGGAGATCCACTGCGGGATGTCGAACCAGTACGTCATATAGCCGGCGGCGGCCGTCACCTCGGTCATCCCGGTGACGACCCAGAACAGCCAGTACGTCCAGCCGGTGACGAAGCCCGCGAAGGGGCCGACGAATTCGCGGGCGTAGTCGGAGAACGAGCCCGAGACCGGGCGGTACATCAGCAGTTCACCCAGCGCCCGCATGATGAAGAAGATGACCACGCCCGCGACGGCGTAGGCCAGGATGAGGCTGGGGCCCGCCTTGGAGATGCCCTTGCCCGCGCCGAGGAAGAGGCCGGTGCCGATGGCGCCGCCGATGGCGATCATCTGGATCTGGCGGGCGCCGAGCCCGCGGTGGTAGCCCTGGTCGTCGCCGGAGGGTCCCGGCGGGCCGCCGCCGGTGTCGCGGTGGGGTCCGCGCTCACGGTCGCTGTGGCCCCCGCGGCCGGTGTCGCCGGGGCCCTCGCGTCCGTCGCGCCGGTCGGGTCCGTCGTGTCCGTCGTGCTCGCCGACGTGCACCGAGGTCATGGTGATGCGCCCTTTCTCCATGCCGATCCGTCTCCGCACGGCTGAGGGCGCGCGGGCACGGATCAGGTCCTGATCCCCCCGGATATGGATGGAGTGCCACCGGCGATCCGCCGGCCCAAGCGCCGCCGGGGGCAGTGGTGGCGCTCCCGGCGGTCGTGCAGATTTATCACGGTTGCGCGGGAAAACGACGGCGGTGGCTGTGGCGCGCGCCATGGGAAGAACCGGACAAAAGGACACCCCGGCGAGCAGAGCCCACCGGGGTGGTGACGGGATCGTTATCCGGATTTGAGTGTCCGTTGAGCGAACAGAGGTACGGGTCGGGGCACCCGCCCCCGCGATCCCAGGGGCGCCCGGGACGGCCCGTCAGGGCATCAGCGTCTCGATGAGCGTCTCCTGGAGCACACCGAGCCAGAGGTACGCCATCACCATCGGCTTGCGCGGATCCGAGTCCGGCAGCCGGTAGAGCCCGGAGCCCTCGTCGTCCTCGTCGTCGCTGACCTCCAGCCGGGTGCCGATGGTCAGACGCAGATCGTTGAGCGCGCCGAGCCAGCGCCGGCAGTCGTCGGCGGTGAGCTTGAGTACGGCCTCGCCCTCGCCGTTCACGGTGAGGGCGTCCAGATCGCGGATGACCGAGAGCGCGTCCTCCCGCTTGCGGGTGCGCAGATCATTCTCGGTGAAGCGGCGGAACTCGGCGGAGGCGGCCTTCAGCTCCTCGTCCGCCGCGTCGGACTCGGGGCCCGTATAGCCGTCGGGGAAGAGCCGGGCGAGCGCCGGGTCGGCGGGCGGTTTGCTCGGGCCCTCGGCGAACAGCGCCGCCAGCGGGTCCTCGCCCTCGACGGGCTCGTCACCCGGTCCGATCAGTTCCACCATCTGGACGGCCAGCGAGCGCAGAATGGCGATCTCGACCTCGTCCAGGGCGACGGCCGCGCCACCGCCGGGGACCGCCTCGAAGTGTCCCGGCATCAGTTGCGGTCCTGGGTGAGGGTCGCCCACAGTCCGTATCCGTGCATCGCCTGCACATCCCGTTCCATCTCCTCGCGGCTGCCGCTGGAGACGACGGCGCGTCCCTTGTGATGGACGTCGAGCATCAGTTTGCGCGCCTTGTCCTTGGAATATCCGAAGTACGCCTGGAAGACATAGGTGACGTAACTCATCAGATTGACGGGATCGTTGTGGACGAGTGTCACCCACGGCACGTCGGGCTCGGGGACGGCGGCAGTCTTCTCCGCCGACTCGGGGCGTTCGATCTCAGTCGGAGCAACACTCACCCGGTCCATGCTGCCACTCCGGGAGGGGTATCGCACAAACGGCACCACATTTCGTCAGACTGACGAGATGTGCGGTAACATCAGGCCATGGCCGGATCGCCCGGGTTCCCGGGCGGCTGAGACGAAAGCGTGAGGCGAAGTGGCGTGAACACTGCGGAACTGGGGCTGCCGGTGGATGTTCCCTCGACAGCGCTCTTCACCGACCAGTACGAGTTCACGATGGTCCAGGCGGCGCTACGGGCCGGTACGGCCCACCGGCGATCCGTCTTCGAGGTCTTCACCCGCCGGCTGCCCGAGGGGCGCCGCTACGGCGTCGTGGGCGGCACGGGGCGGCTGCTGGACGCGGTGGCGAACTTCCGTTTCGACCCGGACGTCATCGACTTTCTGCGCGAGAGGGCGGTCGCGGACGAGCCGACGCTGGAATGGCTCGCGTCCTACCGGTTCAGCGGCGACATCTGGGGCTATCCGGAGGGCGAGGTGTACTTCCCGGGCTCGCCGATCCTGCGGGTCGAGGGCACCTTCGCGGAGTGCGTACTGCTGGAGACCGTGGTCCTGTCGATCCTGAACCACGATTCCGCCATCGCGGCGGCGGCCTCCCGGATGTCCGTCGCGGCGCGCGGGCGCCGGCTGATCGAGATGGGCGCACGGCGCACCCATGAGCTGGCGGCGGTGGCCGCGTCCCGCGCCGCGTACGTCGGCGGTTTCGACTCGACCTCGGACCTGGCGGCCGGGTTCCGCTACGGGATCCCGACCGGCGGCACCAGCGCCCACGCCTTCACCCTTCTGCACGACAGCGAGCGCGACGCCTTCCGGGCCCAGGTGGATTCACTGGGGCCGGGCACCACGCTGCTCGTCGACACCTACGACGTGGCGGAGGCGGTCCGCACCGCCGTCGAACTGGCGGGTCCGGGCCTCGGCGCGGTACGGATCGACTCCGGGGACCTGCTGCTGGTGGCGCACCGGGTCCGGCAGCAGCTGGACGAGCTGGGAGCGCGCGACACGAAGATCACGGTCACCTCCGACCTGGACGAGTACGCGATCGCCTCACTGGCCGCGGCTCCGGTCGACGCGTACGGGGTGGGGACCCAGCTGGTGACCGGCAGCGGCCACCCCACGTGCTCCATGGTGTACAAACTCGTCGCCCGCGCCCGGTCGGCCGACCCCGCCGCCCCGCTGGAGCCGGTGGCCAAGAAGTCCATGGGCTCGAAGACCTCCGTCGGCGGCCGCAAGTGGGCGGCACGCCGGGTGGACGCCGACGGTGTCGCGGAGGCGGAGGTACTGGGCACCGGTCCCGTACCGCGGCCCCTGGCCGACCACCAGCTGCTGGTGGACCTGGTCAAGGGCGGCGAGGTCGTCGCCCGGGAGCCCCTGGACGCGGCCCGTGAGCGCCATGTGGCCGCGCGCGGACGGCTGCCGATGTCGGCGACCCAGCTGTCGAGGGGGGAGCCGGTGCTGCCGACGGAATACACCCCAAGCCTGACCAGGGCCTGAGCCCGGTGAGCCGAGCCCGATCCCCTCACCGGCCGGGCGAGCGAACCGGGCACACGAAGCCCCTCGCCGGTCGGGCGAGTGAGCCGAACGGCCCGCGCGAGGCCCCGCACAACCGAAGACCCTGCACCCGCTGGGCGAGTGAACCGAAGGGCCGCGCGGGTGTCGAAAGGGAGAGCGCGCGGAGGTCCCGAGGAACGAGGGATCGAGCACGGTCGACCGTCGACAGACGCTCAAGCGGCCCGGAGGTGAACCGAGCCACAAAAATAAAAGCCGCGCGTCGGCCACCATACGGAGACCCTCCGCCCGGCCCCCCAACCAAGCACGGCCGACCGTCGACACACGCCAAAGCAGCCCGGCGGGGGCCTCGGACGGAGTCCGAGAGAGTGAACCGAGCCACAGAAAAGAAGACCGCGCGTCGGCCACCGCCCGGAGACCCTCCACCCAACCCCCCGACCGAACACGGTCAACCGTCGACACACGCCAAAGCAGCCCGGCGGGGGCCTCGGACGGAGTCCGAGGGGGGAGAACCGAGCCACAAAAGGCGCGGCGGACGCGTGAATCCCGGCGCGGTACGTGTGGGACCCGGATCCGGGGGGACGCTCCCGAACAGAGGGGCGCTCGCGGTGCGCGCCGGTGTCCAGCCCGTACGCCTCTCCCCTGCGGTCATCCGAGGCCCTAGGCTCCGGCGGTAACCGCGCACCACCCGTTCCCCTCGGGTACCACGCGTTACACGGCATCACCGATAGCACCCATAGATCCAATATCACCGGAATCGCCGGAATCACCGATATTCCTTGCATCCCGACAGCCGCGAAGGACAGCCGCCATGCACCGCGCCTTGATCGTCGTCGACGTTCAGAACGACTTCTGCGAGGGCGGAAGCCTCGCGGTGGCGGGGGGCGCCGAGGTCGCCGCCGCCATCACCGAACTGATCGGTCAGACAGCGCCCGCGGGCTACCGCCATGTCGTCGCCACCCGTGACCACCACATCGACCCGGGTGACCACTTCTCCGAGACGCCGGACTATGTGAACTCCTGGCCGCGTCACTGTGTGGCCGGTACGGAGGGGGTCGGCTTCCACCCGAACTTCGCGCCCGCGGTGGCGTCCGGGGCGATCCACGCGGTGTTCGACAAGGGCGCTTACGCGGCGGCGTACAGCGGCTTCGAGGGCGCGGACGAGAACGGGACGACGCTGGCCGAGTGGCTGCGGGAGCACGGGGTCACCGAGGTCGACGTGGTCGGCATCGCCACGGACCACTGCGTCCGGGCGACGGCCGTGGACGCGGCCCGCGAGGGCTTCACCACCCAGGTCCTGCTGGACCTCACAGCGGGGGTCGCCGAGGACTCCACCGCGCGGGCCCTCGAAACCCTCCGCACGGCCGGCGTCACGCTCACGGGCACGCCCGTGGTCTGACCCCTCACGGGCCGGGCGCACCCGCCGGTGCTGCGGCCGGAAGGGTCCGGGACCGGGCGGCGGACCCCATGGGCCGGCACGGCCCCGCACGCCCCCGTACGCCCCCGGCGTCCGCGCTACACCCGGCGGCCCCACCCCAGCGGGTGCCACAGCTCCGCCACCGCTCCCGGGACCGGCTGGGTGCGCCAGAGCAGCCCGTCCGGGTGGTGCAGTACCGCCGTGATCTCGTCCGGCGTCGGCGGCTCGGTGTTCCCGCGCAGATAGACCGCCCGCAGCCCCAGATTCCGTAGCCGCGTCAGCGCCCGCGCGCGATTCGCCGCATGGACGAGAAACCGGGCCGTCCCGCCGTCACCCGTCGGACTGGGCAGACTGAGCGCGACGACGACACTGCCGTTCGGCAGCTTGCTGAAACCTCCACCGGGCATACGTAGAACCACTCCCCCGTGAGCTGGCCGGTCGGTGCCTGTTCGTTGTGTGTCAATAAGGGACTCGCACCACGCACCTAAACACGATCGGCCGCCGCCCGCCAGAGGGCAACGGCCGATCATGGCCTGACCTGCACAAACAGTGACTATCTAGTCGAAGGACCAACCTTCACGGTGATCGTTTCACCATTCAGCCGCTCACCCACGATGGAGATCTTCGTGTTGGTGTCAGTTACCTTGACACCGGCCGTCGGGTTCTCGGCGTACCAGTAGACACCCTTGCGGTCGTCGAAGACCGGGTTGCCCCGCTGTGGTGCGATCCGGGTCGGGACACCGGCCCGGTGCAGGGTGAAGCCGTCGGTCGGCCGCCTGCTGAAGGTGGAGTCGAACGACTGGATCCGGTTCCGCATCAGCGTGCCGTCCGCCCACCTCATGGGCTCGGCGTGCGCGTCGACCGGCAGCACGAGCCCCTGGCCCGGGTGGACGCTGGTGTTGTTGTCCTTCTGGGAGGTGTCCCAGAGCCAGATCAGCAGACCGTTCTGGTACGGGTAGTGCTCGACCCAGCTGTCCCTGGGCGCCGGGAAGCCGAAGTTGTACGGGCCGGCCCTGAGCGTCCGGTCGTACGACACGTACTGGCGGTTCTCGGCGATGTAGTACTGCTCGTAGTCCTTGGTGAAGGACTCGCCGATCCGCGAGAAGCCCTTGGCCGTCCAGCCGGCGTCGTCACCCTCGGCGTTGTCGGTGAACAGCGCGGTGCCGTCCGCCGTGACCGAGATCGCGTCGGCCGCGAAGCCCTTGCCGCCCGCGCCCCCGTCGGTCTGGTAGCGGAAGCGGACGTCGATCTTCTGGCCCGCGTAGGCGTCCAGCGGGTAGAGGAGGCTGCGGTACGCGCCCGAGGTGCCGGTCAGCGCCGGCTTGTCGGCGGCGTCACGCCCGATCGCCCTGCCGTCGGCCGTGCCGTCGAGGGGCGTCCAGTTCGAGCCGCCGTCCGTGGAGACCTCGGTGTAGAGGTAGTCGTAACCGGTCTCGATGTCCCACCAGCCGGACAGCGCCAGCGACGCCGTTGTCCTGCCGGTGAGGTCGACCGGGCGGGACAGCGTGTTGCGGAGGTCGTCGCCCATGTCGCTCCACCACTGCCCCGAGCCCTCGGCGGGCTTGACGACGGTCGTGGTGACGGGCTTCTCCGGCAGTTCCACGACCAGTGCCTGGGAGCGCCTGGTGTTGTACTCGGCCACCCCCAGCTTGTGCACGGACGGCGTCGCCGCCCTGGCCTTGGTGTAGTCGAGCCAGCCGAGCTGGAGCTTGTCCCAGGCGGTCATGTCACCGGGCAGATCGCCGATGGAGTCCCTGCCGGTGCCGAGCCAGGAGCCCGACGACATCAGGGTCCAGAAACCGGTGGAGTTCTCGCCGCGGCCCGAGGTGTCGTAGTGGTCGGGCAGCCCCAGGTCATGACCGTACTCATGGGCGAAGACACCGAGGCCGCCGTTCTCGGGCTGCATCGTGTAGTCGCCGACCCAGATGCCGGTGCCGCCGATCTGGGTGCCGCCGGCCTTGTTGTACGCCGGGCCGGTGCTGCCGGCGTCCGTGCCGTACGCGTACCAGCGGTGCGCCCACAGGGCGTCGCCGCCCTGGGCTCCGCCGCCCGCCGACTCGTCCTCGCCGGCGTGGACGATCTGGAAGTGGTCGATATAGCCGTCGGCCTCGTTGAAGTTGCCGTCGTTGTCGAAGTCGTAGCGGTCCCACTGGTCGTATCCGGCCAGATCCGCCGCGATCTGCGCATCGTCACGGCCCTGCGCCTTCTGGTCGGCGACCCATGCGGTGACGCCGTCCCGGACGGTGTCCCAGACATTGGCGCAATTGGAGTCGCCGCAGTAGTTGGAACCGTAACGGGCCTCGTTGTACTCGACCTTCACCCAGTCGGAGACCGCACCCTCGACCGAGTACCGGCCGGACGACGTCTTCTCGTAGTAGGTCTTCAGGGACTCCTTGGGCTTTCCGGATGCGTCCCTGCCGGTGCCGAAGTAGAGGTCCTGGAAGTGCCGGCGGTTGTAGTCCGCCTGCCAGGCCGTGGAATTGTCGTTCTTCCGGTCCGGCCGGGCGATCGTGTTGTGGAGCGGGCCCGGGGTTCCGCCGTACTTCTTGACGGGCGGCTCGGGGCCTTCGGGGCCGTCCGGGTCGTAGAGAGTGGTGTCGTCGACCTTGTCGCCGAACTCGACCAGGATGGTGAAGATCCTGTCGGTCTTCTCCCGGCCCAGTTCGACGTACTTCCTGTCGCCGAGCTTCACGACCTTGGACGCGCCGCGCTGCTGCACGGTCGCGTCCCCGGATATGACCTGTTCCAGCGCGGCCTCGCGCTGCTGCTCCTGCTGCTTGCTGAAGGGGCCGTCGAGATCGTGCCCGGCCTGCTCCTTCTGCGGCGCCGGGTCCCTGCGTTCGACGGCCGCCGAGGCCGGGGACCCCTGTGCCCCCGCCTGGGCGGTGCCGAACGCCGAGACCGCCACGGTGGTCGCGGCCAGCGCGACGAGCACCGCGGACGCTCTGATCGTCCGTCTCTTATTGGTCACTTGATGAAAATCCTCCTCCGCGCTCCTGCGCCACGGACCAGAATGTGGGGTTGTCCGGGCGGGATATCGCGTCTCAAGTGACGGCATTCGACCGCAGTCCCGGGAGAAAAGACAGCCCTTGACTTGAACACACCAACTGCATTATGCGGAAGTCGAGTTCCGATATCCGGACAGTGGATGGCCGGTGGCAGGCGCATCGAATGGGTCATCTTCTGGGACGTATGAATCCGTGCGCCCCCAATGCACCGGCGGCGTGCAGAAGGTCACGCTTACCTCCGGTTCCGGCCGGGCATCCAGCACCGTAGAGTCACTTGACAGTGCGACCGCGTTGAGCGACATCCCCGCCCGAAGCCCCCCAGCCTGTCTTGAGGACGGATACCGTCATGCCGCGTCCGACTGCCGCACAGCTCGCCTCCGGTTCGGCCACCGTCGTTTTCTCGGCGCTGGCTCTGCTGCTGTTCACCGGCACCACCCACGCTCTCGGGGTCGCGGCCATCGGGGTCGCCTCGATGGCCCTCGGCCTGCTGGTCGCCACGGTGCTGCCGATGAGCCGGGCGGTCCGGGCCTCGCGTCCGCTCCCGCCGAACCGGGTCCCCGCCCCGCCCGCGGCGTCGGCCGACGGACTCGCCACCCGGGTCCCCGCCCCGCCCGCGGCGTCGGCCGACGGACTCGCCACCCGGGTGCCCGGCCCCCGCGCGCACGCGGCGGCGGGAGCCGAGGCCAGGTTCGGCGAGCACTCGCTGGGCCGTTAGAGCGAGTACGCGGCCTGAGCCGGTACACGGGGGCTCAGGTCCTCTCCGGCTCGCCGGGCACGGTCACCACCACCGTCTTGGCCGCCTTGTCGTGCAGCCCCTGTTTGTACGGCTTGTCGGTCAGGATCGTGATGATGAGGACGATCCACCACAGACAGAAGCAGCAGACCAGCGCCGGCACCCAGAGCACGGCCGCGCGCACCAGGGACGCTCCCGTGTCCGGGGTGCTGCCGTCGTTCAGCATCGCGACCCGGATCCGCAGCAGGCGTTTGCCGACGGTCTGTCCGTTCCTCTTCACCATGAGCGTGTCGTAACCGACGTAAGCGACCAGAGCGATCAGCGACCACAGCCACTGGCGGCCGGAGTTCACCTGATCGGCGAAGTCGTTCCACTCGTCACCGCTGTTCGCACCGCTGTTCCAGCCTCCCGCGATCAGGGAGATCACGAACAGCGGGACGAAGATGATCAGGGCGTCGATGACCCGGGCCGTGAACCGCTTGCCGAAGTCCGCGAGCGGGGGCATTCCGGCGAGGGGGTCGGGGGTGCCCCCGTACGGTCCGCCGCCATAGGGGTCGTACGGGGGAGGCGTACCGCCCGCCCCGCTGCCGTACGGGCCGCCCTGCCCGCCGTACGGGCCGCCCTGCCCGCCGTACGGTCCGCCCTGGCCACCGCCGTAAGGAGAGCCCGGCGGCGGACCCTGGGGTGGCTGGTCCGCTCCCCCGCCCTGCCCACCGCCTTCTCCGCCCTGTCCTCCGGGCGGCGGCTTCTTGAAGGGGTCGTTCCCGGGGGGCCCGCCGGATTCCGGGTTCCCCCATCCGGGGGGCGGTGGCTGGTCGTTGCTCATGAGGGCAGTGCACCCCGTGCCCGGACCCCCCGCAAAAGCTCGCACGCCGTTCGGGGGAACACCCCCTGATACCGGGGTCAGCGATACCCACCGACAGAGGCCCGCCCCCGGAACGTCCTCGCCCTGTCAGCCCAGCCGTGCAACCCGCACGGATTCAGCCCCGCCGGCGACTGAGGCGCAAGGCCCCGGGGCCCTGGAACGGCCCGCCCTATCAGCCCCACCGGCCAACCCGCACAAAACCAGCCCCGCCGACCACTGAGGCGCAAGCCCTCGGGGCCAACACCCCGACAAGCAACCCGCACAAAATCAGCCCCGCCGGCGATTGAGGCGCAGGGGCTCGGGGCCAACACCCCGACAAGCAACCCGCACCGCGGACCAACAGAGCGCACAGGCCCCCGCCGGAGCAACCTCACCCCCGCCAGCCCCGGAGGGCAACCCGCACAAGCCCGCCGACGCCCCGGGGGCACCGCCCCCGCCGGAGCAACCTCACCCCTACCCGCCCCGCGGCAACCCGTCGGCGGGCCGCCGGGTGACAAACGTATGCGCGGCCTTGTCGTGCCAGCACTGGCGCCACGGCCTGTCGACCAGCGCCCACAGAACATTGACCACACCGACGACGATCAGCCCGAGCACCGAGTAGACCAGCCAGCGCCGCAGGGCCGTCCCGAACGACGGTGGCTCGTGCGACTCGATGTCCACCACCGTGAGCCCGCACAGCTTCTTGCCGAGCGTACGGCCCCACTTCGCGGTCGGCAGCGCCTCGTACAGCGCCCCCAGCACCAGCAGCGCGCCGAGGACGATCGCGAGATGCACCCCGGTGGTGCCGTCCACGAGCCAGACGGTGACCGTCTCGCCGGACTGCTTGGCCGCCTCGATCTTCTCGTCGATGTGCGTGACCGTCCGGGAGAGCACGGGCACGGCGACGGCCCCCACGAGGGCGCCGAGCACCACGCTGTCGATCAGCCGGGCGGCCAGCCGTCTGCCGAGCGGCGCGGGCCGGGCGGCGGCCTGCGCCTGGGCGGCCCGCAGGAAGGGGTCGTCGGCCGGGGGCTTCCACGGCGCGACGGGCTGCTCGCCCTCCGGCCGGGCGAGCTGGTGCACCTGCTGGGCCCAGGAGGCCGAACCTCCGCCGGACCCGGGGGTGACGGGGTCGGGCTGCGCCGTCCCCGGCCGCTCGGGTGCCTGGGGCCGGGCGGGTGCCGGGGCAGGCGCGGGAGCCGTGGGGAGGGGTGCCGCCGGTGCGGCGCCGGGGGTCATGGACCGTACGCTCAGCGCCTGTTCGGGCTGCTGTCCCGCGGCGGACCGGGATCCCTGGGCGCGGATGGTGACGGTGTGCTCGGGTGCCGCACTGTCACCGGCCGTCCGGGGCGGCTGTGCGAGGGCGGCGGCCTCCCGCTGTGCCCCGGGCGCCGTCGACCGTACGCCGGGGAGCGCGCCCCCGGACGGATCACCGGCCGGTGCCCCGGCGGACGGGGACGCGCCCTGGGCCGGTACGCGCGGATCGGCGGAAGGCGCGGAGGGCGTGGCGGGCTCGGGGCCGCCCCACGCGACCCGGTTGTCCCGCTCGCCGCCGAAGCCGGTCTGGCGCGAGGTGGTGGCCTGCCAGGCGGTGGCGGGCTCCGGACGGGACGGCTGGTCGGAGGGCTCCTCGTCGAGGAAGACCGGACCGGTCTCCTCCAGCTGCGCGGGAGCGGACGCCGCGGCGGCACCGGGTCCGGGAGCGGGCGGGGACGCGGGCGCCGACGGCGCGGCGGACACGGGCGCGGGCGTCCGGGCGGACGCGGAGAGCTCCAGGGTGCCCGCGCCGGGCGGGGGCGGGTTAGTTCCCCGCCCCGGGGTCCGGCCGGTGTCCCGGGCCGGCGCGGTGTCCCGTACGGAAGCGCTGTCCCGGGCCGCGCTGTCCCGGGCGGGCGCGACGGCAGGGGCCGGGGACTGGACCGGGGACTGCGCCGGGGTCCGGTCGGCGGCAGGCCGGGCGGGGTCCGGGGACGCCGCGGCGTCGTCGTCCTTGGGCGCGGGACGGCTGGTGCCAGGCACCCACGCGGCGCCGTTCCAGTACCGGACATATCCCGGGATGGATGGATCCGGATAGTAGCCGGGCGTCGGACTGCCGTCGCCGCCGTGCGGGGTTGGGGCGCTCATCACCGGTCCCGTATCTCCTCGCGAGCCTTGTTCAAGGCTCCACATCTATCAGACCCTCACACAACCCCGGGCCGGTCCCGGAGTAACGGCCACTTTCCGGTATGTTCCCTCACCCCCTTCCGGTGGCTTCGCCACACCTCTCCCTTCTGTCTCCCCTCCGCCTCCCTGTGTCTCGTACGGTTCCGGCCACCCCGTCCGCCGTCTCCCGGTGGCCGACGTCCCACGCGGACCGCACCCCGCCCGTCCGGCTCCGTTCGCACCCCGCACGCCTCCACGCCGTCCCTCCGGGCACGGGCGGCGGGCCGCGGTTCCGTCACCTCGCCTCCCGGGGCGGAACGTTGGCCGGATCATTGGCCCGAGCGTTACGGAAAGTAGTCCGAAAAAAGTCTCCCGAAGTCGCGTAATGACCCGGCGGGGACCCGCTCTCTCCTGGCAGGACCCGAGCCGGGTCCGCAGGGACGCCTCCGTATGGGCACATGGACAAGGGGAGAGAAGCTGTCATGCACTCCGTGGTGGAACGCGAACTGGAACTGAAGCTGGTGCTGTCGCCGGAGCGGAGCATCCCGGTGCCCGCGCGGCTGGCCTACCGTACGGACGACCCGTACGCCGTGCACATCATCTTCCACATCGGCTCCGACAACCCCGTCAAGTGGACCTTCGCGCGTGAACTGCTGGTGGAAGGGGTGTTCCGGCCTTGCGGTCACGGCGATGTGCGGATCTGGCCGACCAAGGCGGAGGGCCGGAGCGTGATCCTGATGGCGCTCAGCTCGCCGGACGGCGACGCGCTCCTCGAAGCGCCGTCCGCCGTGGTGTCGGCGTGGCTGGAGCGGACCCTGCGGGTGATCCCGCCGGGTTCGGAGACCGCCGCGCTCGACATCGACGACGGGATCGCGGGGCTGCTCGCGCACCACCCCGCCGACGGACACGGGGTATGGGGGCCGATGACCTGGGACGAGTTCCCGGACGGCGATGTCTGAGCGCCCGGCCGGGCCCTCCCCCCGCCCCTCCCGGCGCGGACCCGGCCGTCGCGCCCGCCGCGCCGCCCGGCCCGTAACGGCACGGCTTCCGGGCCGATGGCGTCCCGTACCGGAGGCGTATGTACCGGGGCGTCCCGTACCGGAAGCGTACGTACCGGACTCGGGTCGTACCGGCACTGCCGTCCGGCCCCGGACGGCGGGCCCGGACGGCCGGTCAGAACAGCTTGCCCGGGTTGAGGATGCCCAGCGGGTCGAACGTGTGCTTGATGCCCCGCTGCAACTCCACGCCCACCGGGCCGAGTTCGCGCGCCAGCCACTCCTTCTTGAGTACGCCGACACCGTGCTCGCCCGTGATCGTGCCGCCGAGTTCCAGACCGAGGGCCATGATCTCGTCGAAGGACTCCCGGGCGCGCCGGGACTCGTCCGGATCGGCGGGGTCGAAGCAGACGACGGGGTGGGTGTTGCCGTCGCCCGCGTGCGCGCAGACCCCGATGGTGAGGCCGTATGCGTCCGCGATGGCGGCCGTACCGTCGATCATCGCGCCGAGCCGGGAGCGCGGTACGCACACATCGTCGATCATCGTCGCCCGCTTCACCGTCTCCAGGGCGGTGAGCGAGAGCCTGCGCGCCTGGAGGAGGAGTTCGGACTCCGCGGCATTCTCGGCGGGCACGACCTCGGTGGCGCCCGCGGCCGCGCAGAGCTTCCCGACGGCTGCCAGGTCGGCCGCCGGGTCGGGGGTGTCGAACGCGGCCAGCAGCAGGGCCTCGGTGGAGCCGGGCAGCCCCATGTTCGCCAGGGCGTTGACCGCGTGGATCGTCGTACGGTCCATCAGCTCCAGCAGCGCCGGGGTGTGGCCGCGCTCCATGATCGCGCAGACGGCGTCACAGGCCGCGGCGGCGCTCGGGAACTCGGCCGCCAGGACGAGCTGCTGCGGCGGCCGGGGCCGGAGCGCCAGCACCGCCTTGACGACGATGCCGAGGCTGCCCTCGGAGCCGACGAACAGCCGGGTGAGGTCGTATCCGGCGACGCCCTTCGCGGTGCGGCGGCCGGTGGACAGCAGCCGGCCGTCGGCGAGGACGACGTCGAGACCGAGCACGTACTCGGCCGTCACCCCGTACTTCACACAGCACAGACCGCCCGACGCGGTGCCGATGTTCCCGCCGATCGTGCAGGTCTCCCAGCTGGAGGGGTCGGGCGGGTAGTACAGGCCGTGCTCGTGAACCGCGCGGGAGAGCACGGCGTTGACCACGCCCGGTTCCACGACGGCGATCCGGTCGACCGGGCTGATCTCCAGGATCCGGTCCATCTTCGTGAGCGAGAGGACGATGCAGCCGTCCGAGGCGTTGGCAGCGCCCGACAGGCCCGTACGGGCGCCCTGCGGGACGACCGGGACGCGCAGCTCCGTCGCCGTGCGCATCACCTGCTGGACCTGCTCGACCGTGCGCGGCAGGACGACGACGGCCGGGGTGCCCGCGTCGCAGAAGCTCGCCATGTCCCGTCCGTAGGAGGTCATGACGTCCGGGTCGGTGATCAGGGTCTCGGCGGGGAGCCCGGCGCGCAGCCGTACGAGGAGTTCCGGGTGATCGTCCATGAGCCCAGCGTCGCACCCGGGGCCATCGGTGTGAACCCGCCCCCCTTCGGCCGCACGGGGCGGGGAGCATTCTTCGTACCGACGTCAACCTGACGCACAGTGATCGTCATGAAAGGCGAAGTGTGGAAGAACGCGGCCGTCGGCACGCTCGTCGCCGCGGCCCTGGCCACGGGGATCGTCGCGCTCGTCCCCGGGGACGAGCCGGCCCCGCCGCCCGTGCCGGGACCGGCCGCGCGGGCCAGGGCGGCGGCGGGCGCGGGCGCTCCCGCGTCGCTCGCGGATCTCGGCGCGCTGATCGCCGACCGGGAGCGGTGGCTGGTGAAGCACCCCCGGGACGAGGAGTCCTGGGCGGTGCTGGGTGCCGCGTACACCGAGCGGGGGGTGCGGCTCGCGGAGTGGTCGGCGTATCCGAAGGCGGAGAAGGCGCTGCGGCGCTCGCTGGAGGTCCTGCCCGGCGAGCAGGGCAATACCGAGGCGCTGCTGGGGCTCGCGGCACTCGCCAACGCCCGCCAGGACTTCCTCGCGGCCCGCGACTTCGCCCGGCTGGCGCAGAAGCAGCGGCCCCGGCGGTGGACGGTGTACCCCGTGCTGATCGAGGCGTACGGCGGACTCGGCGACTACAAGTCCGTGGGCCGGTCGCTGGACAGCCTCCAGAAGCTGTACGCCGGTTCACGGGTACGGGCCGTGTCCGCGCAGGTCTACCGCGACCGGGGCTGGCGCGAGGACGCGGCGGCGCACGCGTACGACGCGGTGGGCGCCGCGCAGGGCCCCGCCGAGAAGGCGTCCGCGCTGTGGCGGCTCGGGGAGCTGGCGTGGGAGCGGGGCGAGCCGGCGGAGGCGGTGGAGAGCTACGGTCAGGCGCTGCGGCTGGCGCCGGACCACCATGCGGTGCTGGCGTCCCGGGGCCGGGCGCTGGGGGCGCTCGGCCGCTCCGACGAGGCGTTCCGCGACTACCAGGCGGCCATGGAGAAGATGCCGCTGCCGGAGTACGCGCTGGAGGCGGGTGACCTGTACGCGTCGCTGGGTCTCGAAGGGGATGCCGTCAGCCGGTACGAGACGGTACGCACGGCCGCCCGGGACGCGGCGGCGCACGGGGTGAACGTGGAGCTGGTGCTCGGCCGGTACGAGACGGACCACGGGGATCCGGACGAGGCGGTGGACCGGCTGCGGGCGGAGTGGGACCGGGGGCGGCACAGTGTGCAGATGGCGGACGCGCTGGGGTGGGCGCTGTTCAGGGCGGGGCGGGCGAAGGAGGCGCTGCCGTTCGCGAAGCGGGCGACGAAGGAGGGGCCGCGGCGCCCCGTCTTCGCGTACCACCTCGGGGAGATCGAACGGGCCCTCGGGCTGTACGGCCCCGCCCGGCGCCATGTCGCGGAGGCGCTCCGCACCAACCCCGTCTTCTCCCCGCTGCTGGCCCCCGCGGCCCGGACGGCGCTGGCGGCGCTGGGTGAGCCGCCGGACGGGGGCCCGCGGAAGCTGACGGGGAGGGAAGGGGAGGAAGAGGGGGGCGGGGGGATGCGAGGGGGTCCGGGCGCGGGTGCGGGTGCTCCGGGTGCGGGGGTCGGCTGACGCCCTTGTCGGGGCTCCGCCCCGAACCCTGCGCCTCAAACGCCGGCGAGGCTGAAATGGGCAACCCGGCCCCTACCGCCGGGCCGGATGGGTCACCCCGGCCCCGACGGCCAGACCGGGTCGGACCCCGGCACGGTGACCCGGCAGCCGGACGGACCGGTGCAACCCCCTGTCGGGGCTCCGCCCCGAACCCCGCGCCTCAAACGCCGGCGAGGCTGGAAATGCCACCCCGGCCCCCGAAGCCGGAGGCCCGACAGCTGGAACGGGTCGGCCCCCTCTCAGCCCGGTCGGCGACGTGAGGACCACACGCCCAAGAACGGCCACGAACCAAGGAATCTGCGACCACATGAAGCCCGGCTGGCGATTGAGGCCCCCGAACGCGCCCAAGAACAGCAACGGAACAAGGACCGGTCACCACATAGAGCCCGGCCGGCGATTGAGGCCCCCGGACGCGGCCAGGTGCGGCCGCGGACCGAGGAAACGGTCACCCACGCCCGGGAACCCCCAACCGCGGCAACGGGCCAGAGAAACGGTCACCCCCGAACGCGCCCAAGAAACGGCGACGGAACAGGAAACGCCCACCCACCCGGAAATCACTTGGCCGTGGCGTAGACGATGAGGTTGTCCACCGGGTGGCCCTGCGGGTCGAAGGGGCCGTCGCAGGTGACCAGGCGCAGGACGCGGTCGTCGACCCGGCCGTAGACCCGCTGGGTGGGGAACGCGGTCTTCTGGACGACCTCCTTGCCGGTCACGGTGAAGCGCGCCGTGACACCGGCGGCGTTGATGACGGAGATCTCCGCGCCCTTGGTGAGTTTACGGAGGTCGTGGAAGACCGCCCGGCCGTACTTCGTGTCGTTGTGGCCGATGATGACCGCCGCTCCGGGCTCGCCGGGGACGGCCGCGCCGGTGTACCAGCCCGCGCTCATGCCCTGCTCGGCGGGCGGGACCTCGACGGTGCCGTCCCCGTTGAGTCCGAGGCGCATCAGGGAGCTGTCGACGCCGATGGCGGGGATGGTGACCCGTACGGGAGCGGCGGTGGCGGGCCCGGACGGGCGACCGGGGGCGGCGTCGGGCGCGGTGGGGACGGAGGCGGCGGAGGCCCCGTCCCGGGACGGCCGCTCCGGCGCGGTGGACGAGGAGCAGCCCGCGGCGGTGAGGGCTAGGAGGAGGGCGAGGGCGGTACGCAGGGGTGCGCGGATCATCGTGGGGCTCCAGGGCGGGGGCGGCAGCGGCGGCACACGGCGGACACCGCCGCGGTGGTCGGTCCCACCACGGCGGTGAGCCGGCGTCAGCCCTCGCGGCGCGCGGCCCTGCGGCGGCCGGTCACGGCGTATCCGCCGGCCGCGAGCAGCAGCACGACGGCGGATCCGGTCACGGCGGCGGTGTACCCGCCGCCCGTCTGCGCGGACGTGCCCGCGGGCCGCTCACCCGCCGCCACTCCGCCGCGCGGCAACACGGTCTTGCCACACGCTGCCCGGCCGAGTCCGATGGCCTCGGGGTCGAGCTTGGGGTCGGGCTTGGCATCAGGCTTGGCGTCGGTCTTGGACTCTCGCAGGAAGATCCGGCATTCCTCGGCCGCCGTCCCCTTGTCTTCCGAGGGCTTGGGTGCGGGCACGGAGGTGGAAGTGGGGGTGGGCGACGCCGCCGCGAAGGCGATGGTGCCGGGAGCGATCACCGCGCCGACGGCGACCGCCGCGACGGCGAGGGAACGCAGGGTGAGACGGGGGGACATGGGGATGGCTCCATTCCAGGTCGGTCCGGGTGACACCCGGACGGCCCGAGGTGAGGGGCCGTCCGGGCATGCCGGCCAGGCTGGACCGAAGGTGTGAAGAACCTGTCAGATCGTTGTGAGGCGGCGATCAGGGCGAGGAGGGCGGCGGGCGGTCCGCCGGACCTACCCGTCCCTCGGGTGCGCCGCCCGCCGGACCCACCGGTCCCTCGGGCGGGCGGTCCCCCGGACCCACCGGCCCCTCGACGGGCAGCCGCAGGGTGAAGACCGACCCCTCCCCCACCGTGCTCCGCGCCTGGGCCGAACCGCCGTGCGCCTCCGCCAGCTTCCGTACGATCGCGAGACCGAGCCCGCTGCCGCCCGTGCGCCGGCTGCGGGACTTCTCGGCCCGCCAGAAGCGGTCGAAGACATGCGGAAGGTCGCCGGGCGGAATTCCGGCGCCGGTGTCGGCGACCTCCAGGACGACGTGCCGCCCGGTGTCCTCGCCGTCGCCGGAGCCGTACGCCCGCAGGGTGACGGTGCCGCCGGGCGGCGTGTGGCGTACGGCGTTGGAGACCAGGTTGCCGACGGCCTGCCGCAGCCGTACCGGATCGGCCGTCAGCGAGGGTGCCCCGGCCGGGACCGACACCGTCAGCGTGACGCCGGACGAGTCCGCGCTGACCTGGTGCGCCGCCGCGACCTGGCCGAGCAGCTCACCCGGGCGCACCGGCTCCGGCCGCAGCCGCAGCGCGTCCGCGTCTGCCTGGGCCAGGTCCTGGAGGTCGTCGATGATGTGCTGGAGCTGGACCGCCTCCTCCAGCAGCGAGGAGACGAAGGCCGGGTCCGGCTCGGCGACACCGTCCTGGGCGCCTTCGAGCCAGCCCCGGATATTGCTCAGGGGCGTACGCAGCTCATGGGCGACGTCGCCGACCATCTCCCGGCGCTGGGCCTCCAGCCGGGCGCGGTGGGCGGCCATGTCGTTGAACGCGGCGGCCAGCCGCCCGATCTCGTTGTCCGGGCCGACCGGTACGGGCTCCGCGCTCCCTCCGTCCTTCAGCCGCTGGGCCGCGCCGGTCAGCGCGCGCAGCGGCCGTACGAGCCGGGTGGCGGCGAGCACGGACGCGCCGACGGTCAGGGCGAGGACGAGGGCGGCGGCTCCGGCGATACGCGCGGTGTTGCGCGGTGAGAGTTCGAAGCCGGGGACGGTGGGAGTACTGGAGTCGCCGATGAACAGCAGCGCGGCCGGGGAGACATAGGGGGCGAGCTGCTCCCTGCGGGCACTGTCCACACAGGTCGCGACGGCCCGGTCCGCACCCGCCTTCTCCCGGGCCGGAGCCGGAGTCGGCACCGTCTCCACCAGAAACGGCCCGGGGGCGGACCCGACCGCTGTGGGCCCGACGTACAGCCCGCCGATGGTGATGGGCGAGCCGTCGGCCCGGACGATCCTGATCTCCCGCTCCGAGACGAGGTCCAGTGCCAGCCGTACGGCTTGGCCGTCCTGGCGTTTCAGACAGTCGTCGGTGAGCCGGTTGAGCGCGCCGAGGGCCGTGCGTTCGGTCCTGGTGGGCCCGCTGAGCCCGTCGGACCGGCACGGGGAGCGCTGAACGCTGTCGGACTCGCCGCCGACGACACGCACATAGGGGCGTCCGCTCGGGGTGGGGACGACGTCCGCGTCGATGTTCCAGCGACGCAGACAGGTCTGGACCCTGTCCGCGGTACCTCGCAGTTCGTCGCGTTCGGCCGGGGTCAGCCGGAAGGGGCCGACGGCGCGGGGGTCGATACGGTCGGCGGTGTCACCGCCGTACCCCGCGGACGTGGGGTCGAGGAGGGTTTCCGTGGCGAGCGGGTCGACGACGGCCGAGCGCTTCGCGGGGAGCGCGGGCGGCTTCGGCCCGGTGGCCGAGTCGGCGATCGGCACCCGGTCCGGGGTGGTGAGGGCGATCCGGCGGTCGTACTTACGGGCGAGGTCCCGCACGGTCTTCTGGACACCGCCCCACTGGGGGCGGGTGGCGGCGTGGCCGAGAAGGGTGTCGTAGATCCGGGCGTCGTCGGTGAAGTTCTGTCCCTGCTGCTGTTTGATCGCGCCGGATGTCGTCTGTACGGCGATCCAGGCCGTGGCCGCGACCGAGCAGGCCGCGACGAGGGCGGAGACGGCGAGCAGCCGTCCCAGCAGGCTCTTGCGCAGCGGCATCCGCCGGGGCACGGGCCCGGGGCCCTTCCTACGGCCGCGCATGGCCGGACCGTTTCGCCGGACCGGCCAGTTTGTAGCCGACGCCGAAGACCGTGAGGAGAAGGACGGGCCGGCGGGGCGAGGGCTCGATCTTCTTGCGCAGATTCATGATGTGGACGTCGACGGTCCGGTCGCCGATATAGCGGGCGTAGCCGTGGAGTTCCCGCAGGAGCCGCTCGCGGGTGAAGACCCGGCCGGGTTCGGCGGCCATGGCGGCGAGGATGCGGAACTCGCCGGGGGTGCACTCGATCCACTCGCCGTCGACGGTGACCTCGTGCCGGTCGGGGTCGATGACGAGCGGGCCCGCGGTCAGCGGCTGCCGCCCTCCGGCCGCCGGAGGTCTGCGGGTGCGGCGCAGCAGCGTACGGACGCGGGCCATCAGCTCGCGCGGGCTGTAGGGCTTGGTCATGTAGTCGTCGGCGCCGAGATCGAGGCCGAGCAGCAGATCGTCCTCGGTGGAGCGGGCGGTGAGCATCAGCACCGGGAGGTCGTACTTCTCGGCCCGCAGGATGCGCAGCACGTCCAGGCCGTCGGTTCTCGGCATCATCACATCGAGGACGAGCAGATCGGGGGCGCGGTGGCGGACGGACTCGACGGCGGCGCGGCCGTCGTGCACGAGAACCGCGGTGTGGCCGTCCCGTTCGAGGTAGCGGCGGAGGAGTTCGGCCTGCTTTTCGTCGTCCTCGGCGATCATCACATGTGCGCACACAGGCTCGATCGTAAGCAGCCCCGGCGCGACGGCGCCCCGGTGGCCCTGCCCCAAGTGCCCGCAGCAGCAGGGCACTCGGCGAACCGCACGACCGGCCACCACGGGGAACGGCCCCGGAGCGAGCCAGGGCACCCGACGACACCGCCCTGCTGGCGCTGGCCACCGAGATCGAGGGCCACCCCGACAACGTCGCCGCCTGTCTGCTCGGCGGCTTCACCCTCGCCTGGACCGACGGTACGGCTCACGACGGCAACGGCCCCGGGCCCGGCGGGCCGACCGTGGACCGGGCCGGGCCGGGCCGCCCCGAGCCCGGTCCACGTGGTCGGGGCCGAGGACGCGGAGAAGGCCGTCGCGGCCTTCCTCGCGGCCGGGACCGTCGACGTACGGACCGGGCCGGGCCGCCCGAGCCCGCTGACCGGCCGGTACGGGCGGGTCCGGCCCACGTACCCGCAGTCCTCAGGGGCTCGGCCAACCGCGTAACCGCCCACCGGGCCCCGGGGACACCAGGGTCATCGAGCGGAGTGGCCGCCCCGGGCAACCCGGCCCGCCCACCGGCCGGAAGCGCCCGGGCCCACCTCACGTACCCGCGTCCTCGGGGCACTTGGGCGGCCCGTACGCCAACGGTCCGCAGCGCGCCGGACCGCCGTGCACCGCCCCCGCACGTCACGGGGCGGGCACTCAGAGGTTGCCGCGCCTCTCCTGCTCGCGCTCGATCGCCTCGAACAGGGCCTTGAAGTTGCCCTTGCCGAAGCCCATCGAGCCGTGGCGCTCGATCATCTCGAAGAAGACCGTGGGACGGTCCTGCACCGGCTTGGTGAAGATCTGGAGCAGATAGCCGTCCTCGTCGCGGTCGACGAGGATCTTCAGCTCCCGCAGGGTCTCGACGGGCACCCGGGTCTCCCCGGCCCACTCGCCCAGGGTGTCGTAGTACGAGTCGGGGGTGTCCAGGAACTGGACCCCGGCCGCACGCATCGTCCGTACGGTCGCGACGATGTCGTTGGTCGCGAGCGCGATGTGCTGGACGCCGGCACCGCCGTAGAACTCCAGATACTCGTCGATCTGCGACTTCTTCTTCGCGATGGCGGGCTCGTTGATGGGGAACTTCACCTTCAGCGTGCCGTCGGCGACGACCTTCGACATCAGGGCGGAGTACTCGGTGGCGATGTCGTCGCCGACGAACTCCTTCATATTGGTGAAGCCCATGACCTTGTTGTAGAAGGCGACCCACTCGTTCATCCGGCCGAGTTCGACATTGCCCACGCAGTGGTCGATGGCCTGGAAGGTCCGCCACCCGGGCTTCTTGCCGGAGAGCCGCGGGGGCTCGACGATCGGGTCGGCGGCGGTGAATCCGGGCAGATAGGGGCCGTCGTAGCGGGAGCGCTGGACCAGGGTGTGCCGGGTCTGGCCGTAGGTGGCGATCACGGCGAGGACGACGGTGCCGTGCTCGTCCTTCAGTTCGTACGGCTCGGTGAGGCCGCGGGCGCCGTGCTCGGTGGCGTAGGCGTACGCGGCACGGGCGTCCGGGACCTCGATGGCGAGGTCGACGACACCGTCGCCGTGCGCGGCGACATGGTCGGCGAGGAAGCGCCCCCAGTCCGTGGACTGCTTGACGACGGAGGTGAGGACGAACCGGGCGGCACCGTTCTCCAGGACGTAACTGGCCGTCTCACGGCTGCCGTTCTCCGGTCCGGAGTAGGCGACGAGCTTCATGCCGAACGCGGTGGAGTAGTAGTGCGCGGCCTGCTTGGCGTTACCGACGGCGAAGACGACCGCGTCCATGCCCTTGACCGGGAAGGGATCGGCCTCGCGCGCGGTGTCCGGGTGGTGATCGATGGTCTCAGTCATAGGGGCAGGCTCCTCCCGTTCCACAAGGTGCGCAATAGTTCGTCATTCCTCTGGGCATTCTGCCTAGCCCGGATGCACGATGAGAGGGCTTTCTGTACAGGATGACCATCAGGACCACCGTACGGCCCACTCCCGGGGAGATGACCTGTGGCGATCGATCAACTGGACGGCCGGCTCATCGTGCTGCTGGCCCGTGAGCCCCGTATCGGCGTACTGGAGGCGTCACGCCGGCTGGGGGTGGCGCGCGGGACCGTACAGGCGCGGATGGACCGGCTCCAGTCGAACGGAGTCATCCGCGGATTCGGCCCGGACGTCGACCCGGCGGCCCTCGGCTACCCGGTCACGGCCTTCGCGACGCTGGAGATCAAGCAGGGCCAGGGCGCGGACGTACGGGCCCACTTGGGCGGGGTGCCGGAGGTGCTGGAACTGCATACGACCACCGGGCACGGGGACATGCTCTGCCGTCTGGTGGCGCGTTCGAACGCCGATCTCCAACGGGTGATCGACCGGGTCGTCGGCTTCGACGGTATCGTCCGGGCCTCCACGGCGATCGTCATGGAGAACCCGGTGCCGATGCGGATCATCCCGCTGGTCGAGCAGGCGGCGCGCGCCGAGGAGGACGACCGGCCTGACGGGACCGCCTGACGGGACCGCCTGCCGGGGCCGCCCGCCGGGGCCGGGGAACGCGGACCCGCCGGGCGTACGACCAGGACCGGGACGGAACGCGGAGGGCGGGCGGACACCCGCCGGGAGCGGCACAGGAACCGGACGCCGGGAGTCGACACGGAGGACGGGACCCGCGCCCGACAGCCGAGGACCGGCTGATCGCGAGACGATCCCCACCCCGCACGCAGGCGCACGGCCCGAGCCGCCAAAGGCCCGCCCCATCCGGTCATCACCAGGACCTGGTTGCAAAGAAACTGTTGCAGCGACTTCGATGCAAAGATACCTTTGCGACATGGCGGAGCATGAGACGGAACCCCGGACCGGACCCGCGTCCACGACCGGGTCCCGCCCGGAGCGCGAGGACCATGACGGGTCCGAGCCCGGGCGGTCGTCCGGTACCGGTGGGCCCGGGGGTCCGTCGGAGGGTGGGACGTACCGCTCCCTCGATCCGCGATCCCTCCGGGGCCTCGCCCACCCCCTGCGCATCCGGTTGCTGAGGAGTCTGCGCCACGACGGCCCGGCCACCGCGTCGCAGCTCGCCGAGAAGCTGGGTGAGTCCAGCGGGGCCACCAGCTATCACCTGCGCCAGCTCGCCGCGCACAGCTTCGTCGAGGACGACTCCTCCCGGGGCAAGGGCCGGGAGCGCTGGTGGAAGGCGTCGCAGGAGGGCACCAGCGTCGACCACAGTCTCTGGCTCGACCCCGATCCCGCCGTACGCGGCGCGGCGGACCTCTTCGTCCACGAGGTGGCGACGATGCACACGGAGGAGGTCGGCACCTGGCTCGGCACGGCACACGAATGGCCCGACGCCTGGCGGCTCAGCTCCGACCTCAGTGACTTCACGCTGCGGCTGACCCCCGCCCAGGCCCTGGAACTGAACAACCGGGTCCATGAACTGATCGGCAGCTACCGCGCGGGCGAGCCCCCGTCGCCGGACGCCGCCATGGTCCGGATCCATCTGCACTCCTTCCCGCGCAGGACCTCCCGAGAGGACGACGAGTGATGACGGACGACAACCCCGCGATCCGTCTGCGCCTGTACGCCGAGCGGGCCGCCCGTCTGCGGGCGGCGGCCGAGGCGTACCGTCTCGCGCGCCTGGCCCGCACCGCCCGTCCGCCCCGGCCCCTGCTGCGGATACGCGTGGGCTGGACACTGATCGAGATCGGCCTGCGGCTCGTCCAGCGCACGCCGTCCCCGCTGCGGTCCAGCCCGGCCTGAGCGAACGGCCGCGGCCGGCCGGGGTCCGCCGGGTCCCGCCGGGTCCCGGTGCGGTCGCTCCACGGGGAGCCGTACCTCACCGCGTCGACCCCGGAGGTACGGCGCGTCAGCGCGCCTCACCCCGCCTCACCAGGACGGAACGCCCTCAGCAGGACGGAACGCCGCTGCCCCGCTCCAGCGCGCGCAGGGACTCCACCGCGCCCTTCAGGGTGGTGACGGGGATCAGCCGCAGGCCCTCGGGCAGCTCGGCGCGGGCGTCCGAGCACTCGCCCTTCGGGACGAGGAAGACGCTCGCCCCGTCCCGCCTGGCGGCCTGCGTCTTCAGGGACACCCCGCCGACCTCGCCGACCTCGCCGCCGGGGGTGATCGTCCCCGTACCGGCGATGTTCCGGCCGCCGGTCAGATCGCCCCCGGCTCCGTCGCCGTCGAGCTTGTCGATGATCCCGAGGGAGAAGAGCAGTCCGGCGCTGGGCCCGCCGACGTCGGCGAGGCTGAGGTCGACCTTGACCTTGGCCGGGTCCTCCCCCAGATACGCGAGCGCCGCGCGGGTGGCGTCGTGCTGCGACTCCTCCATCGCCCGCAGGTTGACCTTCTCGACCTCCTGGTCGGACTTGCCCGACGGGTAGACGGATTCCCGTGGCAGGACCGCTCGGTCCTCCCGGAACCAGCCGTCCACCACGTCCCCCGCGTCCACGTCGGTGGACGGCCCGGTCGCGAGGATGGTCGTCATCCGCAGGGCGCCCGCCGTCTTGCGTACCGGTGCGCCCGTGATCGAGATCACCGGGGTCCCGTCGCTCTCCCCGAGCACGTTCGCGGTGGTGCCGGGCTGCGCGATGACGAAAGGCAGCGGCGCGAACGCGGCGACGGCGAGCAGCGCGACGACGGGCACGGAGCTCAGGAGGACGGCATAGGTACGTGTGAGGCTGGAAAGCACGGGTGCCAATCTATCCGGGCCCGCCCGGCGGCCGGGACGCCCGGGCCCCGCCCGGGAGCCGGGCCACGCGGCGGGCGGGGCAGGCCCGACCCGAAGCGGCGGCCAGGAGCCCCGTGGTCGCGCCCGGAGCCCGGACCCGCGGTGGCCGTCGGGGGCCGGGCCCGGTCGTACCGGGAGCCGAGACGCGCGGGGCCACCCCGAAGCCGGGACCTGGCAGGGGCCGCCGGGAGCCCGGACCCCGGTGGACGCGGCCCCGTGGGTCTCGCCCGGCCCACGGTGGCGGCCGGGGCGAGGCCCACGGGGCCACCGAGGCCGGGACCCCGGACCGGACTCGGAAGCCCGGGCCCACGGTGGCGGCCGGGGGCACCCCCGGGACCGGAACCCACGGTCGCCCGGAGTCCAAGCCCGTAGCGACCGCCCGGAGAGCCGGAAGCCGCGGCGGACGGCCGCGCCTGACCCACGGTCGCGCCCGGGCCCCCGGTGGCCGCCGGGAGCGCCCCCCCTTCGCGCCCGGGGGCCGAACCGCCCCTCGGGACCCGCCCGGGCCCCCGGACCCCGGGACCGCCCGCGCCCCGCCCCCGTGCAGCCGCCGCCCGTACTGCCGCCGCCCCTCGCGCCGGGACCGCGCCCGGTGCCACGGGGCTCCCGCCGTGGATCCCGCCATCGCCGGGCCGGGGGCGCCACCTCCCCCGTACCCCCTACAGATCGCTGATGAAGACGTTCTTCACCTCGGTGAACGCGGACAGCGCGTCCGGGCCGAGCTCTCGGCCGAGCCCCGACTGCTTGAAGCCTCCGAAGGGGGTCGAGTAGCGCACGGAGGAGTGCGAGTTCACGGACAGGTTCCCGGACTCGACCCCGCGCGCGACCCGCAGGGCCCTGCCGATGTCACGGGTCCAGATCGAGCCGGAGAGGCCGTACTCGGTGTCGTTGGCGAGCCGTACGGCGTCCGCCTCGTCGTCGAAGGGCAGCACGGCGGCGACCGGCCCGAAGACCTCGTCCGTGACGGCGCGGTGCCGGGGCGAGACCGGGGCGAGCACGGTCGGCGGGAACCAGAATCCCGGGCCCCCGGGGGCGTCCCCGGCGAAGGCGACCGGCGCGCCGTCCACGTAGGACGCCACCCGGTCGCGGTGCGCGGCCGAGATCAGCGGACCCATCTCCGTGTCCTCCTCGCCCGGCGGCCCCACCCGCACGCCCTTCACGGCGGGCTCCAGCAGCTCCAGGAACCGGTCGTACACCGAGCGCTGCACCAGGATGCGGGAGCGGGCGCAGCAGTCCTGGCCCGCGTTGTCGAACACCGCGTACGGTGCCGTCGCCGCCGCCCGCTCCAGATCGGCGTCGGCGAAGACGACGTTGGCGTTGTTGCCGCCGAGTTCGAGGGTGAGGCGTTTGACCTGGGCGGCGCAGCCGGCCATGATCCGCCGGCCCACCGCGGCCGAGCCGGTGAACACCACCTTGCGCACCGCCGGATGACTCACGAACCGCTCCCCCACGACCGGCCCCGCACCGGGCAGCACCTGGAGGACATCCCTCGGAATGCCCGCCTCGTACGCCAGCTCGGCAAGCCGCAGCGCCGTCAGCGGGGTCAGCTCGGCGGGCTTGAGGACGACGGTGTTGCCGGCCGCCAGGGCCGGGGCGAAACCCCAGGCCGCGATCGGCATGGGGAAGTTCCACGGCACGATCACCCCGACCACGCCGAGCGGTTCGGCGAAGGTGACGTTCACCCCGCCCCGCACCGGGATCTGGCGTCCGGACAGCCGTTCGGGGGCCGCCGCGTAGTACATCAGCACATCGCGGACGTTGCCCGCCTCCCAGCGGGCGTTGGAGACGGTGTGCCCGGCGTTGGCGACCTCCAGCGCGGCGAGGTGCTCGATGTCGGCGTCGACGGCGTCGGCGAACCGGCGCAGCAGCCGGGCCCGGTCGTCGGGGGCGACCGCGCGCCAGGCGGGCAGGGCGGCGTCCGCGCGGGCGATCGCGGCGTCGGTGTCCTCGACCGAGGCCATCGCCACCGGCCGGATCACCTTCCCGTCGGCGGGATCGATCACATCGAACACCTCGCCCGTACCGGAGGGGGCACGCGCGTCGGAAGATTCGGTCATACCGGGAGGGCGCTGCATGGCTGCTCCTTGCGGTGGCGCTCGGTCTCACGTACGAGCACGGTGAACAGGCGTAGATCGTCGGGCTGCTCCTCGGGGTGCCACTGCACACCGACGACGAAGGGGTCCCCGGGCCGTTCGACCGCTTCCACGGTGCCGTCCGGGGCCCGGCCGACGACCACCAGGCCGTCTCCGGGGCGGTCCACCGCCTGATGGTGGTGACAGCGGCAGAACGTTTCGGCACCGAGGATCGCCGCCACCCGGCTGCCCGGGGTGAGCAGGGCCCGGCCGGGGCCGAAGGAGGCGGGCGCGGGCCGGTGGACGGTCGTGCCGACGGTGTCGGGCAGATGCTGGACCAGGGTGCCGCCGAGGGCCACATTGAGCAGCTGCATGCCCCGGCAGACACCCAGGACGGGGATACGGGCGGCGAGCGCGAGCTCCAGCAGGGCGAACTCGAAGTCGTCCCGTTCGGGCTGCGGGCGCACCGAGGGGTGCGGGGCGGCACCGTAGCGGGCCGGGTCGACATCCGCGCCCCCGGTCAGGACCAGCGCGTCGACGGCGGACAGCAGTTCGCGGTGTCCCTCGGCCACGGGCGCGAGGAGGACGGGGACCCCGCCGGCCCGTACGACCGCGTCGGGATACGTCCGGGGCAGCACGGACGACTCGGTGTGCCAGACCCCGAACCGGGCGCTCTCCGCAGAGGTCGTCAGCCCGATCAGCGGCCGGGTGTACGGGTGTCTCATGGCCGCTCCCCCGGCTCGGAGGACCGGGCGGGAGCGGACGCGGGGGCGCCCCCGGCGTCGGTACCGGTGCCGCTGCCGGTGTCTGTGCCGCCATCCGTACCGGTGCCGGTGTCCGTACCGACCTCCGTACCGGTGCCGGTGTCCGTACCGGCGTCCGGCGGCGCGAGGGTCAGCATGTGCGTGGCGGCGCGCGGCCGCAGATAGAAGGCGTAGTAGAGCAGGGCCCCGCCGACGATGGCGGTGGCGATGAAGAGGTCCCGCCCGGTCTGCTCGCTCAGCACGAGCAGCGAGATCGCGAGTCCCACCAGCGGCGGAAGGGGCCACCACGGCATCCGGTAGGGCCGTTCGAGATCGCGCCTGCGGATTCTGCTGACCACCGCGGCCGTGGCGACGAGCGAGTACTCGATGGCGACGGTGGCGCCCACCCAGGTGGTGAGGGTGACCACGTCGGCGACGAGGATCAGGGCGGTGCCGGCCGCGCCGATGATGAGCGTGGCGATCCAGGGGGTCTGGTACCGGGGGTGCACGGTGGCGAGGGCGCGGCTGACGGGCGCGGGCCACACCATGTCCCGGCCGGAGCTGTAGAGGATGCGGGCGAAGTAGGGCATCAGGGCGATGACCCCGTTCAGGATCGCGATGGCGATGCCGAGGCTGATGACCGTATTGAACGTCTCACCGCCGATGCTGGTCAGGAAGTACTGCCAGGGGCTGTCGCTGGTGGTCAGCTCGGCCACCGACGGGGAGCCGAGCAGCGCCGCCGCGACCGGCAGCAGTTCGGCGAGCACGGCGACGACGAGGGCGCCGAAGACGGCTCTGGCGATATTGCGCGCCGGGCCCTGGGTCTCCTCGGAGAAGAGGATCGCGCCCTGGAAACCGTTGTACGCGAAGCTGGCGACGGCGACACCGGCGATCAGCGCACCGGCGGTCAGGGAGGTCGCGGTCCCGTCGGCGTCGAAGAGCTGGGGGTTGAAGAGTTCGGTGATCGGGCGCTCGGCGTTGACGAAGCCCAGTACGGTCACCAGGGCGACGGCGGCCAGCTCCAGCAAGAGCAGGACGCCGGTGGCCAGCGCGCTGAACTTGATGCCGAAGACGGCGATGACGGTGGACACCGCGATGACGACGGCACCGATGACATTGGCGTCCGCCGAGAACACGGTCTCCAGGTACTCGGCCATCCCGAGCGCGATGACGGCGGGGATGAGGATCGCCTGCACCGGGCCGGTGAGCACCAGGGAGACGAAGCCGGACGCCCGGCCGAGGGTCCGGGCGATGAACGAGTAGTCGCCGCCCGCGAGCGGGTAGGCGGCGCCGAGTTCGGCCCAGCAGAAGGCCATCGCGATGCCGAGGACGGCGGCCACGGCGAAGGCGAGGGCGGCGCCGCTGCCGCTGATCGCGAAGACGACGGCGGCGATGACGAACGCGGAAGAGGCGGGGGTGATGGCGGCGACGACGATCGCCATGTTCCCGACCACCTTCAGGCTGCGGGACAGCTCCTGCTCGTACTTCTCGGGCGGCGGGTCCTGGGACGAGCGGTTCCCGGACGGCCGGTCACCGGAGGGCCGGCTCCGGGACGGCCGGTCACCGGACGGCTTCCCGGCGGACACCTGCCGCGGTGCCGGGCCCGCGCCGCCGGTGACGGGCGGTCTGCTCGCGGGGACTTCGGGCTGGGGTTCGTTGGGTCTCACCACGGCTGCTCCTTGCCTGAACGGGGGTCTTACGTCGTGGGGGCGCGGGCGCGTGGGCCGCGGCGGGGCGGCGCGCCCGGGCCGACCGGAGTGCGGAAGGTCAGAGGCGTTCGAAGCCCCGGGTCAGTTCCCAGTCGGTGACGGCGGCGGAGAAGGCTTCGAGTTCCACCTCTCCGGCACGTGCGTAGTGGTCGACGGTGTCCTGGCCGAACGCCTTCCGCGCGGCCGTACTGTCCCGGAAGGACGTGATCGCCTCGGCGAGGGTCGGCGGCAGGGGCCGTCGTCCCGAGGTGTACGCGTTGCCCGTCAGGGCCTCCTCCAGCTCCAGCCCGTCCTCGACGCCCTGGAGACCGGCCGCGATGATCGCCGCGACGGCGAGATGGGCGTTGACATCGCCGCCCGGGACCCGGTGTTCGAAGCGCAGTGACGGTCCGGCGCCGAGGACCCGCAGCGCGCAGGTGCGGTTGTCGAAGCCCCAGGCGACCGTGGTCGGCGCGTAGCTCGCGGCGGCGAACCGCTTGTAGGAGTTGATGTTCGGCGCGAACAGGAGGGTGAACTCCCGCAGATGGGTGAGTTGTCCGGCGAGGAAGCGCGCCATCAGCGGGGAGAAGCCGTGCGGCCCGCCGCCCGCGAACGCCGGTTCCCCGTCGTGGGTGCGCAGACTGAAGTGGAGGTGGCAGGAGTTGCCGTCACCCGGGCCGGGCTTGGGCATGAAGGTGGCACTGAGCCCGTGGTCGGCCGCGAGCTGTTTGACCGCGAATCTGCCGACCGCCTGGTTGTCGCAGGCCCGCAGGGCATCGGTGTAGCGGAGCACCAGTTCGTACTGGCCCGCGTTGGCCTCGCCGACGAGCCCTTCCAGCGGCACACCGGCCCGGTCCAGCTCGGGCATCAGCCCCTGAAGAAACGTTCCACCAAAGCCGGTCTCCAGCAGATTGAGGTCATTGCCGAAGTGGGTGACCGGTTCGAGCGCGCGGTAGCCGTTCGCCCAGGCCTGACGGTACGAGGTGGCGTACAGCAGGAACTCCAGCTCGGCGCCGACCAGCGCGCTCAGCCCGAGGGCGTCGAGCCGGTCGAGCTGGGCCCGCAGGATCTGCCGGGGCGATACGGAGACGGGCGCGCCGTCGCGGGTGGCGAGGTCGCACAGCACGATCGCGGTGCGGTCCCGCCAGGGCGCGTACCGGAGGGTGGCCGGGTCGGGGCGCAGGACGATGTTCCCGTAACCGGTCTCCCAGGAGGCGATCGCGTAACCGTCGGGGGTGCTCATCCCGGCGTCCGTCGCCAGCAGATAGCCCTGGCACTCCAGTCCGCTTTCCGCCACCTCGTCCAGGAAGTGCCGGGCGGGCAGCCGTCTGCCGGGCAGGCGGCCCTGCATATCGACGGCGGCGACCTCGACGGTGTCGACGGCGCCCGCCGCCACGAGTTCCCGCAGCCCGTCGAGGCCGCCGGGACCACCGGGCAGACCGGCCGGACCACCGGGACCGCCCGGACCACCGGACAGACCGCCCGGACCACCGGGACCGGCCGGGCGCCCCGGACCGAACCCCCCGGCGGCTTCCCTCGCCTCGGCCGGGGTCCGGCGCGGGGGTACGCCCTCCCGCCCGGACTGCTGCGCACGGGGCCCGGTCATGACCTGCGGCCCGCGATCTCCTTCTTCACCGCCGCCTCCACCGCGCGCACGGTGGCCGCCACCCGCTCGACGATCTCGTCGAGTTCGCCGTCCGTGGCGACGAACGCGGGCGCGAGCAGGGTCTGGTCACCGGCGAAGCCGTCGGCGGTGGGCTGGGTGGAGTAGATGACGAGCTGCCGGTCCCTGGCCTCCTGGTCGATACGGCCCGCGACCCCGAGCGCCGGGTCGAGGAAGGACTCGCCGTCGTCCGGATCGACGTAACTGACGCCGAGCAGAAAGCCGCGCCCCCGGACCTCGCGGACCATGTCGCAGCCCGCGAGCGCGTCTTCCAGGGCCTGCCGCAGTCCGGGACCGCGCTCGCGGACCGACTCCACCAGCTTCTCGCTGCGCAGCCGGTCGATGACGGCGAGGCCGACGGCGCAGGACACGGGGGCGCCGTCCCAGGTGTGGCCGGGCTCGAAGGCGCGGGATCCGGCGGCCACGGCCTGGTAGACGTGGTCCCGCACCAGCATGCCGCCGATGGGGATGAAGCCGGCGCCGAGGCCCTTGGCGGTGGTGATGATGTCCGGGACGACCGGCATCTGATCGGCGGCGAACCAGGTTCCGGTGCGGCCGAGCCCGGTGACGACCTCGTCGAACCAGATGAGGAAACCGTGCTCGCGGCGGCGCTGCTCCAGACCGCGCCAGAACGCCTCCGGCGGGCTGTAGCCGGGCAGGGAGGCGGCGCTGACGGGCTCCAGCAGGAACGCGGCCACGTTCTCCGGCCCCGCTTCGGCGATCACCCGGTCCAGTTCGGCGAGCGCTGCCTCGCCGGTGGGGTCGGTGCGCCAGGTCGAGGGCGCGATGTGCGGCTGCTGCTGGATATAGGGCTGGTACGGGCTCTGGAGGCCCGCGCGGCCCGTGAGGCCGAAGGTCGCGATGCTGGCGCCGTGGTAGGACTGCGCCGGAGAGATGATCAGATGGCGGGACGGCTCACCGCGTTCGACGTGGTACGAGCGCGCCATCCGCAGGCCCAGCTCGTTGGCCTCCGTACCGCCGGAGGTGAAGTGCACCCGGGTGAAGCCCTCGGGCGCGAGCTTCACCAGTTCCGCGGCCAGCTCCTCCTGGGCGGGGCTGGTGACATGGACGTTGTAGACGAACGAGAGCCGCCGCGCCTGCGCGGCCGCCGCGTCGATGATCCCGGGAACGTCGCCGTGGCCGAGGCTGGTCACCATCGCCCCGCCGCTGACGGCGTCGAGATAGGCGTTGCCCGCCGTGTCGTGGAGCCAGACGCCGTCGCCGCGCTCGATGAGCGGATACGCCCGGTCGAGTTCGCGGACGAAGACGCTGGTCCGGTCGGCCCGGATGAAGGAACGGTCACTCATGAAGAGCCCCCATTGGCTTATTGGACCACAAGTGGGTCCTTTATAAGGCGCGTGTCACCCCCTGTCAACGGCCGGACCCCGAGGGGGCGAACGTGTTACCGGGGGACGAAAGGGACTACAGATTGCGCGGATTGCCCAGCGAGGGCTTCTTGGCGAGGGAGGTGAGCAGCGTGCGCATACTGCGGGCGGTCCGGTCGACATGCTCCCGCATCAGAGCCTCGGCGGCGTCCGCGTCCCCGCCCCCGAGGGCCGCGAGAATGCCGTCGTGCTCATCGATCGAGACGTCGTGCCACGCCGGACTCTCGGGCAGCAGCGCGAGCACCGAGTTGAGGCGCAGCCGGGTCCGCTCGATCGCCTCCACCACGAACCGATTGCCGCTCGCCCGCGCGATCGCCAGATGGAACGCGGTGTCCTCACGCATGAACTCCGCGTCCGTGGCCGCCGCGCTCATCCGGTCGGCCGCCGCCCCGATCCCGGCGAGTTGCTCCTCCGTACGCGCCAGGGCGGCCGCCTTCGCCGCCGCCGGCTCGACCACCAGCCGGTAGTCGATCGCCTCCCGTATCACATCGGCCGACTGCGCCACTTCGAGCACCCGGAAGTCGAGGGTCCCGGGACGATCCGCGGGCGCCAGGACGAAGGAGCCGCCGGCCCGGCCGCGCCGGGTCTCGATCAGACGCTCGGCCTCCAGCGCGCCGATGGCCAGCTGGATCGTCGCCCGGCCGACCCCGAACAGCCGCACCAGCTCACGCTCGGGCGGAAGGGCCTCGCCGGGCGCGAGGATGCCGAGACCGATGTGTCTGCGGATCTGCTCGGCCACATACTCATGGGCCCGCTGCTGCTCGATCACATCAAAGAGCGGACGCTCGTCGTCGCCCGACTTCCCAGTCACGGTGGTCATGATGCCACGCCGCCTTCTCCCCCTTGACCCGCTGGACGCCCGATGTTTGCATAAGGACCCCAAACGGGTCCTTTATTCCGGGAACGAGGATACGCGATGTCATCTGACCGGCTGATCGGCGACGACGGCAGTGAACTGATCGGCTACACCGACCGCTGGTCGGCCGCACCCGGCGACCGGGTCCGGCTGATGGTCTCCGCGACGGCCGCGTCGGTGGACATCTCCCTGGTACGGCTGCGCCACGGCGACCCCAGCCCGAACGGTCCCGGTCCCCGCGCCGAACCGGTCCCCTCCCCCGTCGACGGGGTCCGTCCCGGCGGCCTCCAGCGGATCCGGGCGGGCTCGTACGGCGTACTCGACGACCCCGGCCCCGCCGACCGGCTCTCGGTGTGGCTGTGGACGGCCCGCCCGGCGCGGGGCAGCCGCCAGGTGGTGCTCGCCCGGGGCGATCTGGAGCTGTTCCTCGACGGAGACGGGACGCCCGCCGTACGTATCGGCGAGACCCTGCTGACCTCCGGCGGCCCGCTGGCCGCCGAGCACTGGACCAGGCTCGGTGTCACCCTCGGCCCCGGGTTCCTGCGGCTGGAGGCGGGCGACGACATCCGGTCCACCCCGTGCGCGGCGGCTGCCCCCGGCGGGCCCGTCACGGTGGCGGCGACCGGCGCCGGGCACGAGCACTTCACCGGCAAGGCCGAGGAGCTGAGGATCGGCACCCGCGTCCACGACGTCCGCGAGCTGCGGCTCGTCAACGGCCCCACGCTGGCGGTGACCGGCCGGCACTGGCAGGACGACACCACCGACTTCCGCTCCGCGCCCGCCCAGTACGCGGCCGTGCACTTCCACGAGGACGACGTCGAGGACGCGGGCTTCACCCCCACCGCCGAACTCACCGTCCCGGACGGCCTGGCGAGCGGGGTCTACGCGTTCCGGGTGTCCGACGGCGAAGGGCTCGTGGACCATGTGCCGTTCACGGTCACCCCGCCCCGGGGCACGGCCACCGCGCGCATCGGCTTCCTCCTGCCGACCCTGACCTATCTGGCGTACGCCAATGAACGCCTGGTCGCCGCGGGTGACGGCGGTATGGTGCCCGCCGGCGCGAGCATCGAGCCGGCCCCCGCCGACCGCTGGCTCGCCGCGCACCCGGAAGCCGGGCTCTCGGTCTACGACAAGCACACCGACGGCTCCGGCTGCTCACTGGTCTCGATGCTCCGCCCGATCCCCAATCTGCGCCCGGACTTCGTCTGGTGGAACACCGGCGCCCCGGAGCGCTTCGGCGCGGACCTGTACATCGCGGACTTCCTCGACCACCGGGGCGAGCCGTGGGACGCGTTCACCGACCACGATCTCCATGAGCAGGGCGCCGAACTGCTCGCCCGCTACCCGGTGATCGTCACCGGCACCCATCCCGAGTACTGCACCCGGGAGATGCTCGTCGCCCTGGAGTCCTATCTGGACGGCGGCGGCCGGCTGATGTACCTGGGCGGCAACGGTTTCTACTGGGTGACCAGCATCGACCCCGACCGTCCGCACCTCGCCGAGGTCCGGCGCGGGATCAACGGCACCCGCGCCTGGAACTCCCGGCCCGGGGAGACCCGCCACCAGACCACCGGCGAGCCCGGCGGGCTCTGGCGCTACCGCGACCGCCCGCCGCACCGGCTGACCGGCGTCGGCTTCACCGCCCAGTCCGACGGCCGCGACCGGGCCCCCGGCTACCGGCGGACCCCCGCCGCGAAGGACCCGGCCCACGCCTGGATCTTCGACGGCGTCTCGGACGCGGACGTCATCGGCGACTACGGGCTGAGCCTGGGCGGAGCCGCGGGCTATGAGATCGACCGCTACGACCCCCGCGCGGGCTCCCCCGCCCACGGCGTCGTCCTCATGACCTCCCAGGGCCTGCACCCCGACTCCTATCTCCTCGCCGTCGAAGACCTCGACGTCACCGTCGCCGAGGTCACGGGCAGCACCAGCGACCGGGTCCGCTCCGACGTGGTCCACCTGGAACACCCGGGCGGCGGCGCCGTCTTCAGCGTCGGCTCGTGCTCCTGGGCGGGCAGCCTCTCGCACAACGGCTACGACAACGACATCGCCCGCATCACGGACAACGTCCTGACCGGCTTCCTCACGGGGAACGAACGCCGCCCCATCCCCTGATACAACCTGCTCTTCCGGCTCCCGGCTCGCTTCCGAGGCGCCCAGCCGCCCACCGCCTGTCGCTCCACCCGCCTGCCGAGGCCACGGCCCATAGGGAAGAGGGAAGAACGTACGAAGGCCACTCCCGCACCCGCTAACGCGACCCCCGAGCCTCCCGCGAGTGAACCGAAGAGACACCCGAACCCCAAGAGCAAGAGCGCGAAGGCCGCTCCCGCCCCCACAAGTGCGGCGCCCGAGCCTTCCGCAAGTAGACCGAAGAGGCACTGAGCAAGATCGCGCGGGGGCGGGTGCCACACCCGCGGGGTTGGGTCACCGGGCTTTCCGCGAGTGAACCAAAGAGGCACCCGAGCACCGAAAGGAAGAACGCACGGAGGCGGGTGGCCGCACCCGCGGGGGCGGGTCACCGAGCTTTCCGCGAGTGAGCCGAAGAGGCGCGCGGGTACCGAAAGGGAGAACGCGCGGAGGCCGCGAGGAACGAGTGGTCGAGCACGATCGACCGTCGGGACACGCTAGAGCGCCTCGGAGGCGAACCGAGCGCCAAAAGAAGCAGGCACGATCGACCGTCGGTGCACGCTAAAGCGCCTCGGAGGCGAACCGAGCGCTCAAAAAAGGGGGGGTCGAACCGAGCGCCAAAAAAACTACCGCAGCGCGTCAGCAACCTCGCGGGCCGCGTCCACCACCCGGGGTCCCACCCGTTCCGGGACCGAGTCCGCGAGCATGACGACGCCCACGCTGCCCTCTATGCCGGTCACTCCGACGAGCGGTGCGGCGGCGCCGCTGGCGCCCGCCTCCAGCTCACCGTGGGTGAGGGTGTATCCGGGGTCGGTCGCCTGGCTCTGACGGGCCGCCAGTATCGCTTTGCCGGCGGCGCCCCGGTCGAGGGGGTGGCGGAAGCCCGCGCGGTAGGCCACGTGGTAGTCGGTCCAGGTCGGTTCGACGACGGCGACGGCAAGCGCCTCCGCGCCGTCGACGAGGGTGAGGTGCGCGGTCGCGCCTATGTCCTCCGCGAGGGACCGCAGCGCGGGCATCGCGGCCTCCCGGACCAGGGGGTGCACCTGGCGGCCAAGCCGCAGTACGCCGAGTCCGACGCGGGCCCGGCCGCCGAGGTCACGGCGGACGAGGGCGTGCTGCTCCAGCGTGGCGAGCAGCCGGTAGACGACGGTCCGGTTGACACCGAGTTTGCCGGACAGTTCGGTGACGGTCAGCCCGTGGTCCGTGTCGGCGAGCAGCTTGAGGACACGCAGTCCCCGGTCGAGGGTCTGGGAGGTCTCCGCGGTCACGACGCCCTCTCCTTCGGAGTGTGTGACGGCGGACGCTCCCGGTGCCGTGACAACAGGTTCCGCCGGCGAGCGTCCAGGGGCCGCCGGCAGGCCAAAAGGGACCGGCTGCGCTCCGCGGCTGTGCTGCCCCGGGGCGTTTGGTTGTCCGGACAGTAGCGATCAGGTCCGCTGAGCGGAAGACCTCGTCCAGAATCCGGGCGTACCGCAGTGATATCGGACCGTTTCCTCCTGATTCACCCATTAACTGCACGAGGTGATACAAGAGTCGGCGGCTGTGTCCCGCGCGCGAGGGATAATCGCATGACCCGCGTACGCACGGCATGTCCGAAGGGCGCTTCTGGAGCCCGGGTCAGGACAGGGTCGCACACACCCGGCGGCGCGGCGGCGAAGTCAGCGCATCCGGGTCGCCCATTCCTGCACCTTCTTGATCCGCTCCCGGATCTGTCCGGCCGTGGCCTCGGCGCTGGGCGGCCCGCCGCAGACCCGGCGCAGTTCGGTGTGGATGACGCCGTGGGGCTTTCCGCTCTGGTGGACGTACGCGCCGACCATCGTGTTGAGCTGCTTGCGCAGTTCCAGCAGCTCCTTGTGGGAGACGACCGGGCGCCGCTCGGCGGGCAGTTCCAGCAGATCGGCCTCGGCGTCGGGCTTCTTGCGGCTGTGCGCGATCTGCCGGGCCTGGCGCTTCTGGAGCAGCAGCTGGACCTGGTCGGGTTCGAGGAGTCCGGGGATGCCCAGATAGTCCTGCTCCTCCTCGCTGCCGGGGTGCGCCTGCATACCGAACTCGGCGCCGTTGTACATCACCCGGTCGAAGACGGCGTCGGACTCCAGCGCCTCGAAGGGCAGCATGTCGCCGGTGGCTGCGTCCTCTTCGTTCTCCAGCCGGTTGGCCTCGTCCATCTCCTTCTCGGACTCGGCGTACGGGTCCTCCTCGCCGTCCTTCTTCGGCCGGTCGAGGACGTGGTCGCGCTCGACCTCCATCTCATTGGCGAAGCCGAGGAGCATGGGGATGGTCGGCAGGAAGACGGAGGCCGTCTCGCCGCGCCGCCGGGACCGTACGAAACGGCCGACGGCCTGGGCGAAGAACAGGGGCGTGGAGATGGTGGTGGCGTACACCCCGACGGCGAGGCGCGGTACGTCGACGCCTTCCGACACCATCCGGACGGCGACCATCCACCGGTCCTGGCCCTCGCTGAAGTCGTCGATCCGCTTGGAGGCGCCCGAGTCGTCGGAGAGGACGACGGTGGCGGAGGTCCCGGTGATCTCGCGGAGCAGCTTGGCGTACGCGCGGGCCGAGTCCTGGTCGGTGGCGATGACGAGGCCGCCCGCGTCGGGGATCGACTTGCGGACCTCGCTCAGCCGCTGGTCGGCGGCGCGCAGCACATTGGGCATCCACTCGCCGCGCGGGTCGAGGGCGGTGCGCCATGCCTGCGAGATCGCGTCCTTGGTCATGGGCTCGCCGAGGCGGGCCGCGACCTCGTCGCCCGCCTTGGTGCGCCAGCGCATATTGCCGCTGTAGGAGAGGAAGATGACGGGCCGCACCACGCCGTCGCCGAGGGCGTTGCCGTAACCGTAGGTGTAGTCGGCGGCGGATCTGCGGATGCCGTCGTCGCCCTCCTCGTACGCGACGAAGGGGATCGGGTTGGTGTCCGAGCGGAAGGGCGTACCGGTCAGCGCGAGCCGCCGGGTGGCCGGGTCGAAGGCTTCGAGGCACGCCTCACCCCAGGACTTGGAGTCACCGGCGTGGTGGATCTCGTCGAGGATGACGAGCGTCTTGCGCTGCTCGCAGCGATTGCGGTGCAGCATGGGCCGTACGCCGACACCGGCGTAGGTCACCGCGACCCCGTGGTACTCCTTGCCGAGCGGTCCCGCGCTGTAGTCGGGGTCCAGCCTGATCCCTATCCGCGCCGCCGCCTCTGCCCACTGCTTCTTCAGATGCTCGGTCGGCGCGACGACGGTCACCTGCTGTACGACGTGGTGGTGCAGCAGCCAGGACGCGAGGGTGAGCGCGAAGGTGGTCTTGCCCGCGCCGGGGGTGGCGACGGCGAGGAAGTCGCGCGGCTGCTCCTGGAGGTATCTCTCCATGGCCGCCTGCTGCCAGGCGCGCAGCTTGCCGGCCGTGCCCCAGGGGGCGCGGCCGGGGAAGGCGGGTGACAGGTGGTGGGAGTGGGAGGCGGTAGTAGTCACGGTCTCCGGTTCGGCGGTCGTCCGGGCGGGGCTGAGTGGTCGCCATGGTGACGGGTCACGGGTATGACAACCGGGCCACCCTACCGGTGTGACCGCACGGGACCGGTCCGGACATGGCCGCGGCAACCGGATGTGGGAGGGACCTCACACGGACCCCTCGTCTCTCGGTGTCACCGCGCGAACAGGGGGAGCCGTGCCGCGATCCCGGCCACATCGCGCCGGCCCTGGCAGACCTCCAGAACGAACTCTTCGGCCATGTCCACGTCAAATGTCGCGTCCAGCGGATGGCCGTTCATATGAAGGAAGACCCAGGTCGCGTACCAGGCGAGGCGCTTGTTCCCATCGACGAGCGCGTGATTGCGGGCGACAGACTCCATCAACGCCGCGGCCTTGTGCCAGACGTCGGGGTACGCGTCCTGACCGAAGACACTCGACTGAGGCCGCGCGAGTGCCGAGTCGAGAAGGCCGTAGTCCCGGACGTCGGGAGTACCGAGCCGCTCCGCGAGGTTCAGCAGTTCGGGCAGCGTCAGGTACTGCATCAGGCGAGCCTCCGGTTGAGCTCCTCGCTCACGTTCAGCACATGGTCGGCTGCTTCGTTGAACAGCCGCGCATGTTCGCTGATGGCTTGGATGACGGCGTCGTGCGCGAAGGACTGCATACTGCGGCCCTCCGCCTCGGCACGTTCCCGCAGGGCCTGGAGCTCTTCTTCGGTGAACCTGACATTCAGACCAGCCATGCGTCAACGGTACCGCGCGGTACCAGCCGGTGTCACCGCGCTTCAGGAACGCGTACCCTCGTCGCCACCCAGGCCCCCACCAGCGCCACCGCCGCCATCGGCAGGAACACCGCCGCGAAGGCCGCCGGGTGGGAGCCCGTCGCCGAGGCGGTCGCGTGGCCCGCGACCGAGCCGCCGCCGAGTGCGGCGAAGGCGGCCCCGCCCGCCGCCAGGAGGATGACGTTGGACAGGCCGTCGGAGATCTGGAGGGACGCGGAGTTCGCCCCCGCCTCCTCCGGCGCGGAGAGCTTCAGCAGCAGGAAGCTCGTGGACGCGATCACCATGCCCATGCCGAGGCAGCCGATGCCCCAGGCGACGGCCACGATCCAGGCGGGCACCGCGTCGATCAGTACGGTCGGCGCGGCCAGGATCGACAGGGTGACCAGGATCATGCCCGCGACGGTGAGCCGCTCCCGGTGGGGTTCCAGGCGCGGCCGGGACTGGAGGAACGAGCCCAGCGCCCAGGTGGCGCCGCCGACCGCCAGGGAGAGCCCGGCAGCCGTCGGGGACAGCCCGCGCTGGGTGACCAGCATCAGCGGTACGAAGGACTCCGCGGCGATGAAGGAGCCGGCCGCCACTCCCCGCAGCAGCACCACGGACGGCAGCCCCCGGGCGGCCCGGTAGGTGCCCCGGGGCAGCAGCCCGAGCACCGCGGGGACCAGCAGCGCGCCGCCCGCCGCCAGCGGGATGAGGGAGAGCCACGCCAGGTCCTGGGCCGCGTACTGGAGCAGCCCGGCACCCAGAGAGATGCCGAGCGCCAGCCGGATCCGCCGCGCGTCGAACGGCGCCCTCGGGGCGTCGGGGTCCGCGGGCCCGGACGCCATCCGCCGGATCGCGGGCAGCGCGAGCGCCAGCGGGAAGACGACGAGTACGGGGATCCCGACGAACACCCACCGCCAGCCCAGGTGCTCGGTCACGGTCCCGGACGCCAGCGGCCCGACGACCGAGGGGATGATCCAGCTCGCGGAGAACGCGGCGAGGATGGAGGGCCGCAGCCGTTCCTCGTAGGCACGCCCGATGACCACGTACAGCGCGACGATCACCAGCCCGCCGCCGAGGCCCTGCACCGCGCGGCCGAGGATGAACATCCACATGGTGTCCGCGGTGCCGGACAGCAGCAGTCCGGCCCCGAACGCGGTGATCCCGGTCGCCAGCGGCCTCAGCGGCCCGTCCCGGTCGGCCCACTGCCCCGAGAGGACCATCGCGAACAGGCTGGTGGTGAAGTACGAGGAGAAGGCGAAGGCGTACACGCCGATGCCGTTCAGCTCCCGCGCCGCGACGGGCATCGCGGTCCCGACGGCGGTGGCCTCGAAGGCGATCAGCAGGACGACGGCGATGATCCCGACACTGAGCGCCCGGTGGGTCCGCCCGAGGATCCCTTCCCTCTCCCCGCCAGCGCCTCCGGGACGACGGGAAGAGCCGGCCCCGCCGGTCGGGGCGGGGCCGTCTGCGGGTGGGGCGACGCCGACGTCGGCGTCCCGGGGTTCGAGGGCGGTCATGGACCAAGGGTAAGGGGCGTCGATCCACTTGAACCCTGTCGCTGGACGGGGAAGGGACTGGTCCCTTGGTCGTACGACCATGAACGCCGTGTGGCAGTCGTGTTGCGGCACCCGCCGATCCCTTGGCTCCCGGGCCTCGATTGCCTACGGTCGAACCAGTTCGGAAAAGTGAGAAAACGCACGGCCGTGTGCCCGAGTGGCTGAGGGACTCGTCTGCAAAGCGAGGTACGCCGGTTCGATTCCGGTCACGGCCTCCACCGGTCCGACCAGGAGGACGGGAGGGCGGCACCCCCGAGGGGTGCCGCCCTCCCGTTCGCCCGTCTCGGTCTCCGTCTCGACACCGCGAGGATTCAGCCGCCGGACGCCGACGATCACACCGGGCCCGACAGCGCGATCCAACGCCCGCACGGCGTGATGCCCCCGTCCTTCACGCGATGCCCCGGTCGTTCATGCGGCCGAAGCGCGCCTCCGCAGCGAGTCTGCGCCGTCTCCGGAGTAGATCTCGTACTGGTCCAGTTCCGGACCGCCGAGCCGCGCAAGCAACTCGCGCGGAACATCAACCTCGTGCACGACTTGCCCTTCGGAAGGTTCGATCCACCACTCCTTCGGGGCGTCGCCCTTCGCCTCCGAGAACTCTGCCGACAAAGCTGCCTGGATGTTGCCTTGCGAGTCGGCCACGACAAAACACCTGACGTTGGCACTTGCGCTCACTGCAATGCACCACCCTTCAGCAGAAACGATGCGTTCTGCCACCCGTCGTTGGTGACGACCACCTCGTACCTGACCCCGGCGGGGACTCCGTCGGATCCGTTTCTGACGAGCATTCCGTGACCGTCCACCGACATCCGGTTGAACTTGTCGTGTTCCGCACCAGAAGGGGCGTAGCTCGGTTTCGCAATCGCGAACTGAGGACCTACGTCCTCGTAGTTGAACTGCCATGCGATGCGGATCGATGCCCCCCGAAGCAATACACCCTTTCCGAGTTGCCACGCCATGGCTACCTCCATGCGGCGGGCTGCTTTACGCGGAATCCGCGACAGTGCCGTATCCGAGGCACTTGTATCCATGAAGCATCCACTCACCTGGCCACGCATCCCGAAGGCCGCGCCCCGCAGCGCAGCCCACCGAGCGTCTTCCAGTCCGGTGGACAGTCCACTGTGCCGCCCGACTGCGACGCCCTGAAAGACCTGTTCACCGGATTCCCGGCACCGGTCGGGCGGATACTGGAGCGGGCATCTTCGCTACTCACGTGGAACCCGATCCCTCGGCGACAGACACCGGCCGAAAAGCGCTGGTCCGGTCTCCGCCCACTTCCGGGCAAGCCCGTCGACCCGCCTCGCGATGTCCGTTCGCACGGCATCCACCATGTGCCGACGGCGGGCTGCCATGGCCGTGGTCGACCAACCCATGAGGCCCATGACGGCTCGCCCGGGACACCGAGGGTGAACTCGCCGTGGCGTCCCGGCAGAATGCGAACGGCCCACAACGGCACCCCGGAGTTACGGCTCCGGGCGCGCACCGTCCATGGGTCGGGTCAGGACAGCAGGACGGCGGCTTCGTGGACGAGGTCGTCCGCCGCGTTCATCGCCGCGGTGCGCAGGGTTGTGAGGGTCTGGTGGTCGGGTGCGTTCCGCAGCGCGTAGGCGGCCTGGGCCGCCCGGGTGGCCGTCGGGGCGAGTGCGGGGGCGAGAACGGCGAGAGTCGTCAGGGGTGCGGTCAGCGCCGACCGGGCGGTATGGGTCTCGGCACGGGCCTCCTCGTGGCCGCCGGGTGCGTCGGACAGGCGCAGGTCCTCACGGGCCCACATCGCCCGGCGGTAGTCGGCCAGCGCCACCGTGAGAGCGGTGACCGCCGCCAGCTGGTCCCGCCACTTCTCGTACTTCCGAGTCTCGGCCCGGTCCGTACGTAAGGCTCGCTGTTGCAGCAGAAAAGCGGTGGTCGAACCCAGCAGGGTCCCCACCACCGCGATCACGGACACCCACACGATCATCACTCCTCGGCCTGTTCCATCGGTGTGCCGTTCAGGGGCGAGAGCCCGGGGGTTTCCCTCGCGCGGTGTCGCCGAAAGCAACCGGAGCCTCGCGCGTGGCCGGTCACGCCCGTCAGCCGCCCCGGGGCCCTCCCTCCGGGATACGCGCGGTGTCCAGATCCGCGAGGATCGCGTCCACCGTCTCGTCGGGGGTCATCTCGCTGGTGTCCAGCCACAGACCGACCTCCGGGGTCTCCTCGCGCAGCACCGCGTCCAGCCGGGCGACCGTCCAGCCCTCGCCGTAGCCGGTCTTCGGGCGGGCGGCCTCACGGGAGGCGACGGCCTCAGGGCTCGGGGCGAGGACGACCGCGTACAGGGGACGGGTGCGGACCAGGGAGAGATACGCGGGCAGTTCGGGGCCGATGACGACGTCCTGGACCACCGCCGTCCAGCCGGCCTCCGCGTAGATGCCCGCGGCCGTGGCGGACAGGCGGTAGCGCAGCCGGAGTTGCTCCAGGGAGTCCTCCCCCGCGTCGGAGGTCATCTCCGCGCGGCCGGAGACCATCATCCGGCGGAAGGCGTCCCCGCGGATGTGCGCGGCCCGGGGGAGGCGTTCGGCGAGGCGCTGGGCGACCGTGGACTTTCCGGCGGCCATGACACCGGTGACGAGGACGACGGCGGAGCGCAGGGGGTCGGGCAGGGGGTCGGTCATGGCAGGACGTTACGGAGGAAGCGACGGGCGCTCAACCGGATTGCGGGCGGCCCTCCGGCGGGGCCGCCCCCGGAGCCCCGCCGCACGCACCCCGGGAGCCCTGCCGTACGCCCGACGCCCCGAACCGACCCGACGGCACCCATGTCCCGCCCCGGGCCGGCCGCCCCGGGCCTCAGGTGTTCGAAGGCGCCACCGCGGCCTGCGGGCGGATCGGGAGGCGGTTGATCGGGCGGCCCGTCGCCGCGCGGACCGCGGCCGCGACCGCCGCCGGGGAGGTGACGACCGGGACCGCGCTCGCGGCCTTCGCGCCGAAGGGGGCGACGACGTCCCGTTCCTCGACGAGCTTCACGATCCGGATGTCCGGGGCGTCGAGCGCGGTCGGCAGCGCGTAACCAGTCAGATCGGGGCGGCGGATGACCCCCCGGGCCGTGCGCAGGTTCTCCGTGAGGGCCGTGCCGACACCGAGCGTGACCCCCGCCTCGATCCGCGTCGCGAGCTGGGCCGGGTTCAGCACCCGGCCCACGTCCTGCGCGACCGCCATCTCGACCACCCGGACCGAGCCCAGCTCGATGTCCACGTCCACCACCGCGCGTACGGCGCAGAACGCCATGCCCACGAAGGCGTCGCCCTGCCCCGACTCGTCCAGCGGCTCGGTCGGGTGCGGGCGGCACTGGGCGGTGGCCCACAGTTCCTTGCCGTCCAGCGCCTCCGTGACCGTCACGGACAGCACACCGTCGTACGAGGTGATCTTGCCGTCGGCGATCTGGAGCAGCTCCGTCGACATCCCGAACTGGTGCGCCAGGGGCTGGAGCAGCTGCGTACGGACCATCTTCGCGGCCCGTTCGACCGCGCCGCCCGAGACCCAGGTGTGGCGGCCGTGGGCGGCCGGACCGGCCGGGGGCTGGTCGGTGTCGACGGAGGCGACCTGGACCTCGTCGATACCGAGGGTCTCCTGGACGATCTGGCGGGCGAGGGTGGAGAAGCCGGAACCGGTCTCCACGGCGGCGCAGATGACCGTGGCGACGCCGTCGTGCACCTTGACCGTGGCGGTGGAGACCTCGTCGGCGCCCTCCGCGCCGAGCATATGGACCATACCCAGGGCGTAGCCGACCCCGCGGCGGACCGCGCCCGGCTCCCCCGCGCCCTCCGGGCCGCCGGGCAGCAGCCAGTCGTCCTCGGGCGAGTCCTTGGGCAGCGGCGGCAGCGGGAAGTCCCGTACGGCCTCCAGGAGTTCGGCGACGGGCGCCGGGCAGGTGACCGTCTGGCCGGTGGGCAGGAGATCCCCGGTCGCCAGCACATTGCGCAGCCGGATGTCGGTGGGGTCGAGGCCGAGCTTGACGGCGAGCTTGTCCATCTGGGCCTCGTACGCGGCGCACACCTGCATCGCGCCCTCGCCCCGCACATGGCCGGACGGCGGGTTGTTCGTCCGCACGGCCCAGCCCTCGATGAACGCGTGCGGGACCACGTACGGCCCGCAGGCGAAGGCGACGGCGGCGGCCAGGGACTCGGAGGAGGCGTCCGCGTACGCGCCCGCGTCGAGCAGCAGCTGGGCCTCCACCTTGACCAGCCGGCCCTCGGCGTCGGCGTGGTGGCGGTAGCGCAGCAGGGTGGGATGGCGGTGGGCGTGGCCGAGGAAGGATTCCTCACGGGTGGCGGTCAGTTTGACCGGGCAGCCCGTGCGCAGCGCCAGCAGCCCCAGCGGCAGCTGGAACCCCGGGTCCTCGCGGTCGCCGGTCGCGCCGGGCACGCCCGTGACGACGACCTTGACCCGGTCGGGCTCCAGCCCGAAGCAGGCGGCGGCCAGATCGCGGTCGGTGTGCGGGTCGGTGGAGGCGACGTACAGCTCCACCCCGCCGTCCGGGCGCGGTACGGCGAGTCCGGCCTCCGCGCCGATGGGAGCCGGGTCCTGGCGTCCGATGCGGTAGAGGCCCTCGACGACGACCTCGCCCATGGCGTCGGGGTCGCCGTAGCGCAGCGGGATATGGCGGATCACATTGCCGTCGGGGTGGAGGGGTTCGGCCTCGAACGTCTTCTCGGGGTCGGTGACCGGTTCGAGCACCTCGTACTCGACGGTGATGGCCGCGGCGGCGAGACGGGCGGTGTCGGGGTGGTCCGCGGCGACGGCGGCGATGGCCTCGCCGTGGTGGCGGACGAGGTCGGAGGCGAAGACGGGACGGTCGGCGATCCGGCGGCCGTAGGCCCGGTCACCGGGAATGTCCTCGTGGGTGACGACCGCCCGTACGCCGGACATCTCCCGCGCGCCGGAGGTGTCGACGGAGACGATCCGGGCGTGGGGGTGCGGGGAGCGCAGAATGGCGGCCCACAGCAGTCCCTCGGCCCACAGGTCGGAGGCGTAGGGGAACGTGCCCTCGGTCTTGGCCCGCGCATCGGCGGGGGGGAGGGAGGTTCCGAGGCCGTGCGCGGGCTGCTCGGGCCCGGGGGCGTCGGACGTCCGGGGCGTCGCGGTGGTGGCCGCGTCGTTGCTCACGCCATGCCTCCGTCATGCGGGTGGGGCTGCACACTACCTGCGCCGGGGGGCGCCTGGTGGGGGATCCGGGCTTCCTGGCGGCCGGACTCGCCGGAGTCGGCTGCCGCCGCGGCGCTCGCCTCGCGCTCGGCGACCACGTCCCGTACGGCGTCCAGCACGCCGCGATAGCCGGAGCAGCGGCAGAGATTGCCGCACAGGGCCTGGCGGGTCTCCAGCTCGGTGGGGCTGTGGTTGCCCTCCAGCAGATCGTGGACGGTCATCGCCATGCCGGGGATGCAGAAGCCGCACTGGACGGCTCCGCAGGCCGCCAGGGCCCGCTGGACGTCGGAGGGTTCGCCGTCGGCGGCGAGCCCCTCGACCGTACGCACCTCGGAGCCGGCGGCCGTGGCGGCGGGCACCAGACAGGAGGCGACGAGCCGGCCGTCGACCTGGACGTTGCACGCCCCGCACTCGCCCTGGGAGCAGCCGTCCTTGGCCCCGGCGAGGCCGAGGCGCTCACGCAGGACGTACAGCAGGGACTCGCCGATCCAGGCGTCGGTGACGGGCCGGTCGGTGCCGTTGACACGCAGGACGTACGAGGTGGGCGGGTGCTCCTCGATGACCGGGACGGGCGTGGGGTCGGGCTCCTCGGGGTGGGCGTCGGCCGTCTCACCGGCCGGGGCGTCGGTCACGGCCTGAGCGTCGGTGCTGCCGGTGCCGTCGCTGCCGTCCGTGACATCTGCGGCGTGGGGCTCGGTGCCGTCGGCCGGGGCGGGGGCCCCGGGGGCGTCTTCCCCGGCCTCGGACGCGGATTCGGTCCCGGCGGATGCGGACTCGGTCCCGGCGGGTGCGGGCGTCCCGGCCGGGGCGTCGGTCAGGGCCGGGGCCGCGGGTTCCTCCGGTACGGCGTGAGGCGCGGGCACCCCGTCCGCGTCCGGGACCCGGGCCGGGGCCTGTTCGCCGACGGACTCGGGCGCGGAGGCGGACGCGGCCTCGCCGTCGGGCTCGGACACCGGTACGGGCTCCGGCGCGGGCGCCTGTTCACCGGCGGGCGCGACGGCCTCCGGCTCCCCCGCCGGGGTGGGTACCGCGGCTACGGCCGCCTCCCCGGCGACGGGCACAGCGGGCTCAGCGGGGTCAGTGGGGTCGGCCGGGTCGGAGGGCACCACCACGGCGTCCGGCTGCTCCCCGGCCGCGGCCTCCGGGAGCGCCCCCGGCTGCCCGGCATGACTGGGAAGTTCCCCGTGCCCGGCGTACTCGGCCTGCCCGGGGTGCTCCCCCTGCTCGGGGTGGCCCGGATGGACGGCGTACTCCGGAAGGCCGGTGTGCCCGGCGTGCTCGGCGTGCTCCGGATGCGGCCCGGCGGCCTCCGGCGGCCCCGTGTGACCGGTGTGACCGGTGTACCCGGACTCTTCCGTATGTTCTGTGTGTTCTGTGTGTTCTGTGTGCTCTGCGCGTTCTGTCCGGTCTCCGTGGTCCGTCCGCTCCGCACGGTCCGCATGCCCGGTCTGCTCCGTGTGGTCCGGCTGGTCCGCGTACGCGGACGGCCGTACCGGCTCGGTGTGCTCCGCCGGAGCGTCCGCGGCCTGCTCCTGGGCCCCGGTCCCGGCCTCCGGCTGCTGTGCCCCGGGCGGCGCCTCCTGTACCCAGGGCGCGGGCGCGCCCCCGGGCAGGGTCGCCGGGGGCTCGGTGGCCCAGGGCGCGGTCGCTCCGCCCGGCAGGGTCGCGGGCGCGGAGTTCCACTGGCTCTGGAGCATGGAGGCGGTGAACTCCCCCGTCTCCTCCGGCAGGTCCCCCCGCGCGACCGGGATCGTCCACTGTCCGGTGACGTCCATCGGGGGCGGTGGCGGCTGCTGCTGTTCGGCCTCCGCGAACACCCACTGGCCCGTGGCGTGCGGGTCGTGGTCGGCGGCGCCCGGCGCAGGATGCCCGGCGGGGTCGGGGTGCCCCGGGGGGCCGGGGTGCCCGGACCAGCCGCCGCCCGTGATCCGGGGCTCGGCCGCGGGCGTCAGCGGCAGGATCATCGGCGGGACATAGCCGTGACCGGGCGCCTCCAGCGGCGCGGCGTGCCGTGCCTCCTCGGCGGGCAGCTCCACGAAGGCCGTGGCCTCGGCGTCGTACTCCCCCTGGGGCGTCGGCTGCCAGCCGCCGTGTCCGGGCGGGAACCCGTGCTGCTGCCCGGGCACGAAGCCGTGCGGGGCGTGCGGGTCCTGCGGGAACTCCTGCGGGTCGGGCGGGAATTCCTGCTGCTGCGGGTGCCCCTGCTGGTCGGCCGGGTGCCCGTGCGGGTTCTCCTCGTTGCTCACGACAGTGCCCTCCCCAGTGCACGCCGGGCCAGCGCGGCGACGGTGCGCCGCAGATGCAGTACGGCGGGCGGCAGCACCTGCTGCTCCTCGCCCTGCGGGGCCGGGTCCGGGTCGGGGATGCACGCGGCGGCGACGTACTCGCCGAAGGCCGCCAGCGCCTCTCCCGCGAGCCCGCGCTCGCCGTCCCAGTCGATCAGCGAGGCGATCCAGCGCTCGGCCTCCAGCGGGCGCAGCGGCATCGGCGCGATGGCGCCGACCGCGCAGCGCACCCCGCGCCGCTGCGGGTCCAGGACGACCGCGACGGACGCGGTGGCGCGGCCCGGGCCGGTCCGCCCGGTCGCCTTCACGAAGACCTGCGGGGCGTGCAGCAGGGGCACCCGTACGTAGCCGATGAGTTCGGCCGGTGCGAGCATCTCGCGTCCCGCCAGCAGGTGCGAGACCGGGATCTCGCGCCGGGCGCCGCCGGGGCCCGCGATGATCAGGTCCGCCTCCAGGGCGGCCAGGACGGGCAGGGTGTCGCCCGTCGGCGCCGCGGTGGCGATATTGCCGCCGAGGGTGCCCGCGTTGCGGATCTGGGGCGGTCCGGCCGCGCGCGCGGACGCGGCCAGCGCGGGGATGAGGGCCGCGAAGTCGGGCCGCCCCATCCGGGCGTGGGTGAGTCCGGCGCCGAGGAGGGCGTGCCCGTCCTGGTAGCGCCAGCCGCGGATCTCGTTGATACGGCCCAGACCGACGAGTCCGGCGGGCCTGAGCTGGCCCTTGTTGACGGCGGCCATGAGGTCGGTACCCCCGGCGACCGGCACGGCGGCGGGCATGGCGCCCAGCGCCGCCACGGCTTCGTCGAGCGAAGCCGGCAGCGTCACCGACTGCGATGTCTGCGGTGCGTGCGTGGTCACCCCAGCTGCCCCTTCCCGGTGTCCGGCGTCCCGCCTGTGCTGGCCGTACCGTACGTGCTCACAGCCCGGACGTGGCAACTCTGGCACATCTTCCGAGCCGACCGACGAGAGGGTCCACGAAGGGCACATCCATCACGGATGTGCCCTTGCTATGGCGATGCCCCGGTTTGGTGTGCCATCGGCAGCACAGGCGGATTGCCACTCTTCGACGGTGCTTGTACGGGATGTTCCTCATGGCGGTTTCCACGGTCCCAGAGTCCGGGACGGCGGGCACCGGGCTTGCGCCGGACTCACACGTTCGGGGGCGCGCCCTCCCGGGGGAAGCCCTTCACACCCGGGCGCTTCTGCCACGGCAGCGGGCCGCCGGGCGGCCGGTAGGCCACACCGAGGGCGTCAAGGCGGCGGTAGTGGCCGGCCATCCGCGCCTCGAAGCCGGCGAAGTCGCGCTCGGCGGGCGCGGGCAGCGCCGACCAGGCGACCTCGGCGAAGGCGGCCAGCCGGGGGAAGACCTGGTAGTCGACGCGGGAGCGGTCCTGCATCACCTCGGTCCACACATTGGCCTGGGTGCCGATGACGTGGGCGGCCGCCTCGGGCGAGAGCGTGGGCGGTACGGGCTCGAACCGGTAGACGTCCTCCAGCGTGCGTACGTACCCGATCGGCATCGGCTCGTCGGGGCCGCCGTGCTGACGGTGGTCCAGATACACATGCTGTTCGGGGCACATGACGACGTCGTGACCGGCCTCGGCGGCGGTGACGCCTCCGCCGTAACCGCGCCAGGACGAGACGGTGGCGCCCGGCGCGAGTCCGCCCTCCAGGATCTCGTCCCAGCCGATCAGCCGCCGGCCGCGCGCGGTGAGCCAGGTGTCGAAGTGGCGGATCATCCAGGACTGGAGCCCGTCCTCGCCGTCGAGTCCGAGTTCCGCGATCCGGGCCTGGGCGACCGGGGACCGCTTCCACTGGTCCTTGGGGCACTCGTCGCCGCCCAGATGGATGTACGGCGACGTCTCGGCCGGGAACAGTTCCAGGACTTCCTCCAGCACTTCTTCGTAGAAGCGCAGGGTGGCGTCGGTGGGGGCGAGGACGTTCGGGCTGACACCCCAGTCGTCCCAGGGGGAAAGGGCATCGGTGTCGATGACATCGGTGTTGCCCAGTTCCGGATAGGCGGCGATCGCGGCCTGCGAGTGACCCGGTACACCGATCTCGGGAACGACGGTGATATGCCGCTCGGCCGCGTAGGCGACGATTTCGCGGATGTCGTCCTGGGTGTAGTAGCCACCGTGCGGCTTCTCGTCCCACAGATCGGAACCCCGGTGGCCCCATTTGCTGCGTGCGCGCCAGGCGCCGACTTCGGTGAGCCGCGGGTGGCGCTTGATCTCGATGCGCCAGCCCTGGTCGTCCACGAGATGGAAGTGGAAGACGTTCAGCTTGTGGGCCGCGAGAAGGTCGAGGAAACGCAGGACGTCGGTCTTCTGGGTGAAGTGGCGGGCGACGTCCAGCATGGTGCCGCGCCAGGAGAAGCGGGGCGCGTCCTCGATCGTGACAGCGGGCAGCGTCCGGGGGCCCTCCCCGCCCGCGGGGGCCGCGCGGAAGGCGCCCGAGCCCAGCAGCTGGCGCAGGGTCTGCGCGCCCCAGAAGACGCCCACGGCGCTGCCGCCGCGGATCTCGACGCCCGTACCGGAGCCGGTCCGCAGCCGGTAGCCCTCCGGTTCGAGGGTGTCGTCGACCAGGAGGGTGATCCCGCCGGGCGCGGCCCGGTCCCCCGGCGGGAAGGGAAGGCCGGTGGCCGCGCCGACGGTGGAGCGGAGCCAGCGTTCGGTGGTGCCGGTGCCCGGGCCCGCGTACAGGGTGGTGGCGGCGTCCAGGACGAAGCCGTCGCCGCCGGCGGGCCCGGCGGAGTTCGGTGCCGGAACGAGCCCTGCGGAAGCGGTCTCTGCGGAAGTGCTCTGTGCGGAAGACGTCTCTGCGGTCATGGCGTTCGGGGTCCTTGTCCCTTGATCCCTTGGTTCGTCGGTCCGTTGGTTCGTTCTTCGTTCGTTCGCCGGTTCTCCAGACCGGTTCTCCAGACCGGTTCTCCAGACCGGTTCTTCAGACCGGTTCTTCAGACCGGTTCTCGGGCGTTCAGTCCTTCACGGCGCCACCGAGTCCGGAGACCAGGCGCCGCTGCACGAGTACGAAGAAGATCAGCACGGGCACGGTCATCACCGTGGAGCCGGCCATGATTCCGCCCCAGTCGTTCTCGTCGGGCTTGAAGAAGACGAGAAGGGCCATCGGCAGGGTCGACTGGGAGGTGTCGCTGATGATGAACGACTTCGCGAACAGGAAGTCGTTCCAGGTCGAGATGAAGGAGAAGACACTCGTCGCCACGAGCCCGGGGAAGACCAGCGGGAAGAGGATCTGCCACAGAAAGCGGGTGCGGCTCGCGCCGTCGATGTACGCGGCCTCCTCCAGGGCCTCCGGAACCGCCTTCACAAAGCCGCGCAGCATCCAGATCGCGAACGGCAGGGAGAATGCGATGTGCGGCAGGATCAGCGACCAGAGCGTATTGAGCTGGCCCATGTCCCGCATCAGGAAGAACAGCGGGATCGTCAGTGCCTCGATCGGCACCATCTGCGCCACGAGGAACATGATGAGCAGAGTGGTGCGGAACTTGAACTTGAACCGCGTCACCGCCGTGGCCGCCAGGAAGGCGATCAGCGCGGAGGCCAGGACGACCGCGCTCGCGACGAACAGACTGTTGAGGAAATAGCGTCCGAATTCCTGCTGTTCGAACACACGGCGGAATGAGTCGAGCGATGGGTTCAGTGTCCAGGGACGTGCCTCGGTCGACTGGATCTCGCCCGCCGGTTTGAAGGCGGAGAGCACCATCCAGTACAGCGGGAACGCCACGACGGCCGCGATGACGAGCGCGGATGCCTCGGCGGCGAGCCGCCAGGGGCGGCGGATGCGCAACTGGCTCACACGGCTGCTCACAGTTCTTCTCCCTGGCGTCGCATAAGGCGCAGATAGACGAGCGTGACGGCCAGCAGAATCAGCAGCATGACGATGCCGATCGCGGACCCCAGGCTGTACTGCGAGGACGCGAACGCCTTCTGGTACGCGTACACGTTGAGGACGAGGTTCTGTCCCGCGATTCCGCCCCCGGACGTCATCACGTAAATCTGGGTGAAGACCTTGAAGTCCCAGATGATCGACTGGATGGTCACGACGATCAGAATGGGCCGGAGCATCGGCGCGATGATGGAGCGCCAGATCCGCCACTGGGACGCGCCGTCCAGCGAGGCCGCCTCCAGCACCTCGGAGGGGATCGCCTTGATGCCCGCGTACACGGTCACCATGACGAACGGGAACGAGCACCACACGACCTCGAAGAGGACGAGCGCGAAGGCGCTGTAGCGCTCGTACGTCCAGGAGAAGTCGCCGAGGCCGAGCAGCCGGTTGACCGGGCCGTGGTCGGGGTCGAAGAGGAAGACCCAGACGGTGGAGCCGGTGATGGCGGGTGTGGCCCAGGCCCCGAGCGCGGCCAGCATCAGGGCGAGCCTGGGCAGCGCCCGGATCCGGGTCAGCAGTACGGCGAGCGCGCAGCCGACGGCGAGGGTGGAGACGACACAGGCGGCGGCGAAGACGACGGTCGCGAGCAGGACCTGCCAGAACTGGCTGTCCGCGAACAGTTCCCGGTAGTTGCCGAAGCCCTTGAAGGTGGTGGGCGCGCCACCGCTGACCTGTGCCTGGGTGTATTCGAGGAAGGAGATCAGGCCGAGCTGGTAGATCGGGTAGACGAGCAGTCCGGCGAGGACGACGAGCGCGGGCGCGAGATAGAGCCAGGGCGTCCAGCGGCTGCCCTGCCTGCCCGCGCCGCGTCCGCCGCCGCGCCTCGGGGGTCCTGCCGGGGACGGCGCGGTCTTCCGTACGACCGCGTCCGTCCCGGCTGTCACTTGGTGCGTCATGTCGTACGGCCCCGGTCAGCCCGCGCTGGAGAAGGCGGCGTCCATCTTCTTCGCCGCGTCGTCCGAGGCCGCGGCCACGTTCTTCTTGCCACTGACGATCTCCTGGAACATCGTCGGCAGAACGGTGGAGGCGTCGATCTGGCCCCAGCCGGCGGAGGCGGGCACGAACTTGGTGCCGGCTCCGAGGGTCTTGACGAACGGCTCGACGAACGGGTCCTTCTTCGCGACCTCGGCCCGCACATCGGTGTAGGTCGGCAGGAAGCCCATCGCGTCGAACAGCCGGCGCTGGGTGTCCTTGCCCGCGAACTTCTTCGTCAGCTCGACCGCGAGCGTGCGGTGCGAGGTGCTCTTGAGCACGCCGATGTTGTTGCCGCCCGCGAAGGCCGGCGCGATCTCGCCCGCCTTGGTGCCCGGCAGCGGTACGACGGCGTACTTGCCCTTGACCTTGCCCGCCTCGACGGCCTGGTGGCTGAAGTCGCCGCCGATGGCCATGGCCGCGGTGCCGGAGGCGAAGGCGGTGACGGTCGCGTTGCCGCCCATGGAGGCGCACTTGGCGGCCGGACAGTTGTCGTCGCCGAAGAGGGAGGTGTAGGCGGTGATGCCCTTGCGGGAGGCCTCGCTGTTGATGGCCGACTTGTAGCCGGTGCCGGACTCGTCGGCCAGTTCGCCGCCGTTGGCCCAGATGAACGGCATCGCGCCGTAGGTGTAGGCGCCGCCGACGGCGATGCCGTACAGCTCGGGCTTGGCCTTGCGGATCTGCTTGGCTGTGGAGATCAGCTCGTCCTGGGTCGCCGGGGGCTTCAGACCCAGCTCCTTGAAGACATCGGTGCGGTAGTACAGGGCGCGGACGCCGACGAAGAAGGGCGCGCCGTAGACCTTGCCGCCGACGGTGACGGACTGGGTGGCGGTCGGGTCGGTGTCCTTGGACTCGGCCCAGGCCCCGAACTCCTTGCTGATGTCGGCGAGACCGCCGTCCTTGACGTAGCCGGCGGTGTCGGTGTTGCCGTACTCGATCACGTCCGGGGCGCTCTTGGGGTCGTTGAAGGCGGCCTTGATCCGCTGGGCCCGGGTCTCCACCGGGATGTACTCGACCTCGACCTTCGCGTCCTTGTTCTCCTCGGTGAACGCGGCGATGGCCTCGTCGACGACCTTCTTCTTCGGGTCGTTGTTGACCTCCTGGAACAGCCAGACCCGCAGCGTGCCGGATTTCTCGTCCTTCGAGGAGCTGGTGTCGGAGGTCCCCGGCGCGCAGGCGGTGGCGGTGAGCCCGGCCAGGACAAGTGCGGTGACGGGGGCGGCTATTCGGGAGCGGAGCTTCATGGGCGATCCCTGTGAGTAGCGAATGGGCATGTTGCAAAATGCGCAACGTGCGTTTCGTGATGCACAACAGGGAGGAGGCTAGAACGGCTCAAACACTGAGACAAGTGGTCTCTACCACTCTGTGACCGGCGGGAGCATCCTGTGCAACGCCCGACGAGACCGCCGAAAGCACGCAAAACGGCCTTCGGGGCACGCTGTGCCGCGTGCCCCGAAGGCCGTTCACCACCCCCGGAAGACCGGTACCACCGGCCTCCCGGGGAGTGTTACTTCTTGTCCTTGCCGCCCTTGTCCCCGCCGGGGCCCATGGACTCGTAGATCTCCTTGCACATCGGGCAGACCGGATACTTCTTGGGATCGCGCCCCGGTACCCAGACCTTCCCGCACAGCGCCACCACGGGAGTGCCGTCGAGGGCACTCGCCATGATCTTGTCCTTCTGGACGTAGTGGGCGAAGCGCTCGTGATCGCCGTCGCCGTGCGACACCTGCGGCGTCGGCTCTACGAGGGTTCCCGTCCCTGTCCCGCGCTCGGGCTCAAGAGTGCTCATGAACTCCAAGGGTACCTGTGCCACGGGCGCCCGCTTCCCGGGCACCCGGTGCCCTGCCGTGCCTCACGCGTCCCGCCGCCTCAGCGCGGCCAGTCCGCACGCGAGCGCCACGCAGGTCCACGCCAGGATCACCAGGAGCCCCGGCCCCGGCCCGTACCCGATTCTCGAATCCGGGACGGTCGACATCAGCCGGCTGCCCGCGATGTTCGGCAGAAACCTGGCGACCTGCCCGACGCCCGGCAGGCTGGCCAGCAGGTCCCCCACGATGAAGAACAGCGGTACGAGGACGCCGAGCGTGATGACGGTGCCGCGCAGGACCGCCGCCACCCCCGCCGACACCAGGCACAGCAGGGTCAGATGGAGCGCGAGACCGAAGGTGGCCCGCAGCGCGCCCGGATCGCCCAGCCCGGCGTTCAGCTCCGAGCCCATCGACGTCTGCGCCGCGAAGAAGGTCGCGAACGCGGTCGGCAGCGACACCGCGAGAGCCACCGCTCCCACCACCGCCGCCTTGGCGGCCCAGAAGACGGTACGGTCCGGCACGGCGGTCAGGGAGGCCCGGATCGTCCCGGTCGTGTACTCGCCGCTGACCGCCATCACCCCGAAGCAGACGATCGCCATCTGGCTCATCGAGACCCCGGCGAAGCCCATGAGCACCGGGTCGAACACGTCCTTGCGGTAGTCCTCCGGATGGTTCCCGATCGTCGTCCCGTAGAGAAGGCCCACGGCGACCGTGAGGACGAAGGTCGCCGCCAGCGTCCACCAGGTCGAGCGCAGACTGCGCAGCTTGAGCCATTCGGCCGCCGCCGCGTCACGGAACCCGGCCGTGAACCGGCCCGGACCGCCGGACCGCCCGGGCACCGTCGCCGCCCCCGCCGCCCCGGCGCTCATCGGACACCCCCCGCCGGGCCGGCCGGACCGCCGGAGTGCGGGGCCCCGGGTCCGGGGCCGACCGATCCCGGCCCGCCGAACGGCCCGAAAGGTCCGGACGGCCCCGGCGGCCCCGGCGGCGGCCCGGCCGTACCCGCCGCACTCGCCCCGGCCACCCCACCCGCCCCACCCGTCGTCAGCCGGATGAACGCCTCCTCCAGCGAGCCCCCCGGCGGGGCATACGCGTCCGTGATCTCCCGGACACCGCCCTCGGCCAGCAGCCGCCCGCCCCCGATGACCACCACATGGTCCACGGTGAGCGCCGCCTCCCCCATCAGATGCGAGGAGACGAAGACCGTACGCCCCTGCCGCGCCCACTCCCGCATCAGCGTACGGATCCACACGATGCCCTCCGGGTCGAGCCCGTTCACCGGCTCGTCCAGCAGCAGCACCCCGGGGTCGCCGAGCAGCGCGGCCGCGATGCCCAGCCGCTGGCCCATGCCCAGCGAGTACGTCCCCGCCCGGCGGCCCGCGTAGTCGGTGAGACCCGTCAGTTCGATCACCTCCTCGACACGTGCGCCGGGGATCCGGTGGGTACGGGCGAGCGCCCGCAGATGGGCCCGGCCGGAGCGTCCCGGGTGCACGGACTTCGCCTCCAGCAGCGCCCCGGCCGTCCGCAGCGGATGGCGCAGCTCCCCGTACGGCACCCCGTCGAAGAGCACCGAGCCCCGCGTGGGCCGGTCCAGACCGAGCATCATCCGCATCGTGGAGGACTTGCCCGCGCCGTTGGGTCCGAGGAAGCCGGTCACCCGGCCGGGCCGGACCGTGAAGGTCAGGCTGTCCACGGCGGTGGTCCGCCCGTGGTGTTTGGTCAGATCGGAAACATCGAGCACGCCTGTCATGGGCAGCACCGTCCCGTGCCCTCCCGGGCCCGCGCATCGGGCCCGGGAGGGAGCGGCCCGTCTCCGTCCCGGGACGGAGGCGCGCGGTGCCGTCCGGGCTCTACGGTCGGGGGATGACCGTCGACCGACAGCCCGGCAAACGGCTGATGGCCCGGGACGCGATCGCGGTGGCCGCGTATCTGGCCGTGATCGCGTCCACCGGGTCCGCGGACAGCGTCCGCGACCCGGCCGCTCCCCCGTGGCTGCTCATGGTGATGGTGGCCGCAACGGTCCTGCCGACCGCGGTACGCCGGCTCTGGCCGCTGCCCGTCTTCGGCTGGGTGCTCGCCGCGACCTGCGCGGCCGTCCTGCTCGACGCGGTGCACGATCCGTTCGTCCCGGCCGCCTTCGCGCTCTACACCGTCGCCGTCGAGAGCGGCACGGACCGCTGGTGGCGGCGGTGGCTGCCGGGGCTCGCGATCCTGGCGCTCGGACTGTGCGCGATGCTCGCGGTCGGGCCCGTCCGGGAGGGGAACTTCTGGTGGACCGGCGGCCCCGGGCTGATCCTCCTCGGCTTCGGCGCGCTGCTCGGCGCCTGGGAGCTGGGCAGAGCGGCCCGGGAGCGGCGCGCCTTCGCCGTACGCACCGCGGAGCAGCTCGCCCAGCGAGCCGTCACCGAGGAACGGCTGCGGATCGCCCGGGAACTGCACGATGTGATCACCCACTCGATGGGGCTCATCGTGGTGAAGGCCGGGGTCGCCAACCACGTCGTACGGTCCCGGCCCGGCGACCTCGATGTGGCCCATGACGCGCTGCGGGTCATCGAGGCGACCGGCCGGGGCGCGCTCACCGAGCTGCGCCAGATGCTGGGCGTCCTGCGCTCGCAGTCCGGGGAGCGGCTGCCCGCCGCCCTCGGTCCCGCCCCCGGGGTGGAGGACCTGCCGGAACTCGCCCGGCGCGCCGGGGCCGAGCTGCGGACGGGGAAACTGGACGGGCTGCCGGAGGGCGTCGGACTGACGGTGTACCGGATCGTTCAGGAGGCGCTGACCAACGTCCTGCGGCACGCCGGGCCCGGCGCGGCGAGCCGGGTGTCGGTGCAGGACGCGGACGGAGAGGTGTGGATCACCGTGAGCGACGACGGACCGCCGGCGACGGCCGCTCCGGTGGAGGGCCACGGCATCGCCGGGATGCGGGAGCGGGTGGCGCTGTACGGCGGAAGGTTCACGGCCGGTCCGCGCGGCGGGCGGGGCTTCGAGGTCCGCGCCACCCTGCCGTACGTCCCCGGCGGGGTGACGGCCCGGTGATCCGTGTCCTGGTCGCCGATGATCAGGCCCTGCTCCGCGGCTCGCTGCGGCTCCTGGTGGAGGCCGAGCCCGGGCTCGCCCCCGCCGGGGAGGCGGCCGACGGCGACGAGGCCGTACGGCTGGCGCTCGACACGCGCCCCGATGTGGTGCTGATGGACGTACGGATGCCCGGCACCGACGGAATCGAGGCGACCCGGCGGATCTGCTCCGCGCCCGGGACGGCGGCCACCCGGGTGCTGATGCTCACCATGTTCGACCTGGACGAGTATGTGTACGGCGCGCTCCGCGCGGGTGCCAGCGGCTTTCTCCTCAAGGACACCCCGCCCGCGGAACTGCTCTCGGCCGTACGGGTGGTGGCCGCGGGCGACGCCCTGATCGCCCCCGCCGTGACCCGCCGGCTGATCGCCGAGTTCGCCGCCCGCCCGGGACCGGCGCGGCCCGGCGCCACCGGGCTCGGCTCGGTCACCGGCCGCGAGCGCGAGGTGCTGGAACTGGTGGCCCGGGGGCTGAGCAACGGGGAGATCGCCCGCCGGCTCTTCGTCGGGCTCTCCACGGTGAAGACCCATGTCAGCCATCTGCTGGGCAAGTTCGGCGCACGCGACCGGGCACAGCTGGTGATCGTGGCGTACGAGAGCGGTCTGGTCGTGCCCGGCGGCGGGCCCGATCCCGGGGCTCAGTTCAGCAGGGGATCGTCCGGGTAGGTCGCGAACATGGCCAGTTCACTGCGCTGGCGGCGCAGGACCGCCCGCCACAGTTGCTCCGGCCGGGGCGAGGACACATCGCCCGGTTCGGACTCGACCACATACCAGGCGCCCTCGTTGAGCTCGCTCTCCAGCTGGCCCGGGCCCCAGCCCGCGTACCCCGCGAAGATACGCAGCGAGCCGAGGGCCGCGCCGACGATCTCGGGCGGTGCCTCCAGATCGACCAGGCCGATCGCGCCGTACACCCGCCGCCAGCCGAGCGGGCCCTCGTCGCCGGGGATGACGGCGACGCCGAGCGCGGAGTCCAGGGAGACCGGACCGCCCTGGAAGACGACGCCGGGCTCACCGGCGAGCGTGGCCCAGGACTCCAGGATGTCCCGGACGTCCACGGGCGTGGGCCGGTTGAGGACCACGCCGAGCGTGCCCTCGTCGTCGTGGTCGAGCAGCAGAACCACCGCCCGGTCGAAGTTCGGGTCCGCGAGGGCGGGTGTGGCGACGAGAAGCCGCCCTGTGAGCGAGGACACCTCGGTCATGCGACACATGATCCCGCATCTTCCCGCTCCGCGGGGGCGGAGCGGCACAGTGGGGTCCCCGCGCAGCTCAGAGCGCCGCTCCCCGCCCCGGCGGAGGGGGGAAGCCGTGTGGAATCGGCCGGACCGAGCGGTCTTGTACCAGAATCATTACGCTCCTGCACCACCCTCGCCCTTACAAGAGGGCCCCCTGCGCCCCGTACCCTTTTCCCTGACCCTCTGCCCCCACTCCGGAACGCGAGATTCATGACCGGCACAGACGATGTACTGCTTGTCCACGGCGGAACCCCGCTGGAGGGCGAGATCCGCGTCCGAGGCGCCAAGAACCTGGTGCCGAAGGCGATGGTCGCCGCTCTGCTGGGGAGCGAACCGAGCAGAATGCGCAATGTGCCCGACATCCGCGATGTCCGGGTGGTGCGGGGGCTGCTCCAGCTGCACGGGGTGACGGTCCGTCCGGGTGACGAACCCGGCGAGCTGGTGCTGGACCCGACGCACGTCGAGAGCGCCAATGTCGCCGACATCGACGCGCACGCGGGTTCCTCGCGCATCCCGATCCTCTTCTGCGGCCCGCTGCTGCACCGGCTGGGCCACGCCTTCATCCCCGGGCTCGGCGGCTGTGACATCGGCGGCCGGCCCATCGACTTCCACTTCGACGTACTGCGCCAGTTCGGCGCGAAGATCGAGAAGCGGGCGGACGGCCAGTATCTGGAGGCCCCGCAGCGGCTGCGCGGCACCAAGATCCGGCTGCCGTACCCCTCGGTGGGCTCCACCGAGCAGGTGCTGCTGACCGCGGTGCTCGCGGACGGCGTCACCGAACTGTCCAACGCGGCGGTCGAGCCGGAGATCGAGGACCTCATCTGCGTACTGCAGAAGATGGGCGCGATCATCTCCATGGACACCGACCGGACGATCCGCATCACCGGCGTCGACCGCCTCGGCGGCTATACGCACCGGGCGCTCCCGGACCGCCTGGAGGCGGCCTCCTGGGCATCCGCGGCGCTCGCGACCGAGGGCAACATCTATGTGCGGGGCGCCCAGCAGCGCTCGATGATGACCTTCCTGAACACCTATCGCAAGGTCGGCGGCGCGTTCGAGATCGACGACGAGGGCATCCGGTTCTGGCACCCCGGGGGCTCGCTGAACGCGATCGCGCTGGAGACGGACGTCCACCCCGGCTTCCAGACCGACTGGCAGCAGCCGCTGGTGGTGGCGCTGACCCAGGCGGCGGGTCTGTCCATCGTGCACGAGACGGTGTACGAGTCCCGGCTCGGCTTCACCTCCGCCCTCAATCAGATGGGCGCGCACATCCAGCTGTACCGGGAGTGCCTGGGCGGCTCCGACTGCCGCTTCGGCCAGCGCAACTTCCTGCACTCGGCGGTGGTGTCCGGCCCCACGAAGCTCCAGGGCGCGGATCTGGTGATTCCGGACCTGCGGGGCGGGTTCTCGTATCTGATCGCGGCCCTGGCGGCGCAGGGGACCTCCCGGGTGCACGGGATCGACCTGATCAACCGGGGTTACGAGAACTTCATGGAGAAGCTCGTGGAACTGGGGGCGAAGGTGGAGCTGCCCACCGCCAGACTCATCTGATCCCGCGCTCCCCGGACGGACCGTACGCCGTCCCCGCCGCCGGAACCGGGTCCGGCCCTGGGCCAGGGCCAGGGCCCGGTGGTTCGGGACGACGGCAGCACACAGGGGCGGCCACCCGATGACACTCGGGTGGCCGCCCCTGTCGTTGTTCCTGAGTTCCTGAGTTTCTGGGTTCCTGATTTTCTGAGTTCCCAGGTTCCCGGGTTCCCGGGCAACTAGGTACGGCTGAAGCCCAAGAGGATTACTTCCCCTTCGCCGCTTCCTTCAGCTTCGAGCCCGCCGAGACCTTCACGCTGTACCCGGCCGGGATCTGGATCGGGTCGCCGGTCTGGGGGTTGCGCGCGGTACGAGCCGCACGGTGGGTGCGCTCGAAGGTCAGGAAGCCGGGGATGGTGACCTTCTCGTCGCCCTTGGCGACAACCTCTCCGACGGTCTCGGCGAGGGCGGCCAGCACGGCGTCGGCGTCCTTGCGGGTCACCTCGGCGCGGTCGGCCAGGGCGGCCACCAGCTCACTGCGGTTCATGTTCTTACTCCCGTGTTTCTTCTTGCCTGTGAGGCGTGAGATCGAAGCCGATGCTGCCAGGGCCCTCTGACAGTCCCCCGAACCGGGGTCCGCCAACGGAACCTCCCTGTCCGGTGGAATCTCCCCAGGGACGCAGGTCCTCGGGGAAGCATCCTGCCCCCACCAACGGCGGGAACGCCAATCCGGCACCCTCCCGAGTCACACGAAAAGCGCCACTGCCTCGTCGTGGTGACGTTCCGTCCACTCGGCTGGGACTGCCTGGAGTCGTCCGGGCCATGGTCCGCCACCCTAGATCGGCGCCGGGGGCCCCGCGACCCGCGACGCGCCGTAGGTCACGGGGACGTGGGACCCGTCACAGCCGGGCCGCCCGCCTTCGCGGCGTTGCGGACCGCTCCCGCGACCGCCCCGGCGACCTTGTCGTTGAAGACCGAGGGAATGATGTAGTTCGGGTTCAGCTCGTCCTCGGTGACGGTCTCGGCGAGCGCGGAGGCCGCCGCGAGCATCATCTCCGTGTTGACGGTCCGGGACTGCGCGTCCAGGAGGCCGCGGAAGACACCGGGGAAGACCAGCACGTTGTTGATCTGGTTGGGGAAGTCCGAGCGGCCCGTGGCGACGACCGAGGCCGTCCGGCGGGCGACCGCGGGATCCACCTCGGGGTCGGGATTCGCGAGTGCGAAGACGATCGCGCCCTCCGCCATGGCGGAGACGTCCTCCTCCACCAGGAGATTGGGCGCCGAGACCCCGATGAAGACGTCGGCGCCGACGACGGCCTGCCTGAGCGTGCCGGTGACACCCTCGGGATTGGTGTTGTCGGCGATCCACCGCAGCGCGGGCCCCGCGGTGGCGGGGTCGGCGAGGTCCTCCCGGCCCGCGTGGACGACACCGTGGATATCGGCGACGACGGCATGCTTCACACCGGCCGCGATCAGCAGTTTCAGGATCGCGGTGCCGGCCGCGCCCGCACCGGACATCACGACCCGTACATCCGAGACGGCCTTGCCGACGACCCGCAGCGCGTTCGTCAGGGCGGCCAGGACGACGATCGCGGTGCCGTGCTGGTCGTCGTGGAAGACGGGGATGTCCAGGGCCTCGCGCAGCCGTGCCTCGATCTCGAAGCAGCGGGGCGCGGAGATGTCCTCCAGGTTGATCCCGGCGAAACCGGGCGCGATCGCCTTGACGATCGCGACGATCTCATCGGTGTCCTGGGTGTCCAGGCACAGCGGCCAGGCGTCGATGCCCGCAAAGCGCTTGAACAGGGCCGCCTTGCCCTCCATGACGGGCAGGGCGGCCTTGGGGCCGATATTGCCGAGGCCGAGGACGGCGGAGCCGTCGGTGACCACGGCGACGGAGTTGCGCTTGATGGTCAGCCGGCGGGCGTCGTCGGGGTTCTCCGCGATGGCCATGCAGACCCGCGCCACCCCGGGGGTGTAGACCATCGAGAGGTCGTCGCGGTTGCGGATCGGGTGCTTGGACTGCATCTCAATCTTGCCGCCGAGGTGCATCAGAAACGTACGGTCGGAGACCTTGCCGAGGACGACGCCCTCGATCCGGGCCAGTTCCTCGACGATCTCCTCGGCGTGGGCGGTGGAGGTCGCCGCGATGGTGACGTCGATCCGCAGCTTCTCGTGGCCGGACGCGGTGACATCCAGACCGGTCACGGATCCGCCGGAGGATTCCACGGCCGTGGTGAGCTGGGAGACCGCGGTTCCGCTCGCGGGCACCTCCAGCCTGACCGTCATCGAGTACGAGACGCTTGGCGCCGTTGCCATGGCCGGATTCCTCTGCTTTCCCTAGCTTCATCGCTCTGCGGGCCGGGGCCCTGGAAGTCCAGAGGCCCCGGCGGCGCCTACCGATGGTCGCACCTACCTGCCGGTAGCAGGTAATAATGGTCGTATTGTTTCCGGAAACTCCTTTCCACCATACGAGATGCTATGAACGCGGTGGAGACGGGGTCCCGGAACGAGAACAGGCCCGTGTCACCCCAGGGGTGACGCGGACCTGCGTCGGGTACTGCAAGTGGCACCGACCCGCCATGCTCGCCTCGCGGCAAGTGGTCGCTCGAAGCGACGAAGGTTGGGCCCGGGGGCTTGGATCGAGCCGGTGCCACACCCAGGCTAACAAACCACCCCGGCAAGTGATTCCCGCATCACCGGTTGACTCCTCGTCAGGCCCGCGCCCCACCGCGGGAGCTGCCGCCGGGCACCGAGCGAGGGGCCGCTCAGCCCCGCAGCAGCTCCGGCACCCCGTCCCCGTCCGGTGCGTCACGCCGGTCCGAGACGACCGTCAGCTCCCGGGTCGCCCGGGTCAGCGCCACGTACAGCACCCGCAGCCCGACCGCCGTACCGCCGGCGATCTCCGCGGGGGACACGACGACGGTCGCGTCGTACTCCAGGCCCTTCGCCTCCAGCGAACCCAGCGCCACCACCCGGTCGCCGAGCCCGTCGAGCCACCGCGCGGCCTCCGCGCGCCGGTCCATCGCCACCACCACACCGACCGTGCCGTCCACCCGGGCCAGCAGCCGTTCGGCCTCGGCCCGTACCGTCCGGCCGAGACCCGTGTCCGGGCCCGCGTCCCGGCCCTTGTCCCGGCCCGCGTCCCGTACGGCGGTGAAGCGCGGTACGACTCCCGTGGAGCGGACCGCGGACGGGGACTCCATACCGGGCATCGCCAGCGCCAGGACTCTGGCGGCCAGCTCGGCGATCTCGGCGGGATTGCGGTAGTTCACCGTCAGCTCGAAGCGGCGGCGCGGCCGGGTGCCGAGAGCTTCGTCACGTGCCTCGGCGGCCTCGGCGGGCTCCGGCCACGAGGACTGCGCAGGGTCGCCCACCACCGTCCAGGTGGCATGACGGCCCCGGCGGCCGACCATCCGCCACTGCATGGGGGTGAGGTCCTGGGCCTCGTCGACGATGACATGGGCGTACTCGGTGCGCTCGGCGGCCAGCCGTTCGGCGCGCTCGCGCTGGGTCTCCTGGCGCTGGGGCATCAGCTCCTCCAGGCCGGTGAGCTGGTCCAGCGGGTCGAACTCACGCTTCTTCCGGGGGCGGGCCGGGGTGCCGAGCAGCGTCTCCAGCTCGTCCAGGAGGGCCACATCGTGCACGGACAGCGACGGACGGTGCTCTCCCGGGCCCCTGCCCTCCCCCGTTCCGCCCGCCGGGCCGGTGCCGCTCGCCACGGGTCCCCCGCCCGCCGGGCCCGCGCCCGCCCCGACGAGCCTCCGCAGCGAGCGGGCCAGCGCCCGGGCCTCGCCCGGGGTGAGCACCCGCCGGGCCCAGCGCCCGAGCCGCCGCTCGTCCGCCATCGCCGTGAGCACCCCGAGCGGAGTCAGCTCGGGCCACCAGGCGTCCAGGAAGTCGATGAAGCCGTCCTCGGCCGTGACGTCCTCGTCGAAGGAGGACCGCAGCTCGGCGGCCAGCTCGGGGTCGGCATGCCGGTTCACGGCCCCGGACTTGGCCCACAGGGCGTCCAGCAGCAGTCTGCGGGCCCGGGGCCGCAGCAGATTGACCGGCGCGGTGCCGCCGAGGACGCTCTGCCGGATCCGGTCCAGCTCCCCGGCCTCCAGCTCCAGCCGTCGGCCGAAGGCGACCACCCTCAGCAGATCCGTACGCACCCCCGCGGCCGGCTCCGGGGGCTCCTCGTCGAAGGCGAGCTGCCCCGGCCGCCCGGAACCCGCCGGTGCGAGGGACGAGGAGGATGAACGGGATGAAGGGGACGAAGGGGGCGCCGCCCGGCCGCCCGGCCGCTCCAGCGCGCCCCTCGCCGCCTTCCGCAGCACCTTCACCATCCGCGAGGAGCCCTTGATCCGCGCCACGGCGGGGTCGTCGTACACGGTGGCCTCCGCGCCGTCGACGAGATGGCCCACCGCGCGGATCGCGACCTGCCCCTCCTCGCCCAGCGACGGCAGCACACCCTCGGTGTACGCGACGAGCAGCGGGGTCGGCGAGACGATCAGGATGCCGCCCGCGTACCGCCTGCGGTCCTGGTACAGCAGATACGCGGCCCGGTGCAGCGCCACCGCGGTCTTGCCGGTGCCGGGCCCGCCCTCCACATAGGTCACCGAGGCGGCGGGCGCGCGGATCACCAGGTCCTGCTCCGCCTGGATGGAGGCGACGATGTCCCGCATGCTGTGGCTGCGGGCCTGCCCGAGCGCGGCCATCAGCGCGCCGTCGCCGATCACCGGGAGAGGGGCGCCCCCGAGACGGACGCTCAGCTCGGGGCGCATCAGATCGTCCTCCACGCCGAGGACCCGGCGCCCCTTGGAGCGGATGACCCTCCGTCGTACCACCCGGCCGGGCGCCACCGGGGTCGAGCGGTAGAAGGGCGCGGCGGCGGGCGCGCGCCAGTCGATCACCAGCGGGGCGTACTCCTCGTCGAGCACCCCCATCCGGCCGATGTGCAGGGTTTCCCCGATGTCGGCGGTGCTGTCGGGGCGTACGGCGTCGTCGGCGGGCTCCACCGAGGTGTACGCGCCGTCCGGGCCCCGCTTGCCGTCCTTGCCGGGCAGCAGGTCGATCCGGCCGAAGAGGAAGTCCTCGTACTCGCTGTGGAGCCGGTTGAGGTGGACACCCGCGCGGAAGACCTGGGCGTCGCGCTCGGCCAGCGCGCCGGGCGTGCCGACCTGGCCGAGTTTCGCCGCGTCGTGCATGAGGAACTCGGCCTCGTGGATCTTCTCCTCCAGACGGAGGTACACCCGGTCGAGGTGTTCCTGTTCGAGCGCGATCTCACGGTCGCGGACACCGTCCCCGGTGCCTTCCGGGACCGGGTCCTTCGTGATCGCGTCCACAGCGGCTTCCTGCGCGGCCACCGAGGCCCCCTTCTGACGTGCACTGGGCAGCCGTCAACCGTACGCGAAGGGGGCGGTTCTGTCAGGCGGGGGCTCGCGGGTGATCGGGTGGTGATGGGGCGGCCGGGACCGGCGCCGGATCAGGCGTCGATCTCGACGAGCTTCTGGTTGTCGAAGGTACGGACCTCGAACCGGTCGATGTCCTCGCGGTCCATGGCCGCGCCGCCGTGGACGTACAGCGGGTTCTTGGACGCCTTGGTCGGGCCGTTCTCGATGCCGTAGCCCCACTTCGGAACCGCCCAGGAGGTGACTATCTCCTCCTCGCCGCTCTTGGAGACGGCGATGAGGTTGCACTTGAGCGGGCCCTTGACGTTCTTCAGCTCCAGGACGGTGTGGGTGCCCCAGCCCTTCTTCTCCATGCCGACGGCCGCGCTGACCCGGGTCGTCGCGTCCGTGGCCTCGATCTTCTCGTCCATGTGGTTGAAGAACGCATCCTCGGCCGGGGAGGTGGGGTGGGCGCCCGCCTGATTGCCGCCGGTGTCGCCGTCGGTGAGCACCACGGCGGCGACGGGGCCGCCGATGATCAGCGCGGCGGCCGCGGCGACCAGGAACATCCCGCGCCTGCGCTTGGCCGCCCGCTTGGCGGCGACCTCGTCGAGGAGCCCGCCGAGCACCTGGGGGCTCGGGGGCGCGGGCACCACCGGAACGGGCCGGGGCGCCGGCGCGCCCGCCCATCCGGCCGGCCGCATGCCCGGCAGATCGACCACGGTCGGGTCGGGGGCCGGGGCCGCGGCGGGGGCCTCGGCCAGCATGGCCAGCATCGGCTCCATTCCGGAGAATTCCTCGAGGTGGGCGGCGCAGATGTCACAGCCCGCGAGATGCATCTCGAACGCGGACGCGTCGGCGTCGTCGAGTACGCCGAGCACATAGGCGCCGACGGCATCGTGGATGGATTCCTGCTCACGCATGGTCATGCGGTGACCCCCCTCTCCTCCAGAGCGAGCTTCATGGAACGGAGTGCGTAGAACACCCGCGACCGCACCGTCCCACTGGGTATGCCGAGCGTCTCGGCCGCCTCATTGACCGTACGCCCCTTGAAATACGTCTCGAGTAGTACTTCCCGATGAGCGGGTGTCAAATCGTCGAGCGCATCTGAGAGCGTCATCAGCCACAACGCCTTGTCGATCTCGTCCTCCGCGGGCATGACCTCCAGCGGCGACGGGTCGACCTCCTGCGGCCGGGCCTGCCGGCTGCGGTGACCGTCGATGACGATGCGCCGTGCGACCGTCACCAGCCAGGGTCGGACAGAGCCGGTTGCACGGTTGAGCTGACCGGCGTTCTTCCAGGCACGGATGAGCGTCTCCTGCACCACGTCCTCGGCACGCTGGCGGTCACCAGCGACGAGTCGCAGTACATAGGCGAGCAGAGGTCCCGCGTGTTCGCGATAGAGCGCGCGCATGAGTTCCTCATCAGGTACTGAGGAGTCGGTGCGTGGCTTGTCGCTGCGATGGCGTGCCCTCTGCGGACGGTCATCGGCCACGGCGGCATCCTTGCGCACCTGAACCTCCCGGTCGAGACCCTGATTTCGGTGTACTCGGCTGACATGCTTGTCCCCCATCACTACGGGGGTGCCGGGCACATCACTCAATGAGGTGCCGAAAAATCCTCAAGATCTTTTCGGAAGTCCGGTTCCCTGCTCGTTTGCCCCAATTGGACCTGCCCTCAAGGGAATACGGGTGATTCAGGCCCGTGCCATGGCCGCCACCCGGCGCCGGTGACGGGCCACACGCTCGCGGTTTCCGCAGACTTCGCTGGAGCACCAGCGCCTGCGACGGCCGCGCGAGGTGTCCACGTACACACGGCGGCAGCTCTCCCCCTCGCACTGCCGCAGCCGGGCGCGCGCGAGGGGATCGGTCAGCAGCTCCACGGCGTCGCGGGCGACGGCGGCGAGGAGTTGACCGCATTCGGGCGCGGTCGCGAGGGTCCACACCAGGGTGCCGTTGTCGCTGTCCCGCACCGCCCGGACGGCGGGCGGCGCCCCCGCGGCCAGGGCGTTCACACGCTCCAGCGCGGATTCGGCGATCCGTCCCTCGATCTCGGCGCGCACCAACTGGCTGAGCCGCCCGCGCAGTTCGACGAAGCGCTCCACCCAGTGGCCATCCACGGCGGCCAGCGGGGTGCCCGCCGGGACGAGCCGGGCGCCCACCAGCCAGCTGCCGAGCCCGCCCTCGCCCGCCAGCGGCTCCTGCCGGCCCGTGCCCGTGCTCCAGGGGACGTCCGCGGTCGCCACCAGGTCCAGGCAGAGGCGGCCGGAGTCGAACCGCCAGTCGTACGGAGCCGTACGGGTCGCATCTGCCGTCATGCGCCTGTCACCGCCTCAAGGTCACTGCCTCAGGGTCACCACCGGGGTTCCCCTCCAGAGTGCCTGCCCGAACGTGCGGCCGGAACCCCCCGTTCTGTCCGGCTCCGGCCGTACGTCCGCCGGCGGGCCGCCGGTACGGGTGGTGTGTCAGTCGCGGGCGATGCCCGGTGCGATGTCCTCGTAGCGCTCCACGGGCGCGGAGGACCGCGCGGAGGCGGCGGGGGCGGGCTTGCCGCAGAAGGCGGCCTCCAGTGCCCGGGGCAGGGTGTTGAGCACGGTGCCGTTGTTGGAGGTGTTGGCGACCGCGGTGATGCTGCGGCGGCCGTCCTGGGAGGTGAACGAGGTGGTGTAGTACCCCTGGACGGTGCCGGTGTGCCCGTACACGGACACCCCGCACGACAGATCACGGCGGCGCAGCCCGAGGCCGTACCCCTGGGTGGCGTTGACCGGGGTCCACTGGCGCATCTGCTCCAGCTGCGCGGCGGAGGTCAGCCTGCCGCGCAGCAGCGCGGAGAAGAACGTGTTCAGATCGCGGGTGCTGGAGATCACCGCGCCCGCGCTCTGGGCCCAGGAGACGGTCTGCCGGGTCGAGTCCACCAGCGGCGCGCCCGCCTCGTCGGGCCTGAGATAGCCCTTGGCGTGGCGGGCGGGCATGGCGGTGGCCGGGTGGACGTAGAACGTGTCGCGGAGCCCGAGGCGGTTGATGATCCGCTCGCGGTACTCGGTGTGCACCGTGTTGCCGGTGAGCTTCTCGATGAGCATGCCCGCCACCACGAAGTTGGTGTTGGAGTACGAGTACGCCGACCCCGGCGTGACCGTCAGCGGCTTCGCCAGGGAGAGGTCCACCAGCTCCTGGTGGCTGAACACCCGGTTCCGTACGGCCTCGAAGCCGGGGACCGTCCGGGCGAACATGTCGTTCGTGTAGTCGTACAGCCCGCTGCGGTGGCTGAGCAGATGGCGGACCGTGATCCGCTGGTCGAGCAGTCCGGGCAGATAGGTGTTGACCGGGGCGTCGAGGTCCAGCTCGCCCTCGTCCACCAGCTGGAGCAGCACGACCGCCGAGAAGGACTTGGTGACGCTTCCGACCCGGAAGCGGTCGTCGGCGGTGATCGCGCGGCCGGTGGCCCGGTCGCCGACGCCCTCGGCGAGCCGGTGGACCGTGCCGTGGTCGTCGACCCTGGCCATCGCGCCCGGAGCGCCGTTCGCGAGGGCGGAGGTGAGGGTCGCGCGTACTTGGTCCAGGTCGGGCGCGGGCGTCCGGGGCGCGTGGGAGGCGGTGGTGCCACCGGGGACGGGTGCCGCGCCGGCGGACTGCGCGGGGACCGTCAGGAGCGACAGCACAACCGCGCCGAGCGCCGTGCCTTTGCCCACCTTGCCTGAGAGCATCTGGTTGTTCTCCCGATTCCGATTCTGTGGGGGACCGTGCCGCGAACGCGGACGACGGCACCACCTGTACGCACGGGAACCGGTCCCGGGTTGCATCCGTGAGGGTGAACTCATGGAGTTCTCGGGGATGTTCCGGACTGTTCCGGGAGGTTTCGGGAAGCTCTGGGATGCTCCGGCGAGGGCCTTCCCTTTTCCGCGCCCCGGCGCCACCGGAACCTCGGCGGGTCCGGCGGTGATCATGCGGTGATCACGGCGTGAGGGCCGGACGGCTGCCCGGCGCGGGCAAACGACGACGGCGCCTCCCGGGGGGAGGCGCCGTCGTCGTTATGGGATGACCGTACGGGCCCACCGGACGCCCCCTGGCGGGGGTGGCCGGACGAGCCGCACTGGTGGAGATGGCGGGAATCGAACCCGCGTCCAACGGTGCGGAACCAGGACTTCTCCGAGCGCAGTCCGCTGTGATTTTCTCGGCCCCGGAGATCACGCGGACAAGTCTCCGACGGGCTCAGTCACTGTTTGATTTCCCTCTGGACCCCGTGACCGGGTTCAGAGGTTTAGTCCCCTAGCTGACGCCAGGAACCGGGTCGGGAACAGTCCCCGGGCTGACGCTCCATGAGTGAAGGTTCGCTCTACTGCTTATTAGGCAGCGAGGGCGAAGGCTTCGGAGTTATCGCGCTGAGAATTGGCGATTATTGTTTGCGACATATGGTTAACGAGATCATTGCCGCTTCCTCGGCTCGCTTCCCCTGCTTCGACATCCGCTGTCGAAACCGATCATCCCCATATTGATTTAACAATTTGCGTTGACGCACCCCTCCGATGAGGAGCACGACCATCGTACGTGACAAACGGCCCCGGGTGCCAGCGTATTCCTCCCGGCGGGGCCGACGCCCTCCACACGGCCTCCGGATGGCCTCCGGGCAGCCGCCGGGCGCCCTCCGGACAGGGGTCGGGGTCCGGGGAAGGTCCCTGGAATCCGCCGTTTACCGCGGAGTGCCCAAGGGCTTGCAGGGAATCACGGGTGTTGCTTCCCCGCGGGCCCTCAGGCCCGCTGGCGGCGGCGGGCCGCCGACATCGCGCGGTCCGTCTCACGGCGGTCCTGACGCTCGCGCAGCGTCTGCCGCTTGTCGTACTCCTTCTTGCCCTTCGCGAGCGCGATCTCGACCTTCGCCCGGCCGTCCTTGAAGTACAGGGCCAGGGGCACGATCGTGTGACCCGTCTCCTGGGACTTGGACTCCAGCTTGTCGATCTCCGCGCGGTGCATCAGCAGCTTCCGCTTGCGCCGCGCGCTGTGGTTGGTCCAGGTGCCCTGGGTGTACTCCGGCACATGGACGTTGTGCAGCCACGCCTCGTGCTGGTCGATCTGGACGAATCCGTCGGCCAGCGAGGCCCGTCCCTGACGCAGCGACTTCACCTCGGTGCCGGTCAGGACGAGACCGCACTCATAGGTGTCGAGGATGTGGTAGTCGTGCCGCGCCTTCTTGTTCTGCGCGATCATTTTGCGCCCTTGTTCCTTAGCCATAGTGCGGTCATTTTCGCACTACGACCCCGCCCCGAGGCCACTCAATACCAGCTCGGCCCGTTTCTGGGCTTCCTCGCCCGCCGTCGAGAGGTCCGGGGTGATGCCCCGGCCGTCGACGCTCTGGCCCGAGGGCGTGCGGTAGTGCCCGACCGTGAGCTCGGCGACGGAGCCGTCGGCCAGCCTGCTCGGCATCTGCACGGAGCCCTTGCCGAAGGTGCGGGAGCCGACGGTGACCGCCCGGCCCCGGTCCTGGAGGGCCCCGGTCACCAACTCGGCCGCGCTCATCGTGCCGCCGTCCACCAGCGCGACCAGGGGTCTGTCGGTGTCCCCGCCCGGGTCGGCGTACAGGGCGAGCTGCTCGCCCTCCATGTCGTACGTGGCGACCAGACCGCCGTCCAGGAAGGCGGACGCGGCCGTGACGGCCTCGGCGACCAGTCCCCCGCTGTTGCCCCGCAGGTCGAGCAGGACACCCGCGCCCGCGGGTGCGCCCTCGACGGCCCTGCGCACCCGGTCGCCGGAGCCCCTGGTGAAGGAGCCGACCCTGATCATCACGGCCCCGCCGTCGAGACTCTCGACGGTGACGGACTCGGTGGGCACCGTCGTACGGACCAGGGTCTCGGTCCAGATGCGGCCCCGGCGCTCCAGGCCCAGGACCACACTCGTACGCTCGCCGCCCCGCAGCAGCGCCACGACATCGGTGACGGGCCGCCGGTCCACGGCCCGGCCGTCGACCGTGCGCAGCCGGTCGCCGGCCTCGATGCCCGCGCGCTCGGCCGGGCCGCCGGGCTGGACCCGCGCGACCTCGACCAGGCCGTCCCGGGAGCGTCGGGCCCACAGTCCGACACCGGTGTACTCACCGTCGAGGGACCGCTGGAACTCCTTGTACTCGTTCCTGTCGTAGACCGCGCCCCACCGGTCGCCGCTGCGGCTGACGGCCGCCTCGGCCGCCTCCGTACCGGATTTGCCCTCCGCCACGGCCCGGGCGGCGGCCCGGGTCACGTCGTCGCGGTCGACGGTCGCGCCGACGGGCCGGGCATCGAGCGGGCGGGGCCCCGCGTCGGGCTGGTGGGGCAGCGCGTCGGTGGCGGCCCCGGTGGCGAGCACGCTCAGAAAGACCAATGTCAGGGCCGCCCCGCGGCGGATGCGGCGGGGCCGAGGACAGAACTCCGGGCCCGGCATGGCGTTGAGTCTAGGACAAGCGAAAGGCGCCGTACGTCTGTTGCCCGTACGACGCCAGGGGCGGATGTCACACCTTGAGGTACTTGCGCAGGGCGATGAAAGCGGCAAGGGCGGGCATCAGGAGACCGATCGCGAGCACCAGCGGGAGCTTGGTGACGACCGCGTCCCAGCCGATGAAGTTGACCAGTTGCATCTTCTCGGCGAGCGCCAGACCGTTGTCGATCAGGAAGTACCGGCCGACGAGCAGCATGCCGGCCGCGACCAGACCGCCGAGCAGTCCGGCGAAGGCGGCCTCCATGATGAACGGCATCTGGATGTAGAAGCTCGACGCGCCCACCAGCCGCATGATCCCCGTTTCACGCCTGCGGCTGAACGCGGAGACTCTCACCGTGTTGACGATCAGCATCAGAGCGATGACGAGCATCAGCGCCATGACGAAGATGGCCGCGATGTTCATGCCGTTCATCAGGTCGAACAGATTCTGCAGGATGTTCCGCTGGTCCTGGACGGACTGCACGCCCGCCCGGCCGGCGAAGGCGGTTGCGACCACCTTGTACTTCTCCGGGTCGTCGAGCTTGACCCGGAAGGACTCCTGCATCTGGTCCGGTGTGATGGTGGCGGCGATCGGGGTGTCGCCGTACTGGTCCTTGTAGTGCTTGTACGCCTCTTCGGCCGACTCGTGATGGACCTTGTCCACCACGGCCATCTTCTCGAGGTCGGTCTCGATCTGCTTCTTCTGCTCGCTGGTGACCGCGCCCTTGGAGCACTGCGGCGAGGTCGTCGCGTCGTTCTTGTTGCAGAGGAAGATCGAGACGTTGACCTTGTCGTACCAGAAGTCCTTCATCGTGCTGACCTGCTCACGCATGAGCAGCGCACCGCCGAAGAGGGCGAGCGACAGGGCAACGGAGACGATGACGGCGAAGGTCATCGTGAGATTGCGGCGGAGACCGACGCCGATCTCCGACAGTACGAACTGGGCGCGCATCGCGTGCGTTCAGCCTTTCTTCCTGGAGTCCGGGTGGCTCAGTGCTGGTAGCCGTAGACGCCGCGGGCCTGGTCTCGCACGAGTCGGCCCTTCTCCAGCTCGATGACACGCTTGCGCATCTGGTCGACGATGTTCTGGTCGTGGGTCGCCATGATCACGGTCGTGCCCGTCCGGTTGATCCGGTCGAGCAGCTTCATGATGCCGACGGAGGTCTGCGGGTCGAGGTTGCCGGTCGGCTCGTCGGCGATCAGCAGCATCGGCCGGTTGACGAAGGCCCGGGCGATCGCGACGCGCTGCTGCTCACCGCCGGACAGCTCCCCCGGCATACGGCTCTCCTTGCCGCCGAGGCCCACGAGGTCCAGCACCTGGGGTACGGCCTTGCGGATCTCGCCCCGGGGTTTGCCGATGACCTCCTGGGCGAAGGCCACGTTCTCCGCGACGGTCTTGTTGGGCAGCAGCCGGAAGTCCTGGAAGACCGTCCCCAGCTGGCGGCGCATGTGCGGCACCTTCCAGTTCGAGAGCCGGGCCAGATCCTTGCCGAGCACATGCACCAGGCCGTGGCTGGCGCGCTCCTCGCGCAGGACCAGCCGCAGAAAGGTGGACTTGCCGGAGCCTGACGATCCCACCAGGAAGACGAACTCGCCCTTCTCGATCTCCAGGGAGACATCGCGCAGGGCGGGGCGGTTCTGCTTGGGATAGGTCTTGGAAACGTTGTCGAATCGGATCACGGGTGCACCACGGGTCAGCCGGGAGTAGAGGTGTGCGTGACACTACGCGAACGCGGCTGTGCGGTGGAGTCACCGGTCGGGGATGCGCCGTTTGTCACCTCATTTGTGACCCCCCTGAACGGGCGCCGTCCGGCGGGGCGCGCCGAAAGGCGCGGGAGCTGGCACAGTGGTAGGGGAACAGGCGCGTTTCTCCGGGCGTTGTCCGGAGAGAACAGTGCTGACGGTCCGCGCCCGCGGCTCCGGCGCGCGGGAGGAGGAGAGCGCATGACCTACGACCGATTGGTGTGCGCCAACTGCGCGGCCCCGGTCACCGAGGGCCGCTGCCCGGTGTGCCGCGCCAACCGGGAGCGGCTCCAGCAGGAAGGCCCGTTCGGGGGCCTCAGCCCGGTTGCGCTGTTGACGCTGCTGGTGCTGATGATAGGGGCGGTGGCGGTGCTGGCGACGCTGCGCCCCGCGTAGCCCGCTCCATGGGCGGGTACACGGACACCGTGGAGAAAGACCCGTAGACAGCGGACAAGGGAGAAGGGCCCGGGGTGCTGTGCCGCACCCCGGGCCCTTCTCCGTTTCGTTCCGCCGACTCCGCGCGTCGGCCTTTCCGCGCCGATTCCGGTGACCGGCCGCTACGGCCGGTCACCGAACGTCACTCAGACGGCGGTACGGTTGCCGCCCACGAGACGCGGGAGCATCCGGAAGCCGATACCACCGGCGATCATGGTCGCGGCGCCGATCACGAGGAACGTGGTCTCCATGGCGCCGGTCTCGGCCAGCTCCTCGGTGGCCTTGCCCTGCTCGACGGGCTGCGAGCCGGCGTTGTTGGTGTCGGTGTTGTCGCCGCCACCGCCGCCGCTGCCGCTGGTGCCGGCGTTGCCCCCGGCATTGCCACCGGCGTCATTGCCACCGCTGTCGCTGCCGCCGTCCTCGTTGCCGCCCTGCTGGCCGCCCTGCTGCTGGCCTTCCTGCTGTCCGGCCTGCTGACCCTGCTGCTGGCCTTCCTGCTGACCCGCTTGCTGACCCTGCTGCTGGCCTTCCTGCTGCCCGGCCTGCTGACCCTGCTGCTGGCCTTCCTGCTGACCCGCTTGCTGACCCTGCTGCTGGCCTTCCTGCTGACCCGCTTGCTGACCCTGCTGCTGGCCTTCCTGCTGACCGGCCTGCTGACCTTCCTGCTGGCCCTCTTGCTGACCGGCCTGCTGACCCTGCTGCTGGCCTTCCTGCTGACCGGCTTGCTGACCCTGCTGCTGGCCCTCTTGCTGGCCTTCCTGCTGACCCTGCTGTCCGGCCTGCTGGCCCTCGTCGACACCGCCGCCCGGACCACCGGGGGGCGGCTGCTCGCCATTCACGACAACATCACTGTCAACCGTCAGGGGACCCACGTTGATAGCCGAGGCCGCACCCGCAGCGGTCAGCGACGCACCGGCGGCTATCACCACACCGGCGGCGACTCGCGCCACTCGGATCCGCGTCTTTTTGGTCATCTAACTGCTACCCCCAGTAGCCTTTTGTCGAATGAGCCGGGTCCAGAGGCGGTGGCCGCAGGGGAGTTGAACTCCTCCCCCGGTTCACATACGCCCCACAGACACGCATGCCGCACGCAACCCTTCCCAGATTCCGAAGATGCGTCAAGCGCGTTGCGCGTGCGATGTCCGGTATAGGGCAGGTTGCCTGACCTGCGGGAATACAACTGTGACATCGCGGGGACCAGCAGCCTCGGAACTTCGGGCACCTTGTCGACAAAGCGAGCCGACTTCCCGTCATTCCAGGGTCGTCACCGATCAGTTCCGGGGATGGCCGACGGGGAGCACACAGGAGGAGCACCCGGAGTGCGGAGACACCAGGCTCCGAATACCCGTCCGGATCACGGTGGTTCGCCGGTGATCACAGATGGGTGACCGACTCATTGCCCCGGCGCGGCACAAAGGTGCCGGGCCCGTGAAGGACCCGGCACCTTCCCGCTGTCCGTGGAGGCTCAGTCGCACTCCGGCGGAATGTCATTCAGGAAGTCGTCGCGGTCGACCGCCTTGTTCTTCTCACCGCCCGCGGAGATCAGGACCTTTCCGGGCTTCAGCTCCTCCACATCGGCAAGGGTGAAGGGCACCCGGCCGTCGAGGCCCTTGGCACCCGTGGCACCTTCGACGTCGGCGACATAGGGGACTCCGTCGGACAGCGCGGTGAGGGCGGACGCGGAGACCTTCCAGCCCTCGGGGACCTCGAAGATCCGCACGCCGGCGGGAGTGGCCCGGTAGTCGGGGTTGCGCACGGACCAGTTCTGGAGTTCCCCCTCCTCCACATCGGCGAACACACCGAAGGACTCGGCCCTGTACCCCGGGCACTTCGCGAGCAGAAGACGCACGCTCCCGCCCTCACCGCTCTCGACGGCGATGATCGGCTCCGGGCCCGGAGTGCATCCCGAACCCAGAACCGCCACCGCCGTCACCGAGGCGGCACCCGACATCAGACGGATGGCTCGCCGCATCGTGGCCGTCTCCTTTGTCCCGGGTGTTTCAATCTACGGGGGTGAACTCGGGAATGCCCCAGTTCAGATATCCGCCCCACCAGAGATTCGCCTCGTCCTCGAACTTGTTCGCTGCGGCGGGATCACCCGACTGCGCTTTGGATCTGATCGACTCGGCCGTGTATTCGGCGATGTACTGTCCGGCATTCGAGTATCTCGCCCACTGCTTGCTGTGCACCGCTTCGTGTCTCAGCAGATCCGGCCCGTACTTCTTGGCCGCCTTGGGTCCCGCCGCATTCTCGATCTCAAGGCGCCTTTCCGCCTCGTCCTCGAGCTTACTGGCCAACTGCTGCTTGCTGTAGGGGAGGAAGAGCACATCCCCCACCGTGATCGGCTGATCCACCGCGGGTGAGCCGCCGTAGCAGATGTACTGCTTGGCCCCGCGCTCACAACCGTCGGAAAGGGTCCCCGCATACGAGGCGGCCATCAGGTTCGAACCGTTGAGGAGATTCTTCCAGTTGTAGGGAACCATGACGATCGCTCCCGGGTGGACGAAGGGGCCACGGAAACCGCTGGGATTTCCCAGGATCCAGCCGCCGGGAGGTACGGGCGGGGCGTTCGGGGACGGAGAGGGCCGCGGGTACTTCTTCGACGGCTTGGGCTTCGGCTTGGGCTTGGGCTTGGGAGGTTTGGGGCACGCCTCCTGGTCGGGTCCGGGACCGCAGCCGAGGCGCGTACCGGTGGGGTCGCTGAAGGACGCCGGGTTGTTCGCCGCGTACGAGTATCCGTTCATCGTCTGCGGCTTCGACGCCTCCAGGACGGGGTCGACGCTGATGAACTGGCCGATTCCCGGGTCGTACTCACGGGCGCCGATATGGGTCAGGCCGGTCGCCGTGTCCTCCGGTTTGCCGAGGAACCGCTTGTCGTCGGGCCAGGCGCCTCCGACCGCTCCCCCGCGTGCGGCGCCGAAGGGGGTGGTGAAGCGCTTGGTGACCGCCTGGGTGGTGCCGTCCAGGGCGAGGCTTCCGGTGCCGTGGTGGTCACCCGCCAGGAAGAGGACCTTCGGGGTGCCCGACTCGTTCGTACGGACGGCGATCTGCGAGGCGCCCGCGCTGTAGGTCCGGGTCGCCCAGGTCTTCTTCGCCGTGCCCGTGGTCTTGTGGTGCAGTTCCGTCGCACCCAGGTGGAGGACGCTCTCCCCGTCACCGGCCGCCGCACGGCGGATCAGCAGGGTCCCGTCCGCGTCGTACAGATACTGGGTCTTCTTCGTGCCGGCGGTGAGCGCCGCCAGCTTCCCCTCGGGGTCCCAGGTCAGGGTCTGGGTGCCCGTGCCGGGGGCGGGCCGGCCGGTCGTGTTGCCCGTCTTGTCGTAGGTGTACGCGGCCGGTGCGGTCCCGCAGTTCCCGTCCGTCGTCGTGGCGGTCAGGGTGTGGCGCTGGGCGGGCGTCCGGTAGCAGTAGGAGGTGGTCGTCGCCGCGCCCGCCGGCGTCGTCCTGGTCTCACTGGTCCGCTGCCCGGCGGCGTTGTACGTGTACTGCGACCGGTAGGGGGCCGCGCCGCCGAGGGTCCTGCTCCCACAGTCGTCGGCCGAGGGGGTCCATGCCTCGGTCAGCCGGCGCTGGCCGTCGTAGGCGAAGCACTGGACGTCGGAGGCGAGCGCGGGGGCGGTGCTGGGCTTGTCGGCGATCCTGGTGACGTTCCCGGCGTCGTCGTAGGTGTAGTTGAGGTCCTGGGGTTTGTACGGGGCGGTCTGGGGCGTGGTCACGAAGGACCTGGTCAGCCGGTCCGTACCGGGCTCGAAGTAGTTGTCGATGTACGCCCTCTTCGCCTCCGCCGCGTCCGAGACACCGAGCGTGAGCTGCTGCGGCTGCCCCTGCGGGCTGTAGCTCGCGTCCAGGAGATAGCCGGACGTCCCGGAGACCGAGGTCGGCTGTCCCGTGGAGGTGTACTGGTTCTGTACGGTCTCGGCGGGCAGGCCCCCGGCGGCCGGGTCGGTGGAGGACTGGAGGGTGCCGTCGAGGTTGAAGGCACTGGTGAAGGTGTAGCTCGTCTGCGCCGCGCCCGCCGTGACCAGCGGTTCCTGTGCGTCGAGTTGTATCTCGGACCTGGTGGCCCGGTAGAGGCTGTCGTAGGCGAGGGTCTTCTTGGTGTACGCCCTGCCCGCGACGCCTCCCTCGTAGCGGGTCGCGCTGTCCTGCTGTCCCTTGGAGAGGGTGTCGTAGCTCCAGGCGGCCAGCTTGCCGGCGTCCGTCCGGGAGCCCGACCACAGGCCGGTCTTGCGGCCCAGGTTGTCGTAGCCGTACAGCAGATGGTTGCCCTTGGCGTCCTTCGTCCAGTCCGTCTTGTCGAGGGCCGTGTATCCGGTGGTGGACGTGCCCTTGTCGGGGTCGGTACCGCTGACCCGGCGGCCGAAGAGGTCGTAGGCGTAGGTCCACTTCGCCTGGTCGGGACCGGTGATCACGGCCTCTTTGTCGTCCAGGGTGTAGCCGTACGCCGTGGCGGAGTACAGGGTTCCGGTTCCGCCGCCGTATTCGGCGTCGGCCGGCTCGGGACCCGCGTACTCACGGCGTTCGACCGTACGGCCGAGCGCGTCCGTGATCTCCCGGGTCGCCCGGCCTCCCGTGACCGCGCTGGTGGCCGTGGAGTCACCGGTGTAGGTCGTCCTCGTGGTCCACTTCCTGGTGCCGTAGACAAGGAGGGTCTCGCTCGCGGTGCGCCCGGCGCCGTCGAGGACCTTGACGTTCTGTTTGGGCGCGCCTCCGTACTCGGCGCGGGTGTAGGTGCCGTTCGGCGCCTTGGCGGAGTCGAAGATGTCGGCGTACGTCTCGTACGCCTGTCCGCGCGAGTCGTAGCGGGTGTCGGTGAGCAGACGCCCGCCGACCGGGGTCGGTGTCTGCTTCTGGAGCGGGCGCAGCAGCGAGTCGAAGATCTCGTACACGGTCGTCGCCGTCGTCGACGACTGGATCTTCGAGGTGGCGACGGACGGCGCCGCGCCGCGTTCGAGGACGTAGGCGAAGGTCAGACTGGCGGTCTGCCCCGCGCCCTTGCTGCGGTTGGGCCGCCAGACCCCGGTGAGCCGGCCCAGTCCGTCGTAGGTCTGCTCGGTGGTCTTCCCGTTGGGGTCCTGCGTCCGCACGGGCAGACCCCGGAGGCCGTCGAGGACCGTCGTGACACTGTGGGCCTTCGCGTTGGTGACCGTGGTCTTGGTGGGCGCCCCGGCGCCGGCCGGTGTGTAGGTGGTCGTCTCCGTGGACCCCGCCGCGTCCGTCACGGCGAGAGGGCGGCCGAGGGCGTCGTAGGTGGTCTTCTTGGTGGTCCCCCAGGAGGAGGGGTGGCGTTCGCCGCCGGTCGCGGCGGCCGGGTAGGCGGAGGCCCGTCCGGTCCAGGTCGCGTCCCCCTTGGTGGGGCTCTGGTCGGCGGTCCAGCCGGTCACACCGGCCTTGTCGTAGACCGTCGCCGTGTCCGCCAGGACGTCACCGCGGGTGCCCGTGGAGGCGGGCAGGCTCAGCTGCGTCTCGCCCGTCGCGCAGACGCTGCCGACGGTACGGGTGCGGGAGACCAGGTTGTTGATGCCCTCACCGTCGTTACGGGCGTACCAGGTACGGGTGCAGGTCTCGTCCCCCGTGACCGCGGTGTCACCCGCGTCCTCCACCTCCTTCTCCATGCCGTAGGAGTCGTACTCGGTGGCCGTCCTCGTCGTCCGCCAGGACTTCTTGACCGGAAGATACGTGTGCGTGAAGGTCTTGCCGGTGCGGACGTAGAACGCCTCGACGTCGGCGTACGACTTCTGCTGGTTGGCGGTTCTGCGGGACCAGGGGTCGTTGACCGTCACGCTGACGGGCGTGTTCCCGTCGTAGGTGATCTGCTGGCGCTCGAAGCCCGCATACTGATCGGCGTCGACCGCGTCCGGCACAACCAGACCGCTGACGTCGATACCGGGCACATTGACCGTACGGGTACCGCCCGCCTTGCGTCGGTCGCCGTGCATGCCCTGGAGATAGCTGGTGACGGTACGGGAGCGGGTACCCGTGGTGGCGCCGCTCTGCACCATGACCTTCTGGTAGCCGCGCCAGATCGACCAGGTGCGCTCGTCGTTGGGGACGAACGGGCTGTCGTTGTAGTGCCAGGCGGGCTTCTCGTAGGTGTACGCGTACTCCAGCGGCTCGCCATGGCCCGTGGGGTCGGCGGTGTTCACAGCGGTGACCCGGTACTTGTGGAACCAGTCGACGCTCGCGTCCGTCGCGCCGTTGATGTGCCAGTACTGGGGGTAGCAGGTCTCGCTGTTGCTGTCCTCGGCGGCCGGCATCCTAGAACCGCGTACGCACTCGGGGTCGCTGTAGGTGACGGTGGTGATCGCACCGGTTTCCGTCGTGACGGTGTTCAGCCGGGGACGGGTCAGCGGCAGGATGTTGCCGCCGCCGGGCTGGGTGCCGCCCGCCACCCGGTTGGGCCGCTTGTGGTACGTGAACGACACCGGGTCGAGTGTGATGTCCGCTCCGGTGTGCCCCTTGCGCCGGACGCTCTCCAGCGTCAGGGTCTGGTCGGACGGATCGGCGAGATCCCCGTTGGCGAAGAAGTCCTGCGTGAACGCCCAGGAGTCGACCGCGCTGTAGACGGTACCGGCGAGCACCGAGGTCTCGATCCCGGTGAGGCGCTTGCGGGAGAAGAAGCCCGGGCTCACGGCGACACAGTCGGGGTCCTTCTCGCCGGACGAGCACAGGGCGTCGAACGGGACGTCCGGCCAGTGCTTCGCGGTGTCCTTGCCGAGCGGTGAGCAGCCGGTCGCGAGGCAGCGCGCCGCATGCGTGAAGGTGACCTTGGCGGGGGCGTCGGCCGTGAACAGGGTCGAGGTGCGCTGGCCGTAGAGGATCTTGTTGAGATAACCGCCGGGGTTGTACTGGACGTTGGCCGTCTCCGCCTTGTTCTTGCGGTAGTGGTTGGTCTCGGCCGTGTACCAGTACGTCATGGCGTTGCCGCGCGGGTCCTCGACGTAGTCCAGGTTCCACCGCCACGCCTGGTTGAGCCAGCGGTCCGCGTGTGCGCCGCCCTTGGTGTAGCCCGGTTCGCCCGCGTCGTCGCCGAAGACCGGGACGGTCCAGACCGAGTTGGTCCGCTCGGCCGTGGCGCCGGGAAGCCTGTCGAGGCCGAAGTGGTACCTCGTCCCGTCACCGGTCGTGACGGTCCACTTCTCGCCGTTGTCGTCGCCGTTGTCCGCCCCGGTTCCGTACGCGACGGTCGAGGCGTCGTCGTTCTTCAGCCGCCATCTGCCGGTGGTGTCGTCCTTGACCAGCTCGGTCGCCTTGCCGTTGAGGACGAGGGAGGCGTTCTCGTACTTCCAGCACAGGTCGTACTTCTTGTCCTGGCCGTCCTTGTGGCAGGAGCCGTACCGCCGCTCGATATAGGAGACGGCCTCCAGGTCGAAGCCCTCACCGACCTCGGTGCCCTGGTTGTTCGTCGACGCCGTACGGCCGTCGACGGAGCCGGAGTCGTACGTCAGGTCCAGTGACGGCTTGGGGCCCGCCGCCGGCTGAGGGGCCTCCATCGGGTACGACCAGTCGAACGACCCCGACGAGCCGCCGGACTCCCAGGTCGAGGAGGAGGCCAGGGGCGTTGCGGTGTAGTCGCCCGTGCCCGAGGGCGACTGGCCAGGGGTGTCGGCGGCGACGGCGAACACGGCCGGACCGGTGAGGTCCACGGCGGCCGTCAGCTTCCGCGCCCGGATGTCGTTGGCCGAGTCCAGCGGGGTGCGGGTGCGGCACTCGGCGAGCTTGGGTGTGGTCAGGGCACACGCGGGCAGCCGCCACAGCCGCAGCCGCGCGGACCAGCCACCGCCGATGACGGAGGCGAAGGAGGAGTAGTCGACCGAGAGTTCGGCGACACCGGGACGGTCGACACGGGCGGAGACGATCACGCCCTCCACACCGGCCACTTCGGTGGTCCTGCGGTCGAGAACGCTGATCCGCGTCCGGCCGCCGGCGGTTGCGCCGGCCCTGTCGCCGGTCCTGGGTGTGCTTCCGACGGCCACGGGGAGCCCGCCCGCGTTCGCCCTGCTGCCGGTGGCGGTGAGCGGGACGGTCACCGTGCCCGGCGCGGGCCAGCGGGCCGCGCCCTGCTGCCGGGCCGCGCGGGCTGCGTCGGCCGCGTTGGCCGCCTTGTCCTTCGCGACCCGCTCCCGCGCCTTCTTCGCCCCGGCGGCGTTCATCGCCGTGACCTTGGCGGCGCGGGGCTTCGGCACATCGGGCCGCCCCGGCCCGCCGTCCGCCGCCCACGCCGACTGCACGGGGACCAGCCCTGCCGGTACGGCCAGCAGGGCGGCGAGGGCCGGGATCACCCAGGCCCGTATCCGTCCTCCCGGAGACCCGGGTCTTTCGCGTTCGCTGGATCTGTGCGGTGCTGTCGAACCTCTGCCCATGACCAACCCAACCCCCACGGTGTCGCGTACACGGAATGCGTACGCACGCGCCGGAACCGTCCGAAGATGTGCCGTGTGGAACGTGGTAGTTCAGTGATCCGCCCGAACCTGGAACGGGCGTCGCCGTCTGCGGCCGATGGCGGATTGATCGCGCCGGTGCTGAATCGCCTCACGGCGTGAAGGTGAAATGACCCCGGCATCGCAGGGCCGTCGCGCATACATCCATGATTCACGCCGCCCCGAGATCCCAGGGGATACCCGAGTAACGGGCATTTTCTTCCCGGCATCGGGGGTACGTCAATAATTACGTGCCGATAAGCCCCCACAGCCCGGGGTGATATACCGACTACCCCAGGATTCCCTACAGCAGGCTCGCGGAATATCACCGGAATGCGGACAGAAAACGGGCGGTCCGCCGGAAGAACTGCCCCGACGGGCCAACCCGTCCGTCAACCCGAGCTTGCCGTCAACTGAGCCCAGAGATCATGATCGACCACAGATCACCGGGCTCAAGAGGCTCCCCCGGAGCGGTTTCATCGACGACGTAAAGATTCACATGGGATCCAACCACACGATAGCGCCGATACCCATGCTGCCTTTGAAGCTCCTCCAGCAAGCGGACGCCGCCCTTCTTGATCTCCTCACGAAGACCGCTGATGGGAACTCCTCCCGAGAATCCCTGGAAGTGGGCGCTCACGACAGGGGGAACAAGGCCGTCAGTCCCGCTCGCCAGCCGATGGACTTGTACGCCGACAGCCTCGCAGGACCCTGCGTAGAGGTTGAACTCAAAAAGCCCGTAGTCCAGACGCAGGGACTTCTTCCTCCGGTCCGCGACGTACTGGTCTCCCAGCGTGTCGCGGATCTGTCCCATCGACGACCCCAGCCCCAGACCGGCGACCGTTCCCGTGACTGCCACGCTCGCGAGGAAAGTGATGACGCTCACTCGATCCTCCTCAGCGCTTTTATCAGGAAGTTCATTTCCGCTGCCCGATTGACCGAGTTCCCCCAGTTGTGGGCGTTCATGTCCGCCATGGCAGATCGTGCCTTACCGATAAGGTCGGCCCTCAGCCTGGGGTCTCCCATGATCGCTTTTTGTGCGGCTGCCACATCCCGCTTACTAGCCATTCCGTTACTCATGCGAAGCCCCTTGAATCCGACCCCGCCTGCACCATTCGGGAAAATACGGACCTCGGAACTTCCGACATGCATGTGCGCACCCTTCGTTGCCCAGTCGGAGCCGGCCGGAGAGATCCTCACCGTGGGCGCTGAGCAATTGTGAACGAGGACCGGTGTTTCCCCCGCCAGCACATAGTACGTATGCAGGTCGTCCACCGTGAGGTTGTACGTGCGCGTGTGCAAGGTGTACGCGCGGTTGTGCGTCACGGTGACCTTTGATCCGGCGTCCGTGAGCAGGGTCGTCCCGCGGGTGAGGTCGCGGGCCTCGATCCAGCGCTTCTCGGACGGGGACCAGAAGGGATGCTCGTGGGTGGCCGTCAGTTTCTCCGGGCCGTCGGCCGTTGTGATGGTCAGTTCGTTGAAGTGCTTGTCGTCGTCGGTGACGATGAGGTGGGTCACCTCGCGTGCGCCCGACTCACCGGTTTCGGGATCCTTGGCCCGGACCCGGTCTCCGATCTCGATGTCCTCGATGTCCTTGGTCGTACCGTCGGCCATGAGGACGTCGGTCCCGGCCAGGAAGCACTGGCAGTTGTTCCGCGGACCCCTCTTGAACAGATTCGGGCTCCCGGCCCCCCGCAGCCCGAGGGATCCTGTCTGCGTGACCGCGGTGTGGAACCCCGCCCCGAGTGCCGCCGCGAAGCTGCTCACCATCTTGGGGCAGCCGCCCATCTGGCCACAGACGTGGAACTTCAGCATGGCGACGGAGGAGATGCCGGCCTGGAACTGATCGGAGTCCTCGGGGTTGGTGATCATGTCGGCGTAGCACGTCGGCCCGTAGTCCCCGCAGTTCTTCTTCTCCATTTCCTGGAGCCGGTCGGCGAATTCGAGGGCCCTGTCCCACGTGGCCGGAACCACGACGGCGGGGTGCACGGGGATGACCGGGATGACCTTGCCCTTGTAGACGATCTGGGTCGGGCCGCCATACCTGTGGTTGCCGCCGCCCGAGCCTCCCTTACCCTTGCCGCCTCCGCCCTTGCCCTTGCCCGGGGCACGGATCTTGGCGGGCTGGCCGCTGCCGCCGCCGGGGCACGCGTCCTGGTCCGGGCCGGAACCGCAGCCCAGCCCCAGGCCCGTCGGATCCGCGAAGGTCACCGGGTTCTGCGCGCCGTAGCTGTAGCCGTTCAGGGTCTGGTGCTTGTCGAGTTCGATCAGCGGGTCGAGGCTGATGAACTGGCCGATCTCCGGGTCGTACTGACGGGCCCCGATCTGGGTCAGACCCGTCGAGGTGTCCACCGGCTTCCCCAGGAAGCGCTTGTCGTCGGGCCAGGCGCCGCCGACCGCCGATCCGCGCGGGGCTCCGAAGGGGGTGGTGAACCGCTTGGTGACCGCCTGGGTCGTACCGTCCAGGGCGAGGCTTCCGGTGCCGTGGTGGTCACCCGCCAGGAAGGAGACCTTCTCGGTACCCGACTCGTTCGTACGGACCGCGATCGCCGCCGAGCCCGCCGCGTAGGAGCGGGTCGCCCAGGTCTTCTTCGCCGTACCGGTGACCTTGTGGTGGACCTCGGTCGTGCCCAGGTAGAGCACGCTCTCGCCGTCACCGGCCGCCGCACGGCGGATCAGCAGGTTCCCGTCCGCGTCGTAGAGGTAGCCCGTCTTCTTCGACCCCTCGGTGAGAGTGGACAGCTCGCCCTCGGCGTTCCAGGCAAGAGTCTGCGCGGTGGCACCGGAGCCCGGACGCCGGACGGTGTTGCCGGTCTTGTCGTAGTCGTACTCGGCCGGGGCGGCGTCACAGCTCGCCGCGTCCGTCGTGGCGGTCAGCGCGTGCGGCTGGCCCTCCTTCCGGTAGCAGTAGGTCGTCTTCGAGGCCGCGCCGTTCGCCTCGGTCTCGGTCTCCGTCAGCCGCTGGCCCGACGCGTTGTACGTGTACTCGGTGCGGTAGGGGGCCGCACCGCCCAGAGCTGTGCTCCCGCAGTCGTCCGCCGACGGCGTCCACGCCTGCGTCAGACGGCGGTGGCCGTCGTAGGCGAAGCACTGGACGTCCGGCTTGAGTGTGGCGGAGGCGTTCGGCTTGTCGGCGATCCGGGTGACGTTCCCGGCATCGTCGTAGGTGTAGGTCAGATCCTGGGGCTTGTACGGAGCCGTCTGCGGCGTGGTCACGAAGGACCGGGTGAGCCGGTCCGTACCCGGCTCGAAGTAGTTGTCGAGATAGGTCCTCTTGGCCTCCGCCGCGTCCGAGACGCCCATGGTGTACTGCTGCGGCTGCCCCAGCACGCTGTAGCTCGCGTCCAGGAGGTAGCCGGAGGCGCCGGAGACGGACGTCGGTTGGCCCATGCTGGTGTAGCCGTACCGGACGGTCTCCGCGGGCAGCCCGCCCGCAGCCGGCTCCGAGGTGTACTGAAGCGTGTCGTCGAGGTTGAACGCGCTCGCGAAGGTGTAGTTCGGCTCTGCCGCGCCCGAGGTGACCAGTGGGTCGGTCGCGGCGAGTGACAGCTGGGTTCTGGTGGCCCGGTAGAGACTGTCGTAGGCGAGGACCTCCCGGGTGTACGCCTTGCCCGCGACGCCTCCGTCGTAGCGGGTGGAGCTGTCCAATTGCCCCTTGGCGAGGGTGTCGTAGCTCCAGGCGGCGAGCTTGGTCGCGTCGGTCCTCGCCGTGCCCGACCACATGCCGGTCTTGCGCCCGATCTCGTCGTACCCGTACAGCACGCGCGCTCCGGACGCGTTCTGGTCCCAGTCGGTCTGGTCGAGGGCCGTGAACCCGGAGGTCGTGGTGCCCTTGTCCGGGTCCGTCATGCTCACCTGGCGGCCGAACAGGTCATAGATGTAGGACCACTTGGTGCCGTCCGGGGCCGTGACCCGCGTCTTCTTGCCGTCGCGGGTGTAGTCGTAGGTCACCGAGCTGTACGTGGCCCCCAGCCCGCCGCCGTAATCCTTGTCGGCGGGGCTGGTCCCCGCGTACTCACGGCGTTCGACGGTACGGCCCAGCGCGTCGCTGACGACCCGTGTGGCGGCGCCCCCGTCCACCGCGCTGGTCGCCGTCGAGTCACCGGTGTGGGTCGTGGAGGTCTCCCACTTCTTGGCACCGAAGACACGGAACTCGCTCCCGACGGTACGGCCCGCGCCGTCGAACACCGTGTTGACCTGCTTGGGCGCGCCTCCGTACTCGGCGCGGGTGTAGGTGCCGTTCGGCGCCTTGGCGGAGTCGAAGATGTCGGCGTACGTCTCGTACGCCTGTCCGCGCGAGTCGTAGCGGGTGTCGGTGAGCAGACGCCCGCCGACCGGGGTCGGCAGCTGGGTCTGGAGCTGACGCAGCAGCGAGTCGTAGATCGTGTACGAGGTCTGGACCGTGGTGGACGACTTGAGCACCGAGGTGGCGACGGAGGGCACGACACCGCGCTTGACCGTGTAGGCGAAGGAGGTGCTGGGTGTCTGACCGGCGCTCCTGCTGCGGTTGGGCAGCCAGACCCCGGTGAGCCGGCCCAGCCCGTCGTAAGTCTGCTCGGTGGTCTTGGCGTTGGGGTCCTGCGTCCGCACGGGCAGACCCCTGAGGCCGTCGAGGACCGTGGTGGTGGTGTGGGTCTTCGCGTTGGTGACCGTGGTCCTCGTGGGGACACCCGCGTCGGCGGGGGTGTAGACGGTGCTGGTCGTCCGGCCCGCCGCGTCCGTCGCCGTGCGTGCGCGGCCGAGGGCGTCGTACGTGGCCCGGGTGAGCGTCTGCCAGCCGGTGGGGTGGCGTTCGCCGCCGGTCGCCGCGGCCGGGTAAGCGGAGGCCCGCCCGGTCCAGGTCGCCTCACCGTTCGTGGGTACCTGGTCGGCCGTCCAGCCCGTGGCCCCGACCTTGTCGTAGACCGTCGCCGTGTCCGCCAGGACGTCACCCCGGGTGGCCGTGGAGGCGGGCAGGTTCAGCTGCGTCTCGGCGGTGGCGCAGGCGCTGCCGACGGTCCGGGTACGCGAGACGAGGTTGTTGATGCCGTTGCCGTCGTTACGGGCGTACCAGGTACGGGTGCAGGTCTCGTCACCGGATGCCGCGGTGTCGCCCGCGCTGTCCACTTTCTCGACCATGCCGTAGGAGTCGTACTCGGTGGCCGTCCTCGTCGTCCGCCAGGTCTTCTTGACCGGGAGATACGTGTGGGCGTACGTCTTGCCGGTGCGGACGTAGTACGCCTCGATATCGGCGTACGACTTCTGCTGGTTGGCGGTCCGCCGGGACCAGGGGTCGTTGACCGTGACGCTGACGGGCGTGTTCCCGTCGTAGGTGATCTCCTGGCGCTCGAAGCCCGCGTACTGGTCGGCGTCGATCGCGTCGGGTACGTCCAGGCCGCTGACGTCGATACCGGGCACATTGACCGAACGGGTACCGCCTGATTTTAGGCGGTCGCCGTGCATGCCCTGGAGATAGCTGGTGACGGTACGGGAGCGGGTGCCCGTGGACGCGCCCTGGTGGACGGTTACCTTCTGATAGCCGCGCCAGATCGACCAGGTGCGCTCGTCGTTGGGGACAAACGGGCTGTCGTTGTAGTGCCAGCCGGGCTTCTCGTAGGTGTACGCGTACTCCAGCGGCTCGCCATGGCCCGTGGGGTCGGCGGTGTTCACGGCCGTGACCCGGTACTTGTGGAACCAGTCGACGCTCGCGTCCGTCGCGCCGTTGATGTGCCAGTACTGGGGGTAGCAGGTCTCGCTGTTGCTGTCCTCGGCGGCCGGCATCCTCGAACCGCGTACGCACTCGGGGTCGCTGTAGGTGACGGTGGTGATCGCACCGGTTTCCGTCGTGACGGTGTTCAGCCGGGGACGGGTCAGCGGCAGGATGTTGCCGCCGCCGGGCTGGGTGCCGCCCGCCACCCGGTTGGGCCGCTTGTGATACGTGAACGACACCGGGTCCAGCGTGATGTCCGCGCCCGTGTGACCGGTACGCCGCACGCTCTCCAGCGTCAGCGTCTGGTCGGAGGGATCCGCCAGGTCACCGTTGGCGATGAAGCGGTTGGACAGGGTCCATGAATCGACGGCGCTGTAGGCGGTGCCGGCGAGCACCGACGTCTCGATCTTGGTGAGCCGCTTGCGGGAGAAGAACCCCGGGCTCTCCGCGATGCAGTCCGTGTCGTTCTCGCCCGAGGTGCAGATGGCGTCGAAGGGGACATCGGGCCAGTGCTTGGCGTTGTCCTTGTTGAGCGGGGCGCAGCCGGAGGCCGTGCAGCGGTCGGCGTGGACGAAGGCCACCCTGCCGGGTGCCTCGTCCGTGAAGAGGGTCGAGGCGCGCTGTCCGTAGAGGATCTTGCTGAGGTAACCGCCGGGGTTGTACTCGGCGTTGGCGGTGGACGCCTCGTTCCTGCGGTAGTGGTTGGTCTCGGCGGTGTACCAGTACGTCATGGCGTTGCCGTTCGGATCCTCGACGTAGTCGAGATTCCAGCGCCACGCCTGGTTGAGCCAGCGTTCGCCGAAGGTGCCGCCCTTGGTGTAGCCCGGCTCACCCGCGTCGTCACCGAAGACCGGGACGGTCCAGACCGAGTTGGTCCGCTGGGTCGTGGCGCCGGGGAGCTTGTCCATGCCGAAGTGGTACTTCGTACCGTCGCCGGTGATGATGATCCACCGCTCGCCGTTGTCATCGGCGTTCACGCCACCGGTCTGGTGGATGACGGTCGAGGCGTCGTCGTTCTTGAGGCGCCACTTGCCGGTGGTGTCGTCCTTGACCAGCTCGGTCGCCTTGCCGTTGAGGACGAGGGAGGCGTTCTCGTACTTCCAGCACTGGTCGTTCTTCTTGTCGTGACCGTCCTTGTCGCAGGTGCCGTACCGGCGCTCCACATAGGAGACGGCCTCCAGGTCGAAGCCCTCACCGACCTCGGTGCCCTGGTTGTTCGTCGACGCCGTACGGCCGTCGACGGAGCCGGAGTCGTAGGACAGGTCCAGTGACGGCTCCGGGCCCGGCAGTTTGGGAGCACTGAGAGGATAGGACCAGGTGAAGGAGCCCGAAGGGTCGCCGGCCTCCCACTTCGAGGAGGAGGAGAGCGGGGTGGCCGTGTAGTCGCCGGAGCCCGAGGGGGACTGGCCCGGGGTGCCGGCGGCGACGGCGAGAACGGCCGGGGCGGTGAGGTCCACCTCGGTGGTCAGGCTCCGGTCCCTGATGTCGTTCCGGGAGTCGAGGGGGGTGAGCTTGCGGCACCCGGCGAGCTTCGGTGTGGTCAGGGCGCACGCGGGCAGCCGCCACAGCCGCAGCCGGGCCGACCAGTCGCCACCGATGACCGAGGCGAAGGAGGAGTAGTCGACCGAGAGTTCGGCGGCACCGGGACGGTCGGCACGGGCGGAGAGCAGGACCCCGTCCAGGCCGAGTGAGTCGGTGGCCCTCCGATCGGCGACGGTGATCTCCGCCCGGCCGGAGGACTTCCTTCTGCTCTCGACCGTCACGGGGAGCCCGCCGGCGATGGCGCTGCCGCCGGTGGTGGTCAGGGGGACGGTCGCGGTGCCGGACCGGGGCCAGCGCGCGCCTCTGCTCTGCGCGGTGGCGCGGGCGGCCTCCGCCGTGTCGGTCGCCTGGTCGCGCAGGGCCCGCTCGCGGGCCTTCTTCGCCCCGGCGGCGTTCATCGCCGTGACCTTGCTGGAGCGGGGCTTGGGGACATCGGGGCGGCCCGCCGTGCCGTCGGCCGCCTGCGCGGGCTGGGCGACGGGGGTCAGCCCCGCGGGCACCGCCAGGACCACGGCGAGCAGGATGATCACCCAGGGCCGTGCCCGGCCGGACCGGAGGAGCCCGCCGAGATGGCGGAACAGGCCGAGGCGACGGAACCGGCCGCCGTCGCGCGTGGATGTCGAGCCTCTGACCATGTCTGTCGAACCCCCTGATGTCAGGTGCGCGAAGGCTGGGAAACCTGCCGGAGCCGGCGGGAGGAGTCGCTGTCGTGCGCCGCGCGGGCGCGCGGATCCTGGCAGGGGCCGCCGCGTGCTGCGATGCGGCGGCCCCGCCTGCCGGGTGAGTAAGGACCGGGCGGGCCGGTCAGCCGCCGATGACGGCTTCGATCTGCTCCGTACTCGTCATGGCGCCCGCCCACAGCCGGACCTCGCGGACCTGGCCGGGAAGGTGGTGCGACCAGTTCGTGGCGCTGAAGCCCTTGCCGACGGCGAAGTCACCGGAGCCGACGAGCGCCTTGTACGTCCGGTCCATGTCGTTCTGCGGCAGGCCGACATGGAGCCGGATCACCGGCCCGTCGTCGGAGACGGGGTCGAAGACACCGGTCAGCCGGACGGGAGTGCCGAGGTCGGCCACCTCGTCGGAGCTGACCCAGTCCTTGGTGCCGTCCTTGTTGACCCGGCCGAACCGCCAGAGTCCGAGGGGCGCTTCGTAGGGGTTGCCCTCGTCGTCGTACCGGGTCTCCTTGCCGGTCAGCTCGAACCAGAGTCCCCAGGAGGATCCGTCGCCGGTGCGCTGGCCGGTGACCTGGCCGACGTACCCGGCCGGTTTGGTGAGCAGTTTCACCCGGTCTAGTTCGACGGCGGTGGTGACGGTGAAGCCCCCGGTCTCGTCGATCACCGGACCGGCCGTGGTGGCGGCGTCGTCCGTGCCGTCCAGCACGATCGCCTCACCGTTCAGGGCCGCCCCGCCGGAAAGGGCCAGACCTCGCCCGTATCCGGAGGTCGTGTCCGTGAGGGTGGTGCCGCTCGCGCCCTCCGCCCGCCAGTCGGCGACCAGCTCGACGTCCCGGAACCCGGTCACGGCCGAGAGACTGCGGGCCTCCTTGGCGATCTCGTCCGGCTGGAGTTCCCGCTGCCAGACGGCGGCCTCGTCGATGGAGCCGTTGAAGGCGTAGTGGTGGCCGCCGCCGAACTTGGCTCGGCCGAACTGGAGCGGGCCCGTCGCCGACCAGGAGGAGGTGACGCTCACGGTGCCCTGGAGCACCCCGTTGACGTACAGCTTGAGGAGCTTGTCGACCGGATCGTAGGTCCCGGCCACATGGGTCCACACACCCACCCGTGCCGGGGCATTGCCCTTCTTGCCCCCGTGGGTGGTGCCGTCCGCCGCGTCCGTGCCCCTGACGCCGAAGTACCAGGTGTCGGCGGTCTTGTCGTAGGACAGGATGAACGGGCTCTGCGTGGTGCCGTCCTGGGAGAGCAGCATCATGTGGTCGTTCTTGCCGTCGAGCCTGGCCCAGGCCGCCACTGTGTACGCCGAGCGGGTCTCGAGCACCGGGCCCGCGGTCGCCGCGTAGCCCGTCGTGGTGCCGTTGAGCTTCAGTCCCCGGTCGTTCCTGGGCTGGGGCAGCGGCTGGCCCTGGGCGTCGTGCCGTATCTCACCGCGCCGGCCGCGGTCGTCGCGTACGGCGCCGGAGCCCAGCGTCGCGTTGTCCTGGCCGGCCGGGACGGTGGTGGACGAGTCGACGGCCGTACCGCTCGTCTCGTCGAAGCGCCAGCGGCCGACGGGGCCGTCTCCCTCCTTGACCAGGAAGCTGACGATCTGGGACGCCCCGGGACGGCCGGCCGAGTCCCATGCCCGGACCTCCAGCTGATAGGTGCCCGAGTCCGGCGGGACGATGGTCTGCCGTACGGTCGCCCCCGGGATCTGGGAGGACCACTGGCTGTCCGAGGACCGCCTGTACTGGTACGAGACGATGGTGCCCGTGTCCGCGGGGTTACGCGCGAAGGTGAAGGTGTCCTTGATGCCCGGACCGCCCTTCGGCTCACAGGCGGTGGCGGTGCACAGGGTGTACACGGTCCCCGGGGTCACGACGGGCGGCTTGGGGGCGGTCGTGTCGACCTTGAAGTAGCAGTATCCGGGGGATCCGGACGTCAGCCAGTTCTTGGCGCTGTTGTAGTACGACCTCGTCGATGAGGTGATCCGGTAGAGGGGACCTTCCTGAAGGATCTGTGGCACCGTCGGTTTGACCGCCACCCCGGTGCCCACGAACCCGGAGGTCGGGGACACGAAGTCCGGGAGCGGTGTCCAGCTCCCGCCGTCCTTCCTCTCCACCTTGAACAGGCCGCGCAGCTGGGCCCCGGGGGATCCTCCGACCTGGGTCCGTACCGTGGCCGCCACCTGGGGGGTGGGGTCGCTGATCGTCGAGGGTGCGTCGGCCGCCTTAGAGCAGGAGATTCCGCTGCCCGTCAGAAATCCGAAGGACGCGGGGTAGTTGGGCCGTCCGACATAGTCCACCACCAGCGTCGCGTCGTTCTTGAACCGCTTCCAGGCGCTGGTGTCGCCCTCGTCGGTGGCCTTGATCATCAGGGTCAGGCGGTCGAACGTGCCCGCCGCGAAGCTCCGTACCGTCGCCGTCAGGTTCTCGTTCGTCTCGGCCGGGTTGTCATTGAACTCGATCGGGGCGTCAGGGGAGTCCGGGTCGCAGAGCGAGCCCCTGCCCGCGGAGACCTGACGGTCGACCATCAGATCCAGAATCTTGGGACGGCTGGACCAGGACGTGGCCGTGGAGATGTCGCTGGTGCGCACCAGGTCCACCCAGCGGGGGTCGCACTGGAACGCCCAGGGCTCGGTGATCCGGAAACTCGCGTCGAGGATGTGCTTGCCCACGAGCGGGCTCGGCGAGAACTCGAAGTACAGGCGCTGCACATAGCCCGGACCGCAGTAGTAGCCGTTCCAGGAACCGCACTTGCCCGCGCCCTTGCCCTTGTTGTCGGACATGTTGTCCCAGCCCCAGTCCTTGTAGCCGTCGGAACGGAGCAGAGTCCGCTCGGCCTCGCCCCAGGTGACCGGGGGGTCGATGTACAGGGGGAAGACCTCAGGGTCGGTCTGGCGCAGCATCGCGCTGTCCGGGACCAGGCTGATGGTGTCCCTGGCGACCTGGATCGGCAGGTTGGCGATGTCGTCCCCGGCGCGGGGGCCGCCGGCGTTCTCCCCGGCCGCCGCGGAGACGGCCGGCGGGCGGGAGACGTTCCTTCCCGTGGTGTTCGGGCGGCTCGTGGCGTTCGGGCCCGTGGAGGTGCCCGGCGACGCGGAGCCCCTGGCCGGGGAGGCGGGGGGAGCGGGGGGCGGGGTGTTCTTGTTCGCTGAGGAGTCCCACATCATCGCCGGGGGCACGGTGAAGACCTCGTTCGCGTTCGCGTCCACCGCCGCCATACCGCCGCTCTCGGTCGGCGAGACCTTCAGCCGGTCGGCCTTCATCGAGAACGTGATCTTCTTCAGCTCCGGGTTCGCCGCAGCCGCGGGGGTCTTCACGACCAGGACCTCACGGAAGCCCTCCGTGGTCGCGGTCATCCGCAGATCCACATCGGGCAGGACGTTCGCGTACACCGCGCTCGCGCCGTCGAGCACCGGTACGGGCAGCCGTCCCGGCCAGCCGAGGGCGAGGCTGCGGCCCTCGCGGTCGATCTTCACCAGCCCGGCGCCGTCGCCGCCGCCCGAGAACGAGATGCCGACCGCCGCCGCCTTCGGACCGACGGTGCCGTCCGACCGCCGTTCCAGCGTCGGATCGGGCGCCGCCCAGTCACCGGCGCGGTTCCTCACCCGGACCGGGACGACCGACTGCTCCAGCCGGAACGAGACCCCGTCCGGATTCGCGTACGTCGTCTCGAACTCCGTCCGGGCGCCGACGACCTCGACCCGCTCACCGGTCTCCGCGGCCTGCTGGAGCGCCCGCCGCTCCTCCCCGGCCGGCTTCGGAGCGGCCTGGAGGGGCGCGGCCGAGGCCGGGGCGGCCGACACCGCCGGCATGCCCACCCCCAGCAGGGCCACGGTCAAGACCGCCGTGATGGTTCTTCTGCGCCATGGATCCGCGACACGTACCGACACCGCCACCCCCACAAGGAAGAGAGCACACGCTCCGAGTGAGGGAATGGTCATGTCCACCGCACAGCAACGTCAAAGGAAGTTTCGGACGGGCCCGGAATTAGTCCCGTCATAGCTGTTCCGGCCCTTGGGCGGACGGCGGCGAGGAAGCGGCACCCACCGGTGATAGTGGTGGTGGTACTGGGATACGAGGCTCCCTCTGCCCCCGGGGGCAGAGGGAGAACGGTGCTCTCGGGGCACGACAATGGGGCCGGACCCCAAGCGGTCCGGCCCCATATCCAGGGAGACGGTGGCTACTTCTCCTGACGCTTCCGCCAGCGGATACCCGCCTCCAGGAAGCCGTCGATCTCGCCGTCGAGCACCGACTGCGGGTTGCCGACCTCGAATTCGGTCCGCAGGTCCTTGACCATCTGATACGGGTGCAGGACATAGGAACGCATCTGGTTGCCCCAGGAGTTGCCGCCGTCGCCCTTGAGGGCGTCCATCTTGGCCTGCTCCTCCTGGCGGCGGCGCTCCAGCAGCTTCGCCTGGAGGACGTTCATCGCGCTCGCCTTGTTCTGGATCTGGGAGCGCTCGTTCTGGCAGGAGACGACGATTCCGGTGGGGATATGGGTGATGCGGACCGCGGAGTCCGTAGTGTTGACACCCTGGCCGCCGGGACCGGAGGCGCGGTAGACGTCGACGCGCAGCTCGGCCTCGTCAATCACGACGTGATCGCTCTGCTCGACGACCGGAAGCACCTCGACACCCGCGAAGGAGGTCTGGCGACGGCCCTGGTTGTCGAAGGGCGAGATACGCACCAGGCGGTGGGTACCCTGCTCGACGGAGAGGGTGCCGTAGGCGTACGGGGCCTTGACGACGAAGGTGGTCGACTTGATGCCCGCCTCCTCCGCGAACGACGTCTCGTAGACCTCGGAGGCATAGCCGTGGCGCTCCGCCCATCGCAGATACATGCGCTGGAGGCGCTCGGCGAAGTCGGAGGCGTCGACGCCGCCCGCCTCGGCCCGGATGTTGACCAGCGCCTCGCGCTCGTCGTACTCACCGGAGAGCAGCGTGCGCACTTCCATCTCGTCGACGGCCTTGCGGACGTCCGTGAGCTCCGACTCGGCCTCGGCGAGGGTGTCGGCGTCGTCCTCGGACTCGGCCAGCTCGAAGAGCACTCCGAGGTCGTCGATACGGGACCGCAGCGCCTCGGCCTTGCGAAGCTCGGCCTGGAGGTGGGACAGCTTGCTGGTGATCTTCTGCGCCGCCTCCGGGTCGTCCCAGAGGGAGGGCGCCGCGGCCTGCTCCTCGAGCACGGCGATGTCGGCCCGCATCCCGTCGAGGTCCAGGACGGCCTCGATCGACTCCATGGTCGAGGCGAGGGACTTCAGCTCATCGGATACATCGTCGAATGCCACGGGTCCAGCGTAACGGCTGGACGCGGCAGTGCGGCCCGCCAGGGTCCGGGGGCCGCGCCACCGGGCCCCCGGGCCTGGAACACAGGGTTCCGGCGGTGTGGCTACGGCTCCACGGTGGACGAGCCGCCGGGGTCGTCCTGCGGGGAGGAGCGATCGCCGTCGGACACGGCCAGCCAGCCGCCGGCACCGATGATCACGGCGGCGACGAGGGCGGCGATGATCCTGCGGAGCCGTACGGACGGCCGTACGGGCCCGGTGGACCTCGCCGGCTTGTTGCGGGCCGAGCCCGGACGGCGCTGGCCGGGGGTCCGGGGCGCGCGGGCCGTGCCGTGGGCGCCGCCGGCGAGTTCGTCGGGGGCCGGGACGCGCATCGAGGTATGGGTGTCGCGGTTGGAGTCGGCGGGGGCCGCGCCGGGGACGAGCGGGACCGCGCCCCGGCGGCGGACCTCGCCGGCGGGTACGGGCTCGGGCTCCTCGTACGGCTCCGGGACCGGCTCGGTGTCCGGTTCGTCGACCTCCAGCGGGGGCATGCCCGCCAGCAGCGGCAGCAGCTCGCGAAGCCTCGCGGCCAGCTCGGACGCGCGCAGCCGGGAGGCGGGGGCCTTCGCGAGACACTGGACGAGCAGCTGCCACAGCTCCTCGGGGATGCCGGGGAGCGGGACGACGGTCTCGGTCACATGGCGGCGCAGTACGGCGCCGGGGTGGCCGCCGCCGAAGGGGGTGAATCCGGCGAGGAGCTCGTAGAGGACGGTGGCGAGGGCGTAGATGTCGACGGCCGCCCGGGGCGGCAGACCCTCGACGATCTCGGGGGCCAGATAGTCCGGCGTACCGATGATCTTCGTGGACCTGGTGCGGCGGGGGGTGTCGATGAGCTTGGCGACACCGAAGTCGGTCAGCAGCGCCGGGTGGGAGCCCGCGGGGCCGAGCGGGCCCTCCATGTCGAGCAGGATGTTCTCCGGCTTGACGTCGCGGTGGACGACCCCGGCGGCGTGGGCCGCCGCGAGGGCGTCGGCGACATCGGCGGTGATCGCGACCGCGGCCTCGGGGGCGAGCCTGCGCTCGCGGTCGAGACGGGTGCGCAGATCGGTGCCCCGGATCAGGTCCATGACGAGCGCGAGATCGTTTCCGTCCACGACGAGATCCCGGACACCGACGACCCGGGGGTGGTCGAGTCCGAGCAGGGCGGTGCGTTCCTGGACAAAACGCCCGACCAGCTCCTGGTCGGACGCCAGGTCCTCGCGCAACAGCTTGATGGCGACGGGCCCGTCGGGTCCCTCGCCGGCCCACACCGTGCCGGCGCTTCCCCGCCCGAGGATCTGATGGGCCGTGTACCGGCTGCCGATATTCCGTGCCAAGACTGCTCCCTCAGCGGCTGGCGTTGCCCATAAAGTACGCGGCCGTCCGGGGCCTGTGTGCCCCGGATGGCGCCAACCCTCACCTCCACGGGCGAAACTCCAGGGAAATCGGCAGGGGAACAGCAGGGAAATCGACCCGCGGAAGTCGATAAAGCTACTCAGCGGCCACGGAACCGGTCGATGTCACCGGTCCCGCCGGTTCCGCTTCCCCGTGGCACGGACGGCCGACCGGGCGCACGGGCGGGCGCATGAGCGGGCACACTGCCGGGCACACGGGGGAAGCGGAACCGGCGGACGGGTCGGCCCGGGTGCGTCCGGCCCGGGCCCGTCGACTGGGGCACGTCCGGCGCGGGCGGGCGTCCGGCGCGGGCGCCTTCCGCCCGGACGCGTCAGCCGGAGTCCGTCCCTCTCGAAGCGGGGCGGGAGATCACTGGCCGGCGGGCGGCGTGGGATCGCTCGTCGCGGGGTCCGAGCCGCCGAGGTCGGAGATCCAGCCCGAGACCGCCGAGATGCCGTCGCCGATGGCGTCCCAGTACCCCTTGCCCTGGGCGACCCAGTCCTGGAGCGGGGTCAGCTCCCAGATCAGCCAGCCCGCCACGACGAGCATGACCACCGAGACCAGACAGCCCTTGAGGCAGCCGAGGCCGGGGATGCGCATCGGGTTGGAGCTGCGCTGCCGCGGCGGCCGGGGCTGGCGCGGCGCGGGCGGCTGGGGCTGCTGAGGCGCCGGAGGCTGCGGTGGCGCGTACGGCTGTGGCTGTGGCTGAGGCTGGGGCGCGTACTGCTGGCGCTGGGGCCCCCGGTGCCGCTGGGGCGGATGCGGCTGCTGTGGGGCGTGCGGCTGCTGCGGCGCGTACGGCTGCGGGGCGCCCTGCGGGGGCCGCTGGGGCTGGCGCTGCGGACGGCGGCGCAGGGGGTCCTGGCTCGGGTCCAGATACTGCACCTGGGTCTGCTCGTTGCGGTCGCGGGCGGCCCGCAGCTGGGACTGCCAGGGGTGCGGGTCCTCCGGACGGGGCCCTCCGGGCGCGCCGTCCGGGCGAGGGGGCACGGGCGGCAGGACCGCGGTGGGGTCGGGGGCGCCCGAGGGGCCGCTGGTGTGCGGCAGCACGCTCGTCGCCGCGTTCGGGTCGAAGGAGCCCGCGTTGCTCGGCAGGACCTGGGTGGGGTCGGCCGCGCCGGGGGCCTCGGGAACGGGGGCGGGCGAGGGGTCGGGGGCGAGCAGCGCGCCGACCCCGAGCGCCGCGTCGACCTGGGCGGACGAGGAGTGGACCCCGATACCGGCGGCGACGGTACGCAGCCCCCGGGCGAGGTTCTGGGCGCTCGGGCGCTCGCCGGGCTCCTTGCGCAGACAGCGCTCTATGACCGTCCACAGGGGCTCGGGCACGGTGGTGGGGCGGCGGGGCTCCTCGCTGAGATGGCGGTGGAGCACTTCGAGCGCGGTCCCCCCGGCGAAGGGCGGACGGCCGGTGACCAGCTCGTACAGCAGGATGCCCGCGCCGTAGATGTCGACCGCGGAGGTCTGGGGGCGGCCCTCGGCGGACTCGGGAGCGACATACGCGGGGGTGCCCACGAACTCGTGCGTACGGGTCAGGCCCGGGGAGTCCGCGAGGCGCGCGATACCGAAGTCGGTCAGCATCGGGTGCATCTGGCCGTCGGCGTCGGTCTTCAGCAGCACGTTGGCCGGCTTGAGGTCGCGGTGGACGACACCGTCCGCGTGGCTGGAGGCGAGCGCGTCCGCGATCTGCGCGGTGAGCAGGGACGCGGCGACCGGGGTGAAGCGTCCGCTCTCCCGCAGATAGCGGTGGAGATCGGGGCCGTCGATCAGATCCATGACGAGGGCGAGAAGATCGCCCTCGACGACGAGGTCCCGGGTCCGGACGATGTTCGGGTGGGTCAGCCGGAGCAGGACGGAGCGCTCACGCAGAAAGCGCATCACCACGTCCGCGTCGTTCGCCAGCTCCTCCTTGAGAACCTTGATCGCGACGGTCTCGCCGGGCTGCCCCGGCACGGCCGCCTCGGCACCGGCGGTCTCCCGCTGTCGGGCACGCCAGACGGTGCCCGTGGCTCCGCGGCCGAGGGGCTCCTCGAGGAGGTACTTGCTGCCTACAGGCCGCACGTCATGCGCTCCCTGCTGATCGTGGTCCTTGCGTGGTCCTGATCCTGGCCGCCCTGTCCGGCCGGAGGTGTCCGACCCACTTTAGTGCCGCCGGAGGGTGTCCCGGCCGGTTGTCCACAGCCGCCCCGGAGGCTCCCGTTCCACCGTGTGCCGGGGCGGCCGGTCCGTGGTGTGTCGGGAGGAAGACGCGGGCGCCGTGCGGAAGGTTGCCGAACATACGGCCGGGCCGGCGTGCCGTACACAACACATCGCTGACGGATCATGATCCAACCAGGCACTTTTCCGCCCGGAGCGGACCATTCAAGATCGTTTATCGGCGGTAGCCGGGCGTGTTGTCAGCGGCAGGTGCGAGGATGCCTCCAGCACGGAGTAACGGGGTGGGAGCCCTGTGTTCGTGCCGACCTGCCGGGTGGGGCACTTTCGCGGCTCTCCCCAATGGCACCGGGTGCAGAAGGGATTGCTGACGGCGATGCAGATCCGGCTGACCGTTCTCGCGCCGCGCGGCGGGCAGCCCGCGCCGGCGGGGCAGGGCCTCGGGGGACCGGCCTTCGCGGGGCGCGCGTGCGATGTGCTGGTCACCGCGCCTCCGGGGACGGCTCTGTCCGCGGTGGCATCGGCCCTGGCGACGGCCGTCGCGGGCCCGGACGCCTCCGGCGCGGTCGTGCTGTACGCGGGCCGTGAGCGCCTGGACGCCCAGCGCCGCACCCTGGGCGAGCCACCGCTCGTGGACGGTGCCGTGCTCTCGCTCCATGTACCGGGCTTCACCGGCTTCTCGGGTTCCCCCGGCTCCCCCGACGAGGAGGATCCGTCCGGAGCGCACGCCTCGGCCCAGCTCCATGTCGTCGCGGGCCCGGACGCGGGCGGGGTCCATCTGCTGCACGGCGGCCGGATCGCCGTCGGCCGCTCCGCCGACGCCGATGTGCCGCTGGACGACCCGGACGTCTCCCGCGCCCACTGCGCGGTCACGGTCGCGGAGGACGGCGGGATCACGGTCGCCGATCTGGGCTCGACGAACGGCACCACGCTCGACGGCCGGGCCGTCGGCTCCCGTCCGGTGGGCCTGCCCCGGGGCGCCCTGCTGCGCCTCGGGGAATCGACGCTCCGCATCGCCCCGGGGGAGCACCCGCCCCGGCTGGCCACCGCCCCCGACGGCGAGGGACATCTCCGGGTCCGGGTAACCGGGACCGCGGCACAGGAGGGCTCACCGGCCGCGGGGGCCCGGTTCCCTGGCGCCCCTCCCACGACGGTCGGGACGGCGTCCACGGACGTACGCGTGCCGGGAGGCGCCTCCGTCCCGGGCCGTGGCGCGTCGGATCCGGAGGCCGCCCGGATACGGCACGGGGTCTCGGGACACGGCGACGGTCCGGCGTCCGGCCTAGGTCCGGTGCCCCCCGGTACCGGTGCGTCCGGGCCCGGCCTGCCCCCAGGCGGCCCGGGCCGCGAAAAGGCACTCACCGAGCCGGGCCGGGTGCCCCCGCAGTACGCCCCGGAGGGACAGCCCGCACCGCACGCGCGGGAAGGGTCTCCCTCGCCGTACGGGCCCGGCGGCTCCACATCTCCGTACGACCCCCGCGATCCCTACGGGCCCGACCGGGCTCCCTCGCCGTACGAACCGGGCCGGGCGGACTCCGCGTACGGACCCGGGACCGCCTCCTACGGGGTCGGCCGGGACTCCGGGACGTACGGCCGTGGCGGGACGGGCTGGACCGGTGGCGGGGATCCCTCCGAGACCACGCACGCCCGGGCGGCCGACGGACGGGACACGGACACGAGCCGGGGCGCGGACGCGGAACACGCTGGGGAAACAGGAGGAACAGCGGGAACAGGGGAAGCAGGGGAACTCGGGGCTCTCGGGGATTCCGGGGCTCCCGGTCGCCGCGGCGGCGGGCGCGAGAACGCCCGCAGAAGGGGCATAGGCGCCTGGGCCCGCCGTTTCAAGGGCGACCGCGAGGAGCCCGGGGAGCGGCCGGCCGCCGCGCCCGAGCCCCCGGCCGTCCCGCCCGTCCCCCCGCCCGCCGAGAGCTGGCCGGATCCCGCCGCCGTACTGCTCACCGCGCTCGGTCCCGGCCGGCGCCTCTGGGAGCGCGGTCCCGCGCACCCCGAGTCCCTGGTGCTCCGGCTGGGAACCACCGACCGGGACGGGCTTTCGTCGGTTCCGGTGACCGTGGGGCTGCGGGAGGCCGGTTCGCTCGGGCTCGCCGGGCCCCGGGCGCGGCTGGCCGGAGCTGCCCGCTGGGCCCTCGCCCAGCTCGCCGCCCTGCACTCCCCCGCCGATCTGGAGATCGTGCTGATCAGCACGGACCGGGCCCGGGGGCTCGACGAACGCAGGGCCGAGTGGTCCTGGCTCGGCTGGCTTCCGCATCTGCGACCCGGTCACGGCCAGGACTGCCGGCTGCTGCTGGCGTACGACCGCGAGCAGGCCGCCGCCCGGGCGGCCGAGTTGACCCGCAGACTGGACGACGGCCCGCTCGGCCCCGGCTGGCCGAGCGCGGACCGTACCGCCCTGTCCGGGGCCGCCGCGCGGTACGCGGGCCCGCGCACGGTGGTCGTGGTCGACGGCGACCCCGGTTCGGCCGCGCTGCGGGAGACGACGGCCCGGCTCGCGAGCGCGGGCTGGGCGGCCGGAATCCATCTGATAGTTCTGGCCGAGACCTCCTCGGCCTCCCCCCTGTCGCCCGTCGCGGCGACCTACGAGAGTGCCTGCGCCGTCTCGCTCGCCTTCCGTGAGTGCGGGGCGGTCGGCATGCTGAGCGGTGAGGTGGCCACCGCGCTGCGGGTGCTGCGCACCGCGGGTGGGCTGCCCGCGGGTCATGGGGCGCTGGCCGCCCTGGACGCGGTGTCGGCGGCCTGGGCCGAGCGGTTCGGGCGGGCGCTGGCGCCCCTGCGGACCGAGGGCGGCTCCCCGGGTCCCGGCCGGGCGGCGCCGCTGCCCCGCTCCGCGCGGCTGCTGGACGAACTGGGGCTCGCCCGGGCCACCCCCGCCTCACTGATGGCGCGCTGGGCGGCGACAGCCGAGCCCGACCGGTCCGCCGCCGGCCCGGTCGTCCTCGGCGCGGGTCCCGGCGCGCCCCTCGCGGTCGATCTGGCCTCCGACGGCCCCCACCTCCTGATCGAGGGCCCGCCCGGCAGCGGCCGTACGGAGCTGCTCCGCTCGGTCGCCGCCTCCCTCGCCGCCGCCGGCCGCCCCGACCGGCTGGGGCTGCTGCTGGTCGACGGCGCGGGCGGCGAGCGCGGCGAAGGACTCGCGGTCTGTACGGAGCTGCCGCATGTCACCGATCATCTGGTCGCGAGCGACCCGGTGCGGATGCGGGAGTTCGCGCAGGCCCTCGGCGCGGAGCTGAAGCGGCGCGCCGAACTGCTGGGCCGGCTGGGCTTCGCCCAGTGGCACACCAGCCGGGAGGTCGCGGAGCGGATGGTGGCCCCCCGCCCGGTGAGCGCGGCGGAGCAGGGGCCGGGCGCCGGGCCGTCGTCACGCGGTGATCTCGACTCCCCGCCGAGCGGTACGCTCCGGCTGCGCCCGGGTTCGCGTACGCGGACGGCGATCGTCCCGGAGCCGCTGCCCCGGCTCGTGGTCCTGGTGGACGACTTCGACGCTCTGGTGGCCCCCGCGCTCGGCAGCACCGGCCGCCCGGCGGCCGGTTCGGTCGTACGGGCGCTGGAGGCCGTGGCACGGGACGGCGAGCGCCTCGGCGTACATCTGGTGGCGGCCTCCGCGCGCCCGGACCGTACGGCCGACACGGAGCTGGCGCGGGGCTCCCGGCTGCGGGTGGTCCTGGACGCGCCGCCCGTCCCGGCCGGGCCGGAGGATCCGCTTCCGGGACGCGGGGAGCTCATCGGTCCCGACGGCCGGACGACACCGTTCCAGGGCGGCCGGGTCACCGGGCGGATACCCCGCACGGCCACCCTGCGCCCGACCGTGGTGCCGCTGGAGTGGGAGCGCATGGGTGATCCGCCGACCCGGCGGCCGGTGCGCGAACTGGGCAACGGCCCCACCGATCTGGCGCTGCTGGCGAGTGCGCTGGAGCGGGCCGCGCGGTCGGTCGACGCCGTACCGCCGCCTCCGCTGGCCCCCGGGCACGCCTGACGATTCCGGCCCCGTCTCCTCAACCAGCGGTCGGAGCAAGGGGTTTGAGCCTCTTCACCGCGGGTTCGAGCCATGAGATTTCGGGTTTGACAGGACATCACGTCACAGAGGGATCACGAAAAAGCCATCACCGCACCCCGTGGATTGCGGCCCCTCCCACCCGGGCGTACACCTGTCGGGCAACGCGTCGGAGCCATGGAGAGAACGGGGCAGTCATGCGCACAACTCTTCGCACGAGCAAGGTCGCAGTAGCATTCGCCGTCATCGCGGCACTCACGGTCGCCGGGTGCGGCGACGACGGCGACAAGGGCCCGAAACCGGCCGGGAGCGGCGAGCCCGCCACGGGCGTCGAACTCCCGAAGCTCAACGGGGAGAAGGTCGAGGTCGCCGCGGTGTGGAGCGGGGAGGAGCAGAAGAACTTCGTGAAGGTGCTCGACGAGTTCGAGAAGCGCACCGGGGCGTCGGTCACCTTCGTCCCCGCGCAGGACCCGATCGTCAACTTCCTCGGAACGAAGATCGCGGGCGGGTCCCCGCCGGATGTGGCGCTGCTCCCCCAGCCGGGCGCCATCCAGCAGGCCGTCCAGCGCAAATGGGCCAAACCCGTCGGCGCCGAGGCCAAGGCCGAGCTGGCCAAGAACTACTCGGCGGGCTGGCAGAAGATCGGCCAGGTGGGCGGCGAGCAGTACGGCGTCTACTACAAGGCCGCCAACAAGTCGCTGGTCTGGTACAACAACGCGGTCTTCGAGAACGCGGGCGCGACGGAGCCGAAGACGTGGAAGGAGTTCCTCGCCACGGCCGAGACGATCTCCGCCTCGGGTGTCACCCCCGTGTCCGTCGCGGGCGCCGACGGCTGGACCCTCACCGACTGGTTCGAGAACATCTACCTCTCCCAGGCGGGCCCGGAGAAGTACGACCAGCTCGCCCAGCACAAGCTGAAGTGGACCGACGCCTCCGTGACACAGGCGCTGACCTCCCTCGCCGAACTGTTCGGCAAGCCGGAGCTGATCGCGGGCGGCGCGGACGGCGCGCTCCAGACGGAGTTCCCGGTCTCGGTGACCCAGACCTTCACCGGTGGCGCCGAACCCAAGGGCGCGATGGTCTTCGAGGGTGACTTCGTGGGCGTCAACATCGGGCAGACCAAGGCGAAGATGGGGATCGACGCCAAGGTCTTCCCCTTCCCCGCGGTGGGCCCCGAGCCACCCGTGGTGACCGGCGGGGACGCAGCCGTCGCGCTCAAGGACAGCAAGGGCGCGCAGGCGCTGCTGACCTTCCTGGCCTCGCCCGACGCGGCGAGGATCCAGGCGGAGGCGGGCGGGTTCGTCTCCCCGAACAAGTCGCTCGACCTCGCCGCGTACCCCAACGACGTCCAGCGCGACATCGCCAAGGCCCTGATCGACTCGGGCGACGACTTCCGCTTCGACATGTCGGACCAGATGCCGCAGTCCTTCGGCGGTACGCCCGGCAAGGGCTTCTGGAAGACGCTCCAGGACTTCCTGAAGAACCCGAAGGACATCGCGGGGACCCAGGCGAAGCTGGAAGCGGACGCCGCCAAGGCGTACAAGAGCTGACGGCGGATGTCCACCGCCGTGAAGGCGGGGGGGCCGGCGGCGCCGGTTCCCCCCGTACGCAAACGCAAGGGCGTGACAGGCACACGTAAAATCATCGCGGCCGGCTTTCTGCTGCCCGCGCTGGTGCTGCTGGGCGCGCTCGTGGTCTACCCGATCGGGTACTCGGTCTACCGCTCCTTCTTCGATCAGGGCGGCGGCTCATTCACCGGTGTCGACAATTACACGGAGATCTTCACCGACGACGCGATCTTCACCGCCGTGAAGAACAACGCGATCTGGGTGGTGGTCGCGCCGACCGTCTCCACCGCCCTCGGGCTGATCTTCGCCGTACTGACCGAACGGGTGCGCTGGGGTACGGCGTTCAAGCTGGTGATCTTCATGCCGATGGCGATCTCGATGCTCGCCGCGGGCATCATCTTCCGGCTGGTGTACGAGCAGAACCCGGAGCGGGGCGTCGCCAACGCCGTCTGGGTGGGAGTCCATGACACCTTCGCCGAGTCGGCCGGGTTCCCGAGGGCCCGGCCGCTGCCGGTGCACCCCCTGAAGCCGGGCGGCGGCGGTTCGTACATCACCAAGGAGCCGGTCACCGCAGGGACACCGGTCCAACTGCCGCTGGTGGGTGTGCCGCCCGCGAAGATGCCGTCCGACGCGCGGCCCGCGAAGGCGGCGGAGCCGGGCGACGGAAGGATCACCGGCACCGCGTGGCTCGACTTCACCCGCGGCGGCGGTGGAAAGCCCAACACCATCGACACCAGGGAACTGGGGCTGAAGGGCCTCACCGTGGAAGCGGTGAAGGACGGGAAGGTCGTGGCCGAGGCACGGGCCGGGGCGGACGGCGTCTTCACCCTGCCCGCCTCCGCCGACGGCGCCCTGCTGAGACTGCCCGCCGCCAACTTCAAGGAGCCGTACAACGGCGTGAACTGGCTCGGCCCCTCGCTCGTCACCCCGGCGATCATCGGCAGTTACGTCTGGATGTGGGCGGGCTTCGCCATGGTGCTCATCGCGGCGGGGCTGGCGAGCGTGCCGCGGGAGATCCTGGAGGCGGCGCGGGTCGACGGCGCGAGCGAGTGGCAGGTCTTCCGGAGGGTGACGGTGCCGCTGCTCGCCCCCGTGCTGGCGGTGGTGTTGGTCACCCTGATGATCAATGTGCTGAAGATCTTCGACCTCGTCTACATCATCGCGCCCGGGTCGGCACAGGACGACGCGAATGTGCTGGCCCTCCAGCTGTACCGGTCCTCCTTCGGCACGGACTCCCATCCGGGAATCGGCAGCGCGATCGCCGTACTGCTGCTGTTGCTGGTGATCCCGGTGATGTTCTTCAACATCCGCCGCCTGCGAAGGGAGAGTCGCCGATGACCACGACGGACGATGTGGTGAAGGCGAAACGGTCCCTCCCTGCCCGGATCGCGGCGCGCACGGGCGGGGGCGCGCTGCGGGTGTTCCTCGTCCTGATGGGCCTGTTCTGGCTGATGCCGACCTTCGGGCTGCTGATCTCCTCGCTCCGGGGTGCCTCCGACATCGCCGCGAGCGGGTGGTGGAAGGTCTTCACCACGCCCGCGCAGATCACCACGGACAACTACGAGCGGCTGCTGGAGAACGAGGCGATCACCGACTCCCTGGTCTCCAGTGTGGTCATCACCGTGCCGGCGACCCTGCTGGTGGTGATCATCGGCGCGCTCGCGGGCTATGCCTTCGCCTGGATGGACTTTCCGGGCCGTGACTGGTGGTTCATGCTGGTCGTGGGGCTGCTGGTGGTACCGGTCCAGGTGGCGCTGGTGCCGGTGTCCAAACTGTTCGGGCAGATCGGGATCTTCGAGACCACGATCGGCGTGATCCTCTTCCATGTCGCGTTCGGACTGCCGTTCGCGATCTTCCTGCTGCGGAACTTCTTCGCGGAGATCCCGCGCGAGCTGCTGGAGGCGGCGCGGCTGGACGGCGCGGGCGAGCTGCGGCTCTTCACCCGGGTGGTCATGCCGCTGGGCGGTCCGGCGATCGCCTCGCTCGGCATCTTCCAGTTCCTCTGGGTCTGGAACGACATGCTGGTGGCCCTGATCTTCGCGGACTCGGAGAGCGCGCCGATCACGGTGGCCCTTCAGCGGCAGGTCCGCCAGTTCGGCAACAACATCGACGTCCTGGCGCCCGGCGCGTTCTTGTCGATGATCATTCCGCTGGCCGTGTTCTTCGCGTTCCAGAAGCAGTTCGTGTCGGGGGTGATGGCGGGAGCGGTGAAGTAGGGCGTACGCGGGCGGTGTCCCGGGCCCGGGGTCGTACCGGGGCCCGGGGCGTGCCCGGGATCGGGAGGAGCCGGTACGGGCGCCCCGGGCATCTCCGTATGGGCGCCTCGGTACGTATGGGCTCGGTGCGGGCGCCCCGCGGGAGCTGGACTCCGTACGGGCTCGGGGCGCGTGCCTCCGTACGGGCCGCCGTCGGACGGGCCCGGTGCGCCGGGAAGGGCCACCGCGCCCCGCGCTCCCGGGGCCCGGGCCCGCCCCGGGCCGTCGCGCCCATGGCCCCCGCGCCCCTGCCTCAGGCCCGCAGCGCCGCCACCGCTCCCCGTGTCAGATCGTCCAGATAGCCCTTCGGGAGGTCCGCCCGCACCACCACCAGATGCCAGTAGAGCGGGCCGACCGCCACATCGAGCAGCCGGTACGGGTCCGTCGAGGCGGGAAGCTCCCCCCGGGCGATCGCGTCGCGGACGATATGGGCCGCCACCCCCTGCTGGCTGTCCAGCAGCGCCGCCTTGATCGCGTCCGCGATCTCGGGGTTGCGTACGGACTCGACGAGCAGATCGGGGATCACCTGGGAGGCCACGGGATGCCGCAGCGCGTGGGAGGCGACCTCCAGCAGCGCCCGGACGTCCCCGTACAGGGAGCCGGTCGCAGGCGCCGGCAGGCCCTGCGCGGCAAAGGCGGAGACCAGGTCGAGGACGAGGGAGAGCTTGGACTTCCAGCGCCGGTAGACCGCCGTCTTGCCGACGCCCGCGCGCCTGGCGATCCCCTCGATGGACATCCGCGCGAAGCCGACCGAGGCCAGTTCCTCGAAGACGGCGGCGCGGATCGCCTCGGTCACGTCCTCGCGGAGCACTGCCGCTCCCGCGGGGGCACGTCGTGGGGTACGCGGGTCCGTGGTCATGCGGAGGAGCATACCCGTGACGACGAAACGGTTGCGTTGCGACGTACAAACGCCCTAGTGTCGCCGTAGCGACGAAACGGACCCGTCCCGTCGTGCCCCCCCCACCGCCTCCGGCGAAAGCGACCGACCTGAGTGAGCAGCCAGACCTTCTCCCCGCCCCTGGCCGGGCCGGGCCGCCCCGTGGAGAGCCCCGGCGCGCTCGCCGCCCGGCACGGGCTCACCGTCAGCGGCGCACGGCCCTCGCTGCGCGCGTACACCGGGCAGCTGTGGGCGCGGCGCCACTTCATCACCGCGTTCGCCACCGCCCGGCTGACCGCCCAGTACAGCCAGGCGAAGCTGGGCCAGCTCTGGCAGCTGATGACCCCGCTGCTGAACGCGGCGGTCTACTATCTGATCTTCGGTGTGCTGCTCGGTACGAGCCGGGACGTCCCGGACTTCGTACCGTTCCTCGTCACCGGGGTCTTCATCTGGACGTTCACCGCCAATTCGATCATGAACGGTACCCGGGCGGTCTGCGGCAATCTGGGGCTGGTCCGGGCGCTCCACTTCCCGCGCGCTTCGCTGCCGATCGCGCTGGCGCTCCAGCAGTTCCAGCAGCTGCTGTTCTCGCTCGGCGCACTGACGGTGATCCTGGCGGTCTTCGGGCAGTTCCCCAGCGTTTCCTGGCTGCTCGCGGTCCCGGCGCTGCTGCTGCAGTCCGTCTTCAACACGGGTCTGTCGATGGTGATGGCCCGGCTGGCCGCGCGTACGCCGGACATCTCCCAGCTGATGCCGTTCCTGCTGCGGACCTGGATGTACACCTCGGGCGTGATGTGGAGCATTCCCGCGGTGCTCAAGAACCACGACCTGCCGCAATGGGTGATGCTGGCACTCCAGTGCAACCCCGCGGCGGTCTATATCGACCTGATGCGCTTCGCCCTCATCGAGAGCTACACCTCGGCGCAGCTGCCGCCGCATGTGTGGGCTCTGGCCCTCGGGTGGGCCGTGCTCTTCGGGGCGGGCGGTTTCGTGTACTTCTGGAAGGCGGAGGAGCGGTACGGACGTGGCTGACAACCCCGAGATCACCGACATCATCGAGGACAGGATCCCGACCGTCGTCGTGGACGGCGTCCACATCAAGTACCGGGTGAACGGCGGCCGGGGCGGCAAGGGCAGCGCCACCGCCGCGCTCAGCCGGATGCTCTCGCTGAAGGCGCGCAGGACCCGCAAGGCGGGCGGGCCCACCCCGGGTGTGCGCGAGGTGCACGCCGTGAAGGGCGTCAGCTTCACCGCGTACAAGGGCGAGGCCATCGGGCTGATCGGCTCGAACGGCTCCGGGAAGTCCACCCTGCTCAAGGCGATCGCGGGGCTGCTGCCCGCGTCCGAGGGCCGGGTCTACACCCAGGGCCAGCCCTCCCTGCTGGGCGTGAACGCCGCCCTGATGAGCGATCTGACCGGCGAGCGCAATGTCATCCTCGGCGGTCTCGCGATGGGGATGTCCCGCGAGCAGATCCATGAGCGCTACGAGAGCATCGTCGACTTCTCGGGCATCAACGACAAGGGCGACTTCATCTCCCTGCCGATGCGGACGTACTCCTCGGGTATGGGCGCCCGGCTGCGGTTCGCGATCGCCGCGGCCAAGAGCCATGACGTACTGCTCATCGACGAGGCGCTGGCGACGGGTGACGCCAAGTTCCGGCGGCGCAGCCAGGCGAGGATCACCGAGCTGCGCAAGGAGGCGGGCACGGTCTTCCTGGTCAGCCACAGCAACAGCACCATCACGGAGACCTGTGAGCGCGCCCTGTGGCTGGAGGCCGGCACGCTGCGGATGGACGGCCCGGCGAAGGACGTCGTGGCCGCCTATGAGGCCTTCACCAAGGGCAAGAAATAGGACAAGATGAGGTACGGCGACATTCACCCGAAACAGATCTAAAGCGGACTAAAGTACCGGGCGATGACGTCCCATCGGATCGCCCCGCTGCCGCCCACCCACCGCCTCTCCCCGAGGCCGTCCCCACGGCTGGAGACCCGCCGTCCACGTCCGCGGCACAGCCTGGCGCTCGCCGCCGTCTGGACGGTCACCCGCGCCGGCATGCTCGCCCTGCTGGCCGTCGACCGCCTCGGGGACAGCGGGGTCGCGGGCGAGGTGCACACCCTCTACCGGGGCTGGTACGAGCAGCTCGTCCACGGCGCCTTCCCCGTGGACGACGTCACCTGGCAGTACCCGCCCGGGGCCGCGCTCGTCTTCCTCTCCCCCGGTGCGCTGCCCTGGCTGACGTACTTCCAGGCGTTCGTGGCACTCGTCCTCGTCGCCGACGCGGCCGTCACCGCCGCCCTCGCCCGCGCGGGTACGGGCGGCGCCTGGCTGTGGATCTGCGGGCTGCCGCTGCTGCTGAATCTGCCCCTGGCCCGCTACGACGTGCCCGTCACCGCCGTCGCGGTGCTCGCGCTGCTCGCGATGCGCGAGAGGCCCCGGCTCAGCGGCGCGCTCGCCGGGCTCGGCGCCATGATCAAGGTCTGGCCGCTGCTCACCGTGCTGGGCGCCCCCCGGGGCCGTACGACACGGGCCGTCTGGCTCTCCGCCGCCGCGTCCGCCGGGGCCCTGCTCACCGTGCTGGCACTCGGCTTCAGCGACACCCTCGGCTTTCTGCGGCAGCAGGAGGCGCGGGGCGTCCAGATCGAATCGCTCGGCGGCACCGTGCTCCAGCTGGCGCGGAGAGCGGGCTGGAGCGGTGAAGTCCGGTTCCAGTACGGGGCCTTCGAGTTCGCCGGACCGTATGTCTCCACCGTGGCGGAGCTCTCGCTGGCGCTGACCGTGGCCGCGCTCGGCTGGCTGCTGCTGTGGCGGGTGCGGGCCCGCCGCTGGAATCCGGCCACCCCCTTGGACGCCGCGTTCGCCGCCGTACTCCTGTTCACCGTCACCAGCCGGGTCATCAGCCCGCAGTATCTGGTCTGGCTGCTCGGTCTCGCCGCCGTCTGCCTCACCTCCCGGCACACCAGCCAGCGCGCGATCGCCCTGCTGATGGTCCCGGCGGCGGGGATCAGCTCCCTCGCGTATCCGCTGCTGTACGACGATGTCGTCGAGGGCAGCGCACTCGGCTGCGCCCTCATGGTCGTACGCAACGGGCTGCTGCTCACGGCGGCCGTGCTCGCCTGCCGGCGCCTGTGGAAGGCGACCGTGTAGCTCCCGGCTCCGCCCGGCCGGCCGGGCCGTACCCGTTGCGCCCGGGGCCGGGGCCTTCGCCCGGGGTCCGAAGTTCCCGGCGGGCGGCCCGGGTGCGGGCTTCCCGGGCCACCCCGTCGGGCCCATCACCGTCCGGCCCGGCACGACAGCCCGGGTGGTGTCCCCCGGGCTGTCATGGCAATCCGGCGGGGCTCCCCGGATGCCTGGACGACAGCCCGGGGAGCCCCGCTCAACGCTTTCAGCTGTGCGTCCGCAGCAGCTGGCGCATCGTCCGCATCGCGACCGACAGATTCGCCAGGTCGAAGGTGTCGGAACTCTGGATCTCCTCCAGGGTCGCCCGCGCCCGGCCGAGGATCGACGCGTTCTTGGCCTCCCAGGTCTTGAACCGCTCCTCGGGCGTCGAGGTGCCGTTGCCCACCGAGAGCACGTCCGCCGTCAGCATCGCGTGCGCCGCGTACAGGTCCTCACGGATGGAGGCACGGGCCATCGACTGCCAGCGGTCGGCCCTCGGCAACTCGATGATCCGGTCCATCAGCTGGGTGATCCGCAGCCGGTCGGCGAGGTCGTAGTACACCTCGGCGACCGCCAGCGGCTCCTGGCCCGTACGGTCGGCGATCGCGACGATGTCGAGCGTCGGGAAGGCCGAGGAGAACCCGGCGACACGCAGCGCCAGTTCCTCCGGCACACCCGCCTCGGACAGCTCGGCCAGGATGCCCTGGTACCACTCCAGATCGGCGCCGCGCAGCAGCTTCGGCAGCTCGCTCCAGACATGCCCGACCCGCTCGGCGAAGAAGCCGACGGTCTCGGCCAGTTCGAGCGGCTGCGGCCGGTTGCCCAGCAGCCAGCGCGTACCGCGCTCGACCAGTCGCCGGGAGTGCAGCCGGATACGGGTCTGGACATCGGCCGCGACCTTGTTGTCCAGGTCCTCGACCGCGTCCCACACCGCGCCCAGACCGAAGATCTCGCGGGCGGCGGTCTGCGCCCGTACGACCTCCTCGATCGACGCGCCCGTCTCCTCCCGCAGCCGGTGCAGGAACGTCGAACCACCGGTGTTGACCGTGTCGTTGACGAGAACCGTGGTGACGATCTCACGGCGCAGGGCGTGGGAGTCGACGGCCTCGGGGAACCTCTCGCGCAGCGGCTTCGGGAAGTACGCGTGCAGCAGCCGGCGCAGATACGGGTCGTCCGGCAGGGTCGTCCCGATCAGTTCCTCGGCCACCGTGATCTTGGTGTACGCGAGGAGTACGGCCAGCTCCGGCTGGCTCAGGCCCTTGCCGCCGCTGAGCAGTTCCCGGATCTGCCGGTCGGTCGGCAGGAACTCCAGCGCCCTGTTCAGATCCCCGTCGCGGGTGAGCCGGCGCATATAGCGCTGGTGGGCGTGGAGGAGGGACGACGACTGGGTGACGGCGTTGGCGAGCGCGGTGTTCTGCGCGTAGTTGTTGCGCAGCACCAGCGCGCCGACCTCGTCGGTCATCTTCGCCAGCAGCGCGTTGCGCTGCTTGACGGTCAGATCACCGTCCGCGACCAGGCCGTTGAGCAGGATCTTGATATTCACCTCGTGATCGGAGGTGTCCACACCGGCGCTGTTGTCGATGGCGTCGGTGTTGATCCGGCCGCCGCTGCGGGCGAACTCGATCCGGCCGAGCTGGGTGAATCCGAGGTTGCCGCCCTCGCCGACGACCTTGGTGCGCAGTGCGTCGCCGTTGACGCGGATGGCGTCGTTGCCCTTGTCGCCGACGTCCGCGTTGGACTCGCTGGACGCCTTGACGTAGGTACCGATTCCGCCGTTCCACAGCAGATCGACGGGGGCCTGGAGGATCGCCTTCATCAGCTCGGCGGGCGTCAGCTTGGCGATGCCCGCCTCGATGCCGAGGGCGGCGCGCATCTGCGCGTTGACGGGGATCGCCTTGGCCGTACGGGGGTGGATGCCGCCGCCCGGGGACAGCAGCTCCGTGTTGTAGTCGGCCCAGCTGGAGCGCGGCAGCTCGAAGAGGCGGCGGCGCTCGGCGTACGAGACGGCCGCGTCCGGGCTGGGGTCGATGAAGATATGCCGGTGGTCGAAGGCGGCGACCAGCCGGATGTGCTCGCTGAGCAGCATGCCGTTGCCGAACACATCGCCGGACATGTCACCGACGCCGACGACCGTGAAGTCCTCGGTCTGGGTGTCGTGGCCCAGCTCGCGGAAGTGCCGCTTGACGGACTCCCAGGCTCCGCGGGCGGTGATGCCCATGCCCTTGTGGTCGTATCCGGCGGAGCCGCCGGAGGCGAACGCGTCCCCGAGCCAGAACTCGTAGGCGAGCGCGACCTCGTTGGCGATGTCGGAGAAGGACGCGGTGCCCTTGTCGGCGGCGACGACGAGATAGGTGTCGTCCTCGTCGTGGCGTACGACGTCGGCGGGGGGCACGACCTCGCCGGCCACCAGGTTGTCCGTGATGTCGAGCAGGGCCGAGATGAAGGTCTTGTAGCAGGCGACGCCCTCGGCGAGCCAGGCGTCCCGGTCCACGGACGGGTCCGGGAGCTGCTTGGCGACGAATCCGCCCTTCGCGCCGACCGGCACGATCACGGTGTTCTTGACCATCTGCGCCTTGACCAGGCCGAGGATCTCGGTACGGAAGTCCTCGCGCCGGTCGGACCAGCGCAGACCGCCGCGCGCGACCTTGCCGAAGCGCAGATGCACGCCCTCGACGCGCGGGGAGTAGACCCAGATCTCGAACGCCGGGCGGGGCGCGGGCAGATCGGGGATCGCCTGCGGGTCGAACTTCATCGACACATAGCCGTGGTGGCCGCCGGTGCCTGCCTTCTGGAAGAAGTTGGTGCGCAGGGTGGCCTTGATGACGGTGAGGAAGGAGCGCAGGATGCGGTCCTCATCCAGGCTCGCGACCTGGTCGAGAGCGCCGTCCAGCTCCTCCATCAGACCGTCGATCAGCTCGGTGCCGGCCTTCTGGCGGCCCGGGGACATCCGGGCCTCGAAGAGGGAGACCAGCAGTCGGGTGGTGTGGACGTTGTTGAGGAGGGTGTCCTCCATATAGTCCTGGCTGAAGGTCGAACCGGCCTGGCGCAGATACTTGGCGTAGGCGCGCAGCACCATCGCCTGCCGCCAGTTCAGTCCGGCGCCCAGCACCAGCGAGTTGAAGCCGTCGTTCTCGGCCTCGCCGTTCCAGACGGCGGCGAACGCGTCCTGGAACCGCTCACGGGCGTCGTCGGCGAGATAGTCGCCGTTGCCGTTGCCGGGCGGCATCCGCAGGCCGAAGTCGTAGATCCAGGCCGATGCCCGGTCCTCGCTGCGCAGCTCGTACGGCCGCTCGTCGACGACCTCGCAGCCGAGCCGCTGGAGTACGGGCAGCACGGCGGAGAGGGAGACCTGCCGGCCCAGCCGGTAGATCTTGAAGCGCCGCTCGCCGGGGCCGGCGCCCACCGGCTCGTACAGCGAGAGCGCGAAGTCGCGGCCGGAGTGGGTCAGATTCTCCAGGTGGACCAGGTCGGCGACGGCGGAGCGCGGGGTGTGGTCGGCCTTGTAGCCCTCGGGGAAGGCGTGGGCGTAACGGCGCAGCAGCTCGGCGGCGTGCTCCTCGCCCAGCTCGGCGTTGAGCGCCTCCGCGAAGCCGTCGGCCCAGGAGCGGGCGGCCTCGACGAGTCTGGCTTCGATGTGCTCGGTGTCGGCGTCGGTGAGGTGCGGCAGCTCGGTGCCGGGCGGGACGCGGACGACGAAGTGGATCCGGGAGAGGATCGATTCGGTGTTCCAGGCGGTGAAGTCGACGCTGGTGCCGCCCAGTTCCTCCTTGAGGATGTCGATCAGCCGCAGCCGCACCCCCGTGGTGTAGCGGTCGCGCGGCAGATAGACGAGGGCGGAGTAGTAGCGCCCGTACTCGTCCTGGCGCAGGTAGAGCCGCAGCCGGCGGCGCTCCTGGAGGTAGAGGACACTGGTCACGATCGTACGGAGCTGGTCGACCGGGGTCTGGAACAGCTCGTCGCGCGGGTAGGTCTCCATGATCTGGAGCAGGTCGCGGCCGTCGTGGCTGTTGGGCGAGAAGCCGGCGCCGTCCAGGACCTCGGCGACCTTGCGGCGGATGACGGGGACGCGGCGCACGGACTCGGTGTACGCGGCGGACGAGAACAGGCCGAGGAAGCGGCGCTCGCCGACGACATTGCCCCGGGCGTCGAACTTCTTGACGCCGATGTAGTCGAGATAGCTGGGCCGGTGGACGGTGGAGCGGCTGTTGGCCTTGGTGAGGACCAGCAGTTTGTGCTCACGCGCCTTGGCGCGGGCGTCGGCCGGCAGTCTGCTGAACGAGGGGCTGACGGGGTGGTCCTCGTCCTCGCTGTGATGCGGGTCGGAGCGCAGGATGCCGAGGCCGGTCCCGGCGACGGCGGCCAGCGCGTCGTTCTCCGTCAGCTCGTACTCGCGGTAGCCGAGGAAGGTGAAGTGGTCGGCGGCGAGCCAGCGCAGCAGCTCACGGGCCTCGTCGATCTCCTGGCCGGAGATGTCGTCGGCGCTGGGCTCCTCGGGCAGGTCATCGGCGATGCGCAGCGCCGCGTCGCGCATCTTCTCCCAGTCCTCGACGGACTCGCGGACGTCGGACAGGACGCGCAGCATGTCGGCGGTGATCTGCTTGAGGTCGGCGCGGTCGGTCTCGCGGTCGATCTCGACATGGATCCAGGACTCGACGAGCGCGTCGTGCGGGAGGCCCTCCCTCGCGCCGCCCTTCGCGGTCTTCGCGCGCCTCTCGGCGGAGAGCACCTCGATGAGTTTGCCGGTCACATCCCGGCGGACCGTGACCTGCGGGTGGATCACCAGGTGGATGCCGCGGCCCTTGCGGGAGAGCTCATTGGTGACGGAGTCGACCAGGAAGGGCATGTCGTCGGTGACGACCTCGACGACGGAGTGGCTGCTCGTCCAGCCGTTCTCTTCGACGGTCGGGGTGTGGACCCGCACATTGGCCGTGCCCTGGGGGCGGTTCTCGGCCAGACGGTAGTGGGAGAGCGCCGCTCCGAAGACATCGACCGGGTCACGGCCGCTGAGGTCCTCGGGTGCGGTGTGCAGGTAGTAGCGCTGGAGGTACGCGAGCAGGGTGCCCTGGTCCGGACGGTGGCCCTGCTCCGCACCGGCCGGGTGGCGACCACCGCCCGGACTGTTCTCAGCTACCCGGGCCGCTCGTTCGAGCAGCTCGGCCTTGGCTTCGTCCAGCTTGGTCTGCATGTCCTCTGGCTCCTGTCGCGCGCCGTTGCGTGACGTAGGTGAAAGAAGCGACGCAACGCCACGACACGGGGTGTCCGGTCGGAGTCGACGTTATGCCGCGATGAGAGTTGCCCGAGCCGCAATCGACGAAATTCAACAGCATTCAACAATTGGGCCGGTGCGCGGGGACCAGCGATCGCCCGGGTGCTGTGGCACTCCGGGCGGAGACCGAGGGCTTCGCTGCCCTCAGGGCGTATCGCGCTGATCACGGCTCCAGGCTATCGCTCCCCACCCCTGAACCGTCATGAGCCTTATGTGTACAAAAGCGGGACCGGAACTTTGACGTTCTGCACAGCGACAGTGGCGCTTGGGTGGGTTTGCCCCCGAGGTGTGCCTCCGGGCGCGCATCGGCCTGTATCGGGGATGGGCGTCTGTGTTCGGATTCCGGGCAGTGATTTCGGGCAGTGATTTCGTGGCTGGAGGTTCGGGCGGGGGATTCCGGGCGGAGGGCCCCGGGCTGGGGATTCCGGGCGGGGCCCCGGGCGGGGGTGGGGCACCCCACCGCTCCCGGGGACGGCTGCGCGAGTCCCCGGGCGGGTATCGGCCGCGGGGCAGGCGCCGCTGAGGGGGTACGTCTCCAGTAGGCGGTCCCACACCGCCCCTACACCGGGAGCAGTCATGACAACGAAGGTCCTGATCGTCACCGGCGACGCCGCCGAGTCCCTTGAGGTCCTCTATCCGTACCAGCGGCTGCTGGAGGAGGGGTACGAGGTCCATATCGCGGCGCCCGCCAAGAAGAAGCTCCGGTTCGTCGTCCACGACTTCGAGCCGGGCTTCGACACCTACACCGAGAAGCCGGGCTATACCTGGCCCGCCGACCTGGCCTTCTCCGAGGTCGACCCCGGCCAGTACGCGGCCGTGGTGGTCCCCGGCGGCCGGGCCCCCGAGTATCTCCGCAACGATCCCGAGCTGCGCAAGATCCTCAAGTCGTTCTTCGACGCGGACAAGCCGGTGGCCCAGATCTGCCACGGCCCGCTGGTGACGGCGGCGATCGGCGGCCTCGTGGGCCGCCGGGTGACCGCCTATCCCGCCCTCGAACTCGATATGCAGGCCGCCGGAGCGGGCTTCCAGGACACCGAGGCCGTCGTCGACGGCACCCTGGTCTCCTCCCGCGCCTGGCCGGACCACCCCGCCTGGATGCGCGAATTCCTGAAGGTGCTCAAGTCCAAGAGCTGAGGCGCCCGGGGCCGGGGGTCAGGTGGCCAGAGGCTGGGCACGCGGGCTCTCGGCCCGGGGTCCGGGGGTCACCACGGCCCGAGGTCGGGTTACCGGCCCGGGGCTCGGGAGCCGGGGACCGGGGACCGGGGACGCGGGCTCACGGGGCCGGGGTCAGAGGCGGGCTCTTGCGCCGGGCCCCGGTGCCCACGGCCCGAGGTGCGGTTAGGGCCCGGGGCTCGGGAGCCGAAGGCGGACTCCCGGGACCCGAGGCGGGACCTTCTCACAGTTCGGACCCCGGTTTCAGCTCGGGCCCGGAATCCGGTTACGGTCCGGGGCTCGGGGGCCGAAGGCTACGGGCGCGGGCTCTTGGGCCGGCGGCTTCCTCGCCGCTTCGGCCCGGGCTCGCGGGGCGGGACCCACGGAGGGGCCCTCCCACAGCCCGGGCCCGGGTTTCACCACGTCCCGGAGTCCGGCTACGGGTCCCGGGCTCGGGGCCAGGAGCCCGGGAGGGGGCCAGGAGCCCGGGAGCCCAGCCCTCGGAGCGCGGCCTCCCGGGGCGTGGCTGGGGCTTCCTCACGACTCGGGACCCGGGTCCTCACGCTCAGGAGTCCGGTTACGCACCGAGGTCGGGGCTACGGTCCCAGGGCCGGGGTCACGGCCCCGAGATCCGGCAACCGCCCGGGAGCCCCGCTCCCGCCCCGCGCTCCAGACCCACCTCACCCCACCAGCCGCGCCGCCTCCTCCACCGCCTCCGCGAGGGTGTCCACCACGGGTACCCCCGCCGTCTCCAGACTCGCCCTGCTGTGGGAGCCGCCCGTGTACAGCACGGCTCTCGCCCCGACATGCGCGGCCGCCACCGCGTCATCGACCGCGTCCCCGATCACCACGGTCCGCTCGGGCGCTGCCGTTCCGGCGAGCGCCACGAGATGGCGCTCCATGGACAGCGCCTTGGAGCCACCGGACGGCCCCCGCCGCCCGTCCACCCGTATGAAGTGGCTCTCGATGCCGTACCCCCGGACGACCGGGACCAGCTCGTCGTGCACGTACATGCTCAGCAGGGACTGGCTGCGGCCCGCCTCGCCCCACTCCCGCAGCAGCTCCTCGACGCCCTCGGTGAGCGCGCACGCCACCCGGTGCTCGGTGTACACCCGGTGGAAGACCACATCCATGGCCTCCCACTCCGTGTCCGTCGGGAGCCGCCCCATCATCCGCTCGTAGAAGAGTGGGATCGGCACGCAGTACAGCTCGCGGTAGCGCTCGACGGTGATGGGCTCGACCCCTATCTCCCCGAACGCGGCGTTCGTCGCCCCGACGACCGCCGTGATGTCGTCGAGCAGTGTGCCGTTCCAGTCCCAGACCAGATGCGTGGCCTGAGTCCCCATTCGCTTCCCCATGCGAAAAACGGTACCCGCCGGGTCCGACAATGGACTCCGGCACAAGAGAACCGCAGGTCAGGACACCAGGTTGGGGATCTCCTGGACGCCGTACCACAGCAGTTCATGGTCATCCGCGCCGTCGACGGTGAACTGAGCGTCGTCGTCGCCCTGGTCCGCCGCCCCGAGCGCGTCCGCCGCCGCGGTCACATCACCGATGGCGTCGTCCGCGTCGACGTGCACCGCCGCGGCGGTGGCGAGCGGCACCGCGTATCCGATCCGCACCTCGCCGACGGAGCCCGGGTCGAGGGCGCGGTCCGGATCGGCGACCGCGTCCCGGTCCCGTACGTCGACGGCCACGACGACCCGGCGCCTGGCCACCCCGGGGTTCCCGGCGATCAGCCGCAGTGAGGCGGCGGCCGCCCGGCTGAGGGCCGCGTACTCCAGTTCCTCGATGTCGTCCGAGACGTACCACTCGCGCAGTCCGGGCGTGACACCGTACGCGGTCACCGGCCCCGGTCCCAGTTCGCCCGTCTTGTACGCCTCTGCGAGTCCGGAGAGGGTCAGGGGGACGTAGACGCGCATGGCTGGCCGCTTTCGTAGTCGGAAGACGCCCTTCAGGATACGTGTGAGGTCCCCCTTCGAGGTGTCGCTCCCCACCCGGAAGCCGTCCACCCCGGACACCGGACCGACCGCCCTCCGGCGCCCCCCGGCATGCCCTCTCACTCTGATAGGTGAATCCCCGCCGGCGCCGCCCGCAGCCCTGCCACCCGTTGCGAGCGCCCCGTCGTGCGCCGTAGAAGATCACCAACGAAGTTACCGCCCGGTATCGAATCGACCGGGCCCGGCCCGACGGGGGCGATACGCATGGACAGGACCAGGCCCGCAGGACGGCGGGACCAGCGCAGGCCTCCCGCGAGGGTCGCGGCATCGGCACTGGCACGCGCGCGGCGGCAGGACAGGCCCCATTACTGGTTCGCCGACCGCCTGCTCGCGGTGCTCAGCGGCCGGCGCCCGGTGCACTGGATGCTCGGCCATACGATCGGCGAGGCGTACGAGCAGCTCGTACGGCTCGCTCCGGGCGCCCCGCTGCGCCCGGCGGAGCGGGTGACGCCCGTGGTGCGGCACTGCGGGGAGTTCCACCCGGGGCCCGGAGTGATCGAGGCATTCGCCCGGATCGGCTCGGGCGACCGTGTCACCGCGATGGCCTTCCGGCTGGAACAGGGTCCGGACGACCTCCGCTGGCGCTGCTCGGCGGTCGAACTCGGCGGGGAGCGGGTCGGCGCCCCGGAGTGACCGGCGGCGGCCCGGGCGCGGCACGGCGTACACCGACCGGCACGGGTCCGGCCACCCCGGCTCCCCCAGCACCCCGCGGACCGCCCGGCCGCATCCCGCATCCCTCAGCCGGGGACGGCAACGGAACGCCGGAGGGCGCAGGGCACTGAGCGGACCGGTGAAGGGGAACGGCGGCCCGAACGCACGGCAGGAGCGGCCCGAGGACCGGACAGCGCCGGGCCACACCGGCACCCGCCCGAGCACTCGACCCCGGGGCGTCGGCGGTCCGGGCCCGGCGGCCCTCACCCGGGGCGCGCCGCCCGGGCCGCCGCCCCGGGAACGGCCTCCCCTCGGCCCTACGGAGGCGCTCACCTGGTCCGCCGACACAAACGGCCGGGCCGGGCATCGAGGAGATGCCCGGCCCGGCCGTACCCGCGTGATCAGCCGCGCGGAAAGCCCGCTCCCGGGGAACGGGGAAGCCGGAACCTCCCGGCTCCCCCGCTGCCCCTGAACGCGTTACTTCTTGCGACGGCGCCCGGAGGTCTTCTGCGCCTTGCGCCGCTCCGCACGCGTCATCCCGCCCCCCGCCGCCTGTGCGGGCTGCCCGTCGCTGGCGAAGTCACCCTCGACGACACCGCCCTCACCGTCCACCGTGGGAGCGGAGAAGTGCAGCCGGTCCGGACGCTGCGGGGCCTCCAGGCCCTTCGCCCGGATCTCGGGGCGCGCGGCGGGCACCGCGTCCTTCTTGTCGAGGGAGGGACGCTTCGCGTCCTCCACCGGGACCTCCTCGACCTGCTGCTCGACCTGGACCTCCAGGTTGAACAGATAGCCGACGGACTCCTCCTTGATGCCCTCCATCATGGCGGTGAACATGTCGAAGCCCTCGCGCTGGTACTCCACCAGGGGGTCCTTCTGCGCCATCGCGCGCAGTCCGATGCCCTCCTGGAGGTAGTCCATCTCGTACAGGTGCTCACGCCACTTGCGGTCGAGGACGGACAGCACCACGCGCCGCTCCAGCTCCCGCATGATCTCCGAGCCGAGCTGCTTCTCGCGCTCCTCGTACTGCTCGTGGATGTCGTCCTTGATGGATTCGGCGATGAACTCGGCGGTGATCCCCGCGCGGTCCCCCGCCGCTTCCTCCAGCTCCTCGACGGTCTGCTTCACCGGGTAGAGCTGCTTGAAGGCGTTCCACAGCCGGTCGAGGTCCCACTCCTCGGCGAAGCCCTCGATGGTCTCCGCCTGGATGTAGGCGTCGATGGTGTCGTCCATGAAGTGCCGCACCTGCTCGTGCAGGTCCTCGCCCTCTAGGACACGGCGGCGCTCGCCGTAGATGACCTCGCGCTGGCGGTTGAGGACCTCGTCGTACTTCAGGACGTTCTTACGGGTCTCGAAGTTCTGCTGCTCGACCTGCGACTGGGCGGACGCGATCGCGCGCGTCACCATCTTGTTCTCGATCGGGACGTCGTCGGGGACGTTCGCCATCGACATCACACGCTCGACCATCTGGGCCTTGAACAGCCGCATCAGATCGTCGCCGAGGGAGAGGTAGAAGCGGGACTCACCGGGGTCGCCCTGACGCCCGGAACGGCCGCGCAGCTGGTTGTCGATGCGCCGGGACTCATGGCGCTCGGTGCCCAGCACATAGAGCCCACCGAGGTCCGTGACCTCCTCGAACTCCGCGCGAACGGCCTGCTCGGCCTTCTCCAGCGCGGCGGGCAGCGCAGCGGCCCACTCCTCGACGTGCTCCACGGGGTCGAGGCCCTGCTGGCGCAGCTCCGCCTCCGCGAGATCGTCGGGGTTGCCGCCGAGCTTGATGTCCGTACCGCGGCCGGCCATGTTGGTGGCGACGGTGACGGCGCCCTTGCGGCCGGCCTGGGCGACGATGATCGCCTCCCGGTCGTGCTGCTTCGCGTTCAGCACCTCGTGCTGGATACCGCGCTTGTTGAGCTGCTGCGAGAGGTACTCGGACTTCTCGACCGAGGTGGTGCCGACCAGGATCGGCTGGCCCTTCTCGTGCTTCTCCGCGATGTCGTCCACGACCGCGGCGAACTTGGCGACCTCGGTGCGGTAGATCAGGTCGGACTGGTCCTTGCGGACCATGGGCCGGTTGGTCGGGATCGGGACGACGCCGAGCTTGTAGATCTGGTGGAACTCGGCGGCCTCGGTCATCGCCGTACCGGTCATGCCGGCGAGCTTGTCGTACAGGCGGAAGAAGTTCTGGAGGGTGATGGTGGCGAGTGTCTGGTTCTCGTCCTTGATGTCCACCCCTTCCTTCGCCTCGATCGCCTGGTGCATGCCCTCGTTGTAGCGGCGGCCGGCGAGGATACGGCCGGTGTGCTCGTCGACGATCATGACCTCGCCGTCGATGACGACGTAGTCCTTGTCGTTCTTGAAGAGCTCCTTGGCCTTGATGGCGTTGTTCAGATAGCCGACCAGGGGGGTGTTCACCGACTCGTAGAGATTGTCGATGCCCAGCCAGTCCTCGACCTTGGCGACACCGGACTCATGGATCGCGACGGTCCGCTTCTTCTCGTCGACCTCGTAGTCGCCGGTCTCCTCGATGCCCTTGAGCTGATTGCCCGGCTCGCCCCTGGTCAGCCGGGTGACCAGCTTGGCGAAATCGCCGTACCACTTGGTGGCCTGGTCGGCGGGGCCGGAGATGATCAGCGGTGTACGGGCCTCGTCGACGAGGATCGAGTCCACCTCGTCCACCACGGCGAAATTGTGTCCGCGCTGGACGAGCTCGTCCTTGGACCACGCCATGTTGTCGCGGAGGTAGTCGAAGCCGAACTCGTTGTTCGTGCCGTAGGTGATGTCGCAGGCGTACTGCTCACGGCGCTGCGCGGGTGTCATGTTCGCGAGGATGCAGCCGACACTCAGACCCAGGAACTTGTGGACGCGGCCCATCATCTCGGAGTCGCGCTCGGCCAGGTAGTCGTTGACCGTGATCAGATGGACGCCCTTGCCGGAGAGCGCGTTGAGATACGTGGGGAGGGTGCCGACGAGGGTCTTGCCCTCACCGGTCTTCATTTCGGCGACATAGCCGAGGTGCAGCGCCGCGCCACCCATCAGCTGGACGTCGTAGTGACGCTGGCCGAGAACGCGCTTGGCAGCCTCGCGGACGGTGGCGAACGCCTCGGGAAGAAGATCGTCCAGGCTGTCCTCACCGCTGGCGAAGCGCTGCTTGTACTCTTCCGTGAGCGCCCGCAACTCGGCGTCGGAGAGGGCGACGAAGTCCTCTTCGATGGAGTTGACCTGGTCCGCGATGCGGTGCAGTTTGCGCAGGATCTTGCCTTCGCCTGCACGCATGAGCTTGTTGAAGACGGACACTGAGGCTGGTCTCCTTGCCGGTTCGGGCCTGGCTGGGTCGTGGGGGACTCAGGGCGCTTCCGATGGGTCTTGCCGGGCTCGCCTGATCCATCAGAATCACCCTAGGCGCGGGCACGGCAGGTGGGCCCCACCGCAACGGCCATCGTAAGCGAGGACCCCACCGGGTCGGGAGGCCCGCAGCCGACCCGGCCGTCTGTTACCCGCCATGTGAACGCACGGGGCGCGCGGAAGGTGCCGGTGCGGCATGAAAAGTGCTCGCTTCCGCCTGCGGAGCCGATGAGAATCCGGGCATGGAGCCCATCACTCTCACCACCGAGCGCCTGCTGCTGCGTACGTTCACGGACGACGACACGGAGGAGATCTACCGGCTCTGCCAGGACCCCGAGATCCAGCGGTGGACCACGGTCCCCTCTCCGTACGAACGCCGGCACGCGACCGAATTCACCGGTCATACGGTGCCCGAGGGCTGGCGCACGGGGACGATGTTCACCTTCGCGGTCCTCCCGCGCGGGGGAGGACCGCTGATGGCGTCGATCGCGGTCACGCTGCGTGCTCTCTCGGGTACGTGGGAGATCGGTTTCTGGACCGGCAAGGAGTTCCGGGGGCGCGGGATCATGGCGGAGGCCATGGGCGCCCTGGCGCACTGGACCTTCACCCGGCTCGGCGGGACCCGCCTGGAGTGGCGGGCCGAGGTCGGCAACGCGGCCTCGCGGGCGGTCGCGCTGAAGGCGGGTTTCACCGTGGAGGGCGAGCTGAGGGCCGCCCTGCTGAACAACGGCACGCTCCGGGACGCCTGGGTGGGCTCCCTGCTCCCGTCCGACGTGAATCTGGCCGGTCCGTATCCGTACCTCCCGGCTCCCGCGGCGCAGGACTGACCTTCGCTTCCCGCTGCGGTACGGCCCCGGCGGGCCCGCTGCCGCACGGTGCCGGCGGGCCGCGGGGGCGGGCCCGCCGACCGCGGGCCGCTGCGGAGGCCGTCCCCGCGGGTGCCGCGCTGTCAGTGGCGGCGTCTATCGTGCGTTCATGACGACGTTGCCCCGGCCCGCCGCCGAACTGTCCGCCGACGAGGCCCGCCGTATAGCCCTGCGCGCCCAAGGGTTCCTGGGCGCGCCGGACCGGCGGGCGGGGGTGCGGGGGGTGCTGCGGCATCTGGGGGCGGTGCAGCTGGACACGATCTCGGTGCTGGCGCGCTCGCACGAGCTGATTCCCTACGCCCGGCTCGGCGCGGTCGGCCGCCGCACCGTCGAGGACGCCTACTGGACCGAGGGCCACAGCTTCGAGTACTGGTCGCACGCGGCCTGCATCCTGCCCGTTGAGGAGTGGCCGCACTTCGGGTTCCGCCGCCGTGCCTACCGCGCCCGGCTGCCGTGGCACCACGAACTGCCCGACGGCACCTACGACACGGTGATCAAGCAGCTGCGCACCGAAGGTCCGCTCACGGCGTCGGAGCTGGGCGGTGCGAAGAACGGCGGGGAGTGGTGGGACTGGTCCGCCTCCAAGGTCGCCGTCGAGCGCGCGCTGATGTACGGCGAGGTGGTGTGCACCGAGCGCCGTGGCTGGAAGCGGGTGTACGACCTGGCGGAACGGGCCATTCCCGGGGAACTGCTGGACACCGAGCTGGACGACCGGGAGTGTCTGCGCCGGCTCGTACGGCTGGCCGGGCAGTCGCTGGGAGTGGGAACACGGGCGGACATCGCGGACTATCACCGGCTGAAGGGCGAGCAGTTCGACACCGTGGTGGCGGACTCCGGTCTGGTGCCGGTCACCGTCGAGGGCTGGTCCAAGCCCGCGTGGGCGGATCCGGAGGCACTGGCCACCGTGCCGCGCGGCCGTCACCGCACGACCCTGCTCTCCCCCTTCGACTCGCTGATCTGGGAGCGGGCCCGCACGGAACGGATCTTCGGATTCACCCACCGGCTGGAGGCCTATGTCCCCAAGCCGAAGCGGGTCTACGGCTACTTCGCCATGCCGCTGCTGTCGGGCGGGGGACTCCTCGGGCGTGTCGACCCGGCTCGCGAGGGCACGACGCTCGTCGCCAAGCAGGTGTCGCTGGAGTCGGCCAAGGCCGTCGCCCCCATGGCGCGGGCGCTGCGGGAGGCGGCGGAGTGGGTGGGCTGCGACGCGGTACGGGTCGAGCGGGTCGACCGCCCCGAACTGACCGCTCCCCTGGTCTCCGCCCTCACCTGACCCGACGCGGCCCCGGCGCCCCCCGGTCCCGCCTCACGCCGACCGCCCCGCCGACGGGCCCCCTGACCGGGCCCGTCGGCTAACGGATCTCCAGGATCTTCTCCCGCATCGCGTAGACCACGGCCTCCATCCGGGAGTGCAGCTGGAGCTTCTCCAGGATGTTGCGGACATGGTTCTTCACCGTGTTCTCGGAGATGAACAACTCCTTAGCGATATCACGGTTGTTCATGCCCGTGGCAACCAGCTTCAGCACCTCCAGCTCCCGGTCGGTGAGCCGGGGCGCGGGCACGAGCCTGCGCTCGTCGGTGCGCTGGATCATCGACTTGAACTCGGTGAGGAGCTTGGACGCCATGGACGGACTGATCTGCGACTGCCCGTCGGCCACGGCGCGGATCGCCGTGGCGACCTCGTCGGTGGAGATCTCCTTGAGGAGATAGCCGGTGGCGCCCGCCTTGATCGCGTCGTAGAGATCGGCCTCCTCGTCACTGATCGTCAGCATGATGATCTTCGCGCTGGGGGCGACCTCCTTGATGGAGGTGCAGGCCTCGATACCGCCCCGCCGCGGCATCCGGACATCCATCAGCACGATGTCCGGCAACAGGTCCGCGGCCTTGTCGACGGCTTCGGCGCCGTCGCCCGCCTCGCCCACGACCTGGATGTCCTCCTCCTGCGCGAGGACGATCTCCAGTCCTCTGCGGAAGAGTGCGTGGTCGTCCACCACGAGAACCCGGATCGGCTCGGCGCGGGAGCCGCCCGAGACGGCCTCGACGACCGTGTCCCGGGCGGCGGCCGTGTCCTGTTGAACCGGTCCGAAGCTGTCCGCCATCGTTCCTCCCCCTGCGACAGGGCCTGAAGGTCATGTGTGTCAGCCAACGCCTGTGCACAGAGCACCGGTTGGTCCTGTGACGCCATGCTTTCATGCCCGGACGTCAGAGCGGTGGTCCTGTGGTCGCACGGTGGTGCCCCCGAGGGCGCACAGTGCACGTCAGGGGCACCACCACTACCGCTTTTCCTGTGTGACGGCCGCGTCAGCCGCCGAGTGCTCCTCCGGCGCCGCCGGCCTCGGACCCGGCGAGCGGGTCGGTCTCCAGGTGGATGACTCCGTAGTCATAGGCGTGCCGCCGGTAGACGACACTGGGCTGCTTCGTCTCGGAGTCGACGAACAGATAGAAGTCGTGCCCGACCAGCTCCATCTCGTAGAGCGCCTGGTCGAGAGTCATGGGTGCCGCGGTGTGGATCTTCTCGCGCACCACCAGCGGGCCTTCGCCCTGGACTTCGAGCGGTCCGATCCTGGTGGTGGGAATGGATTCCGGCGTCTGTTCGGCCGGGATGTGGCCATTGGCGTTCAACTCGGCGACGCCGGGAACGACATCGGCCACCTCGGCGGCCGACAGACGGCCGTTTCCACGGCGGGTGTGGCGCTTGTCGTGCTGCTTCCGCAGGCGGGCTTCCAGCTTGCCCGTGGCGAGGTCAAGCGCTGCGTACGGGTCGCCGGCCGACGCCTCTGCCCGGATCACCGGGCCTCGTGAGTGGAGCGTGATCTCCACGCGGTCCGAACGGTCGGCCTGCCGCGGGTTGTGCTCCTTGGACACCTCGACATCCAGGCTGATCACCTTGGCGTCGAGCTTCTGGATCTTGTCCAGCTTCAGCTTCTCGGCCACGTGCTTGCGGAACCGCTCGGGCACCTCGGTCTTGCGGCCCTTGACGACGATGTCCACGCAGAACTCCGTTCCCGGATCGCTCCGCCCGCTCGGCGGCTGCGGAGCGTCTCCCTCTTGCACCAGACCCCGGTGTTGCGCCGGAGTCTCGGACTAGGCGACTTTCACCTCCTCCTCCCCAGTCGACAAGATCCCCACCCCACCAACTTTCGAGGTTTTCTGTTGCCTCGAATCCCTGGCCGACGGCACGGCAGTGCATTCGGTGAGGTACGGGACCCCATTCCGCACATCCTCACAACCGAACATAGCTCGATCGGAGCGGTGTCGGCACCCGCTACCAGCGCGTACCTCCGTTCGGCGGTTATTCTCCTCTTACTAGCTGCAACGTTGCTCCTTCCCCGTCAGTTCCGGTTTATTTCGAAGGAAAACGGTGGTGCGGCGACAACGGCCGCGTTCAACTGTGCGAATCCGAAATGCCCCGCTCGCTGTGCCCCGGTGAGCGCCCGGGTGGCCTCCGCCAGAGAGGCGCCCGTGGTCATGAGGTCGTCCACCAGCACCGCCCGGCCGCCCTCCAGCAGCCTCCCGGCACCACCCGCGACCCTCAGAGCACCGGTCACATTCCGCACCCTCTCCCGGGCCGTGAGGCCCGATTGGTCGGCGACTTCACGCCACTGGCGCAGCACCGGCAGCGCCCTCGCCTCCGTCCCCGTACGCCGCAGCTCGCCCGCCGCCGCCAGAGCGATCCGCCGCGCCGCGTCATGCCCCCGCGCCCGCACCGTGCGCCGCGCCGACGGCACGGGCACGAGCAGCAGCGGCGGCCCCGCCTCCCGTACCGTCCGGGGCACGGCGGCCCGCACCGCCCCGGCGAGCGCGACACCCAGGGGCCGGGCCAGCCCCAGCGCGCCCCGCTCCTTGTGCGCGATCAGCGCCGCCCGTACCGCGTCGGTGTACGGGGCGGCCGCATACACCACCGGCAGGCCCGCGGGCTCGGGCACCGGTCTCGCCCGGCGCGCAGCGGAGCCGTACAGCTCATGCGCGCACTTCTCGCACAGCGGCGTGCGGGGAACCCCGCAGCCACCGCATGCGACCGGCAGCACCAGGCCGGAGATTTCCTGCCACCACCCCCGCATGTCCACCACTGTGCCAAGGGTCCGAGAACCTCGCCACCCCTGTGGATAACTCTCGGTGAACCCCCTCCGGCCTGGAGTTTCTCCCCAACGGCCCGGGGCCGGCCGAGGCTGGCCGGCCCGTGCGCTCAGCCGGGGTAGACGGGGGAGGAGCCCTTCTTGACCATCGTCTGCCAGTTGGCCCCGGGCGGCAGCCGCACGATGCCGTCGTCCTGCGAGTACGCGACCAGCGGGCGGCCCTCCTCGTTCGACGCCGCGACCGCTTCCACCGCGCCGTTGAGCCCCGGCAGCACCTCGCCCGCCGGAGTGGAACCGTCCGTCTGCATATAACGCACCTGAGGCACTCCGCCGGCTTCCCTTCCGACCACCACGAGCCGGCTGGGACCGGCCCAGGAAACGGCCGTCACGGTCTCCAGCTGGGGAGCCGCGGACCTGAGTCCCGCGATGGCCACAGCGGAGTCCTCCGATGAGCCCTGGCGCTCCACCCGCCCGATCTGCAGGGTGGTCTTCCCGTCCTTCTCCAGCAGGAGAGCGATGCGCGTGCCGTCGGCCGACACCCTCAGCGAGTCGATCCGCGCCCCGTCGAGTCCCGGAATGATCCGGACCTCCTGAGCGGGCCCCTTGCCGCCCGCGAGCCGGAGCAGTGCGGGCTTCTCGGGGTCGCGGTCGGCGACCCACAGATCGCCTCGCCCGTCCCAGCTCGGTGCGGAAAGGCGGTCGTTCTGCCTCTTGCCATTGCTCACCACCACCGCGGGAACGGTTTCACTCCCGGTCCTGATCGACGAGACATACAGCTTGCCGTGGTCCTTGGTGACCGCGGCGGCACTGCGCTCGTCGCGGGCCACAGCGACCTGGCTCATCCGCACCCGCCCGTCCCCGAACGGCCCCGGCACCCGCGTCGGCACACTGGCCTCATCCGCGCCCGACAGTCTCGCCAGCCGGGAGTCGGCGTCCAAGAAGTACGGGTCGGCCGAGGTACCCGTGGCGCTGTCCGGCGCATAGGTCTCCTCCCGGCCCCGGGGGAGCACACAGAGCTGGGAGCCGTCGGAACGCTGGAGCTCCACCTGCTCCACCGGCGTGGACGACAGGTCCCTGAGGGTGAACAGGATCTGTGCCGCCATCTTGGTGCACTGGGTGCGCCCCACATGGGAGGCGTTGTCGTTGAGCGGCACCTTGAGCGCGTTGCGGTCGTCGAACGTCAGGGACTTCACACCCTCCTTCAACGCCGTACCGGTCGGGAACGGGGACTCCACCACCGGCTTCAGCCAATCCGTCGGGCCGTCGATCAGGGCTTTGACCGACTGGGTCACCGGGTCCATCCGGGTCACCGGGTCCGTCCGCTGCCGGATGAACACCGGATCGGCGACCACCTTGTTCCATCCGGTGGCGAAGTAGTACTTGTTCACCGGCCGGTAGTTGCGCTGGAAGTCGGACGCGCCGAGCACCAGCCCGGGCGGCAGGCTGTCGATCCGCCACTCCTTGCCGTCCGGGCCGCTCTGCGACGACAGATGGAGAGTCCTGCTGTAGTCGTCGAGCGTGGTCGCCTGATACGCGTACTGGGAGTCGACCGTCGCCATCTGCTTGCCGACCAGCCGCACGTTCCAGCCCGGGTTGTCCCGGCCGCCCGCCTCCGCGGCCTCCACATCGGGCGCGGCCGCGAGGACCGTCGTCCCTTCCTCCGGGCGCCACTTCTGGGACGCCGCGGGCGTCAGATAGGTCCGAGCCGTCGCGAAATTGGCGTCGTCGCTGGTCATCGCCTCCAGAAAACCGGCGACGACCTCCTCGGGGGTCGCCCCCTTCCTCGGCGGCACCGCGTACACCCGTACCTGGGAATCCGCCGGCGGCGACGCCTTGACGGCGTGGATGTCACCGCTGTCGGGCATCGACGCGCAACCGGTCAGCAGCACCCCGGTGCCGCCCAGCAGCGCGCCGAGACGCACAGCGCCCCGGCGGCCCTTCCGACGAGGGTCAGCGCCCACGAGTCGTGTCCTCCCGGTCCGAAGCAACCTGTGCGGTGGGGTCGTCCTGGCGCTCGCCCACCGGCCGGGCCACCACCCTGGCGCCACTGCCGGGCAGCGCCGCCGGATCCACCCCGCTGGGGGGCCTACGGGGGGCCACCGGGGCCCGTGGCGGCACCGGCAGCGGCGCCCGGCCCGCCGGCGGCTGAGCGGGCACGGAGGCGAGCCGGTGACCCGGTGTCCTCGGCACCGCGTCCCGGGACAGGGCGCGCTCCCGGTTCTGCCGCGAGTCCTCCGGCTCCAGCGGTATCGGGGACCCCCGCAACGGCTCGTCCGCCGTGCGCGGCAACGTCAGCCGGAACTGCGAGCCCCCGCCGGGTTCACCCCACGCCTGCAGCCAGCCGCCGTGCAGCCGGGCGTCCTCGACGGCGATGGACAGCCCGAGACCGGTGCCCCCGGTGGTACGCGCCCGCGCGGGATCCGCCCGCCAGAACCGGTTGAACACCCGGGTCGCCTCTCCCGGCTTCAGCCCCACCCCGTAGTCACGTACGGCGACCGCGACGGCACCGCCGGCGACCGCCATCCGGACGATCACATCCCGGCCCTCGCCGTGCTCGACGGCATTGACGACCAGGTTCCGCAGCACGCGCTCGACACGCCGGGCGTCGGCCTCCGCCACAACCGGCTGCTCGTCGCCCACCACTCGTATTCGGCTGCCCTTGCGCTCGGCAAGCGGCTCGGCCCCGCCGATGACCCGCCGTACGACCTCGCGCAGATCTATGGGCTCGGCCTCCAGCGCCGCGGCTCCCGCGTCGAAACGGCTGATCTCCAGCAGATCGGAGAGCAGCGACTCGAACCGGTCCAGCTGGTCCCCGAGCAGTTCAGCCGACCGTGCCGTCACGGGATCGAAGTCGACTCGGGCCTCGTGAATGACGTCCGCCGCCATCCGTACGGTCGTCAGCGGGGTCCGCAGCTCGTGCGAGACGTCCGAGACGAACCGGCGCTGCATCCTGGACAGCTCCTCCAGCTGCTGGATCTTGAGCTGAAGATTCTGCGCCATCTTGTTGAAGGCTTCACCGAGTCTGGCGATGTCGTCCTCGCCGGTGACCTTCATCCGTTCCTGGAGACGGCCGGCCGAGAGCCGTTCGGCGATTCCCGCGGCCATCCGTACCGGTGTCACCACCTGCCGCACCACCAGCCAGGCGATGGCTCCCAGCAGCACGACGACAAAGAGCCCGGCCGTCGCGAGGGTTCCCCTGACGAGGTTGAGCGACTGCTCCTCCTGGGCCAGCGGGAAGAGGTAGTACAGCTCGTAGGAACTGCCCTCGACGTCGTTGAGACGCTTGCCGACGGCCAGCCCGGGCTCGGGCGCGTGCTCGCCGTTGTTGTACTTGATCTCGATGTACGTCTCATGGGTCCCGGCCTGCCGGCGTACGGTCTCCCGCAGCGCCTCGGGAATCGACGCGGGGTCCACGCTGCCCGATGTACGGGGACCTCGGCTGGAACTGGGGCGCTCCGAGTCGGCGCTCAGCGCCACCACGTTGAACGCGCCCTGACCACCGCTCGCGAGCCGCTCCACCAGATCGGACCGCCAGGAACTCGTGGCCGTCGGGCCGTCCGCTCCCGTACCGTCCGGGCCGCCGGAACTCTGCGGAGCGTTCGCCTCCTCCGTCGCCACGGCGAATCCGCCCGCGGCCTGGCTCTCCGCCGCGCGCCCCTTGGCGTCGAGAAGCCCGTTGCGCACCTGGCCGATGACGACGAAACCGAGGAGGACGACCACGCCGACCGACATCAGCAGCGTCGTCACCACGATCCGGAGCTGGATATTGCGCCGCCACAGACGGACCGCGGGCAGCAGCGGACGGCGCACCCACCGCATGATCAGCCGGAGCATCAGCCGCCCGGGCTCACCGTCCTGGCCCGACCGCCTGCCACGCAGCAGACGGCCGAACCACGACGGACCCGTCGGCCCGTGCCCCGGACCGGCAGCCCGCCCCGTACGGACTCCCGGCTCCCCGGGCCTCGGAGCAGCGCCGCCGCCGGACACGTCAGCTCGGTCCGGCCTTGTAACCGACGCCACGGACGGTCACCACGATCTCCGGGCGCTCCGGGTCCTTCTCGACCTTGGAACGCAGCCGCTGGACATGCACATTCACCAGCCTGGTGTCGGCCGCATGGCGATACCCCCAGACCTGCTCCAGCAGCACCTCCCGGGTGAACACCTGCCACGGCTTACGCGCGAGCGCCACCAGCAGATCGAACTCGAGCGGGGTCAGCGCGATCGACTGGCCGTCCCGCTTCACCGAGTGACCGGCCACATCGATGACCAGATCGCCGATCGTCAGCTGCTCCGGCGCGGGCTCCTCCGACCTCCTGAGCCGCGCCCTGATCCGCGCGACCAGCTCCTTCGGCTTGAACGGCTTGACGATGTAGTCATCGGCACCGGACTCCAGTCCGACGACGACGTCCACGGTGTCGCTCTTGGCCGTGAGCATCACGATCGGCACACCCGACTCGGCCCTGATCAGCCGGCACACCTCGATGCCGTCCCGTCCGGGCAGCATGAGGTCCAACAGCACAAGATCCGGCTTGGCCTCACGGAAAGCGGCAAGTGCCTTGTCACCGTCCGCTACGAACGACGGCTCGAAACCTTCACCACGCAGCACAATCCCGAGCATCTCGGCCAGTGCGGTGTCGTCGTCGACGACAAGGACTCGTCCCTTCATAATCGACATCATCCCATTAGCTAATCGTTACCTGGCGTGACCTGGCGCACAGCTCCGTGATTCCGCCCCCGGTGACCGGCGACAACGTGCCTTCTTCGGTCACGATCGCCGTCACCAGCTCGGGCGGAGTCACATCGAAGGCAGGGTTGTACGCCTGCGTACCCAGCGGCGCAACCGGAAGCCCTCCCCCCGTTCCCCCCGCGGCCGTCGCCGACTGCGGAGACATGATCTCCGTGACCTCCTGACCGGTGCGTTGCTCCACCTCGATCGACGCCCCGTCCGCCGTGGCCGGGTCGATGGTCGTCGTGGGAGCGACCACGACGAACGGCACATGGTGGTACTTCGCCAGTACGGCGAGCGGATAGCTTCCCACCTTGTTGGCCACCGAGCCGTCCGCGGATATCCGGTCCGCGCCTATGAGTACCGCATCGACCTCCCCCGCCGCGAACAGCGAGCCCGCGGCACTGTCCGTGAGCAGCGTGTACGCCATCCCGTTGCGGGCCGCCTCGTACGCCGTCAGCCGCGCCCCCTGCAGCAGCGGCCGTGTCTCGTCGACCCACAGCCTCCGCAGCCTGCCTCCGCGGTGAGCGGCGAGCGCCACGGCGAAGGCCGTGCCCTCACCGCCCGAGACCAGCGCCCCGGTATTGCAGTGGGTAAGGATCCGGAGGTGCCCGCCGGGAAGCAGCTCATCGAGCAGCAGGAGCCCGTGGGCGGCCATACGGGCGCTGGCCTCGGCGTCCTGCCGGTGCAGTGCCCTGGCGGCCCTGAGAGCCGCCTGTGCCGCCGCACCGGCCCCATCTCCCGCCGCGGCCCGGTGGGCGTCTGCGGCCACCCGTACCCCGTACGCCAGATTCACCGCGGTGGGCCGCGCCCCCGCCAGCAGTGACGCCGCCTCCTCCACGTGATAGCCCCGTACGGCGGCGAGGGCCACACCATAGGCCCCGGCGATCCCCAGCAAAGGCGCCCCTCGCACGGCGAGCGTCCGGATCGCCTGTACCAGGGTGGGCACATCGGTGCAGACCAGCTCGGCTTCCTCGGCGGGGAGCCTGGTCTGGTCGAGGAGCACCAGGACAGGACCTTCGGGAGGCTCCTCCCAGCGCAGTACCGGGAGCGGGGGCGGCCCGACATCGGCTCGCTCTTGCGCGTACTGATCAGCCATCTGCCCAGTCTGCCCCGTGGGGGACGGACAATGAAGGCGCGAAGGAGACGCAGGGGCCCACCCACCGGCGCGCAGCGCGTGGCACGATGGCTGCCAACCTGCCGACTCCGTACACGTACAGGCCCTGTGCACAAGTCGGCAGGCCGATACGACCCCACAACCAACCCATGAGGTGGACAACCGTGAACGACACTCCGGGCTGGGCATCGCCCGGATCTGCTCCCTCCGACGGGCAGGACGCCAACGTGCCCCAGCCCTCCGAGCCCGCCGATCAGACCGGCCCAGCCCCGAAGTGGTCCAGCGAGCAGCCACCCGCGGGGCAGTGGTCCGCGCCCGGCGCCCCGGAGCGCGGCAGCGCTCCCGGGCCGGGCCGGCCGGGCCCCGGCTGGGGCGGAACTCCGTCGTACGGCGGCTGGGGGCAGCCGCCCGTGGCCAAGCCCGGTGTCATTCCGCTCCGCCCGCTGGGTGTCGGTGAGATCCTCGACGGAGCGGTTTCGACCCTGCGCGCCCACTGGCGCACGGTCCTCGGCATCACGATCAGCGTCTCCGTGATCTCCGAGATCGGCAACATCCTGGCCGCGCGCTATCTGCTCCCGGAGCCGGTGGAACTCGACCCCGACGCCGATTCGTCGGAGGCCATGCGCCAGGTCGGCGACTCCCTCCAGTCCAGCATGATCTCGCTGGGCCCGGTGATGCTCATCACGATGGTCGCCACGCTCTTCACGACGGCGCTCCTCACCATGGTCATCAGCCGATCGGTGCTGGGGCAGCCGGTGAAGCTCTCCGAAGCCTGGCGCGAGGCTCGGCCCAGACTGCCTCAGCTCCTCGGTCTGACTCTGCTGCTGCCGCTGATCGGTGCCGCCATCGTGGTCGTGGCGATCCTGCCCGGTCTGCTGCTGGGCGGAGGAGGGGGGATCGCCCTCGCGGTACTCGGTGGACTCGGATCCCTCGGTGTCGTCCTGTGGCTGATGATCCGGTTCGCTCTCGCCTCGCCCGCGCTGATGCTGGAACGTCAGGGCGTCTTCGCGTCCATGCGCCGCTCCGCCAAACTCGTCCAGGGTGCCTGGTGGCGGACGTTCGGTGTCCTCGCACTGACGATGCTGCTGACCCTGCTCGTCGCCATGATCATTTCTGTGCCCTTCGGCCTGGCCGCCCTGGCCGTGGACAGCGGCGGAGTCGGCGACTTCCTCAACGGCGAGACGCCCGAGTTCGGTTGGGCCTACCTGATCATCTCGGGTATCGGTGCGGTGATCGCCTCCTCCATCACGTACCCCATCTCCGCCGGGGTGACCGTCCTCCTCTACGTCGACCAGCGCATCCGCCGCGAGGCCCTCGACCTCGAACTCGGCCGTGCGGCGGGGCTTCCCGGCTACGGCTCCGAGCCGCCCGGCGACGCGCCCAGGAGCTGATGGGGTGTCGGCCTCGGGGGGTGTGACGACGGCGTGGTCGTGGAGCCACGCGAACGATGACGTACCGGTGGACATTCCCCGTGTCCCCGCCCGGGAGGCGGCGGAGCGGGAACTCACCAAACCGATGTACCACGAGAACGACCCGAACCTCCTCGAACGGGCGCTTGACCGCTTCTGGGAGTGGGTCGGCGGTCTCCTGGACGTCGCGGCCGGCGCCACGCCGGGAGGTGTGGTCGGGACGGTCGTCATCGCCGTGGTGGCCGTCGCCCTGATCGCCGCCCTCTGGTGGCGCCTGGGCACACCCCGCCGCGCCCCTGCAACAGCCGACTCCCTCTTCGACGAAGTACCGCGCACTGCGTCCGAGCACCGCGCCTCCGCCGAGGCCCACGCGGCTGCCCAACGCTGGAACCAGGCCGTCCAGGAGCGCATGCGGGCCATCGTCCGCTCACTGGAGGAACGGGCTCTCCTCGACCCCCGCCCCGGCCGCACCGCCGACGAGGCCGCGGCGGAGGGCGGGCACTCACTGCCCGGCCACGCCGATGGACTTCGCGCCGCCGCACGCGAATTCGACGACGTCACATACGGGGGCCGGCACGCCGACCAGCAGGCATATCTACGCCTGCGTGACCTGGACCTCCGTCTGGAACGGGCCAAGCCCCAGCTGACGGGTACAGCCCAAGGAGCAGCCGAATGACCGCGGTTGCCCGCAGCGCCACGTCCATGTCCCCCACCGGCCGCCAGGTGTGGACCCGCGTCCGCGGGGTGCTGCTGGCCCTGGTCATCGTCATCGTGGCCGGGATCGCCATGGCCACCCTGCGCTCCGGCGACGAGCACGGCCGACTGGACCCACGCTCCGCCGACCGGCTCGGAAGCCGGGCCGTCGCCGAACTCCTCAAGGACCAGGGGGTCTCCACCCGCGTCGTCACCACGCTCGACGAGGCCACCCGCGCAGCCGGACCCGACACCACACTCCTCGTCGCCACCCCGGACCTGCTGACGGACAGCCAGCAGGAGAGCCTTCGGGCCGCGGCGGACTCCTCCGGCGGACGAACGGTGCTGGTCTCCCCCGGCCCCGCCTCCGTCGGCACCCTGGCCCCCGGGGTCCGGGCCACTTTCACGGTCCCGGCTTCGGCCCGCGCCCCCCAATGCACGCTGCCCGCCGCCCGTACCGCGGGCAGCGCCGACCTCGGCGGCGAGCAATACGACACCGAGGCCCCCGGAGCGGACCGCTGTTACCCGAGCGACGGCCTGCCCACGCTCCTGAGGATCGATACGGCGGACAACGGAGACACCGTCCTCCTCGGCTCGCCCGACATCCTCTACAACCACCGCCTGGACAAGAACGGCAACGCCTCTCTCGCCCTGCAACTCCTCGGCTCCCGAACCCATCTGGTCTGGTACCTCCCCTCGCTCAGTGACGGCTCCGCGGCCCAGGACGAGGGCGAGAGCTCCTTCTTCGAACTGATCCCTTCCGGCTGGCTCTGGGGCGCGCTCCAACTCCTCGTGGCCGCAGCCCTCACCGCCGTCTGGCGCGCCCGGAGGCTCGGCCCCCTCGTCACCGAGCGGCTCCCCGTAGCCATCCGCGCCTCCGAAACCACCGAGGGCCGGGCCCGCCTCTACCACAAGGCCAACGCCCGCGACCGCGCCGCCTCCACCCTGCGCGAGGCCACCAGGACACGCCTCGCCGCGCTTCTCGGCGTCGCCCCCGCCGCAGCCCACTCCCCCGAAACCCTGCTCCCCGCCGTCTCGGCCCACCTGGCTGCGCCCGACCAGGACCTCATGACCCTGCTCTTCGGACCGGCACCGGCCGACAACGCCGCTCTGGTCCTCTTGGCAGACCAACTCGACGCCCTTGAAAGAGAGGTACGCACCACATGAGCGCCCCGACCCCCGAGACAGCTACGACGGCTGCGAACTCGGACAGCGCCCGCGCCTCCCTGGAGGCCCTGCGCACCGAGATCGCAAAAGCCGTGGTCGGCCAGGACCCCGCTGTCACCGGACTCGTCGTGGCCCTGCTCTGCCGAGGCCACGTACTCCTCGAAGGAGTACCCGGCGTCGCCAAGACACTGCTCGTCCGCGCATTGGCCGCCTCCCTCGAACTCGGCACCAAGCGCGTTCAGTTCACCCCCGATCTAATGCCCAGCGACATCACCGGATCGCTCGTCTACGACGCCCGAACCGCAGAGTTCTCCTTCCAGCCAGGACCTGTCTTCACCAACCTGCTGCTCGCCGACGAAATCAACCGCACCCCGCCCAAGACCCAGTCGTCTCTCCTGGAAGCGATGGAGGAACGGCAGGTCACGGTCGACGGCACCCCCCGCCCGCTCCCGGAACCCTTCCTGGTCGCGGCGACGCAGAACCCCGTCGAGTACGAAGGCACTTATCCGCTGCCCGAGGCCCAACTGGACCGTTTTCTCCTCAAACTGACGGTCCCCCTTCCCTCACGCGACGACGAGATCAATGTCCTGACCCGTCACGCCGAAGGCTTCAATCCACGCGATCTGCAAGCCGCCGGCGTACGTACAGTCGCAGGCCCGGCAGACCTGGAGGCGGCCAGGGCTGCCGTCGCCAAGACCTCGGTCTCCCCCGAGATCGCCGGCTATGTCGTCGATATCTGTCGTGCCACTCGTGAATCCCCCTCACTCACCCTCGGTGTCTCTCCCCGAGGTGCCACCGCCCTGCTTTCCACCGCGCGTGCGTGGGCCTGGCTCACCGGCCGTGACTACGTCATCCCCGACGATGTGAAAGCACTGGCCCTGCCCACCCTGCGCCACCGGATCCAGCTCCGGCCCGAGGCGGAGATGGAAGGAGTCACCGCGGACTCCGTCATCACCGCGATCCTCAGCCACGTACCCGTCCCCCGCTGAGACGACGACCCATGGCCCTCACCGGACGAACCGCACTCCTCGCCGCTCTCGGCTCTCTCCCCGTGGGCCTGCTCGCGCCCAGCTGGACGGGGTTGCTTGCTGTCAATGCGCCTCTGTCACTAGCAATCTTGTGCGACTACGCCCTCGCCGCGCCAGTGCGAACGCTCCGATTCACCCGAAGCGGTGACACATCAGTTCGACTCGGCGACAGGGCAGCCGTTCAGCTGACGATCACCAACCCCTCCAACCGCCCCCTGCGGGCCCACCTCCGCGACGCTTGGCCCCCGAGCAGCTGGACCCGGAACACCGAACAGGCCGCTTCCCGGCACAAGATCTCCGTGCCCGCCGGCGAACGCCGCCGTATCACGACCGACCTGCGCCCAAGCCGCCGCGGCGACCGCCACTCCGAACGCGTCACCGTCAGGTCATACGGTCCTCTGGGCCTCGCGGCGCGCCAGAGCAGTCACAAGGTCCCCTGGACCGTACGAGTTCTGCCGCCCTTCACCAGCCGCAAGCACCTGCCGTCACGCCTCGCACGGCTACGCGAACTGGACGGTCGCACCAGCGTCCTCATCCGCGGCCAGGGAACCGAGTTCGACAGCCTCCGCGACTATGTGCCCGGGGACGACACCCGTTCGATCGACTGGCGGGCGACCGCCCGACAGTCCACCGTCGCCGTGCGGACCTGGCGCCCTGAACGCGACCGCCACATCCTCGTCGTTCTCGACACCGGCCGCACCTCCGCCGGCCGCGTCGGGGACATTCCCCGTCTCGACGCCTCCATGGACGCGGCCCTGCTTCTCACCGCCCTGGCTTCCCGAGCGGGTGACCGTGTGGACCTCCTTGCCTACGACCGCCGCATCCGCACCCAGGTACAGGGCCGTTCCGCAGGCGAACTCCTGCCTGCCATGGTCAACGCCTTGGCCCCGCTGGAGCCCGAACTCATCGAGACGGACGCACGCGGCCTCAGTGCCGCTGCCCTCAAAAGCGCCCCGCGCCGCTCCTTGATCGTGCTTCTCACCACGCTGGATGCCACCCCCATCGAGGAAGGACTACTCCCGGTACTCCCTCAGCTCACACAGCGGCACACGGTACTCGTGGCGTCGGTCGCAGACCCGCACATCCAGGAGATGTCAGTCGCGCGAGGGGACGTGGAGGCCGTGTACAACGCCGCTGCGGCCACTCAGAGCCAGGCACAGCGTCGCCGTACGGCAGAGCAGTTGCAAAGGCACGGAGTCACGGTCGTGGACGCGACGCCCGAGAATCTCGCACCGGCATTGGCAGATGCCTATCTTGCGCTGAAGGCTGCCGGCCGCCTGTAGAAACTGATGATGACCGTTGCCGGCCCAGGGCAGAAATACCCATGGTCCGGCACCACACCATCAGAAAAGGGTCCAGAAACGCGAGAGGGCCCCGCATCCAATGGATACGGGGCCCTCTCTCAACAATTGTTCGGCGGTGTCCTACTCTCCCACAGGGTCCCCCCTGCAGTACCATCGGCGCTATAAGGCTTAGCTTCCGGGTTCGGAATGTAACCGGGC
>NZ_JBITFN010000010.1:0-311406 GCF_044456085.1 Streptomyces sp. NPDC051018
CGCCTATACGCCGACCAACAGTTCCTGGCTGAACCGGATCGAGGCCCAGTTCACGGCCTTGCGCTACTTCACCCTCGACGGCACCGACCACGCCGGCCACAAGGAACAGGGCAGCATGATCCGCCGCTACATCATCTGGCGAAACCGCCATGCCGACGACCGACGCCTACGCGCCGTCGTCGACAGGGCAAACATTGCCTGACGCGGCACTAGAGAGGAGTAGAACGATGGACGAGGAGGTATGGCGTACTGCCGAGGGCGCCCGGCTGACCCGTGAGGTGTATGCCCGGCTGCTCACCGGGCGGCCGCTGACCGGACTCTCACTGGAGGAACACGGGGGCCGGCTCGATCTGCGCGGCTTTACCTCGCCTCCGGAGCCGGTACGTGCCGAGATGGCCGACGGCGGAGAGATCCCCGCCCGCTGTGTCGATCGGCCGAAGGTCGCGGGCCGCACCCTGGAGGGCCTGGACTTCAGCGACGCAGATCTCACCGGCCTCGCCTTCGTACGCTCCGTGCTTGCCGACTGTGTCTTTGACCGCACCCGGTTCGGCGGTCTGCGGGTGTGGAGCACGGAGGTACGGGACTGTTCCTTCCGCGATACCCCGCTGGCGGACACCATGCCGGGTGCCGTCGATAACGGTGTCCGCACCACCTACACCCGGGTCGATTTCAGCGGCGCCGACCTGCGGAGGATCAACAGCCGGGAGATCACGTTCACCGATGTCGACTTCTCCGGCGCACAATTGACGGACATCGACTTCCACGCGTCGGCGTTCACCCGCTGCACCTTCGCCGGGCCGTTACGAGAGATCATCTTCTGGGAAAGGCCACCCGGTGCTGAGGACACCCCGTCCAACCCCATGGAGGACATCGACTTCACCGGGGCGGAGCTGCGCTGGGTGGAGTTCCGCGGCCTGACACTGGACCGGGTGGCACTGCCCCCGGGCAATGACCATGTGGTGGTCGGCCACTACCGCTGCGTCCTGAAACGTGCCATCGAACGGCTCTCCGGAATCAGCCCCTACGCGGTGGCCTTCAGTCAACTGCTGCACTGGACACATCCGCTGCGCACCACCGGCATCTGGTATCGGGAGGATCTCGGAGACACGGAGGAGGAGCGCGCCGCGATGGTCGCCCTGCTGCGCGAGATCGAGGAGGAATGCGCGGCAGCGGGCTGACGCGAACCCCGCAGACCGGGTCTCCCATTGTGTGCTTCCTGCACCATCCCCTCGCGGCCCACGTCACGATCGAGATCGCCACCCACAACACGTCGAAGGCCCTGGGGCGCCTCGGATTCGGACATATGGATCCTGCTCAGCGCTGCGGAGAACGAAGCCACGATGCTGCGGGGCCTCCAAGTCGGAGCGCTGTACGGCCAACGGGCGGCGGTGCCTGGACTGTGCCACGGCGTCGGGAGAGACCTGGTAGACCGTTCCCTGGGCGAAGGCCACACTGGGGAAGTACAGCCACCCGCCACGATGGTTGATTCGCGAAGAAAGTGTGTGATGTCTGGATCCTTGGAAGTGGGTAAAAACCGGCTCCCCGCCGGATAAACCCGCTGGTCATCTACTGTGCTCCCCGCGCACGCGGGGATGGTCCCGTCTTGTCGGTCACCGTGCCTGTGGTGAGGGGGTGCTCCCCGCGCACGCGGGGTTGGCCTCCGCGTGGCGCGGGTGTCGGTCAGTGGAGGTTTGTCTGGGTGGGGATGCCTGCGTGGTGGTCTTCGAGGATGGCCTGGAGCGCGCCGACGGCGGTGGTTCCGTAGAGGGTGATGGTGGCGTCGTGTCCGGCGATGTGTGCGTAGGCGTGGATGAGTGCGGGGTCGGCTGCGGCATCAGCGCGGACGGTCGCGCGGTCCCAGGGGTTCGTCCGACCGCCCTGCCCGCCCTCCCCGTTTCCTTCCGCCCGGCGCTGATGCTCCTGATGGCGCAGATACTCCTCATACCGCTGACGCTCGTACCGGTCGTACGCCTCCGCGTATGCCTCGCGCTCGTCGGGGTGGCCCTGCCGCGGCCCGTACGCCTGCTCGTTCCCGGGTCCGTAAACCGGTCCTTGCTCCGGCCCTTGTCCCTGTCCGTGTTCCGGGCCTCGCTCCTGTCCGTGCTCGGGGCCGTACTGCGGTATGTGCTGTGGTCCGTGTTCCGGGCCGCGCGGGAGCCGCTCCTGTTCCGCAGCGCGGGGCAGCTGTGCCGGGACGGCCGCCCGGGGGCCCGCCGGCATCTCCAGCGCCGGTTCGGGCTGGGGCGCGGGCGGCAGCAGCACCGGGTCCACCCCCGCGGCGGCCAGCCCCGCCGGGGCCGTGTCCGTGAGCGGAACCCCGTACCTCGCCAGCCGCAGCGGCATCAGCGACTCCACCGGGGCCTTGCGCCGCCATGACCGCCCGTAACGCGCCTGGAGCCGGGCCTGATAGACCAGCCGCTCCTGCTCCAGCTTGATGACCTGGTCGTAACTCCGCAGCTCCCACAGCTTCATCCGCCGCCACAGCTTGAACGTCGGGACGGGCGACAGCAGCCACCGCGTCAGCCGTACGCCCTCCATGTGCTTGTCGGCCGTGATGTCGGCGATCCGGCCGATCGCGTGCCGGGCCGCCTCCACCGTGACGACGAACAGCACCGGAATCACCGCGTGCATGCCCACGCCCAGCGGATCGGGCCAGGAGGCTGCGCCGTTGAAGGCGATCGTGGCCACCGTGAGCAGCCAGGCCGTCTGGCGCAGCAGCGGAAAGGGGATACGCATCCAGGTGAGCAGCAGATCCAGCGCGAGGAGTACGCAGATGCCCGCGTCGATGCCGATGGTTATGTCGCTTGTCTGTCGGGGGTGTTGCTATCTCGTACTGGTGACTTCAGTAGAGGTCAGGCGAGGTCTTGCCCTGTGCTGGCATGCAACGGGCCTGTTGCATGCGAAGGTCCTGTCACTGACCCCGCTGTTGCTCAGGTGACTGTTCCAGTTGCAGTTCCCGCTTGCGCTGCTCTTCCTTGATCTTTTCCACGAGGCGCGCGAACCGCCGCAGTCGTTCCTTCTCGCCCTCCTCGGGCGTGAGGGAGGGATCGACGGACTCGTACTCGTCGAGGTGGAACTGGACCGCGGTGTAGTGCTTCTCGAGTTCGTCCGCGGTGGACTGCAGGTTGAAGCCGCGCTCACGGAACTTGAAGTAGCCCGACAGGCCGGCGCCCACACCGACCATGGCGCTGAGGATGGTGGCTGCCAGGCTCAGCGGCGTGATGTTGTTTTCCATGGCGACCAAGGTTGAAGCGATGATCGACCCGGCGATGATGAGCGCCTGGAGCGCGTTGTTCACACGCCGGTTGCGGGTTGCCCTGACCCGGTATGCGTCCATCAGTTCAAGAGTCGACTCCCGGTAGATCCGCAGTGCGGCCTCGGAGTCGAGGGGAAGCGCCGCTGCGGCGTTCTGCTTCTCCGCGAGTTTCTGGCGCAGTTCAGACGTGTGGTCGACCTTGGTCGTCCGGTTGAACATCAGCATGACGCCCGCGCCGACCCACAGGGCTGCCACGATGATGAGCCCTGCGTACCGAGTGAAGGTTGGTTTCTCTTCCCAGAGCCCGATGACGACCGTATAGCCTAGGAGGCCGGTCAGGACCATGGAGCCGAAGGCGATCAGGTAGTACATCCGCCGCTGAAAGCGCGTGGCCCTCAGATTTTCCAGAGCATGGTCGTAGGCCCTGCTCTTTTCCCGGTAAGCGCTCTCCAGCCTGGTGATTTCGGCTTCGGTCAGTCGGGCCACAGCGCTTCTCCCCCGTGTACGTGCGGACGTAGCCGCTACTTGCGCTGCAGGTGACTTCGGCATGATCCGTGTCGAGCGCGGCAGTCACCCTAAGTAAGGCAGGCAACGCTCGCATACCTCGTTGCGAACACTTGGCTGAAAGTTGCCAGGTGAACGAGTCGATGACGGCTCGGATGGATGTGAGGTGCGCAGCGCCTACCAGTAGCATCGGCTGGTTCGTGCGGCCGGGACGGGTGACCTGTCGGGTCGCCAAGAAAGCGCGTAATGAGGACGGGTGTATGGGGCTGTTGGACCGGTTCTTCAGCAAACCAGAGGAAGAACCGTCGGGGCCGAGCCACGCTGAGAACCTACGGGTCGCCGTCGGTATCGGTACGGCACGGATGCGCTGTCACCAGGACACCTGGACGTACTTTGTCGAAGAGTTCGAGAAGAGTTCCGCCCACCGGGACTCACACGTCTTCCGGCCTGCTGCCGACGAGGAGATCACCCGCGAGGTCGGCGGCATGATCGGGGACCCGATCTCCGGCAGCAGTCTTGCCGCACTGCTGGACCGCTGTTTTGACATCCAGTTCGGGAGCTGGAGCTCCAGCTGGAACTACTCCACACTGGACCAGGCCATTGCTGCGCGCTTGGGTGGGGCGATCACTCGTGCTCTTGCTCATGTGACGTCGGCTGCTGAGGCCGACGGAAGCGAGCTCATGATCGTGCTCGACGATCGTCTCGCGGTCCAGCCCGAGAGCTGAGGTGGGGGCGTCGTGAAGACCAGAAGTGTCCGGTGGCTGCTCGCGCCCGTGACGCAGTGGCGTGTACGTCGCCTGATGGCGGCCCAGGGGCCTTCGATCCCGTACGAGGTGGCTTGGACGCTGGTGCGCCTGGGGCAGAAACCCGAAGAGCTGCCCTTCGCCCAGGCTGCGTGGCGACAGGCGGCTGCGCCAAGCGTGTTGCGCTCGCCCGAGGGAAGACAGTAGCCCTTTCGGCGCCCCGGACCGTCGTGCTCAGGTGCGAGGCGTCCGCCGGGATGGCAGGGGGAGTACGCGTCCTGAATTCGCACCCTGCTCGGTCAGCGCCTCGTACTCCAGCGCCATCAGGTTGATCACGGCGGCGTACGTCTGGACTCGTTCCTCAAGCTCCGAGCAGTAGCGCTGCAGTTCCGTATGCCGTCGGCGCAGGTCGTCCCGTTCCTCGGCCGTCTTCTGGTGTGTGCCGCGGGAGACCTCGGCCTGTCGGACGCGGTCCTGGAAGAGGTCACGCAGGTCGGTGTGCCGGTGGGTCAACTGCCAGCGTCTGACGTCGGCTTCGATGGCGAGTTGGGAGACGCTGAGGCGACCGGTGGAGCGCTTGGGGGAGCCGGAGAGCATTCGGTCCATGGCGGCCAGGATGGCTTCGCGGACCGGGTCGGTCTTGGGAGCGGTGGTGGGGGAGTCATTCATCGGGTCGGCTTCCTGCCCTCGTGGTGAGCGTCGAGGATTGCTTGAAGGCGGGCGAGTTCGTGCTGTTCGCGCGCGTGACGAATGGGCGGGGCGAGGGGATTGGAGACGGTCTCTTCGAGTTCGGTCACCTGTTGTTCGACGTAGGCGATGTCGCGGTCGGTGCGAACGAGGCAGCGGCAGTTGGGCCGGCAATCTTCGATGTCGGGGGTGACCAGGGGATCGTCGGCGGTGCCACGCAGCTGGCAGGCGGCGGTGGCCGGGTTGAGGACGCAGGTCATGCCGGGACCGTGGTGGATCTGGAGCAGGGGGTTGCCGAGCAGGTCGCGGGACTGGGCGGTGCTGGTCAGGACGCGTCCGGCGAAGGTGCGGTGGGCTCCGGTCACGCGGTGTCGGTAGGTGTCGGCGACGGGGCCACTGACGTGTTCGCCGGCGGCCAAGGCGCGTTCGTCCTCGGCCAGGGTCTCCATGCGGTACAGCCAGTCCTCGAAGGCGTATTCGTCAGGAAAGCCGGAGTCGTAGGAGCCGGCGTAGCCCTGGAGCATCTGGACGTGGACGTGACCGTACTGGATGGCGGCGGCGACCAGGCCGCGTGGGCGGCGCCGGATGAACCAGGCCAACGTCCTGCGGAAGCGGGAGGGGGCGAGCGTGCCGTGTCGGTCGTCAGGGATCGCCTCGGCGCGTTCGGAACGGTTGCAGTAGGCGTTGATCCACTGGGTGAAGTCGGTGATGTCCTCGGCGGCACTCTGGACGTCGCGTGCCGTGCCCAGGCGGGTGGTGGGGCGGCGGTAGCTCTCGATGTAGGTGGGGAAGAGCAGCTCGCTGGAGTGCAGCTCTTCCAGGACCTCGATGGCCCGGGCGACGGGTGCCACGACGACCCAGGGGTCGGCGCGTTCCGCGCCCTGGGGGATCTTGTTGCCGTCGGCGTCCACGGCGTTCTTGTAGTAGAGCCCGCCCATCAGCAGCATCCCGGTCTCGGGATCCTTGCGCAGGCAGCTGCGGCGCAAGGAGAGGACCTCCCCGGGGCGTGCGCCGGAGAGGTATGCGATGACGATGAAGCAGGCCGTGCTCAGCAGCCGGGCCAGCCGGGGTGCCTCGTGATATCCGATGGCTGAACTGCGCCAAGGGCTCCCTTCAAGCAGCCCGGTGACGGACACGTCCAGGGGGATGTCGGAGTCGATGGGCAGGCCGGATTCGATGATCAGGCGGCCGGTGCCGTTGCGTCTGATCTCGGCGGAGCAGACGAAGAGGCGCTCGATGTGCCGCCAGTCGATCTGGAGCTTGCCGTCGTTGGAGAGATGCCCAGGCAGGTGGCCCCCGTCGGTGCGCAGCTTGTCGAGGTAGTCGATCACCGCTCGGCGCAGCTGGCCCGGAAGGTAGCCGCCGCGCTTCTGCTGGCCTGCCGGGCGGCGGATGAGTTCGGGGCTCAACGCGTGCAGGCGGGTGTGCTCGGCGTGCGCGGACATGATGTCCGTGGCGAAGTCCTCGACGAACCGCAGCGCCCATACCAGCAGCGTCTGCATCACCCGCTCGTCGATGCGGGGGGTGCGGTTCTCCATCTGTGGGCGGACCTTCTTGAACAGGTCGCGGGGGTCCTCGCCGTTCCACGGAGGGGTGGACGGTAACCGCATGAACGGCGGCAGGATCTCCCGGTGCGCCCACAGCCGCCGGACCTCGCCCACCCGCCGGTATCTGAGACCCAGAGAGATCTTCGCGTCCCTGAGGTCGTCGAGGTAGCGGTCCAGATGGGCCGGGGTGACCTGCGCGAACGACGTCGCCTGCTGCTGGTGCAGCCATCGCACGAAGGCCTTGAGCTGTGGGAACACGATGGAGACCGTGAGCGGGGAGATCCGTTCCCCGCGGGAATTGCGCATGCTCCTGGTCCGGGGGAGATTCAGCAGCTGCCACACGTAGTACTTCACCTCCAGCCGCCAAGGCGCTGGAACGGGCCGGAAGTTCAGGCTTACGGCCTTGGTGTGGGCCTCGAAGACGGCCGGGGTCAAAATCCACCGGTCATCGCCGAACCGCGACAGCGCCCGACGGTCCGTACCCCCTCGGCATTCCCGGCGCAGCAAAACCAGCGTGTCCGGCCCGGGCCACTCCGTGCCCTCGGGCAGCCCGTCGGGAGCGTCGTCCCGGAGAAGCGCGATGGCGGATTGGCTCATCATCGAAGATCGAGCTCCCTGCTGAGGAACCGGGTCACCAGGGCCCGGTCGTCATCGGTGGCACCGGCCCGTGCGTCATCGACCACGGTCTTGGAGTGCTGGCCGAGCAGATCGGCGAGCTGAGCGTGCGGGGCAGCGAACCGCTGCGCCCACTGCAGCGCAGGCATCTGCGCGCGCCGCTCCTCGATCCGGTCGTGCACCAGGACCTGGACGGGGAGATGGCGGGGGAGTGCCCGCGCGCACGGGCAGTCCAGGCACAGCATGAACGACGCCCGGCACGGCTGACCGGCGGGCGCGTACTGGCCGCCGGTGTTGTCCGCACAGGCGTTCATCACGGTGTCGAGCTCCCCGTCGATCATCCGTTGCAGCGTGGCCACGTCCACGCCGTACGCGGCGGCGACCTGCTCCGGTTCCTCCTGCGCCTGCCGCAGGTCCTCCTCGGAAAGGGCGGCCATCGCTCCGCGCGCCTTCGCCTTGGCCACTTCCTGCGCGAGCGCGTCTGCCACCACCTTCTGGTACTCGGCGAGATTGCCCCGGTTGCGTGCCAGATAGGTGGTGGCCAGGGTCCGCTCCGATTGCGCCACCGGCCGCTGATGCAGTTCCAGATGGGTCAGCCGGATGATGCCCAAGGTGACCCGAAGCGGCACCGGCCGCTCCTTGGCATCCTTCTTGTCCGCCTGCAACCCATGTGCGCGGGCCCAGGGTTGGACCATGGTGTCCTCGAAGTTCTCCGACAGGCTCGGCAGATCCGGGCTGGTCAGCGCCTGTCGTACCAACAACCGCCGCGAGCCGAGCAGCTCTCGTGACCTGTCCGTGAGCTCGTGCAGCAGCACGTACAGGCCGAATGCGGTGTGCAGTTCGTCCTTCGTCGACAGACTCTGCGGGTCGGACGGAATGCTGATCCAGTCGGGCACCTGCGACAACACCAGACTCATGTGCTGATGACGGTCACGGCGGGACTTGCGGCCCGCCACGATCGCCGTCCCCAGATCACCTGTGTATCCGTCCGCACGATGATGCGCCGCCAGCATCGCCCACAGCACACTCGCGTTCTCGCCCGTGAGCACCCCCATCAGTACCGCGCCCGCCACCGCCTCGCGCCGCGTCAGATGCAGCGACGACACGATCTCCTCCACCGTGCCGAACCGGTGCACCCATGGCAGTGGGGCTTCCCGGCCATGGCACTGGGCCCACGTGCGCGGCACGTCGCCCACCCGGTCCACGCTCTCCAGCAGCTCCATGCGCCGCTGACCGGCAAGATCCCCGTCATCGGGCAGTTCACCGGCCCGCCAAGCCCGCAGCATCTCCCGGTTACCGCGAATCCGGGCCGCAGCACCCCGCAGGTCCGCTCGCGCCGCCTCGGCGACCCGCCTGAACTCCGCTCGGCTCAGACTCTCCTTCCGCTTCCCTTCCGCCCGGCGCGGGCCCTTCTCACCGAGCTTGGCGCGCAACGCCTCACTGAGCCCCTCCGCGTGCGCCAGCAGCAGCTTGACGTGCTCCAGGTCTCGCGCCGCCGAGACGAACCCGCCCCGGCTCTCCAGCAGGCCGTCCAGATGTTCCGGCAGCAGATGCTCCGGCAGAACAGGGCTCCACACCAGACCGGCCACGTGCTCGGCCAACTGCGTCGCCGCCCGGTACGCCAGATTCATCGCATCCAAGGAGGTCAGCCCACCGCCGGGCGCCGTCCGCGACGCGAACGCGCTGGCCAGCATCTCGTGCAGTTCCCGCGACACCCCCAGATGCGAGAAGCCGTAATCCTTGGACACACCCGTCGTCTCGTCGAAGCAGCGCACCACCAGAGTGCTGCCGACCCGGTGCAGTCCCCAAGCCCGCTCCGCTCCCGCCTGCGGCAGCGCGGCCTCGCGTCCCCGGCGGCTCACCGCACCGCCAGCGGATCCGTACGCACCCGGGGATGGGCTGTGAAGACATCCGCCATGAACCGTTCCACCGGGAACCCGTCGGCGTGGCGCAGTAGCAGCTCCACCTCCAGGTTCCGAAACGGCTCCAGGTAGACGTTCTTGGTCGTCTCCACCTGCCGGTGCCCCAGCATTGTCTGCACCAGATGCCAGTGATCGCCGAACTGCTCTCTGAAGTCGCGGGTCTCCTCCTGCGACAGATGCCCGAGCTGGCGGGCCTGCACCAACTTGGCGACCGAGTACCACTTCAGCGCCAGCGAGTGCCGCAACATGTGCGGCGTACAGCTGAAGTCCTTCAGTCCGAGCACGGCGATCCGCTCGTTCGCGGCCTCGAAGGTGTGATGCCACCCGTGCCCGTCCCGGGGCAGTCCGTCCTCGTTCAGCCAGAGAGCCAGCGGCTCCAGCCCCTGCGGTGTACGCCGAAACAGCAGCTTGCGGTCAGCAGGATCCAGCTCGTTCCACGCCGTCGTCTCCCGCTCCCCGCTCTCCGCCTCGAACGTCACCGCCTGACGCCCCTCGAAACCGACCGCGATCCGCCGCTCAGTCACCCGCTCATAGCGGTCCGCCACTTGGGCCCGCCGCACCGATCGCGCCCGTGCCCCCTCCACGTACGACAACACGTCGGAGAGCACCGCACGCGGCATCCAATACGTGTGCCCGTAACCGCCCTTCGCGCACGCGTCAGCCAGCGCACACGTGTAGTAGCCCCGCCCTCGCGCCTCCTCCGGGAGCTCCGGCAGCACCACGCTCGCCCACTCCGACAGTCGTAGGCCCGTGCCGTACAAGCCGTCGGCAAATACGGCGTCCCGCTGCTCGTTGCGGCCACCCCACGCGGGGTCCTCGCGGCCGTCCAGATCCAGCCCGCGCAGCCCGAGGTCCCGCCACCGCGCGTAGCCGGCCGGGTCGAGCCACTTCACGTCTTCCTGCTTGCGGCCCCGCGAGGTCTCCAACTCCTCGAAGGGGTTGACCACTTGGAAGCGTCCGCCCATCCACCGGTAGAGCGTCTTTAGCCCCGCAGCGTCGCGGTAGAACGAACTACGTTGCACCCGTCGTGGGTTACGCGGATCGGTCACCCGCCAGAACTGGAACTCCCGCGCATCGTCCTCGGACGCCTCCCACCAGCGCCGCCCCAAGGACTCCAGGAAGTTCAACCACAGACACACCGAGTAGGCATAGTCCCGGTTCGTCCGCGCTGCCCGGCCCTTCATCTTCGGCGACCCGAAGAACGAGTTCACCCGCAGGTCGGGACGACCGTCAGGGCCGATCAGGAACCACTGCCCGTGCCTCCCGCCCAGGTCCGTGACCCACGACACGAGATCGGACGCGAACCGGGTGCACGCCTCAGGTAACGGGCCCCGGCTCTGTGTCTTCAGGCTGTACCGGTACGCGCGCCAGCGCCCGCCACCCACATCAACTGTGCTCACTCACGCCATAACGACGAGCCCAGCAACAGGTCACTGGCTACAGAACGATGGGGAAGACGAGGGCGAAGTCGCCGAAGCCCTTGCGTTCGGCGAGGTCGCGCACGGCGGCGTAGGAGCCCGCGAAGCCGATACCGGCGATGATCACCGCACCGGCCACCACGACTCCGATGAGTATCCGGTGCGTGCGTGTCAGCTGCATCGCGGCCACCCGCGATCCCCTCCCGTGTTCGAAACGCGCGTTCCCTTCCGGCCAGGGGGACAGCCTGGCACATGAGCGCGGAGCCCGCTCCCCTTGGGGGAATGCGGGCTCCGCGAACAGGGCGTGGCCTGAATGTAGTTGTCGGTGTTCGAGCGGCCAAGGCGCGGCGGACGGGGTGTCCGGACCGTGTCGGAGGCGGCCTCACCCCAGGGCGGGGCCGCTTCAGCCCCGGCGGAGGCGCCGGGTGACCGGTGCGGCGGGGCGCCGACCGAGCGCCGGGTACCGGGTCCGGGCCGGGCGCCGGGCAGCCGTGCGTGAGGCGGTCGTCAGCAGCCTGGCGGCCACCTGCCGACGGTCAGCCGCCGGCGGCCACCTGCTGGCGGTTGGCGGTGGCGACCGAGGCGATGGCCTCCTTGGCCGCCTTCACGGCGTCGGTCGTGAGCGCGCCCGCCGTCGGGGCCTTCGCGCCCGCGTAGCCCGTGCCGTTGTAGGTCAGCGTGATGACGATGTTGTCCGCACGGGTCACGATCGTGGCGTACGTGAAGTCCGCGTCGGTCTTGCGCAGCTCGTAACCGACGGCCGTCGCCTCCTGGCCCACCCCGGCCGCGGGCGAGCTCCGCAGATTCTTCGCGCCCTTGACGGCCTTCGCCTTGGCGACTTCCTTGGTGTAGCTGTTCTGCGCGCGCTCGGCGCCGCTGACGGCGAGCGCCTCCTCGGAGTCGTACCGCAGGAAGGAGACATCGAGCCAGCGGTACTGCGAGCCCTTGACGCCCTTGTCCTCCAGGCCGTTCCAGGAGCAGCTGCCGCGCGCCAGCAGATCGGTGGAGCGGCCGGCGGTGCCGCCCTTGGTCTTGACCGAGGGCAGCAGCTCCTTGATCGTCTTCTCGGAGAGCGACTTGCAGGCGTCGGGCAACTTGGCGTACTTCGCGGGTTCGACGGCCGGTGTCTGCTTCTTGCCCGAGCCGGAGCCCGAGCCGGAGCCCGAGCCCGACGAGGTCCCGCCGGAGTCGGCGGACGAGGAGGACGGAGACTTGTCCTTCTTGTCGCCGTCGCCTGAGTCCGACGAGCAGCCCGTGACGAGGAGCGTCACCGGGACGGCTGCGCAGACGAGTATGCGGGTGAGTCGCGGGGCTGATCGGTGCATGGTTCCTTCAGTCGGTTGTCGTACGGTCGCTCTCCGCCGTCCGGCCTGTCCGGCTCCCCGGTTCCGCGGTGGCCGGTCTCTCCCGGTCACCGCGTTCTCCGGTCGGCGAGGCCACGGTACGCGCAGTCGGCGCGCGCGTGGGTGTGTCCCCGGATACGTACGGCCGGGTGCGGCCGGTTCCACACGGGTCTCATTCGCTGAATCTGTCGACCAGGCTCCGGGCCACGCTCTGCGCTCTTTCCTGCAGTTCCTTGCTGTCCGGGACCTCCGCGGTGCGCGTCGGCTGCTTCACGTAGACGATCGTCACGATCACGTTCGATGTGCGGAACACCACGCTGACGGTCCGGCGCTGCGCGGTCGATCCGGCGCTGGTGGGGGTGAGGGTGTCGTCGAGGAAGGCCGCGTCCCCGAGGTCGTCGAGAACCCGCGGTTCGAGACCTTCGGGGGTGCTCGTGGACGACCCGGACGCCGTTCCCCCGGCTACGGTTCCTGTTCCTGTTCCGGCTGCGGCTCCTGTTCCAGCTGGGGCTCGGGTGCCGCTCGCGCTCGTCCTCGGGGACGCGGGCCCCGACGGCGGCGTGGTGGTGGTCGACGAGGACCCCGTGGGCGGTACGGCGGGCGGCAGACCGGCGGCGACCTGCTTGCGCGAGAACACCTCCTGGGCCCGGTCGTCGTCGCCCACGGCGTCGTCGTACGAGACGACCCGCTCGAAGTCGACGCTGAAGGCGTGAGAGGCGTCCGGGGCGTCGGCCGCCCAGCCGCAGCCGACACGGCGGTCGGTGTCGTACGTACTGGCGGGCGTGCCCCTGAGAGCCCTCTGCCGCTGGTCGTCGGAGAGCCCGGCCGCGACGGGCAGCAGATCCTTGAGCGTGGAGCTGCCGACGGAGCCGCAGGGTTCGAGCAGGGTGCGGTACTTGCCGGGCTGGGCGACGGGCTGTTTGACGCCCTTGCCCGCCTTGGAATCCATGGCGGTGCCATCGCCGTCGTCGTCGGCGGTGCAGCCGGTGGCGAGCAACGCGAGGAGCGTTGCCACGAGTCCGGAGGCATACGCCTTTCGTTGCACGGTTCCGCGCTCCCTTCGATCGGACGTCAGGCGTCGGGTGGTTGTGGTGTGTCTGTGGTTGCGGTGCCGGGTGGTTGTGGTGTGCCGGTGGTCGTGGTGTTGGACGGTTGGGTGGGGCGGACGGTTGTGTGACGGCGAACGGCGGGCCGTACGGTTCGGCGGCCGTGCGATCCGAGCCCGCCGACCCGTTCGAGTCCTTCAAGCCCTTCAAGCCGGTCGGGCCCGTCGAACCGTTCGAGCCGTTCGAGTGGAAAAGCGGTTGCCGCGCAAATACGGCCGATGGACACAATGTCTATCGCACGCGCTGCTGCAAACGCTGGTCCGCTGGGTCTTTCGCGGGCATTGACGCAAGTTTTGCGCTTCACTGATCTTGAGGGCATTTCTGGGGGATTGGGAACTATGTCGTACGTAGAGGTACCGGGGGCCAAGGTCCCCATCCGGATGTGGGCCGACCCCGCGTCGGTCGAGGACGTCGCCATGCGGCAGCTCCAGAACGTCGCCACCCTGCCCTGGATCAAGGGCCTCGCGGTGATGCCGGACGTCCACTACGGCAAGGGCGCGACCGTCGGCTCCGTCATCGCCATGAGCGGTGCGGTGTGCCCGGCGGCGGTGGGCGTGGACATCGGCTGCGGTATGTCCGCGGTGAAGACCTCCCTGACCGCGAACGACCTCCCGGGCGATCTGTCCCGGCTGCGCTCCAGGATCGAAGCGGCGATTCCGGTGGGTCGCGGGATGCACGGCGAGCCGGTGGATCCGGCGAGGGTGTTCGGATTCGCGAAGGCGTCGGGCGGGGGCTGGGACGACTTCTGGAGCCGGTTCGACACGGTGGCGGACGCGGTGAAGTTCCGCCGGGAGCGGGCAGTCCTCCAGATGGGGACGCTCGGATCGGGGAACCACTTCGCGGAGGTGTGTCTGGACACCTCCGGAGCGGTGTGGCTCATGCTGCACTCCGGATCACGGAACATCGGCAAGGAGCTGGCCGACCACCACATCGGCGAGGCGCAGAAGCTGCCGCACAACCAGGGCCTCGTCGACCGCGATCTCGCCGTCTTCGTCTCCGGAACCGCGGAGATGGACGCGTACCGGAACGACCTGTACTGGGCGCAGGAGTACGCGAAGTACAACCGCGCGATCATGATGGGTCTCTTCCAGGAGGTCCTCCGCCGTGAGTTCCGGGGGGCGAAGGTCACCTTCGACCCGGTCATCTCCTGCCACCACAACTATGTGTCGGAGGAGCGGTACGAGGGCATGGACCTGCTGGTCACCCGCAAGGGCGCGATCCGGGCGGGCAGCGGCGACTACGGGATCATCCCGGGGTCGATGGGTACGGGCTCGTACATCGTGAAGGGCCTCGGCAACGAGATGTCCTTCAACTCGGCCTCCCACGGGGCCGGGCGCAGGATGAGCCGCAACCAGGCGAAGAAGCGCTTCTCGACCCAGGATCTGGAGGAGCAGACGCGGGGCGTGGAGTGCCGTAAGGACTCCGGTGTCGTGGACGAGATCCCGAGCGCGTACAAGCCGATCGAGCAGGTCATCGAGCAGCAGCGGGACCTTGTGGAGGTCGTGGCGAAGCTGAAGCAGGTCGTCTGCGTCAAGGGCTGACCCGGGCCCCGGGGGCGGCCTCGGGGAGGACCGGCTTCCGGGCCCGGTGCGGGGGAGGCCGCGAGGGAGGGCCGCAGGGAAGAGGCCGCGGGGGACGCGGATTCCCCTGCGGCTGAGCGCCCGGTGCGGGGCCGGCGCTGTAGGGGTCTCCGGTGTCAGAGGACCCGGTGCCAGGGCCCTGACCCGGTGCCAGGGCCCGCCGTAGGAGTTTCCGCTGTCCGGGTTCCGCTGTCCGAGACCTCGCGGTCAGGGTTCCCGCTGTCCGGGTTCCGGCTGTCAGAGTTTCGGCTGTCAGAGTTCGCGGTGGACCTTGGCGTTGGATGCCTGCGCGCGGGGGCGGACCAGCATGAGGTCGATATTGACGTGGGGCGGGCGGGTGACCGACCAGGTGATCGTGTCGGCGACGTCCTCCGCGGTCAGCGGCTCGGAAACGCCCGCGTAGACCTTGGCCGCCTTCTCCGTGTCGCCGCGGAAGCGCGTCATGGCGAACTCGTCGGTCTTCACCATCCCGGGCGCGATCTCGATCACCCGGACCGGAGTGCCGACGATCTCCAGCCGGAGGGTCTCGGCGAGGACGTGCTCGCCGTGCTTGGCGGCGACATAGCCCGCACCGCCCTCGTAGGTGGCGTGGCCCGCGGTGGAGGTGAGGACCACCACGGTCCCGTTGCCGCTCGCGGTGAGGGCGGGCAGCAGCGCCTGGGTGGTGTGGAGGGTGCCGATGACATTGACCTCGAACATCCGGCGCCAGTCGGCGGGGTCGCCGGTCGCGACCGGGTCGGCGCCGAGCGCGCCGCCCGCGTTGTTGACCAGCACGTCGCAGCGGTCGAGCGTGGCGGCGAAGGTGTCGACGGCCGGGCGGTCGGTGACATCGAGGGCGTACGCGGTGGCCTGGTGGCCCGCGCCGGTCAGCTCGGCGGCGAGCGTCTCGATCCGGTCCTTGCGGCGTGCCGTGAGGACGACCCGGTACCCGGCTGCGGCGAGCCCGCGCGCCGTGGCCGCGCCGATGCCGCTGCTGGCTCCGGTGACGACGGCGACGGGTGTCCCGGCTGTCCCGGCGGCCTTGGCGTTCCCGGTGGCGGCGGTCATCTCGGGCTCTCCTCACGGGGTGATCGTCGGCAGGCGTACGCGGCCAGGATAAACACGCGCTGTCAGCCGGCGGCCGGGGCGGGGGCCGTATCCGGGTCGTACCGCGGGGCCGTATCCCGGCCGTACCGCTGCGGGGGTCGTGTCCGGGCCGTGCCGCACCGGGTCGTATCCGGGTCGTACCGCGGGGCGGGAAGCCCGGCGGTTTCGCGGGCGTACGGGGCCGGGCCGGGTCCGTCGACCGGACACCGGATGCGGGGACGAGCCGGTGGGGTCCGGCGGCGGGGCGCGAGACGGCCGGGTACGGGGCTCAGCGGCCGCGCGGGGCGTACATGATCAGGGCCATGCCCACCAGGCAGACCAGCGCCCCGGTCACATCCCAGCGGTCGGGGCGGTACCCGTCCGCGACCATGCCCCAGGCGATGGAGCCCGCCACGAACACACCGCCGTACGCGGCGAGGATGCGGCCGAACTCGCCGTCCGGCTGAAGCGTGGCCACCAGGCCGTACGCACCGAGGGCGATCACCCCCGCGCCGATCCAGATCCAGCCGCGGTGCTCCCTGACGCCTTGCCAGACGAGCCAGGCGCCGCCGATCTCGAAGAGGGCGGCGACGGCGAACAGGGCGACTGAACGGGCGACGAGCATGGGCACAGCGTCGCACGCGATCGCGGCCGGAACACGCCGAGGTGACGGGCAATCATCACTATTAAGTGACAAAAGGTATGTTTCTGGTCATGGGCGAGATGCGCAAGACACTGCCGATCGTGTCCGCGGCGGTGGCGATGGTGCTGGTCGGTCTCGGCGCGGGCGCGGTCTCGGCGTACGGGGCTTCCGGCGTACCTTCCGACATTGCTTCCGGCGTTGCTTCAGGCGTCGCTCCCGAAGCGGGTGCGGCTTACACGGCCGCGGGCGGGCAGACGGGTGGTGCGTACGCGGGAGCCGTGGCAATCGTGCCCCAGGCGGATGTCTCGCACCACGGCCGGGTGACGCTGGCCGCCGGACGGCTGGGTGTCGTGCTGGAATCCCGGAGCCACGGCCCGTCGGGCGTGGCCAACGCGACCGTGAAGCTGGCGTTCTCCACCCCGCTGGCGGCGAAGCAGCAACTGCCGTCGGCGTGCCTGCGGGCCTCCGGCCGGGTCGTGCTCTGTACGACGGGACCGCTGCGGGCGGGGGGCGCGGCCCACCGGACCGTCCTCGGTCTGCGGACGGCGGGTGCTCCGGACGAGGTGGTCGTGAAGATCACGACGCCCTGGAAGGGCGGTGCGACCGACCGCAATCCGTCGAACGACCAGCATCAGGTGCTGGCCCTCGCCACGGGTGATCCGTACGCCTTCTGAGGCCGCGGGGGAGTGCGCGCAGACCTGCTGACCCGCTGGTGCGGTACGGAGCGCAGGGTGCGCGGGGCTGTTCCGGAGGCCGGGGTTCGTACGCGGTGACGGGTCGTCCTCGGCTCGTGAGTCCCCGGTCGCGGGCCCGTACCCGGTGGCGCACCTTGGGCGGCGTCCGCCCGCGCCTCCTGCCCGTGCCTTCCGCCCGTGCCTTCCGCCCGCGTGCGAGCCTCTTGCCCGCTTCCGACCCGCTTTCGCCGCCGCTGACCTGCTCGAACCGTCCGTACAATCCCGGCATGACGCAGAAGACGCCCGCTGTACCGGACCGGCAGCGGCGGATGGACGAACTGGCCGAGGTCTCGCGCCGTCATATGGCCGCCTATGTGATGTTCAACCAGGCCCTCGCCGACTATCTGCGGCTTCACCCCACCGACCTGCAGTGTTTCAATCTGCTGGGCCTCGAACCGGGCCCGGTCACCACCGGCCGGATCGCCGAGTTGACCGGGCTGACGACGGGGTCCGCGACCCGGCTCGTCGACCGGCTGGAGCGGGCCGGCTATGTCACGCGGGAGCGCGACACCAAGGACCGCCGACGGGTGCTGGTCGCCCCGGTGCCGGAGCGGATGATGGTGTTCGGCGAGATCTGGCGGCGGCTCGACGGGGACTGGTTCGCCCTCTTCGAGGCGTACGGCGCCGAGGACATCGACCTGATCACCTCCCATATGCGGCGGGCGGTCGAGCTGAGCACCGCCCAGATCGAACGCCTCCGCAGCGGCACCCTCTGAGCCGGGACCGTACGGGCACTCTCTGAGCCGGACCGGTACCGGCACTTCCTGAGCCGGACCGGTACCGGCACTTCCTGAGCCGGACCGGTACCGGCACTTCCTGAGCCGGACCCGTACCGGCACTTCCTGAGCCGTGAGCCGAGCGGAGCCGGGCCGGTCCGAGCGGGTCCGGGCCGGATCGCCGCGCCCGCGCTGACCCGGCTCCGCCCCACAGTGGACACGTCACCGGACCCCTCGACGGACCCCCGGCCGAGCCCGGAGGGGGCGCCGGAGCTACGCCGCCGCCCCGCCGAACTCCCGGAGCGCCCGGTCCACGATCGCCTCCAGCCGGGCATGGTGCGCGCCCCGCCAGTACACCCGGCCGCATGCCTCGCACTGCGCGAACACGTCGTACGTACGCTGTGTCCCGTGCTCCAGCCGGTCCTGGACGGTGTCCTTGTCGGCGTCCGTCAGGCGTCCGTTGCACGCCGTGCAGCGGGTCCACGGCGCCAGCGCGGGCGCGAACCGTCCGAGGACGTCGCGCAGTTGGTCGTCGGGGCGGTCGCTGTAGACGTACGCCCCCGCCCAGATCTCCCGCCGCCGCAGCAGCCCCCGGTCCCGTGAGAGCAGTACGCGCTTCTCGCGGGCGGAGAGCGCGGCGAGGGCGGGGTCCCCGATGTCCTCGTTCTCGTACGCCGCGTCCACACCGAGCAGCCGCAGCCGCCGCGCCAGCGTGCCGAGGTGGACGTCGAGCAGAAAGCGCAGGGGTGCGCCGGGCACCTCCTGGGGCCGCTCGACGCCGTGCACCTCCACCCGCTCGCCCGCGCTCGGAACGTGGGAGACGGCCACCTGCCGGCCGTCGACGAGGAGCCGGCCCGCCTCGGTGAGGGGGACGCCCAGCGACTCGACGACATGGCCGAGCGTCGACGAGCCGTCGGTGACCAGCGCGGTCGGCCCCTGACGGCGGTCCGACGGGACGAAGAGGCGCAGCTCGGGGGCGACGGCGATTTGGATTTCCGGTCCGTTCACGCCGTCAGGATGTCATCGGGCGTCTCGGAAGGCATCCGCGTTGTCCGCCGCCCACTGGGCGAAGGTACGGGCGGGGTGGCCGGTCAGCTGCTCGACCGCGTCGGTCAGCGGGGTGGGCGAACCGTCCGTCGAGGCCCAGTGGTTGAGCAGTCCGTCGGCGAAGGCGCCGGGCAGATAGCCGGTGACGGACGCCTTCCACGCCTCGGGGGTCACGGTGTTGTACGGGACGGGGGTCCCGACGGCCTCCGCCAGGATCGCGGTCTGCTCGGCGAAGGTGAGCGACTCGGGGCCGGTCAGGTGGTACGTGCCGCCGCGCCCCCGGCCGTGCGTGAGCAGCCCGAGGGCGGCTTCGGCGATGTCCAGTTCATGGATCGGGTCGCTGTAACTGCCGGGGTAGGGAAGGTCGATCGCCCCGTCCGAGCCGAGGGCCCAGCGCCACTGGAGCGCGTTGGCGGCGAAGGCGCCGGGGCGCAGGACGGTCGTCGGGACGGAGGAGGCCGCGAGGGCCTGTTCGACCGTGAGATGGAGTGCGGCGACCGGGTTGCCGGCCGCTTCGGGGTCGTTCACGGCGCTGGAGGACAGCAGCACGACATGGGTGACGCCCGCCTTCTCCGCCTCGGCGAGGAAGGCGTCGACGGCGGAGGGTTCGGCGTAGAGGAAGACGGAGGTGACGGAATCGAGGGCCGCGGGGAAGGCGGTGGGGTCGTCGAGCGGGCAGCCGACCGCTCGGACACCGGGCGGGAGGTCGAGCGTCTCGGGGGCGGCGGAGGCCGCGCGGACGGGGGCGCCGGCGCGGTGGAGCAGGGTGACGAGGGCGGAGCCGATTCTTCCGCGGCTTCCGGTGACAAGGGTGGTCATGGCGTTCCGGTCCTTCTGCAGTCCGTTGTCCGTTGTCCGTGTCGCTGCTGCCGGTGCTGGAGGGGGATCTCTCCATGCCTGGTATGTCCGATGCATCCGCCGTGTCGGCGGTTGCCGGGCCTATCGGGCTCTGCGGGCCTTACGGGTCGGGGGCCGGGCGGCCGGGGGCGCGGGTACGGAGGGCCGGAGGTGGACCGGGCGGGAGGGATCACGCCGTGAACGGCGGGGACCGCGCCCGGTTTCGCCCCGGGGTCCGGGGGCACGCGAGGTCGCCGGGGGCTTGGAAGAACCCCCGGACAGGATAGTAGATGCAACGCAGAATCTGTGTCACGCAGATAAAATTCGCATCGCGACGTGAGGACCCCCACTATGGGGCGGGCGGGCCCGGGCCTCACCGGGCGGTGGACCCGGCGGGGGGCCGTGGGCAGTGCGCGGTACGTGGTCGCAACGGGTACGGGTACGGGGGTCACAGCAGCCGCGGCGGGCACGGCTGCCACGGCAGGCACGGGCTGTACCGCGCGCACTGGGGGACACGGCGGACACCGAGACCACGGCGTGCACAGAGCGCCCCGGGGCCACCGAACCATGGCGCCACGAGCCACCGAGTCCCGCCGGTGGCGGGGGCCACCGAGCCGAGCCCATCACGCCACCGACCCGCCGGGCACCGAGCCACGACGACCCGCCGGGTCACCGAACCGCGGGACCAGCACGGAACAACAGGGAGCAGCAGGAAGCGGCAGCGGACCGGTCAGGCGGCGGTCGGCGCGGGTGCGTGGAGGTCCAGCCGCCAGTCGTTCGCCCGGATGGGATTCCCGATCGGATACTCCAGATCGCACTCGCCCATCAACTCGAAGCCCGCCTTCCGGCACACCCCGTTCGACGCGAGGTTCGTCACCTTCGGGAACGCGTGCAGATAGCGGTGCCTGCGTTCGGCGCGGGCCGCGTCCGCCACCGCGAGGGTCGCCGCCGTGGCGAAGCCCCGGCCCTGGAAGTGCGCCAGGATCGCCCAGCCCGTCTCGTACACCTCCTGCTCGTGCCAGGTCTGCTCCCAGAAGCCGACGTTGCCCACGGCCTCCCCGGTGTCCACCGCGACCACGCGGTACATCCGGCCCCGGCCCTCGCGGTCCGCGCTCAGGTCCACATAGCGCCGGTGCCGGTCGATCAGCTTCTCCTCCGATTCGGGGCCGCCGAGGTGTCCCATCATCTCCGGAGCGTTGGCCGCGCGGAGCAGGTCGAAGTCGTCCTCGGACCAGGGCTCGATACGTATCGCCGGTGCTTTGGTCTGCATGCAACGCACTGTAGAACGCGGCACTGACACTGGCGCTTCGGTAAGCCGACGGGCGGGGGACGGGAGGGTACGGGCGCGGTCCGCGCGACCGCACGCCGCTGTGTCCGGGGCCCGGCGGCGGAGGGGCCACCGGGCAAGGCCCGGACCGGCCCGGTGCGTGGGACGATCCGGCCCGGCCGGTCGCAAGGTCCAGCCCGGTGGGTCAGGCAGTCCGGCCCGGTGGGTCAGGCAGTCCGGCCCGGTGGGTCAGCCGGCGCGGGTGGTGTACGCGGCCGGCGGAACACCCACCGTCGCCGTGAAGTCCCGTACGAGATGGGCCTGGTCGCTGTAGCCGAGTTCCGCGGCGAGGGCCGCCCAGTCCGGCGCACCGCCCCCGCTCTTCTCCCCGGCCCCCGGCTCGGCCCGCTCCAGGGTGTCGTGGATGCGGTGGCGCAGGATCACCCACTTCGGGCCCACCCCGACGAACGCGGCGAAGAGCCGCTGGAGCGAACGTACGGACATCCCCTCGGCGTCCGCCAGCTCACCGACGCGCCGGATCGACGGGTCGGCGTGCACCCGGTCGACCAGCTCCATCGCGCGCAGGGCCCGAGGGTCGGGCCGGGGCGCGAGCCGGAGGAGGAAGGCGTCGAGGGCGGCGACGCGGGTGTCCTCGGAGTCGGGGGTGACGATCGTGTCCGCGTCCGCCGCCGCCGCGGCCGCGGCGGCGGCTGCTCGGGCGCCCTCGTCCCTGCCCCCGCCGCCGCTGTCCTCACCCCCGCCCTCGCCGCCCGGGCCGAGCCGGGCGTCCGGGAGGCGTACCCGGTGGCCCGTCCAGTCGGACACCGGAGTCCCCGGTGCGAACGGCGCGAAGCCCCCCGGCCGGAACTTCACCCCGCAGACCCGGCCCCGCCCCTCCAGCCGCTGGGCGAACAGCCCCGGCTGGATACCGGCGATCTCGCCCCACGGGCGTTCGCCGCGGTGCTGCTGGAAGACGATGTGCACCGAGGGGTGCGGTACGACGTGGGAGGTGTACGGCTCCGGGAGATCCCAGTCGATGAGCCAGTAGTGCTCAAGACACGGACGCAGCTCCGGAGCGGGCTCACGGCGGCGGAAGCGTACGCGGGACATCAGCTCGCCGGCTGCGACGATGCCCCGGACGTCCTGGCGAGGGCGGCCCATGCGGATGATCCTATGTCGCGTTTCTTCAAGACGCGGGGAAGGCGGTCCCGCCTACGGTCGGGTCATGACGACAACCATGGGTGAACTTCTCGGCGCGGCGGCGGAACAGGCCGTACCGGTACTGCGCGGTATCTCCGACGACCGGCTCGACGACCCCACGCCTTGTGCGGAGTACGAGGTCAGGGCCCTCGCCGACCATCTGCTCCAGGTGGTGATCAACTTCCAGGCGCTGGCGGAGAAGAAGCCCGCCGACTTCGGGTCGGTGCCCCGCTTCGTCGACGAGGACCCGGCCGGCTGGCGCGACCGGTTCGCCCGGGAGACCGCCAGGCTGGCCGAGGTGTGGGCGGCGCCGGGAGCGGAGGAGGGCACCGCCGGGCAGCTCGGGCTGCCCGCGCGTACCGTCGGCTTCATGGTCCTCGGCGATCTGACCGTCCACGCGTGGGATCTGGCCCGCGCGACGGGCCAGGACTTCACCCCCGACCCGGCGGTCGTCGCGGAACTCGCCCCCGCGCTGGCCGCGATGGCGCCGATGGCGCGGGAGAACGGGGTGTACGGGGAGCCGGTCGAGGTGGGCGCCGACGCGACCGCCTTCGACCACATCCTCGCGGTGACGGGCCGCGACCCGTCCTGGCGTCCCGCGTAGGGGCTGTCCCGTAGCCCGATCCTTGTGTCGAGGGCCGGACGTTCCCAGCCCCCGGGTGCGGTGACCGGAAGCGTCCACGGACCCGGGACGCCCGTACGGCACTCCCCCCGAGCCCGGCCCTTCCCCCTGGGCGTGGCGGCCCGGGCGGTACCCCCACCCCTGGGCCGGGGGCTGCCCCCGGGGGGCCGGACCTCCGCCGTGCCCCGCACCGCCGGACCTGCGGCCTACCCGGACCCCCTTCCGGCCACCGCACGGGCCCGGTCAACCGGCCCCCGGTCAACCGGCCCCAAGGCTCCCGGGCCCCAAGGCCCCCGGGCCCGAGTCCCCGGCCCCCGGGACCCCGAAGCGGGGCCCGCCGACACGGGCGTACGCGCCGTCCGGCCGGCGTTCAGCGCGGAGCCGCCCAGCACCGAGGGACCTCCGGAGCCCTCGGCGGCTGACGGTTCGGGGACGCCCGCCCGGCTCGGACCACGGACCGGGGCGGGGGACACGGCGTCCCGGTCCGACCGCGTCGCGCCAGCCGCCGGACCCGCCCCACCTCAAGGCCCGGCCCGAGGCCCGCCCCCAGGCCCGGCGGGAGGCTCAGCCCCGAAGGTCCTTGACCATGACCGCGTACACCGGAGAGTCGGCGAACGGTTGCTGCTCACCGGTCTTGGCGTACCCCCAGGACTCGTAGAGCGCCCGCACCCTCGGGTGCGTCACATCGACCAGGAGCACGGCCAGATCCTCCGTACGCTCCTTCAGCAGTGCGTCATGGAGCCGTCCGGAGACCCCCTGCTTGCGCCGGTGCGGTCGCACCATCACCTCGGACACGGCGTACGTGGCCGTGGAGCCGCCGCCCGGCTCGTATCCGGTGGCACGCCACCACTCGCGGCCGGGCGACAGCGGGGCCCCGTAGGCGAAACCGACCGGCTCGTCCCCGTCGTACGCCACCACGCAGGAGAAGCCGCCCATGCCCGACCAGTGGTCGACGAACCAGGCGAAGCGCTGGTGGAAGGGATCGTCCAGCTGGTCGGCGTAGGCGTCGGCGTGTACGTCTATGAGCATCTGCCGGAATCCGTCGGGGAGACTCCCGTGCCGGAACTGACGCAGGTCGATCACACTCGACTCCATTCGATTCGCACCACGTCCGGCGTACCGGCCGCACGGCGCCGGGCCATCAGGGGAACAGCCGCCGGATGCGGTCCTGGCGGTTGAGACGGCGAAGGCTGCAACTCCCCACAGGATCCTCCTGGTTGGCGCCTGGTGTGTAGGTGCGCATAACCCCTGGTCCTCGACGGGCGCCCGGGAACCTCGCCCGCACCAGGCAACAAAGTCACCGCCCGGACACACCGCACAGCGAGCCCGCCGGTCTTCCTCCGGCTGAGCCGCAACCCCGGCGCCGGGTCACACCCGTGGGCGGGCCCTCACCGCCCGGGAGAGGGGTCCTCGCCGTCGTGTCTGCCGGGGAGTCGTTGCGAACGCGCCCGCCCGGGTGCCGTCACGGCCACACCAAGCAGTACGGCTGGTGTCCCGCCTCGTGCAGGCGGTGGGAGAAGTCCTGCCACTCGTGGAGCAGCTGGTAGACATTGAACGCGTCCCGTGGTCCGCCCCGGTCCGGGACGGTGGACCAGATGAAGGCCGCTGCGCCGACGGATTCCTCGCCGACGCCGCGGAGGGGGTCGACCACCGTCAGGGGGAGCTTGACCACCGCGTAGTCGGGGTGGAGGACCACCAGTTCGAGGGGCGGAACCTTGTTCAGGGGCATGCCTTGTATACCCGTGAGCACCATCGCGGCTATCGTCTCGGGTTTGATCTTGGTGAACAGGCCGCCCATGCCCAGTTCGTCCCCGCCCAGTTCCTCCGGGCGCATCGAGATGGGCACTCTCGCGGCGGTGGCCCCATCCGGCGCGCCGAAGTACTTGTACGTCACCCCCACCCGGCCGCTCCTGCCTGCCATCGCGTCCGCGTGCGCATGCGCGTCCGCGTCGCTTCGCCGGTGCTTTCCCCGCCCGGCGGGCTCAGGACCCAGGTCGTCGGTCCCCTCGCCCAGTCCGCCACCGCGATACATATCTCCACCCGACCACTCGCAGCCCCCGCCGCGCAACCCGATCATCGTGTCAGTGACCTCCCCCACGGGCGACCGGTGAAACACCTGTCCGTGAGGAACACCGCAAGCCTCTGACACCATGGATTCCATGAGTCTTCCCTGTGTGGCCCCAGTTTCGCAGATGCGAGGAGGCTGACGCCGTTTCGTAATACGAGGAGATCCCTCTCCTTGCTCATCCTGGCCGAGATCCATCGCCCCGGCCGCCCAGACCCCGAATCGCAGATCAGGACCAAAGTGGCGTATTCATACGAAGCCCCAGTTTCGCAGGCGCTGTTCGAGCGCGCGTCCGTCGTGACGCCCGGCGGCGTCAACTCCCCCGTGCGGGCCTTCCGGGCCGTGGGCGGCACGCCCCGGTTCATGGTGTCCGGCACCGGCCCGTATCTCACCGACGCGGACGGACGCTCGTACGTCGATCTCGTCTGCTCGTGGGGACCGATGATTCTCGGACACTCCCACCCGGCCGTCCTGGAGGCGGTGCACGAGGCCGTGGCCCGGGGCACCTCCTTCGGTACGCCCGGTGAGGGCGAGGTCGCGCTCGCCGAGGAGATCGTGGCGCGGGTCGCCCCCGTCGAGCAGGTGCGGCTGGTGTCCAGCGGCACGGAGGCGACGATGTCGGCTATCCGGCTCGCCCGCGGGTTCACCGGCCGGGCCAAGGTGGTGAAGTTCGCCGGCTGCTACCACGGCCATGTGGACGCGCTGCTGGCCGCCGCCGGCTCGGGCGTCGCGACCTTCGGGCTGCCCGACACCCCCGGGGTGACCGGAGCGCAGGCCGGGGAGACGGTCGTGCTGCCGTACAACGACCTCGAAGCGGTACGCGGGGCGTTCGCCGCGCACCCGGGGGAGATCGCCTGTGTGATCACCGAGGCGTCCCCCGGCAACATGGGCGTCGTACCGCCGCTGCCCGGCTTCAACCAGGGACTGAAGGACCTGTGCCGGGAGAACGGCGCGCTGTACATCTCGGACGAGGTGATGACCGGCTTCCGGACGAGCCGCGCCGGCTGGTACGGCGTCGACGGCGTCGAGCCGGATCTGATGACCTTCGGCAAGGTCATGGGTGGCGGGTTCCCGGCCGCCGCGTTCGGCGGACGCCGGGACGTCATGGATCATCTCGCCCCGGCCGGTCCCGTCTACCAGGCGGGCACCCTCTCCGGTAACCCGGTCGCGACCGCCGCGGGCCTCGCGCAGCTGCGGCTGCTGGACGAGGCGGCGTACGAGAAGGTCGACGCGGTCTCCGCCGAGATCCAGGCCCTGGTCACGGAGGCGCTCACCAAGGAAGGTGTGGCGCACCGGCTCCAGACGGCGAGCAATATGTTCTCCGTCTTCTTCACCGGGGACGCGGTCGAGAACTACGCGGACGCCAAGCGCCAGGAGGCGTTCCGCTTCAACGCGTTCTTCCACGCCATGCTGGCCGGGGGCGTCTATCTGCCGCCGTCGGCCTTCGAGTCCTGGTTCGTCTCCACGGCCCATGACGCCGAGGCCGTCGAGCGTATCGCCGCCGCGCTGCCCGCCGCAGCCCGTGCCGCGGCGGAGGCCACTGAGGCCACCGAGGACACGGGGACCACGGGGACCACGGGGGCCGCGACATGAGCGGGGCAGCCGGGGACCGGACCGTCGTCCATCTGCTGCGTCACGGGGAGGTCCACAACCCGGACGGTGTGCTCTACGGCCGGCGCTCCGGCTACCACCTCTCCGAGCTGGGCCGCCGGATGGCCGACCGGGTCGCCGAGCATCTCGCGACCCGTGACATCACCCATGTCGTCTCCTCCCCGCTGGAGCGGGCGCAGGAGACCGCGTCCCCCGTCGCCAAGAGCCACGGCCTGGACATCGCCACCGACGAGCGGCTGATCGAGGCGGGCAACGTCTTCGAGGGCAAGACGTTCGGCGTGGGCGACGGCGCGCTGCGCAAGCCCGCCAACTGGCGGCATCTGACCAATCCGTTCCGGCCCTCCTGGGGCGAGCCGTATATCGAGCAGGTCGTACGGATGATGGGCGCCCTGGACACGGCACGGGACGCGGCCCGGGGGCACGAGGCCGTCTGCGTCAGCCATCAGCTGCCGATCTGGATCGTACGGAGCTTTGTCGAAAAGCGGCGGCTCTGGCACGATCCGCGCCGCCGCCAGTGCACGCTGGCATCGCTGACCACCTTTACCTACGAGGGCGACAAGATCGTATCCGTCGGTTACTCGGAACCGGCCCGTGATCTTGTCCCGGCGCATCTTCTGGCCGGTGCGAAGCCGGTGAAGGGGAAAGCGAAGGCATTCGGCGCCTAAGGGCTGTCCCGTAGTCTCCGGCGGGCGCCCGACGACAGCTACGGCACCTCGCTTCGTTGTCGAAACGCCCAAATACGCCCAGTATGCGGGTGCTCCTCCGCCTTGCGATGCACCGCATCTGACGCCGCGCGCTGATCCACCGCCGATTACGGGACAGCCCTTAGAAAACACCCCGGTCGCGCAGAAAATCGCAGAAAATCATGGATCGTTCCCGGAACCTGTGCGTTCCCTGTGTCATCTCTTTCCGTAGCCGGATGGCGCAGGTGCCTCTCCTCGGGGGAGAGAGTGGGACGGGGGCGACATGGGTGACATCAGCCGCAGGGGCCTGCTCGGCGCCGGCCTCGGGGCCGCGGCGGCGCTGGGGGCCGCCGGTTGCGGCGCTCCGAGCAGGGATAAAGGCGGACGTACCGGGGCAAAAGACAGTGGTGGCACGGAGGTGGCGAGCAAGCCGTCCCCGAGCAGCACCCCGGTCCGGCTCATCGGCGACGGCTCGACCTCGGACACCGGGAAGCAGCCCGGCCAGCCGCCCGCGCCCGTTTCCCTGGAACCCGGCCAGGCGCCCCCGCAATTCGTGGTCTTTTCCTGGGACGGTGCCGGAGAGGTCGGCAACGGCCTCTTCCCGCGCTTTCTCAAGGTCGCGAAGGACCATGGCGCGGCGATGACCTTTTTCCTCTCCGGGATCTATCTGCTGCCCGAGTCGAAAAAGGATCTCTACCGGCCGCCGAACAATCCGGTCGGCGCGTCCGACATCGGCTATCTCACCGACGGCCACATCAAGGACACCCTGAAGTACGTGCATCAGGCATGGCGCGAGGGCCATGAGATAGGCACCCACTTCAACGGGCATTTCTGCGCGGGTTCCGGCTCGGTCGGCAACTGGACGCCCGCCGACTGGGAGAACGAGATCGAGCAGGCTGTGGGCTTCGTCACGAAGTGGCGGACGCACAGCGGCTGGACCGGCATCGATCCGCTCCCCTTCGACTACACCAAGGAACTCGTCGGCGCCCGCACCCCCTGTCTGCTCGGACAGCGCAAGCTGCTGCCGACCGCCCGGAAACTCGGCTGGCGCTACGACTCCAGCTCGCCCGGCGGCCGCCAGGAGTGGCCCGGGAGGCGCCAGGGCCTGTGGGACCTGCCGCTCCAGTCGATCCCGTTCCCCGGCCGCTCCTTCGAAACGCTCTCCATGGACTACAACTTCATGGTCAACCAGTCCGGGAACTCGACGCGGGGCCCGTACGCGAAACGTCCGGGCTGGAAGAGGCAGGCCAGGGACGCGTACCTGGCGGGGTTCCGCCGCGCGTACGAGAGCAACCGCGCGCCCCTGTTCATAGGCAACCACTTCGAGCAGTGGAACGGCGGCATCTATATGGACGCCGTCGAGGAGGCGGTCAAGGGCATGGCCGGGAGGAAGGACGTACGGCTGGTCTCGTTCCGCCAGTTCTGCGACTGGCTCGACGCCCAGCGGCCCCGGGTCCTCGGCCGGCTCCGCACCCTGGGGGTGGGCCAGGCGCCCCCGGGCGGCTGGAACGCTTTCCTCAAGACCGCTTGAGAACGGGTCCCAGGGGGCTCCCCGGACAGTGCGGGGGGTGCGGAAGATCGTGGAATCGGCCATGCGAAACTTTTCACATGAGCCTCAGCCGTGCCCCTCGTACTGCCGTGACGACCGCCCTGTTCGCGGTCGGCGTGCTCACCCTCTCGGCCTGCCTCGGCGACGGGGGCGTGTCCGGCGGCGGCAGCAACACCAACTTCGTCACCGACTCCGGCGGTATCTCCACCGTCGCCAAGGGGGACCGCAAGGCCCCCAACAAGATCGCCGGTGAGACCCTCCACGGGAAGCCGCTCGACATCGCCGCCGACTACAAGGGCAAGGTCGTCGTCCTCAACGTCTGGGGCTCCTGGTGCGCGCCCTGCCGGGCGGAGGCCCCGCACCTCTCCAAGGTCGCGAAGGACCTGAAGCCGAAGGGCGTGGAGTTCGTCGGGCTCAACACCCAGGACAAGACCAAGGGTCTCGGGATCGCGTTCGAGGAGGACTACGGGATCGAGTTCCCGAGCCTGTACGACCCCATCGGCAAGCTGGTCGTCGAAGGCTTCCCCAAGGGCACGCTCAACCCGCAGGCCATTCCCTCCACGGTCGTCCTCGACCGGGACGGCAAGATCGCGGCCCGTGCGCTGATGGCTCTCAACGAGAAGCAACTCCGCAAGATGATCGACCCGTTGGTCGCGGAGAAGTGATCCTGTGATGAATGTGGAGCCGGCGGTCTCCCTCGCCGCGGTGGGGATGAACGAGACCGTGTTCAGCGGGGCCCTCGCCCTCGCCCTCCCGATCGCCGTCCTCGGCGGTCTCGTCTCCTTCTTCTCCCCCTGTGTCCTGCCGCTCGTGCCCGGCTATCTCTCGTACGTCACCGGGGTCAGCGGCACCGACCTCGCCGAGGCCAAGCGCGGCCGGATGATCCTCGGCGCCTCCCTCTTCGTGATCGGCTTCTCCGCCGTCTTCGTCTCCGGCGGTGCGCTCTTCGGCTACTTCGGCGCCACGCTCCAGAGCCACAAGGAACTGCTCAACCAGATCCTCGGTGTGCTCATGCTGCTGATGGGCGCCTTCTTCATGGGGCTGATGCCCTGGATCACCCGGCGCGAGTTCCGTCTCCACAAGCGGCCGGTGGCCGGTCTGGCGGGCGCGCCCCTGCTGGGTGTGCTCTTCGGCGTCGGCTGGACGCCGTGCATCGGCCCGACGCTCGCCGCCGTGCAGATCCTCGCCGCCGACCAGGGCAGCGCGGGCCGCGGGGCCCTGCTGACCGTCGCGTACTGCCTCGGTCTCGGACTGCCGTTCGTCCTCGCCGCCGTGGCCTTCCGCAAGGCTCTCGGCACGTTCGGCTGGGTCAAGCGCCACTACACCTGGGTGCTGCGCATCGGCGGCATCATGATGATCGTGACCGGGATTCTTCTGCTCACAGGCGTCTGGGACACGATGATGCAGCACGTGCAGAGCTGGTCCAGCGACTTCACGGTAGGGATCTGAGTTCCATGAGCAAGACAAGCCCCGCGGCGGAGAAGGGCGCCGGTAAGCGCCGCGACAAGGCCGCCGCCGAAGCGGCCCGGGACCAGGCGGGCCACGACCGGGCGGCCGGGGACCAGGACCGGGCCCCCGAGGACCAGCAGGCCGAGGACCGGGCGGCCGGAGCCCAGAGGCCCGGGGCCCGGGTCACCGCCGACGAGCACCGGGACCAGGCCACCGCCGGAGCGCAGCTCTCCACCGCCCCCCGCGAGGACACCCTCATCGGCGGCCCCACGCTCGGCCTCATCGGCTGGGCCCGCTGGTTCTGGCGCCAGCTCACCTCGATGCGGATCGCGCTGATCCTGCTCTTCCTGCTCTCCCTCGGCGCGATCCCCGGCTCCCTGATCCCCCAGCGCAGCGTCGACGACCTCAAGGTTCAGACCTGGCAGGAGAACAACCCGGGCCTCACCCCGGTCTACGAGAAGCTCCAGCTCTTCGACGTCTACAGCTCGGTGTGGTTCTCCGCGATCTACATCCTGCTGTTCGTCTCCCTGATCGGCTGTATCGTCCCGCGCACCTGGCAGTTCGTCGGCCAGCTCCGCAGCCGCCCGCCGGGCGCGCCGGGCCGGCTGAACCGGATGCCCGCGTACACGACCTGGCGTACGGACGCCGATCCCGAGCGGGTACGCGAGGCCGCGCTCACGATCCTCAAGCGGCGCCGCTTCCGCGCCCACACCGTCGGCACCGCGGTCGCCGCCGAGAAGGGCTATCTCCGCGAGGCCGGGAACCTGATCTTCCACCTCTCGCTGATCGTGATGCTGCTGGCGTTCGCCGCGGGCCAGCTCTTCAAGTCCGAGGGCGGCAAGCTGATCGTCGAGGGCGGCGGATTCGCCAACACCCTCACGCAGTACGACGACTTCAGGTCGGGCTCCCTCTACAGCACCGACGACCTCACCCCGTTCAGCTTCGTCCTGGACAGCTTCACCGGCACCTACGAGAAGGGCGGACCGCAGCGCGGCACCGCCCGCACCTTCGAGGCGGCCGTACGGTGGTCCAGGCCCGGCGGCGAGGAGAAGAAGTCCGTCATCAAGGTGAACAAGCCCCTCGTCGTCGACGGCACCAAGGTCTATCTGCTGGCGCACGGCTACGCGCCCGTCGTCACCGTCCGGGACGGCAGGGGCAAGGTCGTCTACGACAAGGTCCCCGTGCCGCTGCTGCCCCTGGACAACAACATCACCTCCACGGGCGCGATCAAGGTGACGGACGGCTACCGCGACAAGGACGGCAAGAAGACCCAGCTCGGTTTCCAGGCGTTCTTCGTCCCCACCTTCGGCGGCGAGGGCAACGGCGACATGTTCTCGCAGTTCCCCGCACTGGACTTCCCCGTACTCGCGCTCAACGCCTACCACGGCGAACTGGGCCTCGACTCCGGTCTGCCGCAGAACGTCTACCAGCTCGACACCCGTGCGCTGAAGCAGTTCAAGGACAAGAACGGCGACATCCTCAAGGCCCGGCTGCTGCCCGGCGAGAAGATGGAACTGCCGAACGGCGCGGGCTCCATCACCTTCGAGAAGGAGATCAAGGAGTGGGCCAGCTTCCAGATCTCCGAGCAGCCCGGCAACGGCTGGGCCCTGACGGGCGCGATCGCCGCCGTCGCGGGGCTCGCCGCTTCGCTGTTCATCCAGCGGCGCCGGGTCTGGGTCCGCGCCGTGACCGGTGACGACGGGGTGACCGTCGTCGAGATGGCCGGGCTCGGCCGCAGTGAGTCGGCCAGACTGCCCGAGGAACTGTCCAAGCTGGCCACCACGCTCCACGCCGAGGCGCCCAGCGCGCCCCCGCCGGTCACCGAACCGGATTCCGAAGTGTCCGCAGGTACTGCCGAAGGGGCTGAGAAGTGAATCTCGCCGCCGCCACCAACGAGAATCTCGCCGAGATCAGCAATGTGCTGATCTACTCGGCGATGGCCGTCTACACCCTGGCCTTCTTCGCCCACATCGCCGAATGGGTCTTCGGCAGCCGCAGCAAGGTCGGCCGTACGGCCGCGGCGCTGACCGGCTCCGCGGCGGCGGCCCCCGCCGCCGCGCCCACGATCCAGGTCCGCGGCAAGCAGGGCGGCGGCACGGCCGTCCTCGACAAGCCCGAGGTCGTCACCCGCTCCGGCGCCGGCGTCCGCGACGTCCCGGACGGCCCCGGAGCGGCGGGCGGTACGGCCAAGGGCGACCTCTACGGCCGGATCGCCGTCTCGCTCACGGTGCTCGCGTTCCTCGTCCACGTGGGCGGGGTCGCCACCCGCGCCGCGTCGGTGCAGCGGGTGCCGTGGGGCAACATGTACGAGTTCTCCACCACCTTCTCCATGGTGATCGTGGGCGCCTACCTCGGCTTCCTGGTCGCGAAGAAGAACGTGCGCTGGCTGGGCCTGCCGCTCATCGGCACCGTCCTCGCGGATCTGGGCCTCGCCACGACCGTGCTCTACACCGAGAGCGACCAGCTCGTTCCCGCGCTGGACTCGTACTGGCTCGTCATCCACGTCTCCACCGCGATCATCTGCGGCGCGGTCTTCTACCTGGGCGCGGTCGGTACGATCCTCTACCTCTTCCGCGACTTCTACGAGGCCAAGCTCGCGCGCGGCGACAAGCCCAGCGCCTTCGCCACCTCCGTCCTCGAACGCCTCCCGTCGGCGTCCACCCTCGACAAGTTCGCGTACCGCGTCAACGCGGCCGTCTTCCCCCTGTGGACCTTCACGATCATCGCCGGAGCGATCTGGGCGGGCGACGCCTGGGGCCGCTACTGGGGCTGGGACCCCAAGGAGGTCTGGTCCTTCATCACCTGGGTCGCCTACGCCTGCTATCTGCACGCGCGCGCGACGGCGGGCTGGAAGGGCCGCAAGGCGGCGGTGCTGGCGCTGGTGGCGTTCGCCTGCTGGCTGTTCAACTACTACGGAGTCAACATCTTCGTGCAGGGGCTGCACTCGTACGCGTAACGGTTCCCTCGCGGGTACGGGCTCATGGGCAGGGCGCTCATTGGGCACGGGCTTACGGTCCCGGGGCCCCGGGCTTCACGGGCCCGGCCCGCACTCTCCCGGAATCGGTCCGGGATGCAGCAGGACGGCGTCATCCGGACAGGCGTACAGGGTGACGCCGGGAACATCGGCCGAGGCCGACTCGATCCGGCGGACCTCCACGGGCGCGGTGGTGGAGCGCCCGCAGTGACAGCAGGTCTCGGCACCGGCCGGCGGGAGATCGGCGGTCAGGCTCTCGGACGTCATCGGGTCACCTCCGGGCGGCCGGGGGACAGCCGCACGCCCCCGGGAGCGAAGTAGAGGGTCCTCCGCCGTACGCCCGCCCGCTGCCGTAACAGCTCCTGGGCCTCCTCCTTGGTCGGCCCGGGCCACGGTCGGCTCCAAGGACTCGGACGGACGGGGGCGATTACGGGGGCGTGGTGTTCCTGTACGGGCCGGAGAAGACACAGCGCCCGCACCAGGGCACGCGAGAGAAGCTCACGCATGGGTCGGTTCGGCTCCGGGCGTGTCAGCGGGGCAGGTCGAGTTCGGCGCGTACGGTCTTCCCGGCCGGTACGCGATCCAGCACCGCCCACCGGTCGGCCAGCGCCTCCACCAGGATCAGCCCCCGCCCGTCGGTGGCACCGGAAGGCGGGGCGGCCAGCTCACCGGGGCCAGGGGGTCGCCGCTCACCCCGGTCGTCCGACACCTCGATGACGAGTCTGTCCGGGCCGAGGCTGAGCCGCAGTTCGAAATCCCGCCCCGGCACCCGGCCGTGCGTGACGGCGTTCGCGGCCAGCTCGGCGACGAGCAGGGCGGCGGTGTGGACGACGTCGGTGTCGTACGGCAGATCCCAGTCGTGGAGTCGGCGCAGGGTGAGGTGCCGGGCGAGATGGGCGCCGAGCGGGCTGGAGCTGAACTGCTGGGTGAACACACGTACGGTAACCGGGGCTTGCTGGGGCGGACGTTGCGTCATGGGCCCAATGTGGTGCGGATTTCCGGCTGTTCACCAGCTCAGCGACTCGTACGCTGGGTCGGCGTACGGGTCCTGGGGGTGGACGGTAGAGGTAACCGACCGTGAGGATCGACGGGTTGGTGCGGCGAGGTACGTGTGCGGGAGGTGTCCTGGCATGACGGACGGTACGGACGTGACGGGCGGGATCGGCGGTGCGGGCCCCTGCCCCGGTGGCGGGGGTGAACCCGAGACGTCGGACAGCCTCAAGGCGTTCGGTGAAGTCGTCAAGGCATTCCGCAAACGGGCGCGCCTGACACAGGAGCAGTTCGCCCCGAAGGTCCGGTACTCGGTCCCCACGGTCGCCTCGATCGAACAGGGCCGCCGCTTCCCGCCACCGGACTTCGTGGACCGCGCGGAGGACGTACTGGACGCGTTCGGGGCGATCAGGGGAGCGGCGAAGCATCTGTCACGGCGTCCGGGGCTGGCGAGCTGGTTCCGGCAGTGGGCGAAGCTGGAGGAGGAGGCGATCAGTCTCTACACGTACGAATGCCGACTGGTTCCGGGCTTGTTACAGACGGAGTCGTACGTGCGCACGCTGTTTGAGAACCGGCTTCCTCCCTTGGCTGACGACAAGCTCGAAGCGCAGTGGGCTGCGCGGGCGGAGAGGCAGCGGCTCCTACGAGAGCGGCCCAGCACGGCGTTCAGCTTCATCCTGGAGGAGCAGCTTCTGCTGCGAAGGACTGGCGGGGCAGAGGTTACGAAGGGGTTGATCGAGCATCTGTTGGAAATCGCAGGGCTGCGGAACATCGAGCTTCAGATCATGCCGCTGGTACGCGAGAACCACGCAGGCCTGGACGGTTCCATGCGGCTGCTGGAGACCCCACAGAACAAGTGGCTCGGCTACTGCGAGGGGCAGGAGAGCGGCCAGTTCATTTCTGACTCAAAGGTGGTCAGCACCCTCCAGATGCGATATGCCAGGATGCGCTCACAGGCCCTTACCCTGGAAGACTCCCTGGGGCTGTTGCAGCGGATGCGAGGAGCGCTATGAAGACCACAGAACTGTCCTGGTTCAAGAGCAGCTACAGCAGCAGCGATGCCGGAGACTGCGTAGAAGTGGCGCTGTCCTGGCGCAAGTCCAGCTACAGCGGCAGTTCCGGCGACGACTGCGTCGAGGTAGCCATGTCCTGGCACAAGTCCAGCCACAGCGGTACATCTGGCGGCGACTGCGTCGAGGTCGCCGCCTGCCCCACCACCATCCACGTCCGCGACTCCAAGGCCCCCCAGGGCCCCCAACTGGCCCTCGCGCCCGCCACGTGGACGAGCTTCCTGTCCTACGCCACCCGAGCCTGACCTCTCCCGCACACACGAGCACCCTGCCAGGCCGCGCTCAGCTCCCGCCGCGTTGGCCGACGGGGCACCTGCCCTCTTGCGGGAGCGAGTTCCGCCACCGGACCGTTGTCATGACGCTCAAACGGAAGCTAGTTGCTGAGGGGAGGTATCAGGCTATGGAGCAACAGGTCAGTGAGCAGGACGTGGTCGAGGACTTCGAGCCCCCTGCGGTGATTGTTCTCGGTGACGCTGCCACGCTGACGCGCGGAAGCGACCAGTCGGGCAGTGAGAGCAAGCGAACGCCGTACGACTACTGATCGGGCCGGCGGCCTCTGCGCGGGGCCGCCGTCTGGTTCCGGCAGTGATCGGAGGATGACTGTTGCGGTGGTTCGGAGGCTGTGCCCCCGGCGGTCGGCAGACCGTACCCGTGGGAGCTCGCCTGCTCTGGAACAACCCTGCGTTATGGGTGATGGGCACCTGGTCCGCTCACCTGGTGCGCATGGCGAAGGGACTGAACACTCGGCTTGCGGTGCTCGGTCCCTGCCCGGCCACTGAGGCAGATCTCGCTCGCGCTCTCACCGCTCCCGATTTCGGGCATGCCGCGGGGCAGTGGGCAGGCTCATACATTGCCGTGCGTCTCACCGAGCACCGTGTCGTCGAAGTGGTCGCGGATGCCGCTGGGGCCTGCCCCCTCTACACGATCACCACCTCCGAAGGGCCGGTGTGGGGATCCAGTTCCCGCGCACTGGCGGCCCTGGTCGGGGGGAAGTGCGGACAATGACTGGCTCGCCTCGTACCTCTGGGACACAAAGGCTCCTGTTGCCGGTCGCAGCGCCTGGGCCGACGTCTCCCCCGTACCGGCCGGGCACCGGCTGACCCTGAACGCGGTTGGCGTCAGGTCGTCGGCGTGGTGGTCTCCGACCGTTCGCCAACCGGACGAAGCCTTGTCCGCGATCCGCCGAGCGCTGACAGAGGGCGTAAGGGTACGGGTCGAGGGCGTTCCGTCTTCCACGGATCTCGGGGGCATGGACTCCACCACGCTCGCCGTGATTGCTGCACGGTGTCGACCCCTCACCGGGATCACCGCGCATCCCTCCGGCATTACCGAAGGGGGCGATCTACGGTATGCGCGAGCCCTGGAGATACCAGGTCTCACCCGGATCGAGTTCCCACTCGATGAGCGCCATCTGCCGTTCAGCCCGGCCGACACGACCCTGCCTGCGGTTGACGAGCCCCCGCCATCGAATGCTGTCTGGGCCATGCTCTCCGCCCAGTTGCGTACAGCCGCCGCTACGGGTGCCGTTCGGCACCTGACCGGAGACGGCGGTGACGACCTGTTTCTGGCCTCGCCCCGGCACCTCGTGGATCTGGCTCGCGGCAGGCAATGGACGCGTCTCGCCGGAGACGCCCTGGCATGGGCGCGGCTGCGGAGGCAGAATCCCCGTCCTCTGATCTCGGCTGCCCTCCGCGGTGACATGCACGGGGTGGCGCGGCCATGGCTCGCGCGGCCCGCTTGGCTGCCGACCTCAATCCCCCCGCCGACGCGCCAGCCCGAAGATGCCGACTCGGTTGTTGATCTCATCGGTCCGCACGTCGGCACGGACCGCCCATGCCGACACACAGCTTGCCGACACCATCGGCGTCGAGTTGCACAACCCGTACTTCGACGGTGCCGTACTGGACGCGGTGGTGTCGGTATCCGCTCCCCTTCGATTCTCGGTCCATCGGTACAAGCCTCTGCTGCCGGAACTGCACCGCAGCCGCACCACGAAGGGCGTGTTCACCGCCGACTTCCATCGGGGACTGCGGGCGAACCTCCGGCGCGTACTGGAGCACACCGATGGGCGCCTCGCAGCACGTGGGCTGATCGACCCCGCGCCCCTGCGTACAACCGTGCATGCCGCCGCGCTGGGCGCCGAGACCATCTGGGCGATGCTGCTCCCGACACTGGCCGTCGAAGCGTGGCTCGACAGCATCGAGAACACACCGGCCATCCGGTGGCAGGACCTCTCGCCGCGAGGCGCACGATGAGCAAGGTCTCCCGGAGGGTGGTCGCGTTAACCCCTCACGCCTGCGTGATCATCGATTACGACACTTCCAGGACCGAATTGCGCCCCCTCTCCGGACGGCCGTCCACCGGAACTGTCGTACACGTCAAACCTGCGATTCCCACCTGGGGCACTACTGACGTTCCCGCTACCCTTCCCGGCTGGGCTCCGGTGCCGTTCCGGTGGCGCTTGGCCGCTCTTCCCGCCGTGCTTCTCACCGCAGCCGTGCGTGTCTGCGGGCCACGCGGCGGACGGTTCCGCCGTCTTGTACGGCTCGCCTGCTGCGGCCGGCCCTTCACTCCCGCGACGGGGCGTCAGGTCCACTACGCTGTACGCGCTGTCCGTTGGGCGTCGCTTGCGATGCCCACTCGCTGGGCCTGCCTGGAACAGTCAGCGGCCGCCGTGGTGCTGCTGTGCATCGTCGGACGGCGGGGCGAATGGCGACATGGGGTGGCCACCGACCCCATACGCCTGCACGCGTGGCTCGTTGACCGGTCCGGGAGCCCCGTTGAGGAGCCTCCCGACACCTTGCTCTACACCGTGACCTACACACCAGACGGCCCTGGCCCACCTCTTGGGCGCTGAAGGGAGACGCATCCGTGGCCGATCCGCACATTCTGCTGAGCGGTGACCGGCTCGCGCTGGGAATGCCACGCCAGGACATGCTGCCGGAATACCACCAGTGGGAAAGCGACCCGCGCACACTCCTCGGCTACGGAGCCCAGTTCCCGCAGGCGTGGGAGTCCCGCGAATCCGGCTGGGAACGCCAGCGTGGCAACCAGAGCCTTCAGCAGTTCGAAGTCGTACGGACCGTCGATCAGGAAGCGATCGGCTTGACCACCCTGCACGTGAACGGAGTCCTTCACACAGCGGAGTTTGTGATCGTCCTCGCACCGAGTGAACGCGGAAAGGGCTATGCCGCCGATGCCGCCCGGCTCACCCTCGACTGGGCCTTTCACATCAGTGCACTGCGCATGGTCTGGCTGAAGGTACTTGAGCCCAACCGAGCCGGGGTCACCGCGTACGAGAAGGCGGGTTTCCGGGAGGCCGGGCGGCTGCGCCGATCCGGGTACTGGCTCGGGCAGCAGGTTGACGAGATCCTCATGGACGCGCTGCCCGAGGACTTCCCCGGTCCTTCCGCCGTGACAGCCGCCGTCGAAGCCTGAAGCACGTACACCGAACCACCATTTCTGCCCCCGCCCCGGACCCCTCCGGCGCGGGGCGCTCCCGTGCGCCGTGTAGCTCTTGACGGGCCGCAGCCGGACGGACCGGCACTCGTACAACCGTCCGAAAAGCCTGTTACTCGCGCCCTCGCTCGTCCCTAGGGTTGCGGACTGCAAACGTCCGTAGCGAAACGAAGGGGCCTATGCGTAGATTGCGAGCACTTGCCAAGTGAGGAATGGCCTCAGCGGCAGGACTGGCCCTCCTCGCCGTGGGCCTCGCCCCGCAGGCCACAGCTCAAGCCGCGCCCAGGGACGACAGCATCGGCCGGCCTCCGGGAGCGGTCGGGCGACGGGCATCACCGGAAGCAGCCCCTGGCGCGCTCACGGGCCCCTTCGGTCCGTCGCCCCCGCTTCGGACCCGTACGGTATGTGCCGCTTCCGGCCGTCGTGCGATCACCGCTGGTCCCGGCCCGGTCGGCCCCGACAGGGGCTTCGGTGAGGGTGATTCGGGCTGCGACCCGGGGATTCCCTCACCCTGGTCGGCTACACCACTCGGCGGGACGCCGTCGTGCGAGCGACGGCCGCCGGGAAACCCTCATCGCCGGTTTCTGGCCTCTCGACCCACCCGATGCCCGGTCGTCATGCCGGGGGCACTGCACACACGTCCGCGTGAGCCCCGGAAGGTTCGGCGTCAGGCGGGCAGTTGCCAGATGAACACGAGATTGGTGCCCTTTGCCGCGGCCGTGGCCTGGAATGAGTGAAGAACCCAGCCGTTCGCCGTCCCACCGTCCAGGACGGGCTGAATCGTCTCCTCGATCTTGTCCTCGGCATGGTCGAGGAAGCCGTGCTTGATGTACTGGTTCTGCACCTTGTAGCTGGCCATGACGTCTCCCTGAACGGTGGGTCTGTCGGCTGTCGTGTCAAGTGTAGTTGACTCGCCGAATGCGGGTCAAGTGTGCTTGACTCGACGGCGAAAGGAGGTAGCCCGGTGCAGCAGGACGATGAGACCGCGAGCTATCGCGGCTCGACCAAGGCAACCGCTCAGTTCGTGCTCTGGACACTCGCCTGGGTTGCGACACTTGCCGCGGCCAGGTTCGGCCCCGAGTTCGTGTGGGACTCGCGGCAGTTGGCGAGCTGGGTTGCCGTCGCCGTGAACGTTCTCGTTGGCGTCGCCTGGATCGTCGCCTTCTTCCGCTTTCTCCTTGCGGCAGACGACCTTTGGCGCAAGATCATCCAGGATGCGCTGACGGCGACCCTCGGAGTGAGCTGGGTCGCCGGCTTCGGGTACCTCGTCGCGGACGCCGCCGGCCTTGTCGCCTACGACATCGACATCGCGCTGTTCCCCGCCCTCCTGGGAGTCACCTACCTGGTCGCTCTCATCGTCGGCTGGATCAGATACCGATGAAGAACCGTATTGCGGGCCTCCGGGCCGAGCGCGCCTGGACACAAGCCGACCTGGCCCAGCGCATCGGCGTGTCACGACAGTCGATCAACGCGATCGAGACGGGGAGGTTCGACCCGAGCCTGCCCGTCGCATTCCGTCTCGCCAGACTGTTCAACTTGACGATCGAGGAGATCTTCACGGACGACGAATGACGTGGGAGATTGCCTCAGCCCTGCGAGTGGTGTTGAGCACCCTCAGCGGCTCCGCGGGAGGAACCGGCGCCGCCCCTGCTTCGTACGGGCGAGCATCCCGCTCGGGGGTCAACTTCCCGGCCCCCGGCTTTCTGTTCTTGCGGATCTCGAAGTCCATCGCACCTCTTGAACTGGGGTGTTGCAACGACCACTAGAACTCAAGCGCTGCGGGGGACCTTGGCCCGTCGTGGGACCGTCGTCGCCCGGGCGCGCACCGTGAGAGTCCCCGGCGCCTCCGACCCCGGCACGTCCAGCCCCCGCGCATCCACTCGCCCGCGAATCCGTGCGGCTCCTCGGCTCGTGAATCCGCGCTGCCACCCGCCCGTGAATCCGTGCGGCTCGGTTCGCGGAGGCCGACCCGTATCGTTCGTCAGCCGGTCCCCGTCCATCCCGACCGGTGGCTTTCCGTCACGGTGGCGGCCGGGCAGGCGCGCTGCGGCTTGGCACCGGGGTACGGCCATGGGGACGAAGCCCCACGCGTTGCTCATGGAAGCCCTACTCACCCTCCTCCGTCTACTTGCGCCGCGGTCCGGCCGCGTAGGCGAGTGGAGGTGCGATTGCCTGGGCATCGGCTCCCTCGCCGACCCATAGCCCGATGAAGAGCGCGGCGGTGGCCTCCAGAAGTCCCGCTCGTTCGAGACCGCCGCCTGCCACGGGCTCGCAGCCGGCATGCCGTACCAACCGATGTACGAGCGCGAGGGCCGTTTCGTCGTCTCCGCAGACCAGAACGGCCAGTGGGCGCCCGTCGAAGACGGGTGGCGACATGCGCCACACGTCCTCGTGGCAGAGGTTGAACGCCTTGATCACATGGGCGCCCGGCGCCGCCTCGGCCAGTTGCTGTGCGGCCGGGGGGCCGTTCCGTGTGAGCAGCCGGAAGCCCGGGCCGACCGGATTGGAGCAGTCGATCAGCACCTTGCCGTCCAGGACCTCCCGCAGTTCCGTGACCACGCTCACCCCCGCACCGAAGGGCAGTGCGGCCAGGATCACTTGACCGAACTCGGCCGCCGCACGCAGACCGGCAGGCTTCGTTCCGCCCCCGAGGCGCTTCGCGAGCCGCTCCGCCCTGTGCATATCCCGTCCCCCGACGGTCACCTCGTGCCCGGCCCGTACCCAGTGGGTGGCGAGTGCGTCCGCCATGCCGCCCGTGCCCAGTACGCCGATTCTCATCACGCAATCCCTCCCAGGATCCGCTCAGGCTGTCCGCAAGGACGCTAGAGGGGCCGTCGGACACCATCTGGTACGCCACCATCTGGTAGATGACGACCAACGCCTTCCTCGCCGACTGCCGTGCCCGCCTCGCCTTCGACCTCCTCTCCAACACCTGGAACGCCGTCGTACTCTGGGCGCTGCGCGACGGCCCCAGGCGCCCGGTCGAACTCCGTGAGCAGATCGGGGGGATCAGCTCCAAGGTCCTCACCGAGACACTGCGGCGCCTCCGGTCCAACGGGCTCGTGGACCGGCGGAGCCACCCCGGAACAGCGGCGGGGGTCGAGTACCGGCTCACGGAACTGGGCCGGACCTTGCTGGTCCCCATCGGCGCCATCGGAGCATGGGCCTTCGAACACGGCGATGAGGTCATGGCCGCCCGGGAAGCGGAATGCACCGGCACCCTCCAGTCCTCCTCGGAGTGAGCGGAAGCGACGAGCTTCCTGTCCTACGCCACCCGAGCCTGACCCTCCCCGTACGCACGAGCCTCCCGCCCCGGACCTCTCCCGCGCGCGGTCGGCGGCCCGGTAGTGCGCAACGGCCGTCACCGGTCCAGGAGGGTCGCCGCCGCGGCCGGGCCGGAGTTCCTGACGATTACTCATGGCAATGTCCGAAGTGTTCAGGACGGTTGCGGTGCGGGCCGGAGGACCACCTTCGACCAGTGCCAGCAGGACAGGACGACTGCGGTCGTAAGCCACACCACGCCTAACCACGAGTACGCCGCGGCCCCGGCACAGTCGTCCGGATCGACTCCGCCCACGCGGCACTGGCGCGGAATCCCGATCGCCGTCTGCACGGGCCAGGCCAGGATCATCGAGGCAACCAGCCCGCTGACCGCCCCGAAACTCCCCGCTGCCGCGCACCGGTCCCACCGTCTGTCCGGTTCATGACGTGCGGGGCGGTAGAAGGCGGCGATCTGCAGGGCCAGCGCCGTCCCCAGAGCGAAGCTCAGCCAGTCGTAGCGTCCATCGCCCAACGACAGTGTGATCACTGCGGCGAGGGCCGCCGACCACAACGCCGACTGATCGATGGCTCCCCTGTTCAGTGGAGTCACCCAGCCCTCCCCGTGCCCGGTCGTCCTGCCCAGGAAGACTAGGGACGGAGAAGACGCGCAGACCTGGAAAGGCCGGAGAGTACGCCCAATCGGGTACGCCTGCGGCCGACCGGATGGGAACAGTCGATCAGCGCCTTGCCGTTCAGGACCGCCCGCGGTTCCCTTGCCACGCTCACCCCGTGCGCGGAGGCAGTGCGGCCACCTTCAGGGATGATCCTGGGATGGCCAGCGAGCGGGCCCGCGTTCGCCGCGCGGGCCGGGAAGGCACACGCTGTGCTCAACGCAGTCACCAAGGACGGCACCATCGAGACCGGTTCCGCCGACCTGGCGCTGCTGTTCCGGTTCGCCGGGTTCGCCGGGTTCGCCGAGGCCCCATGGCGGGCGGTCGACGGCGCCCACCCGGTCGCACTGCTCGGCGCGGTCGTCGGCCCCGGAAACGGAATCCCGGCCGGGCGCCTCGAAGCGGTGGCGGTGTGATGGCGCCCGCTGACCGTGACGCCTTCGTGGCCCGGACCATCAGCACCGATCGGCTGGAGCTGCTGCCGCTGCGCGTGGGGCACGCCCCGGAGATGGCCCGGGTGCTGTCCGATCCGGCCCTGCACGCCTTCATCGGCGGCACCCCGTACACCCGGCAAGCCCTGCACACGCGTTACGAACGCCTGGTCGCGGGCTCGCCCGATCCAGCCGTCTCCTGGCTGAACTGGGTGATCCGGCTGCGTGCCGAGAACTGTCTGACAGGCACGGTCCAGGCGACGATCAGCCCGTCCGGGAGCGGCACCGCCGCTGAGATCGCCTGGGTGGTGGGGACTCCGTGGCAGGGCCGGGGCATCGCCACCGAAGCGGCTCGCGGGCTCGTCGCCTGGCTCGACCGGACACAGGTGCGGGCCGTCGTCGCCCATATCCACCCGGACCACCACACGTCCGCCGCGGTCGCGTCCGCAGCCGGGCTGAAGCCCACCGGGCGACACCACGACGGCGAGGCCGAGTGGCGCCGGACGAGGACTCACTGAACCAAAGGGCTCGGCGGTTGCTCCAAACTGACCACGGCGACCGGGCACTTCGGCCTTTCGTCAGTACGGTCGTGTCGGTGCGCGATGCGCGCCGGGCTGAGACGGGCGCGGCCGCCGTCCCGGCCTCGTACCGCGTCGCCAGACCCGCAGCCGGACAAACGAGTGGAGGGAAGGCCGTGATGAGAGTGCCGGAGCCGTCGTCGGGCGGACGGCAGATCGACCTGTTCGTGTACTTCGATGACGAACTACTCGTGGGCGTGGAGCTGGATGCCGTACAGGACTCCTTTCCCTGGTACGGCGGAACGGTCGTCGACGGGCCGGCTCTTGAGGGCCGGCGGGACTTCGTCGAGGCGTTCCACGCGGCCGACCTCGAATTCGACTACTGCCCGCACCATCCGGACGAGGGGCCCTACGAGGAGACGGACCTCGCCGGCTATGTCGAGGCTCTGACCAGGCTCCATGGTGCTGAAGACGACGATGACGACGACGCGGACCAGGATGATCCCTGGACGGCTCCGTGGCAGGCCGCCGATCCGGCGCGGCTGGAGGGCTATCTGCGGTTCCTCGACCACCGACGCTGGCGGGTGGTGAACCGGAGCGGGGAGATCGTCGTCGGCGTTCCGCTGCCGCCCGGTATCGACCTCCAGGCCAGGCGCTTCTCCTTCCGGCCATGACCGGGCACCCGTAGAACGTTACGGTGGAAACCGTGACCGGCCGCCCTGCCCGCCCGCGCCCCTGCGCCCTATCGGCGCCACGGGAGCCGGTCCGGGCACGGTTACGCGGACGCCACGACCTGCCCGGCCGTGACCTGGGGAGGGTTGGGGAGCAGCGACGCGAGGTGGTCGCGTACGAAGTCGGCCGCCTTCGAGACCGATTCCTCGGCACCGGCCAGGTCCTGGAAGACACTGGTCGAGATCATCACTCCCTCCCCGGCGTCGACCCAGTAGTAGGCCACGAAGCCGGAGACCTGGCGCATGAGCGGCACGAAGCCCTCGTTCACGAGGCGCCCGGCCGCGGCCGGATCGGTCACCCCTTCGTATCGCCGGACTGCTGCGTACACCGCTGAGCTCCTCACGGGGATGGTGGGTTCGTCCTCTGCGGGGACGTCGTACCCCGGGCCGGCCGCTCGCGCATGAGGCGCCGGCGCAATCACCTGAAGGGCCGCTCCAGATGATCCCAACGGCGGCTCCCGTCCCGGCCCGGGACACGCCCGTCCTCGCCCACGGCAAGGTCCGCCACCACGGCGAGCCGGTCGCCCCGCCGGCCCTGCGCACATCCGCCTCGCCGTTCACTGGACGGTGCACGGCGGTCATGGCCGAGCGGCTGGTATCGGGCGAGTGGTGCGAGCTGTTCGGCAGGTGGTGCTGCCTACGGAGGAGGCACCCACTGTTCTGAAGGTACGCGCCCCTCCCTCATACAGCCGTCGGCGGCACCCATCGGCCCCGCCGATGGGCCCATCGGCAGGACGCCCCAGCAGGTCCTCGCCCCGGGTTCCCGGCCGCTCCTACCGTCGGGGCATGACCGCCGAACGCACGGGAACCGTCCAGCTCACGCTCGCCATGGTCCTCTCCGGGACGCTGGGGGTCTTCGTCGTCGAATCGACCGCGAGTCCGTCCAATGTCGTGTTCTTCCGCTGTGTCTTCGGCGCGGTCGCCCTCGCCGGGTACGCGGCGGCGCGCGGCTACTTCAGGGACCACGGCCTCACCCCCGCCAAACTCGTGCTCGCGGCGCTCGGCGGTGTGTTCATCATCTTCAACTGGGTCTTCCTGTTCGAGGCGTACGAGTCCAGCTCCATCTCCCTCGCGACGGTCGTCTACCACACCCAGCCGTTCTTCCTGGTCCTGCTGGGGGCGGTCGTGCTGCGGGAGCGGCTGACCGGATCGCAGCTGGGGTGGCTCGCCGCCGCCTTCGCCGGGCTGGTGCTGGTGTCCGGGGTGCGGCCGGGGGACGCGGGGTCCCCGGCGGGCATCGGGCTCGCGCTGCTCGCCGCGCTGTTCTACGCCGCGTCCACCCTGATCACCAAGCGGGTCACCGGCGTACGGCCCCATCTGATCGCCCTCGTACAGGTGCTGGTCGGCATTCCGCTTCTGCTGCCGCTCACCGATCTCGCCGAGACCAAGGGGCTCGGCATGGGTTGGGTGTGGCTGGTGGGGCTGGGGTTTATCCACACCGGGCTGATGTATGTGCTGATGTACGCCTCGTACCAGAAGCTGCCGACAGCGAAGATCGCGGTGCTGGTGTTCACCTATCCGGCCGTCGCGATGGTCGCGGACTGGGCGGTGTACGGGCATCACATCGGCGTCGTCCAGGCGCTCGGGCTGCCGCTGATCGTCGCGGCCGGCCTGAAGGTCACCCGGGGCGGGGCACCGCGCCCGGCGGGCCCGGCGGGCCCGGCCTCGGCTGAGAAGCAGGCCGGCGGGAAGGTCCAGGAGCCGGTCGAGCCGGTTGAGGAGGCCCGCTAAGGAGTCGGCCGGGCAGACTCCCCCGGAGCCGGAGCCGGAGCCGGAGCCGGAGCGCCGGGGGCCGGATCGGCGTCCCGGAGGCTCTGCTCCCGGACCGTGCGGATCGTCTCGTCGACGAACAGCCGTACGTGCCGGGGCAGCCGCTTCCCCTCGCGCCACGCCACCTGCGTGTACAGCCGGAACGGCGGCTCCCACGGCAGCTCCACCAGCTCCCCGGAAGCCAGTTCCTCCCGTACGGCCATCCGGGGCAGGAGGGAGACGCCGAGCCCGGCGGCCACCCCCCGCTTGGTCGCCTCCAGCGTGCCGAACTCCCTGAACGGCGGGGGAGCGCCGGTCGCCCCCAGCAGCTCCCGCTCGAACAGATCGCGGTACGGGCAGCCCGGCTCGGTCCCCACGAGCTGGACGCCCGACAGCGCGGCGGTCGTCAGCGGACGGGGTCCGGCGGTCGCGAGCGGATGCCGGGGCGCGCTGACCAGGACCAGCGGCTCGGCCGTGAGCACCTCGGACCGCAGCCCCGGGTGGCTGCGGTCGGGCTCCAGCAGAAACCCGATGTCGTATGTGCCCCGGCGCAGGGCCCGGCGGGTCTCGTCGCCGAGGGTGGGGCGCAGCGAGAGCCGTACGCGCGGATAGCGGTGGTGGAACAGTTCCAGCACGGCGGGCAGCCGGTAGGAGGTCAGCGACTCCATCGTGCCGATGTCGATCGTGCCCTCGGGCTCGTCCGCCCCGGCCACGGCGGCCCGGGCCTCGTCGTGGAGGTCGATGATCCGGCGGGCGTACGGCAGCAGGCGCTCACCCGCCTCGGTGAGCCTGATACGGCTGCCGAGCCGGTCGAACAGCTCGGTGCCGAGGGAGCCCTCCAGGGCGCGGATCTGGCCGGTGACGCTGGACTGGGCGTACTTCAGTTCCGCCGCCGCGCGCGTGAAGCTCAGCACGGAGGCGACCTTCTCGAAGGTGACCAGCAGCCTCAGCTCCACCGTTCCACCCGCTTCCCCGCTCCCTACTTCTCCTCGTCGCCGCTCTCGCGGCGCTTCAGCTCCTCCTCGCGGCGGCGCAGATCCGCCTCCCAGTCCTTGAGGAGGGACTCGTCCTTCTTGTTCTCCTCCTTGAGGGACTTCAGGAAGTCGGGGTTGTCGTCGGGGGCGACCCAGTCGCCGCCGCGCCGGCCCGCGGCCGGCCCGCCCGCCGGGGCCTTGCGGGGCCGGCCCGCGGCGAACCACGCGATCGGGCCGATCAGCACCTCGCCGAAGAGCAGCACGATGATGACCCACACGACCTTCGGCAGATGCCTGACCTCGTTCTCCGGGGTGTTCAGCACATCGATGAAGGCGTAGATCCACAGTGCCAGGACCAGCAGAAAGGGCAGATACCTGAGCATGGTCTTACGGTCCCCCAGGGCGAGACGGCGGGGGCGCGGGCGCCCCCCGGTGACGCCGCCAGGGTATCCGGTAGCAGATACTGGGGCGCATGGCTTATGACGATCTTCGATCCCTGCTCAGGGCCCTGGAACGCGAGGGAGACCTCAAGCGCGTCAAGGCCGAGGTCGATCCCCGTCTGGAGGTCGGGGAGATCGTCGACCGGGTGAACAAGGCGGGCGGACCCGCGCTGCTCTTCGAGAATGTGCGCGGCTCCTCGATGCCCCTCGCCATGAACGTCTTCGGTACGGACCGCCGGCTCCTCAAGGCGCTCGGGCTGAAGTCGTACGAGGAGATCAGCGACAAGATCGGCGGGCTGCTGAAGCCGGAGCTGCCGCACGGGTTCATCGGGGTGCGCGAGGCGTTCGGCAAGCTCGGCTCGATGGTCCACGTACCGCCGAAGAAGGTGAAGGACGCGCCGGTGCAGGAGGTCGTCCTGCACGGCGACGACGTGGACCTGGAGGCGCTGCCCGCGCTGTTCACCTGGCCCAAGGACGGCGGTTCCTTCTTCAATCTGGGTCTGACGCACACCAAGCACCCGGAGACGGGCGTGCGGAACCTCGGTCTGTACCGGCTCCAGCGGCACGACCGGAACACCATCGGCATGCACTGGCAGATCCACAAGGACAGCCGCAACCACTACCAGGTGGCGGCCAAGCGCGGTGAGCGGCTGCCGGTCGCGATCGCGTTCGGCGCGCCGCCGTCGGTGACATACGCGTCCACCGCGCCGCTGCCCGGCGACATCGACGAGTACCTGTTCGCGGGCTTCGTGCAGGGCAAGCGGATCGAGATGGTCGACTGCAAGACGGTCCCGCTCCAGGTGCCCGCGCAGGCGGAGGTCGTACTGGAGGGGTGGCTGGAGCCGGGTGTGATGCTGCCGGAGGGGCCGTTCGGCGACCACACCGGCTTCTACACCCCGCAGGAGCCCTTCCCGGCACTGACCATCGACTGTGTGACGATGCGCAAACGGCCGCTGCTCCAGTCCATCGTCGTGGGCCGTCCGCCGACGGAGGACGGACCGCTGGGCCGGGCGACGGAGCGGTTCTTCCTGCCGCTGCTGAAGATCATCGTGCCGGACATCGTGGACTACCACCTGCCCGAGTCGGGCGGCTTCCACAACTGCGCCATCGTCTCGATCGACAAGAAGTACCCGAAGCACGCGCAGAAGGTCATGTCGGCGATCTGGGGCGCGCACATGATGTCCCTGACGAAGCTGATCGTCGTGGTCGACTCCGACTGTGACGTCCACGATCTGCACGAGGTCGCCTGGCGCGCGCTCGGCAATACCGACTACGCGCGCGATCTGACCCTGACCGAGGGTCCGGTCGACCATCTCGACCACGCGTCCTACCAGCAGTTCTGGGGCGGCAAGGCGGGCATCGACGCGACGGCGAAGTGGCCCGAGGAGGGCTACACCCGTGACGGCGGCTGGCCGGACATGGTCGAGTCGGACCCGGATACGTCGGCACTGGTGGACCGCCGCTGGAAGGAGTACGGGCTGTGAGCACCGCGGCTGTGCCTGTGCCTGTGGCCGCGTTCGTGCCTGTGCCTGTGGCCGCGTTCGTGCCTGTGGCTGTACGAGGTGTCCCGCCCGTGCGGGCCGTCTCCTCCGGGGCGGGTGCCCGGCCGGGCCTGGTTTCGGGCCCGGGGGCGGGTGCCCGATGGGGCACGGGTGGGCTCTCGCCCGTGGGAGACCCTCGCCCGGGAGCCTTGGCGGCTCCGGCGGCCCGCCCGCCCGGTTACGGCCACGCGCCCGCCGCCCGCCGGGGACGGGGCGCGTCACGGAAGGACTCCGTATGACATCGGCCGCCGAGGGTGTGCCCGTACCCGGACCCGCGCGGCCCAACGGCAGGGTCAAGGCGTTTCTGCGGCTGGTGATGATCGAGCACTCGGTCTTCGCGCTGCCTTTCGCGTACATCGCCTCCCTCACCGCGATGTTCCTGCTCGACGGGAACATCCACTGGGGCACGCTGCTGCTCGTCACCGTCGCGATGGTGGGGCTGCGCACCTTCGCGATGGCCTGCAACCGGATCATCGACCGGGAGATCGACGCCCGTAACCCCCGTACGGCGAACAGGGAACTGGTCACCGGCGCGGTCAGCGTGCGCTCGGCGTGGACGGGCGCGCTGGTCGCCCTCGTCGTCTTCCTCGGCGCGGCGGCCCTGCTCAACCCGCTCTGTCTGGCGCTCGCGCCGATCGCCGTGATCCCGATGGTGGTCTATCCGTACGGCAAGCGGTTCACCAACTTCCCGCACGCCATCCTCGGGCTCGCCCAGGCCATGGGTCCCATCGGCGCCTGGCTCGCGGTCACCGGCACCTGGTCGTGGGACGCGGTGATCCTGGGGCTCGCGGTCGGCGTCTGGATCGGCGGCTTCGACCTGATCTTCGGCTCCCAGGACGTCCAGGCGGACCGCGCCGAGGGCGTCATGTCCTTCCCGGCCCGCTTCGGCGTCCCGGCCGCGCTCCACGGCGCGCGGCTGTGCCACGCCGTCACGACCGGTCTCCTCGTCTGGTACGCGCTGGCGACGGACGCGGGGGTGTTCTTCTGGGCCGGGCTGGTCATCGTGGCGGGGGCGTTCCTCTACGAGCACACGATCGTCCGGCCGCATGACCTCTCCCGGCTGAACAGGGCGTTCTTCACCGTCAACGGTTTTATCGGCATCACCCTTTTCGTGTTCGCTCTGCTGGATCTGCTGGTGCGGGGCCTGACGGTGTGACTAGTGCTGTGGCCTACCATCGAGAGCAGGACGGGGAGGCCGATGTGACCGTTCCGGAGACCGGTCGTCTGCGCTCGCGGCTCAGCCGGTTCGAGGACATGTTCCCCGGCTTCCGTGCGGAGATCGTCGAGGGCAATATCGTTCTGGGCCCGCTGCGTCCCTTCCACAATCGGACGATCATGAAGGTTTGGGCGCAATTGGAGCCACAGCTCGGTGCGGAGTGGAGCATCATGAGTGATGTCGCAGTTCCGTTCAGCGAGGACTTTGAGTTCTGCCCCGATCTTGCCGTCATCCCGGCCAAGGAGGAGGCGCGGAACCTCACCTCTTACCCTGCCGACTTGGTCGAATTGGCCATCGAGGTCGTCTCGCCGAGCAGCGTCCGCAATGACTACGAGGTCAAGCACCGGCAGTACGCGGCGCGGGGCATCCCGAACTACCTGATCATCGATCCCAACAAGGGCGAGCTGGTCACCTGCTGGAACCCCGGTCCCACCGGCTATCGGGGCCGTGACACCTTCCCGTACGCGGGCATCGTGACGGTGAAGACCTCGATCGGCACTCTCACGGTCGACACCTCCGCGCTCCCCGTCGACCCCGGCGCCTGACGCCGGCGTCCGCCGTTCACACCACCGCGCCGCCGGGCAGCGCCGCCGGGGTCCTGCGGCGGCGGAAGACGAAGGCCGCGGCTATGCCCGCGAGCAGGCCGAAGAGGTGGCCCTGCCAGCTCACGCCGGTGTTGGTGGGGGAGAGGCCCAGCAGGATGCTGCTGCCCCAGACCGCGCCTATCAGCAGACCGACGCCGACCTCGACCAGCTTGCGGTCGACGAAGCCGCGGACGACCAGATAGCCGAAGAGGCCGAATATCAGGCCGGAGGCCCCGGCGGTGTTGGTGTTGTCCGGTGAGACGAGCCAGACGCCCAGCCCGTCCACCACGATGATCATCAGGGATACGGCAAGGAAGCGCCGGATTCCGCCGAGCGCGGCCAGGAAGCCGAACACCAGCAGAGGAACGCTGTTGGAGGCAAGGTGCCCGAAGCCGAAGTGCATAAAGGCCGAGGGGACGATGTCGGGCAGCTCGGACACCTCGCGGGGGATCACCCCGTACGCGTCCAGGGCGTGGCCGCTCGCCACATCGACGGCCTCCAGCACCCACAGCAGGGCCACCCAGACCGCCATCAGTCCGGCCGCGGCCTTCACACGGTCCGCCGTGCGCCCTCCGGTGACGCCTGTACCAGTCATCACAGCCCCCCGATCCTGATCACTTCCGCGCCCGGCAGAGCCCCGGCACTGTCCCTGAGGAACGTCCGGCACACCGTGTTCAGTTCCTGGTACGCGCCGCCGGATAGGCTCCCCTGTGTGGAGCAAGCAGCAGACAACCCCCGCCGCCCGTGGCTCGTCGGTGTCTCCGGGGCGTCCGGCACGCCCTATGCCGCCGCCGTACTGCGCGGTCTGCTCGACGCGGGCGAGAGCGTCGACCTGGTGGTCTCGCGGGCCTCGCGCCTGACCCTCCTCGACGAGACCGGGATCGCGTTCCGGGACGCGCACTGGCAGGACGATCTGAGGGAGTGGCTGGCGCGCGGGGCGGACGGCAAGCCCGGCACCTTCCGGGTGGACGTCGGCGGTGTACGGAACTGGGCGGCGGGCGATCTGGCGGCCGGGCCGTCCTCGGGGTCGTACCCCGTCAAGGGGATGCTGATCGTGCCCGCGTCCACGGCGTCCGTCGCGGGGGTGGCGCTCGGGCTCTCCAAGGATCTGCTCCAGCGCGCGGCGAGCGTCACGCTCAAGGAGCGGCGGCCCCTGGTCGTCGCCGTGAGGGAGACCCCGCTGAACGGGCAGACGCTGAAGCACCTGGTGGCCCTCGACGAGGCGGGCGCCGTGGTGCTGCCGGCGTCCCCGGCGTTCTACGCGGGCGCCACGCACATCCAGGACCTGGTGGACTTCGTCGCCGGGCGGGTGCTGGACGCGGCGGGGGTGCCGCACGGGCTCTACCGCCGGTGGGAGGGGGAGCTGGGCGGCTCCCGTGGCGCGCGGCCCGGCCGGTGATGGTCTCCTCCGCCGCCGGGTCCGTACCGTTGTCGTCCGTACCGTTGTCGTCCGTGCCGGCGGTCCCGGTGCGCATGTCCTCGGTACCGGTGTCCGTGCGCTCGGTACCGGTATCCGTTCCGGTATCCGCCTCGGTGCCCGTTCCGATACGAGTGCCGGGGCGCGTATCCCGTCCGGGGCCGGGAACCGGTCCCCGGCCCACCGCTCCCGGCCCGGCCGCCGCCCCTGAGGGCGGGCCCTCTCCGGCCGGGTGTCCTGAAAAGATCATCGCTTGAAATGTGTAAGATTCGCAGGGATTTCGCCCTGCATGCCTTAGATTCAATCTAATACTTCGCTGGATTGCTGAATATGGAAGGCTCCAGGCATATGGACGCGGTGGACAGGCAGCTCATCCAGGCCCTCCGGGAGAACGGCAGGGCCTCCTACGCCGAGCTGGGACGGCTCGTCGGCCTCTCCGGGCCGAGCGTCACCGACCGGATCAACCGGCTGGAGGCCGCGGGTGTCATCACCGGCTACCGCGCCACCGTCGACGCGGCCTCCCTCGGCCTCGGCGTCACCGCCCTCATCGGTATCTCGCTCTCCGACGCCGCCGACCACGAGGACGTCGCCCGCAGGCTGCGGGACCTCGCCGAGATCGAGGACTGCTGGTTCATCGCGGGCGACGACTCCTACATGCTCAAGATCCGGGCGAGCGACGTCGACGGTCTGGAGAAGACCATCCGCCGGCTGAGCGGCACGCGCGGAGTCTCCCGTACGCGGACGACGATCGTGCTCTCCACCAAGTGGGAGAACCGGGTCGGGGACCTGCCCGAGCAGGTGTGAGGACCGGTCGGGGGGTACCCGGGGCGCCGAGCGCCGGGGAGTACGGTGGGAAGGCCCGATTGACGGAGATTATGGGAGGCGGGCGCATGGACGCTGGGCTCAAGCGCGAGCTGGAGGAGAAGGTCGCGGCCGGTGAGCGGCTGACCCGTGAGGACGGGATCGCGCTCTACGACTCGGACGACCTCGCCTGGCTCGGCGGCCTCGCCCACGAGGTGCGTACGCGCAAGAACGGTGACGTCGTCCACTTCAACGTCAACCGCCATCTCAATATGACCAATGTGTGCACCGCGTCGTGCGCGTACTGCTCGTTCCAGCGCAAGCCGGGCGAGAAGGACGCGTACACCATGCGCATCGAGGAGGCCGTCCGCCTCGCCAAGGCGATGGAGAACGAGAACCTCACCGAACTGCACATCGTCAACGGGCTCCACCCCAATCTGCCCTGGCGCTACTACCCCCGGTCGCTCTCGGCGCTGAAGGAAGCCCTCCCCGACGTCTCGCTCAAGGCGTTCACCGCCACCGAGATCCACCACTTCGAGACCATCTCCGGGATGTCCGCCTCCGACATCCTCGACGAGCTGATCGAGGCCGGGCTCGAATCCCTCACCGGCGGCGGCGCGGAGATCTTCGACTGGGAGATCCGTCAGCACATCGTCGACCACAAGACCCACTGGGAGGACTGGTCGCGCATCCACCGCCTCGCGCACGGCAAGGGCCTCAAGACCCCGTGCACCATGCTGTACGGGCACATCGAGGAGCCCCGCCACCGCGTGGACCACGTACTGCGGCTGCGTGAACTCCAGGACGAGACCGGCGGCTTCCAGGTCTTCATCCCGCTGCGCTACCAGCACGACTTCGTCGACATGAAGGACGGCAAGGTCCGCAACCGGCTCCAGGCCCGCACCACCATGGCCACCGGCGCCGAGGCGCTGAAGACCTTCGCGGTCTCCCGGCTCCTCTTCGACAACGTCCCCCACGTCAAGGTCTTCTGGGTGATGCACGGGGTGCAGACTGCGCAGCTCGCCCTCCAGCACGGCGCCGACGACATGGACGGCTCGGTCGTCGAGTACAAGATCACCCATGACGCGGACAACTACGGCACGCCCAACAAGCTGACCCGTGAGGATCTGCTGGAGCTGATCCGCGACGCCGGGTTCCGTCCGGTCGAGCGGAACACCCGGTACGAGATCATCCGCGAGTACCCGGGTCCGGAGGCCGACCGCCGGGAGTCCCCGCAGCCCATGCGCGTCTGATGCGCCTGCGCCACACACTCGACCCGTCCGTCGACCCCGCCCTGCGCGACGGCATCGTCCGGCTCTGGACCGATGTCACCAACGCGGGCGGGGCGGTCGGCTTTGTCCCGCCCGTCACGGTCGGCGAGATACGCCCCGAACTGGTCCGCCATCTCGCCGCCATGGCCGACGGCTCCGCCCGGCTGCTGGTCGGCCGGGACGAGAACGGCGAGGTCGCGGCCACCGCCTTCTTCTCCTTCAACTCCCACCGGCTGATGACCCACTGGGTCTGGCTCTACACCGTGATGGTCCACCCCCGCCTCCAGGGCGGCGGCCACGGCCGGGAGCTGATGGCCGCGGTCGCGGCGGCCGCCCGCGGATTCGAGGGCATCGAGGCGATCCGGCTCGGCTGCCGGGGCGGTATGGGCATCGAGCGCTTCTACGCCTCCTGCGGCTATAAGGAGGTCGGACGGGTGCCCGGCGCGATCCGGGTGGCCGACGGCGACGACCGCGACGACATCACCATGCTCCTGCCGCTGTACTGATCGTTTTCCGTCCGTGCTTCACTGGTCCGAGGACATCAGCGTCCGTGACCGCGGCCGTGACGGTTGAACGCGGCCGTGTCCGCGGGCGCGGCCGTTTCCGTCACCGCACGGACCGCACCGCTTCCGAGGGAGCAGCCGCGTCCGCGTCCGTGCCGCGTCCGTGCCGCGTCCGTGCCGGAAGTAAGACCGGAAGAGAGAAGGGCCCCGCCGTGTCAGCCAAGTCGAGCGCCGCGCTCAAGTACACCGGCATGCGAGTCGCCGTCTTCGCCGGCTGCTTCGTCGTGGTGGCCGTCCTCGTCCAGTTCGGCATCCTGCCGAAGGGGCTCGGCGACTCCAACTTCATCTGGGTCGTGCTGCTCGCACTGGTGCTGTCCGCGCCGCTCAGCTTCATCCTGCTGCGCAAGCAGCGCGATGCCATGTCCGAGCAGATCGTCCACAAGGTCGACCGGGCGAAGGCACGCCTGGAGGCGAACCGGACGCAGGAGGACGGCGTGCGGGACGGCGCGGCGTAAGGAAGCACGGGCGTACGGCCTTCACGGCTCCGGTCTGTCCGGGGCCCGTACGGCTCCGGGCCGTCCGGGTGGTTCGCAGGGGCCGTCCGGGTTCGGTACGGGGCCGGTGCGGTCCGGCGCGGCGGGGGGCTTCGAGGCACACGGGGCCTGAGCGAGGCTCACGTAACCCCCTTGGTGTCCGGTACGTCCCCGTATCCCTCGCATATCGCATATCTCACACACGCCCCCGGCTGGAGCAGACGCTCCGGCCGGGGGCGTGGCCGTGTTCCGTGGCCCGTCGGAGGGGAGCGTCCCAGGGCCCTGAGGAGCCGTTCGGGAGCTCTCCCCGGGGCTGTCCAGGGGAGCCGGGGGGTGCCAGGGGAGCGGCCCGGCCCCGGCCCGCGCACGGGTCCTGGGGAAACGTTCCAGCATCATCGCGTCGATGGCTGGTTTCGTCCTGCTCCACCCCAAGGGGGCCTTTGAGAACCTCAAAGTTCAAGTGTTAACGTGTGCAGTATGAAGACAGCAGTGCGCCACCACGATGCCGCGAGCCCCCCGCTCGTGGCGCGCCTGCATGTCGACCTCTGCCGCTGTATGTCGGCGGTCTGTTGCCGCTCGTTCTGACCCCGGCATCACCCAGCGGAATCGCCCCTACTCGCGCACGGGCGCCGCCACCCGCTCTTCTCCCCCTTACGCCTTTCACTGGAGTGTGTCCGTGTCCGCGAACACGACGTCCCCCGCTGCCGGAAAGCCCTCGGGCCCCGGCTTCCGTATACCCAAGGTCCCCTTCTGGGCCCAGATCGTCGCCGGTCTGGTGCTCGGTGTCCTCCTCGGCTGGCTCGCCCGGGGCCAGGACATCGGCTGGCTCAAGGACACCCTTGAGCAGATCGGCGGCATCTTCATCCGGCTGCTGAAGCTGGCCGTCGCGCCCCTCGTCTTCTTCGCGATCCTGGTGTCCATCACCAATCTGCGGAAGGTCAACAACGCCGCCCGGCTGGCCTCCCGTACCCTCCTCTGGTTCATGATCACCTCGCTGATCGCGGTCGCCATCGGCATCACGATCGGCCTGCTCACCAACCCGGGCTCGGGCACCGGGCTCAGCCCCAAGGACGGCAAGCTCCCCGAGAACCAGGGCAGCTGGATCGACTTCCTCACCGGCATCATCCCCACGGACGTCATCACGCCCTTCACCGAGCTGAACGTCCTCCAGATCGTCTTCATCTCCGCGGTCGCCGGTATCGCGGCCCTCGCCCTCGGTGAGAAGGCCAAGCCGGTCCTCGACCTCAGCGAGGCCGTGCTCGAACTGCTCCAGAAGGCCCTGTGGTGGGTCATCCGCCTCGCGCCGCTCGGCACCGTCGGGCTCATCGGCTACGCCATCGCCGACTACGGCTGGGACCTGATCGGCAAGTACGCGACCTTCACCGCCGATGTCTACATCGGCTGCGCCCTGGTGCTGTTCGGTGTCTATCCGCTGCTGCTCGCGACGGTCGCCAAGGTCAACCCGATCCAGTTCTTCAAGGGCGCCTGGCCCGCCATCCAGCTCGCCTTCGTCTCCCGCTCCTCCGTCGGCACGATGCCGGTCACCCAGAAGGTCACCGAGCGGCTCGGTGTGCCGAAGGAGTACGCGTCCTTCGCCGTCCCGTTCGGCGCGACCACCAAGATGGACGGCTGCGCCGCGATCTACCCGGCCCTCGCCGCGATCTTCATCGCCCAGATCTTCGACGTCCAGCTCGGCATCCAGGACTATCTGCTGATCGCCTTCGTCTCGGTCGTCGGCTCGGCGGCCACGGCGGGTCTGACCGGTGCGACCGTCATGCTCACCCTGACCCTCTCCACGCTGGGTCTCCCGCTGGAGGGCGTGGGTCTGCTGATGGCGATCGACCCGATCCTGGACATGATCCGGACCGCCACGAACGTCGCGGGCCAGGCCCTGGTCCCCGTGATCGTCTCCGCGAAGGAGAAGATCCTGGACCACGACGTATACAACTCGGCCACTTCTTCGCCGGTCGACGAGATCGACTCCGGCCGCGAGGTCCCCGTCCCGGCCTGACGCCGGCCCCGTGATCACGGGCCTCTGACGGGCCATGAGCCCACGGCCCCCGCCTCCGCACCTGCGGAAAGGCGGGGGCCTTGGCGCGTTGTTGACCTTGTGGCGGCCCGTAGGCTTACCCGGCAGTAGGGGTGGATCTTCACCAGCTCGGGGCGGAGGGGTCTTGGCATGGGTGCCGTGAGGGGCGCGAAGAGCAAGCGGTTGCCGCGGGCCGTCCGGGAGCAGCAGATGCTGGACGCCGCCGTGCGGACCTTCGGGCGGCGCGGCTACCGCGCGGCGTCCATGGACGAGATAGCCGAACTCGCGGGGGTCTCCAAGCCGCTGGTGTATCTGTATCTGAACTCCAAGGAGGAACTGTTCACCGCGTGCATCCGGCGGGAGGCGGCGGCGCTGCTGGCCGCCGTACGGGACGCGGCCGAGCCGGACCCGCCGGCCGAGCCGGATCTGTCCGCGCGGGACGAGCGGGGACTGTCCGCGCCGGACGAGTCGGGTCTGTCCGCGCGGGATGAGCCGGGTCGGTGCGCGCCGGACGAGTCGCATGTGTCCGAGTCGCACATGTCCCGGTCCGACGAGCCGGGTCTGTCCCCCGAGCGGCAGCTGTGGGCCGGGCTCATGGCGTTCTTCACGCACACCGCGGAGAACCCGGACGGCTGGTCCGTACTGCACCGGCAGGCCCGGACCCACGGGGAGCCGTTCGCCCGGGAGGTGGGGGCGATGCGGAACGAGATCGTCGACCATGTGGCCACGCTGATCGCCGCGGCCGCCGCGCAGGAGGCGGGCGCCCGGCGCCGGGAGCCCGAGCCGGGCGCCCGGGACGTGACCGCGCTGGCGCAGGCGCTGGTGGGGGCGGCGGAGTCGCTGGCGGGGTGGATGAACGACACGGGCGCGGTCTCGGCGCGGGAGGCCGCCACCACGCTGATGAACCTCGCCTGGGTGGGCCTCGGCGATCTGCTCACGGGCGCGCGCTGGTCATCACGGTGATCCGGGGGCGCGGGGACGCGGGCACGTAGTGTCGCAGGGCGGCGGTCCGGACAGGGTTCGCCCTGCCCCGGGGCGGTGATCCGGGCGGGGTTCGCCGTACCCCGGGGCAGCGGTCCGGGCTGTTCCGCTGACCGCGGGCCCCCGGACAGCGGTCGCGATGAGTTCGGGGCCGCGGGACAGTCTTCATGTCGTAGCAGAGCAACAAGCAGGAGGAGCAAGTTCCGTGCGCATAGTGATCAGCGAGTTCATGAGCCTGGACGGAGTCGTACAGGCACCGGGCGGAGTCGACGAGGACACCGAAGGGGGCTTCGCCCACGGCGGGTGGTCGCACACGTTCTTCGACCCTGAGGTGGTGGGCGGCTTCATCGACGAGGCGATGGGCAAGGCGGATGCGCTGCTGTTCGGGCGCCGCACCTGGCGGACGATGGCCGACGCATGGCCGGACCGGGAGGGCGATCCGTTCGCCGACCGGATGAACTCCATCCCGAAGTACGTCGTGTCCGACACGCTCGGCGACGCCGACCTGACGTGGGACAACAGCACCCTCATCCCCGGCGGGGACGCCATCGCCCGGATCCGCGAACTGCACGCGACCGAGGGCGGTGATCTGCTGATCATGGGGAGCCCCACGCTGGTACGCGCCCTTCTGTCCGAGGGCCTGGTCGACGAGCTGCGGCTGATGATCATGCCGGTGCTGCTGGGCGGAGGGAAGTCGATCTTCCCCGAGGACGGCGGGCAGCGACCGCTCGAACTGGTCTCGACCGTCACGAGCGCGGCGGGCGTACAGGTGAGCACCTACCGGCCGGCCGCCAAGGAGTAGAGACCGGGGCGGCGGTCATGGACGGGCGTGAACCGCCGGGAGGGGGGCGGAGAAGGGCCGGGAGAGGCAACAGTTGGGGGAGCCGGGGCGGCCGGTCCCGCTGGCCAGGGATGCCCGGCCCGGGGCGAGCAGCGGGCCGGGTGAAGGCGTACGGTCAGGGGTGTACGGGCCCCGGGGGATCGCCCCCTCGCCCATGAGCCCGGCGGTGCGGCCGCACTCCCCGCAGGACGCGCCCGGGCCGTACAGCGTGTGATCGGTTCCGTGAGGTCCGGGGCAGACGCGCCGTTCCACTGTGCGGAACGCCCCGGGCCCGGGCTTCCGCGCCCGCCGCGGGGCCGTTCCATGCCTCGCGAGAGCCCGTACTCAGGGCCGGAAGGCGTGCCTTTCGCCACAATCCGGAGGCGGTGGCCGCGCCGGACGCGCGGCCCGGCCCGGGCCCGGCTCACCGTGGCGAGCTGGGACGATGTGCCTCGCCAGGGGCGTGAAGCGGGGGTGCTCCTTACGCCATGGTCGCGTTCTCACAACAGGCGAGTCGGGTCATCGCTGGATAAACTCCTCGTTTGCCGTGCGCGGAACGGGGATTCACAGCGCACTCCACACGACGGACGGAGAGTGAGAGATGCGTACGCACCAGTCTCGTATCGACCGGGGTGAGCCCGCGCGCAGGGTCCTGTCGGCCGACGACGGGTGCGCTGTATGACCGTCGCCCCGGTACCTCCCGATCTGCTCGACCCGCTGCTCGACGACGCGGCGCCGCCGGCGTACTTCTCCGCGGGGCCCGCGGCCCCCACCCGTACGCTCCTCGACATCCTCGACGAGACGGCCCGCCGTCACCCGGACGCTCCCGCGGTGGACGACGGAGTCACCCCGCTCACCTACCGCGCCCTCCTCGACGAGGTCGAGGACCTGCGGCGGCTGCTCGCCGCCGAGGGTGTCGGCGCGGGTGACCGGGTCGGTGTGCGGGTCCCCTCCGGCACGGCCGATCTCTATGTGTCGATCCTCGCGGTCCTGGCGGCGGGCGCGGCCTATGTCCCGGTCGACGCGGAGGACCCCGACGAGCGCGCGGAGCTGGTCTTCACGGAGGCCGCGGTGCACGCGGTGATCGGCGAGGCCCGCGCGATCACCCGGTCCGCCCCGGCCGGTACGGCCCCGGTCTTGGACCGTACGGCACCGGACCCGGCCGGTGCGGTGCCGGGCGCATCCGCCCCGGGCGCACCCGCCCCGGACGTACGTGACCTGGGCGGTACGGTCCCGGACGGTCCGGTTCCAGACGGTACGCGTGCCGCCGATGCCTCCGTACCGGCACCGGGCGATACGGACCCGGCCGCCGCACCCGAACCGGCCGGAACCCACCCCGGCGCACCGGCCCTCGGCCGTACCGCCCCGGACACACCCCGCCCGGCCGGGGCGAACCCGCCCGCGTCCGTGCTGAACGCGTCCGCGCCGGACGGGCCCGCGCTCAGGCGGCCCCTCCCCGGCGACGACGCGTGGATCATCTTCACCTCCGGCTCCACCGGAAAGCCCAAGGGCGTCGCCGTCACCCACGGCAGCGCGGCGGCCTTCGTGGACGCCGAGGCGCGGCTGTTCCTGCGGGACGCGCCGCTGGGCCCCGGCGACCGGGTGCTCGCAGGGCTCTCCGTCGCCTTCGACGCGTCCTGCGAGGAGATGTGGCTGGCCTGGCGCCACGGGGCCTGTCTGGTGCCCGCGCCCCGCTCACTCGTCCGTACGGGAATCGACCTCGGCCCCTGGCTTGTCGAGCAGCGCATCACCGTCGTGTCGACGGTCCCCACGCTCGCGGCCCTCTGGCCCGCCCACGCGCTCGACGACGTACGCCTGCTGATCTTCGGCGGTGAGGCATGCCCGCCCGAGCTGGCCGAGCGCATGGCCGTCCCCGGCCGCGAGGTCTGGAACACCTACGGCCCCACCGAGGCCACGGTCGTCGCCTGCGCCGCGCCGCTGACCGGCCGGGGTCCCGTACGCATCGGGCTGCCGCTCGACGGCTGGGAGCTGGCCGTCGTGGACGGCCGGGGCGAGATCGTGCCCATGGGCGCGACGGGCGAGCTGGTCATCGGCGGCGCGGGTCTCGCCCGCTATCTCGACCCCGTCAAGGACGCGGAGAAGTACGCCCCGCTGCCGTCCCTCGGCTGGACCCGCGCCTATCGCAGCGGTGATCTGGTGCGCGCCGAGGAGGAGGGGCTGCTGTTCGTCGGCCGCGCGGACGAGCAGATCAAGCTGGGCGGGCGCCGTATCGAACTCGGTGAGATCGATGCCGCGCTCCAGGCTCTCCCGGGCGTCGCGGGCGCGGCCTCGGCGATCCGTACGACAGCCGCCGGTACCCAGATCCTGGTCGGGTACGTGGTCCCGGACGGCACCCCGACGCCCCCGGCGCCCGGCCACGAAACTGGAGCCGGGTCCGTGACCGGGCCCGCCCACGCCTCCCGTGCCTTCGACCGCGCCGACTCCCTCGCCCGCCTCCGCAAGGAGCTGCCCGCCGCCCTGGTGCCGCTGCTCGCGGTCGTCGCGGAGCTGCCGACCCGGACGTCCGGAAAGGTGGACCGGGACGCACTGCCCTGGCCGCTGCCGGACACCGTCACCGGCACCGGCCCGGCGGAGGATTCCGAACCACTCACGGAGAGCGAGACCTGGCTCGCCGGACAGTGGACCGAACTGCTCGGGGTGCCCGTCTCCGGTCCCGGCGCGGACTTCTTCGCCCACGGCGGCGGCAGCCTCGCGGCCGCCCGGCTGGTGTCCCGGATCAGGGAGCGCTACGGCACCGGCTCCGTCGGGGACATCTACCAGAACCCGACGCTCGGGGCACTCGCCCGGACGCTGGAGACCACGGCGTCGAAGCGCGGGAGGATCCGCGAGGTACGGCCCGTACCGGTACGGACACAAGCGGCGCAGCTGCTGCTCATGGTGCCGCTGCTGACCGTCGCCGGGCTGCGGTGGAGCGTCGTCGCGGCGGCCGTCGCGAACATCCTCGGGCTCGGTCCCGGAGTCTCCTGGTGGTGGATCGCGCTCGGCTGGCTGCTGGTCGTCAGCCCGCCCGGGAAGATCGTCATCGCTGCGGGCGGCGCCCGTCTGCTGTTGCGCGGGGTCCGCCCCGGCACCTACGCGCGCGGCGGCGGTACGCATCTGCGGCTGTGGACCGCCGAGCGGCTGGCCGAGCTGAGCGGGGCGACGAGCCTCGCCGGTTCCTGGCTCACGTACTACGCCCGTGCCCTGGGTGCCCGCGTCGGCGAGAACGTCGATCTGCACGCCCTGCCGCCCGTCACCGGCATGCTCCGGCTCGGCCGGGGCGCGGCCGTCGAGCCCGAGGCGGATCTGTCCGGGCACTGGCTGGACGGCGACCGGCTGCACATCGGAGCCCTGCGCATCGGCGCGGACGCCGTGGTCGGCGCCCGCAGCACGCTGTTCCCGGGCGCGCGGATCGGGAAGCGGTCGGAGATAGCGCCCGGGTCGGGCGTCACCGGGTCCGTACCGGCCGGTGAGCGCTGGTCGGGCGTGCCCGCCACCCGCGACGGGAAGGCGCGCAGGGGCGAACCCCGCCCGCCGCGCCGCCGCCGCTGGACGGCCCTGTACTCGGTGGCCTCCCTCTGCCTCGGCCTGCTGCCCGCCGTCGCGGCCCTGCCCGCGCTGCTGGTGCTCACCCTCGGGCCCACCCCGCTCGCCGCGGTGCCGCTCGCGACGGTCACCGCCCTGGTGACGTACGCGCTGCTGATCCTCGTGGGCGTACGGGCGCTGAGCGTCGGGCTGCGCGAGGGCAGCCACCCCGTCGCCGGGCGGATCGCCTGGCAGGCGTGGGTGAGCGAGCGGCTGATGGACATGGCGCGGGTGCATCTGTTCCCGCTGTACGCGAGCCTGCTGACGCCCGTGTGGCTGCGGGCGCTCGGGATGAGGGTCGGCCGGGGCGTCGAGGCGTCGACCGTGCTGGCGCTGCCCGCGATGACGACGGTCGGCGACGGCGCGTTCCTCGCCGACGACACGATGGTGGCGTCGTACGAGCTGGGCGGCGGGCGGCTGCGGATCGCCGAGGCCCGGGTCGGCAAGCGCGCGTTCCTCGGCAACTCCGGGATGACGGCCGCGGGCCGCCGGGTGCCCAAGCGCGGTCTGGTCGGGGTGCTGTCGGCGACGCCCAAGCGGGCGAAGGCGGGCAGTTCCTGGCTCGGGATGCCGCCGATGAAGCTGCCGCGCTCGGCGGAGGAGGGCGACCAGAGCCGTACCTTCGCCCCGCCCGCGCGGCTGAAGTGGGCCCGTGCGGCGGTCGAGATCTGCCGGATCGTGCCGGTGATGTGCAGTGTGGCGCTGGCCGTGCTCGGGATCATGGCCTTCGCGGCTCTGGCGGAACGTTTCGGCTGGATGGCGGCGGTGCTGCTCGGCGGGGCTGTGCTGCTCGTGGGCGGACTGATCGCCGCCCTGACGGCGATCGCGGTCAAATGGGTGCTCGTCGGCCGGTTCCGGGCGGTCGAGCACCCGCTGTGGTCGGCCTTCGTCTGGCGCAATGAACTGGCGGACACCTTCGTCGAGGTGCTGGCCGTGCCGTGGCTGGTCGGCGCGGTCCCGGGCACCCCGCTGATGAATCTGTGGCTGCGCGGTCTGGGCGCCCGGATCGGGCGCGGTGCCTGGTGCGAGACGTACTGGCTGCCGGAGGCCGACCTCGTGACGGTCGGCCGGGGCGCCAGCGTGAACCGTGGCTGTGTGGTGCAGACGCACCTCTTCCACGACCGGATCATGCGGATGGACAATGTCGTTCTCGGGGCGGGCGCCACGCTGGGCCCGCACGGCATCGCGCTGCCCGGCGCGGTGATCGGCGACCGGGCCGTGGCGGGTCCGGCGTCCCTGGTGATGCGCGGGGAGCGGGTGCCCGCGGACACCCGCTGGCTGGGCAATCCGATCGCCGCGTGGCGTGGTCCGGGTCCGGGGCCGTCGGACCGCTCGCGCCGCCCGGCCCGCCGCCGGGCAGCACGGGCCTCGTGAGCAGGTCCGTGTCCGCCGGCACGGCGGTGTGAGCGGGGCTCCGGGGGCACGGGCAAGGGCACGGGTTCGGCAGCAGGCACCGGACACGGGCGGCGGGCGGCAGGAGTCCGGAGACGGGGGTTTCGCGGGGGAACCGCGGGGAGCACAGGGTTCCACAGGCACGGTTGGGTAAGGACGCACCAGGGTGACGGATTCGTATTTTCCGCAGCACGGCGACAGCGGTTACAGCACCGGGGAGTACGACCTGGAGCTGGACTACATCCCGCACACCGGGCGGCTCGCGGGCCGCGCCAGAATCCGGGCCGTCGCCACGCGGACCCTGCCCGAGATTCTTCTCGACCTCGGGCGGTTCCGCCTCACCAAGGTGCTCGTGGACGGCCGCCGCCCCGCCCGCTACACCCACCGCGCCGACAAGCTCCGTATCAAGCCGGTGAAGCCGCTCCGGGCGGGGACGGCCTTCACGATGGAGGTCCGCTACACCGGAGTCCCGCACCCGGTGCGCACCCGCGACTGGGGTGAGCTGGGCTGGGAGCAGCTGGAGGAGGGCGCGCTGGTGGCCTCGCAGCCGCACGGCGCGCGCTCCTGGTTCCCCTGCAACGACCGCCCCGACGACAAGGCCGCCTACCGGATCTCGGTGACCGCGCCCTCCCCGTACACCGTGGTCGCGAACGGCCGGCTCGTCTCCCGGACGATCAGCGCCTCCACGACGACCTGGGTGTACGAGCAGCCCGCGCCGATGGCGAGCTATCTGGCGACCGTGCAGATCGGCCCGTACGAACTGGTGGACGTGCCGGCCGGGGGAGAGGCGCCCCCGGGGGCCGTGCCGCAGCCCGCCGCCGTGCCCGCCGCGCTGCTCGGGGGCCGGTTCGAGCACGACTTCGCCCGTCAGCCGCGGATGATGGCCGCCTTCCAGGATCTCTTCGGCCCCTACCCCTTCGACGACTACGCGGTCGTGGTGGTCGACGAGGAGCTGGAGGTGCCCGTGGAGGCGCAGGGCCTGTCCGTGTTCGGAGCGAACCATGTGGACGGCCGGCGCGGCAGCGAGCGGCTCATCGCTCATGAGCTGGCCCACCAGTGGTTCGGCAACAGCCTCACCGTGGCGGACTGGCGCCATATCTGGCTGAACGAGGGTTTCGCGAAGTACGCGGAGTGGCTGTGGTCCCCGCTCGCCGGAGGGCCCTCCACGGCCGCCATGGCGGCCAGGTCCCGGGCCAGGATCGCGCTGATGCCGCAGGATGTGCGGATCGCCGACCCCGGACTGCGCCGGCTCTTCGACGACCGGGTCTACGAACGGGGGGCGCTCACCCTGCACGCGCTGCGGACGGAGATCGGGAACGAGGCGTTCGTGGCGCTGCTGCGGGAGTGGACCGGGACGCACCGGCACGGGGTGGTGACGACCGAGGCGTTCATCGCGCTGGCCCGCCGCCATTCGTCCCGTCCTGTGGACAAGCTGTTCACGATGTGGCTGTACGAGACGAGGCTCCCCGAGCTGCCCCGCCCCCGGGGGCGTTCCTGAGCGGGCCCGTGAACCGCCCGGAACCGCCTGTTGGCTACTCGGAACCGTCCTGAGGCGCCGTGGGGGTGCCGCACGGACACGGACTCGCGGTCGCGGTTACCCCGATCGGGTGGTGCCGGGAAAAGGCAGGAGCCCCGTTCCTGGCGGACGGGGCTCCTTGGGTACTGCTAAGTCGGTACGCGATCGTCAACCCAAATGGCGATTAGGCCGGGGTGACGTTCTCCGCCTGCGGGCCCTTCGGGCCCTGGGTGACGTCGAAGTTCACGACCTGGTTCTCCTCAAGGGAGCGGAAACCAGACGCGTTGATCGCGGAGTAGTGGACGAAGACATCCGGGCCGCCGCCGTCCTGGGCGATGAAGCCGAAGCCCTTTTCAGCGTTGAACCACTTGACGGTTCCGGTAGCCATAAGCCCTCCTTGGGCCAAAGGGTTGCCCTGCTCCAGAACCTGTAACAAGTCTGAAAACTACAAAAGCCTGCGGGTCACATGCTCCGCAGGCTCTGTACTGCAAGGGAAACCAAACTGCAACTTGCGTCGAGCCTAGCACGCAGGGTGTTCGCAGCGGTAGGGGCAATGATCACTTCACCCGGACGCCTGAACCGATCACTCTTTCGCCGATGAACCGCAGGTCGCAGGGGGCGCGGAAGCAGGGGCTCCGGCGCGCGCCCGGCGTGGCGGGCTGATGGATCGGTGCGGCTCTTCCGCGCCCCCGCGGCGTCCGGAACCCGTCCACGGGTCTAGCCTCACGATGTGGACAGTCTCGGAGAAAGCTCAGCAACCACCGAAGCCGGCCTCCCGGCGGCGGCCGAAATCCGGTCCCCGTCCGACCTCGGGACGGCGGCCGGACAGCGCCCCGCCCGGCCCCGCGTCGGCCATATCCAGTTCCTCAACTGTCTCCCCCTCTACTGGGGGCTGGCCCGCACCGGAACCCTTCTCGACTTCGAGCTGACGAAGGACACCCCGGAGAAGCTCGGCGAACGGCTGGTGCGCGGCGAACTCGACATGGGGCCCATCAGCCTCGTGGAGTTCCTTCGCAACGCCGACCGGCTGATCGCCCTCCCCGATATCGCCGTCGGCTGCGACGGGCCGGTGATGTCCTGTGTGATCGTCTCCCAGACGGGTCTGGAGAACCTCGACGGCGCCCGGGTCGCCCTCGGCTCCACCTCGCGCACCTCGGTACGCCTGGCCCAGCTCCTGCTCTCCGAGCGGTACGGGGTCACGCCCGACTACTACACCTGCCCGCCCGACCTCGGCGTGATGATGCACGAGGCGGACGCTGCCGTGCTGATCGGGGACGCGGCCCTGCGCGCCTCGCTGCACGAGGCGCCCCGGCTCGGTCTCCAGGTCCACGATCTGGGGCTGATGTGGAAGGAGTGGACGGGGCTGCCGTTCGTCTTCGCCGTCTGGGCGGTCCGCAGGGAGTACGCGGCACGTGAGCCCGGGATGGTCGACGAGGCGCACCGGGCGTTCCTCGACTCGCGGGATCTGTCGCTCCAGGAGGTCGCCAAGGTCTCCGAACAGGCCGCGCGCTGGGAGGTGTTCGACGCGGAGCTGCTCGAACGGTACTTCCGGACGCTGGACTTCCGTTTCGGCTCCGACCAGCTCGCGGGCGTACGGGAGTTCGCGCGCCGCACCGGCCCGACGTCCGGATTCCCCGCCGATGTCACCGTGGACCTCCTCGGAGCGGGGTAGCGGGGCAGCCCGAGTGGGGGCGGGAGGCCGCCGCCACCGGGCCCCGCCCGCCAGGCCGGCACCCCTGGTCCTCCCGTGCCCTGCCCCGCGTTCCGCCGGAGTTCCGCGTCCGGCGGGCGCCGTCCTGTTTCCTCTAGGCTGAGTTGCCGTACGGGCCGGGGTGCGACGGGGGGGAAGACGGATGCGGCCGCTGGATCCGGACGAGCCACGGAGCATCGGTGCGTACCGGCTGCTCGGACGGCTGGGCGCGGGCGGGATGGGCCGGGTCTATCTCGGCCGCAGCGCGGGCGGGCGAACGGTCGCCGTCAAGGTCGTCCATCCGCACTACGCGCTCGACGACGAGTTCCGGGAGCGGTTCCGCCGCGAGGTGGCGGCGGCCCGGCGGGTCGGCGGGGCCTGGACCGCGCCCGTTCTCGACGCCGACCCCGACGCGTCCGTGCCCTGGGTCGCCACCGGCTATGTCGCCGGACCTCCGCTCTCGGCGGCGGTGACCGGACACGGTCCGCTGCCCGGCCGCGCTGTACGCGCGCTGGGCGGCTCTCTCGCCGAAGCGCTGACGGCCGTGCACGCGCTGGGACTCGTGCACCGCGATGTGAAACCGTCCAATGTGCTGCTCGCCCTCGACGGGCCGCGTCTGATCGACTTCGGCATCGCCCGCGCGACGGACGGCACCGCCTCCCTCACCTCCACCGGGGTCTCCGTCGGCTCACCCGGCTATATGTCCCCCGAGGCCATCCTCGGCAAGGGCGTCACCGGTGCCGCCGATGTGTTCTCGCTGGGCGCGGTCCTGGCGTACGCGGCGACCGGTTCGGCCCCCTTCCGGGGCGACTCGTCGGCGACCCTGCTCTACAAGGTGGTCCACGAGGAACCCGAACTGGACGAACTGCACGGCGAGGTGAAGGAGCTGGTGGCCGGCTGCCTCGCCAAGGACCCGGCCGCCCGGCCGGTGCCGGGGGAGATCGCGGACGCCCTGGCCCCGGGCGGCGCGGCGGCCCTCGTCGGCGCGGGCTGGCTGCCGGGCCCGCTGGTGGAGGAGGTCAGCCGGGCTGCGGTCTCCCTGCTCGATCTGGAGCCGGACGCCCCGGTGGGGAGCCCCGAGGCGGCCTCGGGGCCGGTGCCCTTCAGCAGCCCGGCGATCGGGACGTTCGGGCCGCCGGTGGAGCCGTCCGGTGGGTTCGGCGCCCCGCACCCGGGCCCGGCTACCGCCCCCGGGCCGTACGGCACCGCTCCCGGGACCGCGTCCGGGCCCTACGGCTCTGCTCCCGGCACCGCCTCCGGACCGTACGGCACCGCTCCCGGGCCGCCCGCCCCGGATGCCGCCGGTTCCGCTCCCCCGGCCGGGGGAGCGCCCCGTGAGGAGCCGCCGGAGCCCGGCGCCTCCCGTCCCGGCCGCCGCCGGAGGGTCACCTGCTCGGTCACCCTCACCCTGGGGCTCGCTCTCGTCGCGGTCACCCTGGGCACGGCGGTGCTGTTCGACCTCTGGCCGGGGGCCGGCGGCAACACCGAGGACAACGCGACCGACACGCCCCCCGCGGCCTCCGCGCGGCCCTCCACCGGACCGCCCGGGACCACCGGACCCGGTGCCACGCCGGGAACCACCGGTCCCACGGCCACGCCCGGCGGCAGGACCGAGAACGTCCCCGAGGCGTTCATCGGCACCTGGAACGGCCCGTACACCCTGGAGTTCGCGGGCAGCGAGATCGAGAGCGGGAGATTCGTCGTCGTGCTCAAGGCCGGGAAGACGGGCGCGCGGATCGGCACGGTCAGCCAGTACAACGCGCTCGGCGGCCTCACCTGCGTCGACGATCTGGTACTGCGCGACGCGACCGCCACCCGGCTGACCGTCGACGGCACATCCAACGGCGAGTTGTCGACCTGTACCTCCGGCACCCACAAGGTCGAACTGCGCCTCGACGGATCCCGGCTGCGGTACCTCTCGAACGAGCCCCGCGCCGGCAACCCCAAGGCCGTCCTGACGAAGGGCGGCTGAGCACCCCGGCGGAGCCGGCCGTACGAGCGGCCCGGCCGGGCCCGTACGAGGGGGGGCGTTGAGGACGCGCGCGGTTCGGAAGGCCCGTACGGGCGGGGCAGGAGCGGGTGCGGACGGGTGGGTTCCGGCCGGTCCGAGGCCCGCCGGGGCACCTGGCGTAGGCTGGACCGGCCCGCAGACCGCCCGTACACGATCCGGATCCGACACGATCCGTATGCGACACGATCCGCATCCGATTCGGTACGGGCTCAGGAATCGACCGCCGAAAGGTGCACCCGGTGACCGAGAAGGCCGACCACCAGTCCGTGCTGGACCGTGCCGCCGAGGGCGGGCGCATCACCCCCGAAGAGGCGCTCGACCTCTACCGTTCGGCCCCCCTGCACGCGCTCGGCCGCGCCGCCGACGCCGTGCGCCGCTGCCGCTACGCCGGTACGGAGCACATCGCGACGTACATCATCGAGCGCAACATCAACTACACCAATGTGTGCGTCACGGCCTGCAAGTTCTGCGCCTTCTACGCCGCGCCGAAGGACACCGCCAAGGGCTGGACCCGCGACCTCGACGACATCCTGCGCCGCTGCGCGGAGACCGTGGAGCTGGGCGGCACACAGATCATGTTCCAGGGCGGGCACCACCCCGACTACGGCGTCGAGTACTACGAGAAGCACTTCTCCGCCATCAAGGCCGCCTATCCCCAGCTGGTGATCCACTCCCTCGGCGCGTCCGAGGTCGAGCACATGGCCCGGATCTCCGGCGTCTCCGCCGAGGACGCCATCCGCCGGATCCACGCGGCCGGTCTCGACTCCTTTGCGGGCGCGGGCGCCGAACTGCTCCCCGAGCGCCCCCGCAAGGCGATCGCCCCGCTCAAGGAGTCCGGCGAGCGCTGGCTGGAGATCATGGAGACCGCGCACGGCCTCGGCGTCGAATCCACCTCCACCATGCTGATGGGCACCGGCGAGACCAACGCCGAGCGGATCGAGCATCTGCGGATGATCCGGGACGTCCAGGACCGGACGGGAGGCTTCCGGGCCTTCATCCCGTACACGTACCAGCCCGAGAACAACCATCTCAAGGGCCGCACCCAGGCGACGATCTTCGAGTATCTGCGGATCATCGCGATCGCGCGGCTCTTCCTCGACAACGTCGCCCATATCCAGGGCTCCTGGCTGACCACCGGCAAGGAGATCGGCCAGCTCTCCCTGCACTACGGCGCGGACGACCTCGGCTCGATCATGCTGGAGGAGAACGTGGTCTCCTCGGCGGGCGCCAAGCACCGCTCGAACCGGCAGGAGATCATCGATCTGATCCGCAAGGCGGGCCGCGTCCCCGCGCAGCGCACCACGACCTATGAGCACATCGTCGTGCACGAGGACCCGGCGGACGACCCCGTCGACGAGCGCGTGGCCTCGCACATCTCCTCGACGGCGATCGCGGGCGGCACCGCGCACCCGGAGCTGAAGCTCCTGAACGCCAACTGAGGTTTCTGATCGCCCGGTGAGGCTCCTGAACACCGGCTGAACTCCCGGTCGCCTGGTGAAGCTTCTGAACAACCGGCTGAGGTTTCTGATCGCCCGGTCAGGCTTCTGAACACCGGCTGAGGCTTCTGAACAACCGGCTGAGGCTCCTGATCACCGGCCACCGGTCACCGGTTGACGCTCCCGCACTTCCACCGACCCCGGACGGAACGGCTTGCTCACGATCCACACGGCCCCGCTGCTGCTCCCCGGCGGCGGGCTGCCCCCGCTCCGGGACGGGGCCGTCGCCGTCCGGGGCCGTGAGATCGAGGCCGTCGGCCCGTACGAGCGGCTGGCCGCCGACCGCCCGGCGGCCCGGATCCGCCGCTGGCCCGGCGTCATCACCCCGGGCCTGCTCAACCCCCATGGCCCCGAGCTGCTGGAGCGGATGTACCACCCCGACCCGCGCGAGGCCGCCGAACTCGGCACCGAGCCGCTGACCGGGGACGCGCTCGCCGCCCTGGCCCCCGACGAGGTGCGGTGGGGCGCGAGCGCCCGCCGGGGCATCCAGCGGATGCTGGCCCACGGCACGGTCGCCGTCGACGGGACTCCCCGGCGGCCCGCTGTCGTGGACGCGCTCATCCGCGCGGGCCTGACGGTGCTGCCGCGCCCGGCCGAACCGTCCGGTCCGCCCTCGCTGGACCCGCTCGCCGGACGCTCCCCGGCCGATGCCTTCCTGACGCCCCTCATGCCCCTGACGCCCCTGACGGTGGAGGGCGGCCGGGCCGACTTCGCCGTCTTCGGCGTCGCGGACGAAGAGGACCTCGCCGCACGGGGCGCCGCGACCTGCGTCGTCACCGTGCTCGCCGGACGGCTGGTCCACCGCCGGCGCTGAGGCACGGCCGGGCGCGGCAGCGCGTACCGGACCGGTCCACCCGAGGCGAGCCCGGGTCCCCTGCCCGGCACCCCGCCCGGCCCAGGCGGCACAATGGGCCGGGTGAACCGAGCCTCCCTGGACAAGCAGCCGCATGAAGTCGCCTCCATGTTCGACAAGGTGGCGAAGAACTACGACCTCACCAATGACGTGATCTCGCTGGGCCAGGACCGCAGATGGCGCAAGCAGGTCGCAAAGGCGGTCGACGCCCGTCCGGGGCAGAAGGTCCTCGACCTGGCGGCCGGAACGGGCACGTCCTCGCTCCCGTTCACCGAGACCGGTGCCTATACCGTCCCCTGCGACTTCTCCCTGGGCATGCTCCACGAGGGCAAGAAGCGCCATCCCTGGCTGCCGCTGACCGCCGGCGACGCCACCCGGCTCCCCTTCCGCGACGGGGTCTTCGACGCGGTCACCATCTCCTTCGGCCTGCGCAATGTGCAGGACACGGACCAGGCGCTCCGTGAGCTGCTCCGGGTGACCAGGCCCGGCGGCCGGGTGGTGATCTGCGAGTTCTCCCACCCCACCTGGACGCCGTTCCGCACGGTGTACGAGGAGTATCTGATGCGGGCGCTGCCGCCGCTGGCGCGCTCGGTCTGCTCCAACCCGGACGCGTACGTCTATCTGGCCGAGTCCATCCAGTCCTGGCCTGACCAGCCCGCGCTGGCGGCGAAGCTCCAGAAAGCGGGCTGGTCGAAGGTGGCGTGGCGGAATCTGACGGGCGGTGTGGTGGCGCTGCACCGGGGAACGAAGCCGGTGGCCTGAGCCCGGAGGGCCGGGGCGGGAGTACGGGGCCTGGGCCCGGAGGACCCGTGCGGGGCCGGTGCCCGAGCCCGGGCGGCCACGGACGAGGCCGGTGCCCGAGCCCGGGCGGCCACAGAGAGCCGGGGCGGGGTACGAAGCCGGTGGCCTGAGCCCGGAGAGCCGGGGCCGGAGATCCGTGGAGCCGGGCGCGGGCCGGAGCGGGTCATTCCGCCCCGTCCGCGCCGTCCGTCCCGAGATCCTTGCGCATCGCGGCCCGCAGCCCGGTGAGCGCGCTCTCGTACGCGGCCCGTCCGCTCTCGTAGCCGTCGTCCCCCGAGACCACGCCTTCGGCGGTGATGTTGCGTACGTGCCTCAGCCGCCGGAAGGCCGCCTCCGACGCCTCGTGGACCGGCGGCGAGGCCGTGATCGACATCTGATAGCGCAGCGCGTAGCAGGGTTCGAACGCCTCCCGGGCCGCCGCCGCCCGCTCCGCGAGGGGCAGCTCCCGGTTCCGCCCGAGGCTCCGGAAGGCGTTCCGGGAACTCGCCAGGGCCGCCAGGTACTCCCCGTACAGCTGCCGCCGTATCTCGGCGGACCGCGCCTGCCGTTCACGTTGCCAGCGCGTGCGCTCCAGCAGCGTCGCGGAGGCGGTCGCGATCACCGCACCGACGACCGCCGCCGCCAGCGTTATCCACTCCATACGCACCTCACCCCGAGGTCCCCCAAGTGCAGCACCGTCCTCAGACCGTGCCCAGTTCCAGGCTGAAGCAGTACCCCTCGCGTTCCGAGTCCGGCACCCGGAACACCTGGGTCCGCTCCATCCCCAGCCGGGCGGCCACCGCGAGGGAGCGCTCGTTCCCGGCGTCGACCATGGCCACCACCCGCCCGACTCCCGCCGCCCGCACCCGGTCCAGCGTCAGCCTCGCCGCCGCCGTCGCATACCCCTTACCCCAGGCGGACCGGGCCAGCCGCCAGCCGATCTCGATCTCGCCGTACGGACCGAAATCCTCGTGCGGCCAGGGCTGCGCGCCCGTGAAGCCGACGACCCGGCCCCGCTCGTCGAGAACCGTCCACAGACAGAAGCCGCGTTCGGCGTCGTGCCGGCGCTGGCGCGCGGTCAGTTCCTCGTACACCGACAGCTCGGCCCCGCGCCCGCCGTGGAACTCCATCACCTCCGGGTCGTCGAACACCCGGTGCCAGGCGAAGGCGTCCTCGTCGGTGGGCACACGGAGCTGTACGGCGGGCAGGAGCCTGCTCATAAGAGGGAGCCCTTCAGTCGGCTGATCGTTACGTCCCCCTAGACTGCCCTTGTCCCGTGCCGTTCAGCACGCCCCATCTTCGAGCCGTCGGGAGAACCGCCGTGACCGAGCCCCTCTCCGAACACACCGCGGATGTGATCGTCGTCGGGGCAGGCCCGGCCGGCTCCACGACCGCGTACTACCTCGCCAAGGCCGGACTCGACGTCCTGCTGCTGGAGAAGACGGCGTTTCCGCGAGAGAAGGTCTGCGGCGACGGCCTCACGCCCCGCGCGACCAAGCAGCTCGTCGCCATGGGCATCGACATCTCCGAAGAGGCCGGCTGGCTCCGGAACAAGGGTCTGCGGATCATCGGCGGCGGAGTACGGCTCCAGCTCGACTGGCCGGAACTCGCCTCGTACCCGGACTACGGACTCGTCCGCAAGCGCGACGACTTCGACGAGCAGCTCGCCCGGCAGGCGCAGAAGGCGGGGGCCCGGCTGTACGAGCGCTGCAATGTGGGCGCGCCGGTCATCGACGAGCGGACCCGCCGGATCACGGGCGTGGAGGCCAGGCTCGGCGAGGAGAAGACCCCGGTCACCTTCCACGCGCCGCTCGTGGTCGCCGCCGACGGCAACTCCTCGCGTATCTCGCTCGCGATGGGCCTGCACCGCCGTGAGGACCGTCCGATGGGCGTGGCCGTACGGACGTACTTCACCTCCCCCCGCCACGACGACGACTATCTGGAGTCCTGGCTGGAGCTGTGGGACCGCCGCGGCCCCGGCGAGGACCGGCTGCTCCCCGGCTACGGCTGGATCTTCGGCATGGGCGACGGCACGTCCAACGTCGGCCTGGGCGTGCTGAACACCTCCGCCTCCTTCAAGGAGCTGGACTGGCGCGAGGTCCTCAAGGCGTGGTGCGCCTCGATGCCCGAGGACTGGGGCTACACCGACGAGAACATGACCGGCCCGATCCGCGGCGCCGCCCTCCCGATGGCGTTCAACCGCCAGCCGCACTACACCCGCGGTCTGATGCTGGTGGGTGACGCGGGCGGGCTGGTGAACCCGTTCAACGGCGAGGGCATCGCGTACGCCATGGAGTCGGCCCAGATCGCGGCCGAGGTGATCGTGCAGGCGTACGCCCGCGCGACCCCGGCACAGCGCGAACTCGCCCTCCACCGCTACCCGAGGGTCCTCAAGGACACCTACGGCGGTTACTACACGCTCGGCCGCGCGTTCGTGAAGCTGATCGGCAACCCGAAGGTCATGAAGATCGCCACCCAGCGCGGTCTGACCCACCCGATGCTCATGCGCTTCACGCTGAAGATGCTGGCGAATCTGACGGACCCGACGGGCGGCGACGCGATGGACCGGATCATCAACGGGCTCTCCAAGGTGGCGCCCAAGGCGTGACCGCCTGACTGTCTGACCGGCCCGTCGGGGCGCGTCCGATCCCGCGGGCGGCCCCGTCGGGCAGTGCGGGCCCGACTCGCCCTGGCCGGGGAGCCTCCGGCCGGATGTTCCCCGGGCCGGATCCGCGCCGGGCGGATGCCGGCCCCGGGCTGGCCGGTCCCGTAGGACCCGCGCCCTCGCCGGACGCCCCCGCCCGACGCCCCCGCCGGACGTGCCCCGGGGCGGGCGGTCGACCCCACGTGGACGGTCGACCCCGGGAGCGAGCGGTCGACCCCGGGCCCGTACCGAATCGGCGCCCGCGCGCCCCTGAACGCCGCCCGGTGCCTCGCCCACCCCCCTGCTCCCGGGCGTGCGCGTCCGGCCGGCCGCCTCGCCTCCGGGCGCACCGAAGTGAAGTCACGTACGCCGTCGGCGGCCATGCGCGCCTGACGCCGTACGGGGGACAGGCCGCCGCCACCCGTACCCGATGCGCGGCCTTGTCCTGTGTGTCCGCGACACGCGGCGAGCCGATCTCCCGTGCTGGAAACGCCCGGAGGGAACCGCCTTCCCACCCTCCGTCAACTCCCCGGTCACCAGCGTCGAGTGTGCAGGTCAGCGGGCTCGGGCCGACCTCTCCCGTTCGGTCGTCCGTCCGACGACACCGGGCGCTGGAGTTACTTATATGCCCGGAATTGACGCTTATGGGTGCTTTACTCACCCGTCAGGGGCAGGTGTTCTTTTGGCTGGCTCCGGTGCGCGCGTGCGGGGTTTGTGCGGGCGCGTGCCGGACCACCGCTGGAGGGGAGAACGCGGGATGGGCTGGTGGGGGTGGCGGTCGCGAACCGCTGTGGTCGATCCGGGTGCGGGTCTTCGCCGTACCCGTTTCTGTCCCGTTCCCGGCGTGCCGGCCCGGTCCACTGGGCTGAGGAGCCCGGACCGCTGTGGCCGGCGCCCGCTCGTACCGCGCCGCCGTGATCCCGGCGGGCAGCGAACAGTACGGCGTTCCTACAGGTCACCCCGTCCGTGAATTCCCGGTCCGCCGCCGACCTCCGTCGGCGCGGACCCGGGCCGGGACGGCCGAACGCCTTGTCAGAAGAGGACCCCACGGGACCCGGTACCCCATCGCGGTGTGCCACAGCAGAATCCGGAAGGTACTGAATGACCATGATGGTTCGCCGCACCAGGCGGCAGAGAGGGCGGCCACGCCGCTCGCTCATCGGGTTGCTGTTCACGGCCTTGCTGATCGTGACCAGCGCCTTTGTGTCTCCGATCGTCACCGCACCGCAGTCGTACGCGGCGCCCGGTGACGCGTTCGATCCGGCCGATCCGACGGTCTTCGTCGCGCAGGAGATTCCGACTCGCCTCTACAAGGCGATCACAGATGCCTCCGGCAGTGTCACCTTCCAACCGGAAGGTGCGGTGGCCGCCATCACCTATAACGCCATCAGCTACAACACGGCGGACAACTATCTGTACGGCGTCGCCTTCGAAGGGAACGCCGCCATTCCGATCGGTTCGGTGGTCCGGATCGGCCAGGGCGGCACCGTCACCCGGGTGGGCACGTCCATCGTGCCGTCACGCATGACCTGGGGCGCCTTCGCGTCCGACGGCTTTCTCTACGTCGGGACGGCGACCTCCGCCACGGTCTACCGGATCAATCCCGCGAACGGTCAGTTCACGACTCTGACGCTGTCCGCCATCCCCAACGCCAGCGACTTCACCTTCGCCGACGGCTACCTCTGGGGCGCCACCAACGGCGACGGTCGGATCGTGCGCGTCAACATCCTCGGCGCGACCAAGACGGTCACCACCTTCCCGGCGCCGTTCCTGGGCCCCAGCACCGCGTACGGGGCGGCCTGGACGTTCGGCAACGGCAACATCGGGCTGTCCAACAACGACACCGGTCTGGTGACCCAGGTCAAGATCACGAACCCTGGGTCGGCGAACCCGGTCTTCGCCGCGGTCTCGACCTCGCCCGGCCCGGCGAGCAGCAACAACGACGGCGCGGCCTCGTCCGGTCTGCCGACCGATCTGTCGGTCGTGAAGGACGCGCCTGAGTTCATCAAGCCGGGTTCGCCGGTGACGTACACGCTGAAGGTGAAGAACAACGGTCCTGGCAACTCCAGTGGATACACGGTGAAGGACACCGTTCCGGCGCCGCTGACCAACGTGGCGAGTTCGACGCCGGGTTGTACGGTGTCGGGCAACACGGTGACCTGTGTCGGCGGACGTACGCTGGCGGGTGCCGAGAACACGATCACCATCACGGCGAACAGCCCGGCCACGATGACGGGGTGTGTCACCAACGCCGCCTCGGTTCTGGCCAATGAAGAGGACCCGGTTTCGGAGAACAACCAGTCCGAGGCGGAGATCTGCCCCGGGCAGCCGGGCCTGACCCTGGAGAAGACGGCCGATCCGACCACGGTGAACGCCGTCGGTGAGCGGGTTACGTACTCGTTCAAGCTGACCAACACCGGTAACGTCGCGCTGACGAACCCGGGTGTCAACGAGACCGACTTCTCGGGCAGCCCGTCGCCGACCGTTCAGTGCCCGGCGGGTCCGCTGGCCGTGGGTGGGTCGCTGACCTGCACCGCCGCCTACACGGTCACCCAGGCGGACCTGGACGCGGGTTCCATCGAGAACACCGCGACCGGGCAGGGGACCCCGCCCGGTGAGACCACTCCGACTGTTTCGGAGCCGGACACGGCTACGGTCGGCGTCGGCTCCGACCCGTCCCTGAAGGTCGTGAAGTCCGCGACCACCAGCGAGCCTGATGAATTGGTTCTGGGTGAGGAGATCACGTACAGCTTCGTGGTCACCAACACGGGCAATGTGACGCTGAAGGATGTGAAGGTTGAGGAGGGTGAGTTCACCGGTAGTGGTGAGCTGAGCCCGGTGACCTGTCCGGCTGGTGCTGCTTCTCTGGCGTCGGGTGCTTCGGTGACCTGTACGGCTACGTACACGGTGACGCAGGCTGATGTGGATGCCGGTGAGATCACCAACTCGGCGACGTCGACGGGTACTCCTCCGTCGGGTCCGCCGCCGGTTTCGCCTCCGTCCGAGGTGACGGTTCCGTCGGTGTCGGACCCGGCGCTGACGGTGACCAAGTCCGCCTCCACCGACAAGCTGGTGGCCGGTGAGGAGATCACGTACAGGTTCGTGGTCACCAATACCGGCAATGTGACGCTGAAGGATGTGAAGGTTGAGGAGGGTGAGTTCACCGGTAGTGGTGAGCTGAGCCCGGTGACCTGTCCGGCCGGCGCTGCCTCCATGCTCCCGGGTGCGTCGGTGACCTGTACGGCTACGTACACGGTGACGCAGGCGGATGTCGACAAGGGGTCGGTGAAGAACACCGCCACTTCGACGGGTACTCCTCCGTCTGGTCCGCCGCCGGTCTCGCCTCCGGCGGAGACCACGGTGACCACGGACGACAAGCCGGGTCTGAAGGTGGTGAAGTCCTCGTCCACCGACAAGATGGCGGTCGGTGACGAGATCACGTACGAGTTCGTGGTCACCAACACCGGTAACGTCACGCTGAGGGATGTGAAGGTTGAGGAGGGTGAGTTCAGCGGTAGTGGTGAGCTGAGCCCGGTGACCTGCCCGGCCGGTGCCGCGTCTATGGCTCCGGGTGCGTCGGTGACGTGTACGGCTACGTACACGGTGACGCAGGCCGACATCGACAAGGGTTCGGTGAAGAACACGGCCACGAGCACCGGCACCCCGCCCCGTGGTGAGCCGCCGGTCTCACCTCCGTCCGGGACCACGGTGAACGCGGACGACAAGCCCGGTATCTCCGTCGTCAAGTCCGCCACCAGCAGCGAGAAGGACAAGCTGGTCGTAGGCGAGGAGATCGACTACAGCTTCCTGGTCACCAACACCGGCAATGTGACGTTGAAGGATGTGAAGGTTGAGGAGGGTGAGTTCAGCGGTAGTGGTGAGCTGAGCCCGGTGACGTGCCCGGCTGGTGCCGCGTCTATGGCTCCGGGGGCTTCCTTCACGTGCACGGCGACGTACACGGTGACGCAGGCCGATGTCGACGCGGGTTCGATCAAGAACACCGCGACCGCGACCGGTACTCCTCCGTCCGGTCCGCCGCCGGTCTCGCCTCCCAGCGAGGCGGAGGTTCCGGGGACGCCCGAGCCCGCGCTGAAGGTCGTGAAGTCCGCGACCACCAGCGAGTCGGGCGAACTGGTTCTGGGTGAGGAGATCACGTACAGCTTCGTGGTCACCAACACGGGCAATGTGCCGTTGAAGGATGTGAAGGTTGAGGAGGGTGAGTTCACCGGTAGTGGTGAGCTGAGCCCGGTGACCTGCCCGGCCGGCGCTGCTTCTCTGGCTCCGGGCGCCTCGGTCACCTGCACCGCCACCTACACGGTCACCCAGGCTGATGTGGATGCCGGTGAGATCACCAACTCGGCGACGTCGACGGGTACGCCTCCGTCGGGTCCGCCTCCGGTTTCGCCTCCGTCCGAGGTGACGGTTCCGTCGGTGTCGGACCCGGCGCTGACGGTGACCAAGTCCGCCTCCACCGACAAGCTGGTGGCCGGTGAGGAGATCACGTACAGGTTCGTGGTCACCAATACCGGCAATGTGACCTTGAAGGATGTGAAGGTTGAGGAGGGTGAGTTCACCGGTAGTGGTGAGCTGAGCCCGGTGACCTGTCCGGCTGGTGCCAAGTCCATGGCTCCCGGTGCTTCGGTCATCTGTACGGCCACCTACAAGGTTACGCAGGCGGATGTCGACAAGGGGTCGGTGAAGAACACCGCCACCTCGACGGGTACTCCTCCGTCTGGTCCGCCGCCGGTCTCGCCTCCGGCGGAGACCACGGTGACCACCGAGGACAAGCCCGGTCTGAAAGTGGTGAAGTCTTCGTCCACCGACAAGCTGGTCGCTGGTGAGGAGATCACGTACAGGTTCGTGGTCACCAACACCGGCAATGTGACCTTGAAGGATGTGAAGGTCGACGAGGGCGAGTTCACCGGGTCCGGCGAGCTCAGCCCGGCGGTCTGTCCGGCGGGTGCCAAGTCCATGGCTCCGGGTGCGTCGGTGACCTGTGCGGCGACGTACAAGGTGACGCAGGCGGATGTCGACAAGGGTTCGATCAAGAACACGGCGACCAGCACGGGTACCCCGCCTCGGGGTGAGCCGCCGGTCTCGCCTCCGAGTGAGGTGGAGGTTCCGGGGGCCTCGGAGCCTGCGCTGACCGTGGTCAAGACGGGCAAGGCGGAGAAGCCCGGCAAGCTGGTGACCGGTGAGGAGATCACGTACAGCTTCCTGGTCACCAATACCGGTAACGTCACGTTGAAGGATGTGAAGGTTGAAGAGGGTGAGTTCACCGGTAGTGGTGAGCTGAGCCCGGTGACCTGCCCGGCCGGCGCTGCTTCTCTGGCTCCGGGGGCGTCGGTGACCTGTGCGGCGACGTACAAGGTAACGCAGGCCGATGTCGATGCGGGTTCGATCAAGAACTCCGCGACCGCGACCGGTACTCCTCCGTCCGGTCCGCCGCCGGTTTCGCCTCCGAGTGAGGTGGAGGTTCCGGGGACTCCGGAGCCCGCGCTGACCGTGGTCAAGACGGGCAAGGCGGAGAAGCCCGGCAAGCTGGTGACCGGTGAGGAGATCACGTACAGCTTCCTGGTCACCAATACCGGTAACGTCACGCTGAAGGATGTGAAGGTCGACGAGGGCGAGTTCACCGGTAGCGGCAAGCTGACCCCGGTGACCTGCCCGAGTGGTGCCAAGTCCTTGGCACCGAGTGCGTCGGTCACCTGCACCGCCACCTACAAGGTGACGCAGGCGGACGTCGACAAGGGTTCGATCAAGAACACCGCGACCGGTACCGGCACTCCTCCGTCTGGTCCGCCGCCGGTCTCTCCGCCGTCCACCGTGACCCTGCCCTCCGACGGCAAGGGCAGGATCGGTCTCACCAAGGGCGCCGAGGTGACGGACGCCAACAAGAACGGCCGGACCGACGCGGGTGACCGTATCGACTGGAAGTTCACCGTCGCCAACGAGGGTCCGCTGACCGTCACCGACATCAAGGTGGTCGACCCCACCGCCGGTGCGGTGACCTGCCCGAAGACCAGCCTGAAGCCCGGCGAGACGATGAAGTGCAGCGCCAAGCCGCACACCATCACCGCTGAGGAGGTCAGGCGCGGAAAGGTCGTGAACACCGCGACCGCCACCGGCAAGGCGGGCGGCGGCAACATCACCTCCCCCGAGGCCACCGCCACGGTCAAGGTCACACCCGGGACTCCCGGAACCCCCACCACCCCGGTCCACACCGACCAGCCGGGGACCCCCAAGCCGGCACCCACCGGCGTGCTCTCCAAGACCGGCACGACCGCGATCGTCGTGGCCTCCATCGCCGCGGGACTGCTGCTCGTGGGCGGCCTCGCCTTCGGCTTCAGCAAGCGCCAGCGCCGTCACCACTAACACCCCATAACCCCTGAGCGGGTGCTCATGGCAGCCGGCCATGAGCACCCGCTCACTCATGTTCAGGGGCAATCTCGGTTCTCCAAGGTGATGCCCAAGGCGTGAGCGTCCGGTGACGACTGCCGCGGGGACGGTGTCACCACGGTTGTGAGCACCCATCCGGACGGTTCGGACCGCATGGCCTGGACACTAGCTTCAAGTGACAGGGCTACGGACTGTCGAGGAGGGCGCCCTCTAGGGAAACGGCACGCTCCGGCGATGGGCAGCCCACTCCCGGGCGGCGGCAGTGAGGGCGGCCCGGTGTGGAAGCGGGCGAGTCCGTTCCCAGTTCTCCCACGCTGCGTAGACGGTTCTTGCGAAGGCCGTGACGGTGTCGGAGTCGGCGTCGCGGTACGCGGGAACCTGCCGGGCGATCTTCTCGGCCTGTTCCGGTGTGTGCCCGGCGGAGATCAGCCGGGGGACGGTGAGGGCAGCATCTGCCCAGGACGGAGCAGGACAGGCCAGGGCCCAGTCCAGTAGCAGCAGCTCATCTGCGGAGGTCATGAGCATGTTGTGCAGAGACACATCCGTGTGGGCGAGCCCTTGGCCCTGGAAGCCGGACGGCACATGCGTCGGCAGAAACTCCGCCCACCGCGTGTGGAGCGGCTTCTTGCGCAGAGCCTCGGGCCAGTGCACCTCGGACATGATGGTGAGCGTGCGTACGAGGGGACCGATATCCCCGGAGCCAGGAGTAAGTTGCGGGTGGAATCCCTCGATGAACTCGTACCCGCAGAGCAGCCATCCGCCGGCATCGACCTCCCACAGCACATGGGGTGCGTGCGGCGCCAGTCGTGTGACCTGCACCTCATGGCGGTACACCCACGCTTGAGGGTCGTTCAGGGGTGTGCCCTTGACGAACGCCCGTCCGCCCCGTGCGTGGATGGTGCAGGCGAGTCGGGACATGACACCGTGCGGTGCGGTCCTAGCGGCTTCGACAGGGCCCGTGTGTCTCTCGACAGCGCTCCGGGCCGCCGCTGGTAGGTCGTGCCATCCGATGCGGTCCACCCGCCTGCTCCTGAATTGGTCGAACGAGACTGGAACCGGCGCTCGGCCCGGCCACAGCGTGGCACAGACCGAGGGCCGACAGGGGAACCGTCAGGGATGGTTCGGGCTGTCCGAGCAGTTCGCGTGGCACTGTGAGCACTGCACAAGGTCGAGTTCGGGCCAGAACTCCATGTCGATCTCGTACCCGGCGCAGGTGATCGCGTCGACGGTACGGGCGCGTAGCTCCTTGCCGCCGCCGTGCTCCTCAGTGTCGAGATAGCCAGGCTGGTGGTCGAGGAACCGGCTGAAGTGCTCGTCGCAGAAGTCCCGGTACGCCTTGGTGTGGAGCAGGAAGGCGTGCCAGAAGTCGTCCACCAGCGGCGAGGGACTGAGCGGCTTCTCGCTGTAGGCGCACGCTGCGAGGAAGGCGAGCATCTGACCGACGCCGCGGTCGGCCCTCTCCTCGGTCAGCTGCGAGAACTTGGCGCGCATGTTGTCGACCAAAGTCTCGCGCAGTCCCGCGTTGATCAGCGTCCGTGCGTCGATCGCGGTGCGCTTCTGTGCGGTGGTCACGTTCTGTGCCTCCTTGTGTTTGGGTGGTACTTCGGACGCGGTGGTGGGCACCGCGGCGGCCCCGGTTGACGGCCTCAGCCGCGGTGGAGTTCCCGACCTGAGGGCGCACGGAGCGTCCGGGCGGGCGGAGCCTTATGCCGCTTCCGGGGCGGCGTCGGGGACGGTCAGTGCCGGGCCATCGGCTTGCGGGCCGTCGAGGCCAGTGCCGACGAGCATCCCGATACAGGTGAAACCGGTCGCTGTGCCGGTGGCCCAGAGCAGGCTGAGGAAGAACCCGACAGGATCGGAGAAGCGCCGCATGCGAGTGGACGCGTGGCGGGCGCTCACAGCTTGCCCTTGCGTGACGCGTCGCTCAGTTCGCGGAGGTGCCCAACCTGGTCGGCGTACAGCACCAGTTGCGCTGGATCGAGCACGAGCAGGGATTCGCTGGTCTCGCCGTCTTCGTAGTGGACGGTGACAGGTAGCCCGCCCTGCTTCGCGCGCTGGTCGTACATCATGTCTTGCTTCTGCGGAGTGATGTGTGTGACCTGAGAGGGGACAGGGCGCAGGGTTGTTCCGTCCTGTGGAGCGGACCATTCGCCGCCGCCCCCCGGCAGCACGAGGCCGTAAGTCCGTCTGCCATCGCCGGGCAGAGCCACGACGACGCCGATCGCGCCCTTGGTGGTGTCCCGAACAAGGTCGCCGAGTCGGGGACAGAATGGAGCGGCGGTCCCTAACTCGCCGCCCTGTGTAGGGAGATGGGGGTTTCCTCGTCGAGTCATGCCCCTGACGCTAAGAGTGCGCAAGGGGCCGAATATGAATCAGAGGAATACGACCCTCATCCGTCGAGGTGGAACCGGTCTGACATGCGGCGCAGCTTTTCGCGGGTTGCGGACCGTTCGGCGTGGACGATACTCCGCAGGGTAGAACGGGCCATGGGGTGGTTGCGCACCAGCTGAGGGGCGATGCGCTCAGCGGTCTCCAGTTCGGCGAGTGCCTTGTCGCGGTTTCCGTGCCACAGCCAGGCCCGGGCGAGGTCCATGCGATGGTGTCCTTGCCGGGAGTTGGGCAGGGCGGCGACCAGTTCGGGACTCGTACGACGGTTTACTGCGAGCGCTCGTGTCTGGTCGCCGCATTCCAACGCGACGCTGATTGCGTGAATCTGCACATTGCCCGGTGAGAACGTCACTGAATGCCGATCGTAGACCGGCGGGCCCTGATGGTTGGTCATGCGCTCGGCGGCGGCGCGGGCGCGCACGATGCGGTCCTCGGACTCCGATGGTCGTCCCGCGCGGGCGGCCGACACCGCAGCGCGCAGCTGCAGAGATCCCCACATCCGGATGGCAAGGGGGTCGCCGTGGTCATAGTCGTCTTGGATGCTGCCCAGGGCTTTGTCGGACAGAGACAAGGAGTCGTTCCAGTCGGCGGTTGCCCACATGTCCCAAATGCGCATCCAATCGGCGAGTGCAGGCATGACGGGGTCACCGGACAGGCGGGCGGACCATGCCGCGCGCTCTGCGGCCATGGTGATCAGTTCGGCGTGCCCGAGGGCATGGGCGGCCGTGTGGGCGAACTTGCAGGCGACGGCGTAGGTGGCGTATGCCTCTTCGCGTTCGTGGCCGCTGGAGACCTCGGCGAGGGCTCGGGCCTCGCGCAGCAGGTCCGGCAGCACACGCAGAATGGCCACGTAGGCGGCGGCGTCTCGTAGGCGGTGCAGCCTGGTCATGTCGCGCCATAGTCCGCTGGATAGCCGGGGGGTGCCCTCGAATACCGGCGTGAGGTCGTAGCGGCGTAGTTCACGCAAGATGGACGCGGCGGCGACTTGCCACTGGTTGTCAGCCGGGCTGCTGGTGTACGGGCGCCCGATCAGGTCGTTGGGATGAACGTGCAGCTCAGCCGCGATGGTGCTGAGCAGGCCGACGCGGTCGATCTCGATTTGTCCGCGTTCCATCTTGGACACCCACCCCTGAGACTTCCCCAGGGCGGCGGCTAGGTCCGCCTGTGGCATGCCCAGGCGCAAGCGCGCGCGCCGAACACGCCGGCCGATTTCCTCTGTTTCTTCCAGCATGCGCGAGGGCTCCATCCGTTCGGGCTCTTTCACGAACGGTACCCATGAGGCACCGTGAGCGTCCTCTACGGCGGCAGAACGACGGAACGCCTCCCGGTGCTTCCGCGTGTGGCCGTACGGGGTGCGTGAGTGGGTCACCTGGTGTGGTGACTGCCTCCATCTGAGTTGGGCGGACCGCGGCCGGGACAACCCCAGTGAGGTCGATCAGGGCGCCAGAGGCCGGCAGGGGCCACCGCCGGTTTTCGAGTTCGTCGAAGCGGCCTTCGAGTTCGTCGAGGTGCACTTCGGTTTGGTCGCTCCGCTGGGCAAGCAAGGCGAGTGCGCCATCGCTCGGCCCGGACCTCTCCCGGCCCGGTGGCCTCCCGACACGCCGTGCTTGACCTTCACACCGTGTGAGGTCGTGGACTGGCCGCCCCGACCCATCGCACCGAGAGAAGGTCCGCCATGGCCACCCCGTACACCGGATCCGGCCCCTACTGCTACGCCAATTCCCTGGTGATGGTCCTCGGGCCCGACGCGCCCGCGCCCGTCGTCGTCGAGGTGCTGACCGGCTCGCCGTACGGAGTCCAGCTGATCGGCGGGGCGCTGCCGATGTTCGATCCGTACGGCTGGGATCCGGAGCTGGGACTGGACGCCGCCGCCGGACTGCTCGGTTTCCGCTGTACCCGCGCGGCCGGTGGTACGCCCGATGAGGCCCTGGCCCGGCTGCGGACGGCGGCGGCGCGGGGGCCCGTTCTGGTCGGGCCGGTGGATCTGGGGCTGCTGCTCTACCGGCCCGGCACTCCGGGGCCCGGGGGCGGTGACCACTATGTGGCGGTGCTCGCGGTCGAGGGTGACACCGTGCTGCTGCACGATCCGGAGGGGCATCCGTACGCGACGCTTCCGGTCGCCGCCTTCCTGGAGGCGTGGCGGGCGGACTCGGTGACGTACACGGACACGCCGTACGTGATGCGGACCGACTTCGTCCGGGAGGAGAAGGTCACCGAGACCGAGGCCCTGCGGCGCTCCCTTCCGGAGGCCGTCCGGTGGTTGTCCGGCCGCCAGGACCTCCCGGTGCCGCCCGGCACGCTCGGCGGAGCCGCCGCGGTCGAGGGCCTCGCCGCGCTGGTCTCCCGGGGGCTCGACCCGGATGCCCGGGAACTGCTGGGCGACTTCGCGATCCGGGTCGGGGCCCGCCGGCTGAACGACGCGGCCCGCGGTCTGGCCCGGCTGGGCCTGTGGGAGCCCGCCGCAGTCGCGGCCGGACAGGCCCGGGCCCTCGGCGCACTCCAGGGTCCGCTGGTGACCGGGGACGACCGGGCACTGGTCGCCGGTCTGCGGCGGCTGGCGCCCGGATACGAGCGGTGGCGTACGTCGCTCACCGAGGCGCTGGGCACCGGCGCGCCGGTCACGGGGGAGTCCGCGGCGCCGGTCACGGGCGGGCGCGCCAGGCAGGTCGGCGAGACCTCCGGTCAGCGGGACCGGGGCGCCGGAACCCCGGAGCTGACCGGGCCCCGGGGAGAGGGCGGGGCCTTCGGGTGACTTTGTCCCAACGGCGCCTCCCCGTACGCTCCTTCCTCATCTGTCACGAAGGGGAAACCGTTCGCATGGAGCAGGGCGTGACAGGAAACTGTCTCGTCTGCACACCCCGCCGCAGCAGGGTGGCCGAACGGATCGGGAGGAACACTTGGACGATGCCGAGGACCGACGCCTGGGGGCCATCGCCCCGGACATCTCACGGATTTCGGTCAGCCTGCTCCGAAGAGTCGTCGGCCTGTATCCCGAGGAGCGCATTCCGGAGGAGGCCCTCCGGACTGCCGACGAGGTCCTGGCGGAGTACGGCACGGACGGACTGCGGGTGCTGGTGATGAGCCTGACGGGGTGGGCGGCGGTCGAGATCGAGAAGGACGCCGATACGAGCGGCCGTACGGTGGAGGCGCTGCTGGACGACATGGACCTGACCCGTCTGGAGACGAACCCGGACGGCTGACGGGGCGGGCGCGTCGCCGCCGGGGCCGATGCCGTTGTCGGTGCCGGATGGATCGGTCGCGGTCCTGAGCCCGCGGTTCTTGATCCCCCGCGGCCCTGGGCCACGCGGGTTTGAGCCCACCGGGGGCGGGCCGGCGCCGCCGGGTCGGCGGGGCCAGGGCCGGGGCCGGGGCCGGGCGAACGGAGCCTGCCCCACCGCCTCACCGCACCGGCGGCCCGATGGCCGCTCAGCCGCGAGGAACCGGGCCGCCGCGAGGAGCCCGTCAGGCCCCGAGGTGCCGCCCGAGGAGCCCAGCCGCCCCGAGGAACCCGCCCCAAGAAGCCCGTCAGCCGCGAGGTGCCCGTCCGCGCCCGAGCAGGGTCACGACGACGAGAGCGCCGAGTACGAGCAGCCCGGCGGCGACCGTGAGCGCGAAGGAGAAACCTTCCGTCGCGGCCCGCAGCGGATCGGCCGAGCCGGCCGGGTCGTCTCCGCGGCGCGCGGCCAGGGTGACGAGGACAGCCAGCCCCACCGCGCCGCCGACCTGCTGGACGGAGGTGAGGAAGGCGGAGCCGAGACCCGCGTTCTCCTCATTGGTGTCCGTGACCGCGGCCACCGCCAGCGCGGGGTGGCTCAGACCGCATCCGAGGCTGGTGACGAGCATGCCGGGCAGCACCCCGGACACATAGGCGTCGCCCGGAGCCACACCGGAGAGCAGCAGCAGCCCGGCCGCGCTGATCAGGAGCCCCAGCACGAGTGCGGGGCGCAAACCGAGCCTGATCAGCGCACGCGAGGAGAGCCACATGCCGGCGAGGATCCCGGCGCCGAAGGGCAGATAGGCGAAGCCCGTCTTGAGGGGGTCGTAGCCGAGCACGGTCTGCAGATGGATCATCAGGAGGAAGGCCATCGCGTAGAAGGCGGCGGAGAACAGCAGGCTCGTACCGTTGGCGACCGCGCGGATCCGGGAGGCCAGGAACGACAGCGGCACCAGGGGCTCGGCCGTCCGTGTCTCGACCACGAGGAACGCGACGGCCAGGACGGCTGCGAGGATCAGCGGCCCCACGACGGCGGTGTCACCCCAGCCCGTCCCCTCGGCCTGGAGCAGGCCGTAGACGAGCGAGATCACGGCACCGGTGCCGAGGACCGCGCCCGGTACGTCCAGCCGGGCCCGGTGGGGGGACCGGCTCTCGCCGACCAGGCGCGGGAGCAGCACCAGCGCCAGAGCGGCCACGGGCAGATTGATCAGGAAGATCCACCGCCAGGACGTGAGGTCGGTGAGCGCACCGGAGATCACCACGCCCATCGTGCCGCCCAGGCCCGCGATCCCGCCCCAGATGCCGAGCGCCTTGGCGCGCTCCTCGGTACCGGGATACAGCAGCGTGATCAGGGACAGCGCCGCCGGGCTGGCCATGGCCGAGCCCGCGCCCTGGGCGAACCTCCCGGCCACGAGCTGCCAGGGCTCCTGGGCGAGCCCGCAGGCGAGGCTGGCCACGCCGAACACCGCCACGCCGGTGAGGAAGACACGGCGGCGGCCCAGGAGATCGGCCATCCGGCCGAAGAGCAGCAGCAGTCCGCCGAAGGCGAGGAAGTACGCGTTGACGACCCAGGCCAGGCCCGCGGTGCCGAAGCCGAGCTCGTCACGGATGCTCGGCAGGGCCACGTTCACCACGGTGTCGTCGAGGACGAGCATGAACTGCACCAGACAGAGCACGACCAGCACGGGGCCGCGCCGGCCGGTGGCGGCGGCGAGCGTCGCGGGCGGCGCTGTCATGACGGCCGTCCCGTCGTGGCGGCGGTCGGCATGGGCAGGTTCGGGTGGCGCCCGGGGCGCAGATGGTTGAACGGCATACGACGACGCTAGGCAGCGCCGGGTTTGGCCACAATCGGCTATGGGGCCATGTTGTATCGCGTTGGGGACATGGGCTCCGCACAGGACCTGGTCGGGCGACCGGGCAAACCGGGCTTCCAGGAATCGGGCGGGCCGCTCGGGGTGGCCGGCGGAACGGGCCCGGCGCACGCGGAAGGGCCGTGGCTCCGCCCCCGAGCGGGGGAGGGGAGCCACGGCCCTCCTGACGTCCTACGGGTACGGCTTCAGGTCACCCGTACCGAGCGCCGTACCGAGCGGGGGTCAGAGCACCCGTACCGCGCCGGTCGCCGGGTAGCCCGACAGATCCTGGATGACGACGCCCTTGCGGGGGTTGGCCGCGTCCAGGTACTTGCCGTCGCCGATGTAGACACCCGTGTGCCACGCGCTGCCCGCGCTGCCCCAGTAGAGGATGTCGCCGACCTGGAGGTTGGACGTACCGACCTGGCGTCCGGCCGTCGACTGGTCCTGCGAGACCCGGGGGAGGTCGATGCCGACCTGGCGGAACGCGGCCTGGACCAGGCTGGAGCAGTCCCATGAGTTGGGGCCGGTCGCACCCATGACATAGGCGTCGCCGACCTGCGCCTTGAGGAAGGCGATCACGGTCCCGACGGAGCCGGACGGCGTGGAGGAGGAAGAGGAGGGCTTCGACGAGGTGCCGGCGGTGGTCGCCGAGAGCGCGGTGCGCTCGGCCGTACGGGAGGCACGCTCCTGGGCGGCGGCCCGCTTCTTCGCCTCGGCCTTGGCCGCCTCCTCCTTGCGGACCGCCTCGGCCTTGGCCTTCTTGGCGGCCTGCGACGCCTTCACGGCGGCGGCGTCCTCCTGGGCCTGCAACTCCTGGTCCAGGACGATCTGCTGGGTGGCCTGCGCGGACTGCGCGACGGCCTCGGAGAGACCGGCCACATTGAGCGCGGGCATCTCGATGGTCTCGGTCACCGGGTCGGCGCTCGCCGGCCCGGCCGCACCGGCCACGGCGATGGTGCTGAGGACGCCACCGGCAACCCCGGCCCGGAGCGCGATGGTGGAGGCGCTCCGCTGACGGGGCTTCCGGTGGCTGGGTATGTGAGCGGTGAGGGACATGGGTACACCGTTATCAGTCGTACATAGTTCCCATCAAGAAACGTGGGTTGCGCCACAGTTACGACCGGAATCTCTCAATCCACTTCCGATGGGCCTTTATTGACGCCGTAACGGGCAATACGGACACTCTTGATCGCGCTCATGAGCACGAGCTTTCGTGAAAAGGTCCGAATTGCCTGACGCCTACCACCCGTGCGTACGGTTGGCCAAGCCCGCTTTCGTCGGGGCCCGTTAGGGGTGATGCAGGTCACATTGCCGTCATCGGTGGGACTGGTTTCAGTCATTACCGTCCCGCTGGGCTCCACGGCGAACGTTCCGAGCGCTGCCGCTCCTCTTCCGCGGAGCCGGTGCCGCGCCCTCCGCCGGGCGGCGGCCGAGCGTCCCCGCCGCCCCGGTTCCGCGGGTCCCGCCGACCCTGCCGGCCCAGGCCGGGGGGCCTCGGAGGGGCGGCGCCGATGAGTGCCCCCGGAGGATTCTCGGCCGCAGTGGCCGGGATAGGGCGCTGACCGGCCACCGGAACGCCGGGCCGGAGGCCCGAGGCTCCTGAAGGACTCTCGGCCGCGGTGGCTGGATACGGCGCCGCCGCCCCGCCGCCGGACGCTGGACCGACGACCGACGACCGACGACCGACGACCGACGACCGACGACCGACGACCGGCGACCGGGGAGCGACGGCGGAGTTCAGGGGAGTCGGCCTCCCTGGTGTACGGCGCACAGCGCGGGGAGCCGAAGGCCGGTCCCGGGCCGGCGGGCGGCTCCCCGGCCGACTTTGCCCACGGCGGTGACGGTCGGCCTCCACCCGGTCGCGGACCGTCGCTGGGCTCGGCGAGGCGCCCCGCAACGGCGATGCCCCCTAGTAATAAGGGGAGTGCTCGGATGTCGCCCGAGTCTGCGAGGCGGCCCCCGGGCGGCGCGAGGCGTCCCCGGGCAACCCGGGGGAATGCCGAGGGGCATCCGAAGACGGCCCCGGGGGTTGCCCGGGGGGCGCCCGCCGGGAACCCGGGGTCCGATCGGTCCATGGCCCAGGGGCGGGCGCGGGCCCTTCCGGGCGGTGTGCCGCTGTCCCCCTTATAGGGCCGCGGATTTGCCGACAGAAGTTCGTGAACCCGCGCACGCGTCCGCCCGGCCCGCGCGTGCCCCGCGCCCCACTTCCACACGAGCACCCCGGAATGCTGCCTTCCGTATCTGCTCGCCCCCGGCCCGCTCGAATGAGGTGAGGGCATGTATCACCCAAACCGGTCCATGGCCAATTTGCCCCGAAGGGTCGCTCCTTGATAGAAGCTCACCCCTCGCGACCAGGGAAAACGCTGAGGGATGTCACGTCCGGTGATCCCTTGCGCGCGTCCCGTACGAAGATCGCTGCCAGGGAAGGCGTTTGATCGATCAACGGGTGGTGGAGATCACAAAGCCGAAGGTCGACCCCGTGTCGCAGATCACAGACCGACAGGCATAGGATGCGGGGCAGTCGGGCTTGTGAACTGCCTCACATGAACGCGATCTTCGAGGCGGCTGGCGGAATGCCCGGTGCGGTCCAAACGGTCAGAGACGACTGGAAGGAGCGAGGAGGGTGAATGCTTACGCGCCCATCCTTGTACTCGGCGCCCTCGGGGCAGGGTTTGCGATCTTCTCCGTGGTCATGGCCACGCTAATCGGCCCCAAGAGGTACAACCGGGCAAAGCTGGAGGCGTACGAGTGCGGCATCGAGCCCACTCCCACGCCGGCCGGAGGCGGTCGCTTTCCCATCAAGTACTACCTGACGGCGATGCTCTTCATCGTCTTCGACATCGAGATCGTCTTCCTTTACCCCTGGGCGGTCAGCTTCGACGCCCTCGGGCTTTTCGGGCTCGTGGAGATGCTGCTCTTCGTGCTCACCGTCTTCGTCGCCTACGCCTATGTATGGCGGCGCGGCGGCCTGGAATGGGACTAGGGGCTGAGGGGCACCTATGGGACTCGAAGAGAAGCTGCCGAGCGGTTTCCTGCTGACCACGGTCGAGCAGGCCGCCGGCTGGGTACGCAAGGCATCCGTCTTCCCGGCCACGTTCGGTCTGGCCTGCTGCGCCATCGAGATGATGACGACGGGCGCGGGCCGCTACGACCTGGCCCGCTTCGGCATGGAGGTCTTCCGCGGCTCGCCGCGCCAGGCCGACCTGATGATCGTCGCGGGCCGGGTCAGCCAGAAGATGGCGCCGGTGCTGCGGCAGGTCTACGACCAGATGCCGAACCCCAAGTGGGTGATCTCCATGGGGGTCTGCGCCTCGTCGGGCGGCATGTTCAACAACTACGCCATCGTGCAGGGTGTTGATCACATCGTCCCGGTCGACATCTATCTCCCCGGCTGCCCTCCGCGCCCGGAGATGCTGATGGACGCGATCCTCAAGCTCCACCAGAAGATCCAGACCTCCAAGCTCGGCGTCAACGCCGAGGAGGCGGCCCGTGAGGCAGAGGAAGCAGCGCTCAAGGCACTGCCGACCATTGAGATGAAGGGGCTGCTCCGGTGAGCGACGCACGCGTGGCCGCCGGGCTGCGGACGATCACGATGGCGGCACCTCTGCGCCGCGTGGGCGGAGAAGCTCACGAGGCAGCAGGGGTGAGCGACGCACGCGCGGCCGCCGGGCTGCGGACGATCACGATGGCGGCACCTCTGCGCCGCGTGGGCGGAGAAGCGAAGGAAGGGCTGCAGCGGTGAGTGATCAGCCGAACCCCGAGAAGGAACTCAGCGAGCAGAACCTTCCGGGACGACGTGGTGAGCACGGCGAGGAGATCCGCGTACAGCGCGGCATGTTCGGCGCCGACAACGGCGGCGACACCTCGGGCTACGGCGGCCTCGTCCGCTCCGTACGCCTGCCGGGCGAGGCCACCCGGCCCTACGGCGGCTACTTCGACGAGGTCGCCGACGAGCTGGAGGGCGCGCTGGAAGAGCAGGGGCTCGTCCCCGGGAACGCGATCGAGAAGACGGTCGTCGACCGGGGCGAGCTGACCTTCCACATCGCCCGCGAGCATCTGCTCCAGGTCGCCCGGACCCTGCGCGACGACCCCGCCCTGCGCTTCGAGCTGTGCACGGGGGTGAGCGGGGTGCACTACCCGCAGGACAAGGGCCGTGAGCTGCACGCCGTCTACCATCTGCGCTCGCTCACGCACGGACGGCTGATCAGGGTCGAGGTGTCCGCTCCGGACGGCGATCCGCATGTCCCCTCGCTGGTCGCGGTCTACCCCACCAACGACTGGCACGAGCGCGAGACATACGACTTCTTCGGCCTGGTCTTCGACGGCCACCCGGCCCTCACCCGGATCATGATGCCGGACGACTGGCAGGGCTTCCCGCAGCGCAAGGACTATCCGCTCGGCGGTATCCCCGTCGAGTACAAGGGCGCCCAGATCCCGGCTCCTGACCAGCGGAGGTCGTACTCGTGAGCACTTCCCACGCCCACTCCACCCCGGGTGCCTCCGGGACCCCTCTGTCGGATCGCCGCGAGACCACCGAGGGACCGGTCTACACGGTCACCGGCGGTGACTGGGACGAGATCGCCCAGACCGCCGCCAAGGCCGACGACGAGCGCATCGTCGTCAATATGGGACCGCAGCACCCCTCCACCCACGGTGTGCTCCGGCTGATCCTGGAGATCGACGGCGAGACCGTGACCGAGGCCCGCTGCGGCATCGGCTATCTCCACACCGGTATCGAGAAGAACCTCGAATTCCGGAACTGGACCCAGGGCACCACCTTCGTGACGCGCATGGACTACCTCACGCCGTTCTACAACGAGGCGGCGTACTGCCTGGGCGTGGAGAAGCTCCTCGGTATCGAGGACCAGGTCCCGGACCGGGCGTCGGTGATCCGGGTGCTGCTGATGGAGCTGAACCGGATCTCGTCCCACCTGGTCTGTATCGCCACCGGCGGTATGGAGCTGGGCGCCACCACGATCATGATCTACGGCTTCCGCGACCGCGAGCTGGTCCTGGATCTGTTCGAGCTGATCACGGGCCTGCGCATGAACCACGCGTACATCCGCCCCGGCGGGCTCGCGCAGGATCTGCCGCCGGGCACCGTGGACCAGCTCCGCGAGTTCGTGAAGACCATGAAGAAGAACCTGCCGGAGTACGACAAGCTCGCCACCGGCAACCCGATCTTCAAGGCCCGTATGCAGGACGTCGGTTATCTGGATCTGACCGGCTGTATGGCCCTCGGCGCCACCGGCCCGATCCTGCGGTCCGCCGGCCTCGCCCACGATCTGCGCAAGACCGATCCGTACTGCGGATACGAGAGTTACGAGTTCGACGTCCCGACCGCGGACACCTGCGACTCGTACGGCCGCTTCCTCATCCGCCTGGAGGAGATGCGGCAGTCGCTGCGGATCATCGAGCAGTGCGTCGAGCGGCTGGAGCCCGGCCCGGTCATGGTCGCGGACAAGAAGATCGCCTGGCCCGCGCAGCTCGCGCTCGGCCCGGACGGACTCGGCAACTCCCTCGACCACATCAAGAAGATCATGGGCACCTCCATGGAGGCCCTGATCCACCACTTCAAGCTGGTGACCGAGGGATTCCGCGTCCCGCCGGGACAGGTGTACGCGGCCGTCGAGTCACCCAAGGGCGAACTGGGCGCCCATGTCGTCTCCGACGGCGGCACCCGCCCCTTCCGGGTCCACTTCCGTGATCCGTCCTTCACCAACCTTCAGTCCATGGCGGCGATGTGCGAGGGCGGCCAGGTCGCCGATGTCATCGTCGCCGTCGCGTCCATCGACCCCGTGATGGGAGGCGTCGACCGATGACGGCCCAGTCACCCAATCCACAGGTGGGGCTCGGGATGCCCCAGCTCCCCGCTCCCGACTACCCGGCCGATGTGCGCGCCAGGCTGGAGACGGACGCCAAGGAGCTGATCTCGCGCTACCCCGGCTCGCGCTCGGCGCTGCTGCCGCTGCTGCACCTCGTGCAGTCCGAGGAGGGGCATGTCTCCCGTACGGGCATGCAGTTCTGCGCGGACATGCTCGATCTGACGACCGCCGAGGTCACCGCGGTCGCCACCTTCTACAGCATGTACCGGCGCAAGCCCGGCGGCGACTACCAGGTGGGCGTCTGCACCAACACGCTCTGCGCGGTCATGGGCGGCGACGCGATCTTCGAGGAGCTGAAGGCGCACCTCGGGGTCGGCAACAGCGAGACCACCGAGGACGGCGCGGTCACGCTGGAGCACATCGAGTGCAACGCGGCCTGCGACTTCGCGCCCGTCGTGATGGTCAACTGGGAGTTCTTCGACAACCAGACGCCCGAGTCCGCCAAGCAGCTCGTCGACGATCTGCGCGCCGGACTGCGGGTGGAGCCGACCCGGGGCGCTCCGCTGTGCACCTTCAAGGAGACCTCGCGGATCCTCGCCGGCTTCCCCGACGAGCGCCCCGGCGCGGTCGAGGCCACCGGTGGAGCCGGACCCGCCTCCCTGATCGGACTGCGACTCGCCAAGGGCGAGGGGGTGCCGCCCAGCAGGGTGGTCTCCCCGCGCGGTGCGGCCCCCTCGGACGAACCGCAGCCCGGCTCCCAGCACCTCAGTTCCCACGACGCACCGCAGCCGACTGCGGACTCCGACCCGGCGCACCCGTCCGGACCGGTCACCGAGGAGGGGGAGTGATGACCTTGTCCACCGAATTCGGGGGCACCCGGCCCGGAGCCGGAGGAGACCCCGAGAAGCTGCTCGCCCCGGTCCTTTCCGCGTTCTGGGACGAGCCGGAGTCCTGGACCCTGGCGACCTACCGCCGTCACGAGGGCTACGAGGGGCTGCGCAAGGCCCTGGCGATGTCGCCGGACGAGGTGATCGCCTATGTGAAGGAGTCGGGTCTGCGCGGCCGGGGCGGCGCGGGCTTCCCCACCGGGATGAAGTGGCAGTTCATCCCGCAGGGTGACGGCAAGCCTCACTATCTAGTTGTCAACGCCGACGAATCAGAGCCGGGGACCTGCAAGGACATCCCGCTCATGTTCGCGAACCCGCATTCCCTCATCGAGGGGATGATCATCGCCTGCTACGCGATCCGGTCGAATCACGCCTTCATCTATCTCCGCGGTGAGGTCGTGCCCGTACTGCGGCGGCTGCACGAGGCAGTGCGTGAGGCGTACGAAGCGGGATACCTCGGCAAGAACGTTCTCGGCAGCGGACTCGACCTCGACATCACCGTGCACGCGGGCGCCGGCGCGTACATCTGTGGTGAGGAGACCGCGCTGCTGGACTCACTGGAAGGACGGCGCGGCCAGCCCCGGCTGCGACCTCCCTTCCCCGCGGTCGCCGGTCTGTACGCGTGCCCCACTGTGGTGAACAACGTCGAATCCATCGCTTCGGTTCCCGCGATCCTCAACCGCGGAAAAGAATGGTTCACCTCGATGGGAAGCGAGAAGTCCGCGGGCTTCACGCTCTACTCGCTCAGCGGCCATGTCGCCAACCCCGGCCAGTACGAGGGCCCGCTCGGCATCACCCTGCGCCAGCTGCTCGACATGAGCGGCGGCATGCGGCCCGGCCACCGGCTCAAGTTCTGGACGCCCGGCGGCTCCTCCACCCCGCTGCTGACCGACGAGCACCTCGACGTACCCCTCGACTACGAGGGCGTCGCGTCGGCGGGCTCCATGCTCGGCACCAAGGCGCTCCAGTGCTTCGACGAGACGACCTGTGTCGTACGGGCCGTGACCCGGTGGACCGAGTTCTACGCCCATGAGTCCTGCGGCAAGTGCACGCCCTGCCGCGAAGGGACGTACTGGCTCGTCCAGTTGCTGCGCGACATCGAGGAGGGCCGGGGCGTGATGTCCGACCTCGACAAGCTCAACGACATCGCCGACAACATCAACGGCAAGTCGTTCTGCGCGCTCGGCGACGGCGCGGCCGCCCCGATCTTCTCCTCGCTCCAGTACTTCCGCGAGGAGTACGAGCAGCACATGACCGGCCACGGCTGTCCCTTCGATCCGGCGAAGTCGACCCTGTGGGCCGACCGCCGCTCCCACTCCACGGAGGTGAACGCATGACAGTGACCACCAGCGCTCCCTCCGGGGGCGGGGAGGCGGCTGTTCCGCCCGAGGACCTCGTATCGGTGACCATCGACGGCGTCGAGATCAGCGTGCCCAAGGGAACGCTCGTCATCCGGGCCGCCGAACTCCTCGGCATCGAGATCCCGCGGTTCTGCGACCACCCCCTCCTCGACCCCGTCGGCGCCTGCCGCCAGTGCATCGTCGAGGTCGAGGGCCAGCGCAAGCCGATGGCGTCCTGCACCATCACCTGCACCGACGGCATGGTCGTCAAGTCGCAGCTCACCTCGCCCGTCGCCGAGAAGGCGCAGAAGGGCGTGATGGAGCTGCTGCTGATCAACCACCCGCTGGACTGCCCGGTCTGCGACAAGGGCGGCGAGTGCCCGCTCCAGAACCAGGCCATGTCCCACGGCGACGCCGACTCCCGCTTCGACGGGAAGAAGCGGACGTTCGAGAAGCCGGTGCCGATCTCCACCCAGGTGCTGCTCGACCGTGAGCGGTGCGTGCTCTGCGCCCGCTGCACCCGCTTCTCCAACCAGGTCGCGGGCGACCCGATGATCGAACTCCTCGAACGCGGCGCGCTCCAGCAGGTCGGCACCGGCGAGGGCGACCCCTTCGAGTCGTACTTCTCCGGGAACACCATCCAGATCTGCCCGGTGGGCGCGCTCACCTCGGCGGCGTACCGGTTCCGCTCCCGGCCCTTCGACCTGGTGTCCACCCCGAGCGTGTGCGAGCACTGCTCGGGCGGCTGCGCGACCCGCACCGACCACCGCCGCGGCAAGGTCATGCGGCGGCTCGCGGCCGACGACCCCGAGGTCAACGAGGAGTGGATCTGCGACAAGGGGCGGTTCGGCTTCCGCTACGCCCAGCGTCCGGACCGGCTGACCACCCCGCTCGTACGGGACGAGGAAGGCGTTCTGCGGCCAGCGAGCTGGCCCGAGGCGCTCGCCGCGGCCGCCGACGGGCTGAGCGCGGCCCGCGGCCGGGCCGCGGTCCTCGCGGGCGGCAGGCTCACCGTCGAGGACGCGTACGCGTACGCCAAGTTCGCGCGGGTCGCCCTCGACACCAACGACGTCGACTTCCGCGCCCGGGTCCACTCCTCCGAGGAGGCCGACTTCCTGGCGTCCCGGGTCGCGGGACGCGGACGGGACCTGGACGGTACGGGCCTGACGTACACGCTCCTGGAGAAGGCGCCCGCGGTCCTGCTCGTCGGGTTCGAGTCCGAGGAGGAGGCGCCCGGCGTCTTCCTGCGGCTGCGCAAGGCCAACCGCAAGCACGGCCAGCGCACCTACGCCCTGGCCACCCATGCCACCCGCGGTCTGACGAAGGCGGGCGGCACCCTGCTCCCGGCCGCGCCCGGCACCGAGACGGAGTGGCTGGACGCGCTCGCCGGCAATGTCGGGCTCGACGGCGACGGTGCCACGGCCGCCGGGGCCCTGCGCGCCGAGGGCTCCGTGATCATCGTCGGTGAGCGGCTCGCGGCCGTGCCCGGCGGGCTCACCGCCGCCGTACGGACGGCGACCGCGACCGGCGCGAAGCTGGTGTGGATCCCGCGCAGGGCCGGTGAGCGCGGTGCCGTCGAGGCGGGCGCGATCCCCTCGCTGCTGCCCGGCGGACGCCCGGCCACCGATCCGCGGGCCCGCGAGGAGCTCGCCGAGGTGTGGCGCGTACGCGAACTCCCGCACCGTTACGGGCGGGACACCGGCCAGATCGTCGAGTCCGCCGCCACCGGTGAACTCGGCGCGCTGGTCGTCGCCGGAGTGGAGGTCGCGGACCTCCCGGATCCGCCACGCGCGCGTGAGGCACTGGACGCGGTCGGCTTCCTGGTCTCCCTGGAACTGCGGCCCAGTGAGGTCACCGAGCGCGCGGATGTCGTCTTCCCGGTCGCCGCCGTCGCGGAGAAGCCCGGCACCTTCCTCAACTGGGAGGGCAGGGCGAGGTCATTCGAGGCCGCGCTGAAGCCGGAGCAGATGACGCGCAAGCTCGCCCCGGCGGACGCCCGGGTGCTGCACATGATCGCCGACGAGATGGACATCCCCTTCGGGCTGCCGGACCTCAGGTCGGTGCGCGGGGAGCTGGACCGGCTCGGCGCCTGGTCCGGATCCCGCGCGGACGAGCCGATGGAGTCGGCGCGGCCCCTGCCCCGCGCGGGCGAAGGCGAGGCGGTGCTCGCCGGACACCGGCTCCTGCTCGACCAGGGCCTGCTCCAGCAGGGCGACAAGGCGCTGGCGGGCACCCGCCACGCGGCCGTCGCCCGGCTGTCGGCGGCCACCGCGGCCGAGACCGGCGTCAAGGACGGCGGTGAACTCGCCGTCACCGGCCCCGCGGGCACGGTACGGCTGCCGCTCCAGGTGACCGAGATGCCCGACCGGGTGGTGTGGCTGCCGCTGAACTCGGCCGGCGGCGGAGTCGCTTCGGACACCGGAGCGCTTCCGGGCCGGCTGGTCCGTATCGGTCCGGCCTCCGCCGAGGCCGCAACGGAAGCGCCGGAGGTGCGCTCATGATCGCCCAGGCCCAGGCCCGGCTGGGGGACCAGGTCCTCGCGGCCGAGGACCTCTCGATGTTCGGGCGCGACCCCTGGTGGCTCATCGTCATCAAGGCCGTGTTCTGCTTCGCGTTCCTGATGCTGACGGTGCTGTTCTCCATCGTCTGGGAGCGCAAGGTCGTCGCCTGGATGCAGCTGCGCATCGGCCCCAACCGGCACGGCCCCTGGGGCATGCTCCAGTCGCTCGCCGACGGCATCAAGCTCATGCTGAAGGAAGACCTGATCGTCAAGCGCGCGGACAAGGTCGTCTACGTCCTCGCCCCGGTCATCGCCGCGATCCCCGCCTTCATGGCGATCGCGGTCATTCCCTTCGGCCCCTCGGGCAACGAGGTCTCGATCTTCGGCCAGCGCACCACGATGCAGCTCACCGACCTGCCGATCGCGATGCTGTACGTCCTCGCGATCGCCTCCGTCGGCATCTACGGCATCGTGCTGGCGGGCTGGTCCTCCGGCTCGACCTACCCCCTGCTCGGCGGCCTCCGCTCCTGCGCGCAGATGATCTCGTACGAGATCGCGATGGGCGCGGCCTTCGCCTCCGTCTTCCTCTACTCCGGGTCGATGTCGACCTCGGCGATCGTGGAGGCGCAGGCGGACCGCTGGTTCGTCATCCTGCTGCCGGTCTCCTTCATCATCTACGTCGTCACGATGGTCGGCGAGACCAACCGGGCGCCGTTCGACATGCCCGAGTCCGAGGGCGACCTCGTCGGCGGCTTCAACACCGAGTACAGCTCGATCAAGTTCGCGATGTTCATGCTGGCGGAGTACGTCAACATGGTCACCGTCTCCGCCGTCTCCGTCACGCTCTTCCTCGGCGGCTGGCGGGCCCCGTACCCCATCTCCACCTTCTGGGAGGGCGCGAACCACGGCTGGTGGCCGATGCTCTGGTTCGTCATCAAGGTCCAGCTGCTGCTGTTCTTCTTCATCTGGCTGCGCGGCACCCTCCCCCGGGTCCGCTACGACCAGCTGATGAAGCTCGGCTGGAAGGTCCTCATCCCGGTCTCGGTGGTCTGGCTGATGCTGGTGGCGACCGTACGGGCGCTGCGGAACGAGAACTACGACTTCCAGGACATCCTGCTGTACGTCGGCGGCGCGATCATCGCCGTACTGCTGCTCTCCTTCGTCGCGGACATCTTCCGCGGCGGCAGGGAGAAGAAGGCCGAGGCGGCCAAGGGCGCGCCCCCGGCCTTCGACCCGATGGCGGGCGGATATCCCGTGCCGCCGCTGCCCGGACAAACGCTCCCGCCCGTGCCGCGCAGGCGTCCGCGCCGGGAACGCGAACTCATTGTCAGTGGCGGGGTCAATACTGTGAGTGACGGTCCTGCTGACGGACAGTCTCGTGACGGAAAGGAGGCTGACGGTGTCTGAGTCCGACAAGTCAGAGAGCAAGTTCCAGAACCCGGTCGCCGGCTTCGGCGTGACCTTCAAGGCCATGTTCAAGAAGCGGCTGACCGAGCAGTACCCGGAACAGCAGAAGGTCACGGCGCCGCGCTTCCACGGCCGGCACCAGCTCAACCGCCACCCCGACGGTCTGGAGAAGTGCGTCGGCTGCGAGTTGTGCGCCTGGGCCTGCCCCGCCGACGCGATCTATGTGGAGGGCGCGGACAACACCGACGAGGAGCGCTACTCCCCGGGCGAGCGGTACGGCAGGGTCTACCAGATCAACTACGCCCGCTGCATCCTGTGCGGACTGTGCATCGAGGCGTGTCCCACGCGGGCGCTGACCATGACGAACGACTTCGAGCTGGCCGACAGCTCCCGCGAGAACCTCATCTACACCAAGGAGCAGCTGCTCGCCGGTCTGGAAGAGGGCATGGTCGACTCGCCGCACGCGATCTTCCCGGGCATGGACGAGACGGACTACTACCGGGGCCTGGTCACCGAGGCCGCGCCGGGCACGGTCCAGCAGGCCGCCACCTCCAAGGAGGAGAAGGACGAGGAGGTGGACGCATGACCGGCCTCGACGCCCTCGCCGCGACCACCACCTCGACGGGGGAGGCGTTCCAGTTCTGGGTGCTCGCCACCGTGGCGGTGCTGGGGGCGTTCGGCACGATCCTGATGCGGCGGGCCGTCCACAGCGCGCTCTGCCTCGCCGGGACCATGATCATCCTGGCGGTGTTCTACCTCGCCAACGGCGCGTACTTCCTGGGCATCGTCCAGATCGTCGTCTACACCGGCGCGATCATGATGCTGTTCCTCTTCGTCGTCATGCTGGTCGGTGTCACCGCCGCCGACTCGCTCAAGGAGACCCTGAAGGGCCAGCGCTGGCTCGCCGCCCTGTGCGGCCTCGGCTTCGGCGTACTGCTGATCGCCGGCATCGGCAACGCCTCGCTGAAGAACTTCAACGGGCTGGGCGCGGCCAACAGCGCCCACGGCGGCAATGTGGAGGGCCTCGCCGCCCTCATCTTCACCAAGTACGTCTTCGCCTTCGAGATCGCCGGCGCGCTGCTGATCACCGCGGCCGTCGGCGCGATGGTGCTCACCCACCGGGAGCGCACCGAGCGCGCCAAGACCCAGCGGGAGCTGGCCGAGGAGCGCGTGCGGGAAGGCAAGCACCTGCCGCCGCTGCCCGCCCCCGGTGTCTACGCCCGGCACAACGCGGTGGACATCGCCGGTCTGCTTCCGGACGGCACCCCGTCCGAGCTGACCGTCAGCAGGACACTGCGCGAGCGCGGTCAGATCCGCGATGTGTCGACCCAGGCGATGGAGGACCTCAAGGCGCTGGAGCAGCGCTCGGAGGAGCGCCTCGGGCGTGAGAGCGCCAGCGATGCGGGGGGCCACGGCGACTCCCGCCGGGACCGGGACGAAGAGGAGGCCACACGGTGAATCCGGTCAACTACCTCTATCTCGCCGCACTGCTGTTCACCATCGGCGCGGCCGGGGTCCTGATCCGGCGGAACACGATCGTCGTCTTCATGTGTATCGAGCTGATGCTCAACGCCTGCAATCTCGCGTTCGTGGCCTTCTCCCGGATGCACGGCAATCTCGACGGCCAGATCATCGCCTTCTTCACGATGGTCGTCGCCGCCGCGGAAGTCGTGGTGGGGCTCGCGATCATCGTGTCCCTGTTCCGTTCCCGCCACTCGGCCTCGGTCGACGACGCCAGCCTGATGAAGCTGTGAGGGGCTGAATCGTGGAGAACCTGATTGCGCTGCTCGTAGGGGCGCCCCTGCTCGGAGCGGCGGTGCTGCTCTGCGGCGGGAAGCGGCTCGACCGCACCGGCCATGTGCTGGGCACGGTGCTCGCCGCCGTGTCCTTCCTGATCGGCCTGGTGCTGTTCGCGGACATGCTCGGCAAGTCCGCCGACGACCGCATGCTGCACCAGAAGCTGTTCAGCTGGATCCCCGTCGAGGGCTTCCAGGCGGACGTCGCCTTCCAGCTCGACCAGCTGTCGATGACCTTCGTCCTGCTGATCACCGGTGTGGGCACCCTGATCCACCTCTACTCCATCGGGTACATGGAGCACGACGAGCGGCGCCGCCGCTTCTTCGGCTATCTGAACCTGTTCCTCGCGGCGATGCTCCTCCTGGTCATCGCCGACAATTATCTGCTGCTGTACTTCGGCTGGGAGGGCGTCGGCCTCGCCTCGTACCTCCTCATCGGCTTCTGGCAGCACAAGCCCAGTGCGGCCACGGCGGCGAAGAAGGCGTTCCTCGTCAACCGCGTCGGTGACATCGGCCTGTCCATCGCGATCATGCTGATGTTCACCACCTTCGGGACCTTCGCCTTCGGGCCGGTCCTGGAGTCCACCGGCGAGACCAGCGAGGGCAAGCTCACCGCCATCGGGCTGATGCTGCTGCTCGCCGCCTGCGGCAAGTCGGCCCAGGTGCCGCTGCAGTCCTGGCTCGGCGACGCGATGGAGGGCCCGACCCCGGTCTCGGCCCTGATCCACGCGGCCACCATGGTGACCGCCGGTGTCTATCTGATCGTCCGCTCCGGCGAGATCTTCAACGCCGCTCCGAACGCGCAGACGGTGGTCGTGGTCGTCGGCGCGGTCACACTGCTCTTCGGTGCGATCGTCGGTTGTGCCAAGGACGACATCAAGAAGGCGCTGGCCGGTTCGACGATGTCGCAGATCGGCTACATGATCCTGGCGGCCGGGCTCGGCCCGATCGGCTACATCTTCGCCATCATGCACCTGGTGACCCACGGCTTCTTCAAGGCCGGGCTCTTCCTCGGCGCCGGCTCGGTCATGCACGGCATGAACGACGAGGTCGACATGCGCAAGTACGGCGGGCTGCGGAAGTACATGCCGGTCACCTTCGTCACCTTCGGCCTCGGCTATCTCGCGATCATCGGCTTCCCGGGCCTGTCCGGCTTCTTCTCCAAGGACCTGATCATCGAGGCCGCGTTCGCCAAGGGCGGCACCGAGGGCTGGATCCTCGGCGGGGTCACCCTGTTGGGCGCGGCGATCACCGCGTTCTACATGACCCGCGTGATGCTGCTGACGTTCTTCGGCGAGCAGCGGTGGCAGCCGGACGCGGAGGGCCATCAGCCGCATCCGCACGAGTCCCCGAGGTCCATGACGATCCCCATGATCATCCTGGCGTTCGGCTCGGTCTTCGCCGGAGGCTTCTTCGCGATCGGCGACCGCTTCGTCAACTGGCTGGAGCCCGTCACCGGTTTCGAGCACGGCCACTCGCCCGTCAGCGCGATGACCGTCACCTCCGCGACCGTCGTCGTCCTGGTGATCGGCGTGACCATCGCCTGGCTGATGTACGGGCGCAGGCCCGTCCCGGTCACTGCCCCGCGCGGCTCGCTGCTCACCCGGGCCGCCCGCCGCGATCTCCTCCAGGACGACTTCAACCATGTGGTCCTGGTCCGCGGCGGTGAGCACCTGACCCGCTCGCTCGTCTATGTCGACCACACCCTGGTCGACGGCGTGGTCAACGGCACGGCCGCCACCTTCGGCGGCCTCTCCGGCCGGATGCGCAAACTGCAGAACGGCTACGTCCGCTCGTACGCCGTCTCGATGTTCGGAGGTACGGCGGTGCTGATCGCCGCGACCCTGCTGATGAGGGCGGTGTAACTGCTATGTCCTTCCCGCTCCTTACGGCGACTGCGGTCCTCCCGGCGGCCGGTGCGATCGTCACCGCCGCCGTGCCCGCCGCGCGCAGGACGGCAGCGAAGTGGGTGGCGCTGCTGTTCTCGCTCGCCACCCTGGTGCTGGCCGCGATCGTGCTGGTCCGCTTCGAGCCGGGCGGTAACCGCTACCAGCTCACCGAGTCCCACTCCTGGATCAAGGAGTTCGGCGTCCGGTACGAACTGGGCGTCGACGGCATCGGGGTCGTGCTCATCGCGCTGACCGCGCTGCTCATCCCGTTCATCATCATGGCCGGGTGGAACGACGCCGACCCCCTGGAGGACAGCAACTCCCGGTGGCGGCCCACCCAGGGCTTCTTCGCGCTGATCCTGATGGTCGAGGCGATGGTGATCCTCTCCTTCGAGGCCACCGACGTCTTCCTCTTCTACATCCTCTTCGAAGCCATGCTCATCCCGATGTACTTCCTCATCGGCGGCTTCGGGGACCGTGCCCACGGGGGCAGCGACGAGAACGCGGCGGCCCAGCGCTCGTACGCGGCCGTCAAGTTCCTGCTCTACAACCTGGTCGGCGGGCTGATCATGCTGGCCGCCGTCATCGGGCTCTATGTGGTCGCGGGCAGCTTCTCGCTCTCCGAGATCGCCGAGGCCCGCGCGAGCGGCCAGCTCGACATGGCGACCAACACCGAGCGGCTGCTGTTCCTCGGCTTCTTCTTCGCCTTCGCGATCAAGGCGCCGCTGTGGCCCCTGCACACCTGGCTGCCGAACGCGATGGGGGAGTCCACCGCACCGGTCGCCGTCCTGATCACCGCGGTCGTCGACAAGGTCGGCACCTTCGCGATGCTGCGCTTCTGCCTCCAGCTCTTCCCGGAGGCGTCGAAGTGGGCCACCCCGGTGATCGTGGTGCTCGCCCTGGTCAGCATCGTGTACGGAGCGCTGCTCGCGGTCGGCCAGCGGGACATCAAGCGCCTGGTGGCCTATGCCTCGATCTCGCACTTCGGCTTTATCGTCCTGGGTATCTTCGCGATGACCTCCCAGGGCCAGTCGGGCGCGACGCTCTACATGGTCAACCACGGGATCTCGACCGCCGCGCTGATGCTGGTGGCCGGGTTCCTGATCTCCCGGCGCGGCTCGCGGCTCATCGCGGACTACGGTGGAGTGCAGAAGGTCGCCCCCGTGCTCGCGGGCACCTTCCTCATCGGCGGCCTGGCGACGCTCTCGCTGCCGGGGCTCGCGCCGTTCGTCAGTGAGTTCCTGGTCCTGGTGGGCACCTTTGCGCGCTATCCGGTGGCCGGGATCATCGCAACCTCCGGCATCGTGCTGGCCGCGCTGTACACCCTCGTCCTCTACCAGCGGACGATGACCGGCCCGGTCAAGGCCGAGGTGCGGGGCATGCCCGACCTCAAGGCGCGTGAGCTGGCGGTCATCGCCCCGCTGATCGCGCTGCTGCTCTTCCTCGGCGTCTTCCCGAAGCCGCTGACGGAGATCGTCAATCCCGCCGTGGAGCACACGATGTCCGACGTACAACAGAAGGACCCCCGGCCCGAGGTGGAGGCGGCCAAGTGAGCGCTACAGCTGTCCACAGCCTGTGGACAACGGCGGCCGATCCGGTCTCCCGGATCAATGCCCCCGACATCGAGTACGGCCAGCTCGCACCGATCCTGATCGTCGTGGGCGCGGCCGTGGTGGGCCTGCTGCTGGAGGCGTTCCTCCCGCGCAGGGCCCGGTACCACGCCCAGGTGTTCCTGGCCACGCTCGCACTCGTCGCCGCGTTCGCCACCGTCGTGGGCCTCGCACAGGCCGGGTACGGCACCTCGAAGGTCAATATCGCCGCGATGGGCGCGATCGCCATCGACGGACCCACGCTGTTCCTCCAGGGCACGATCCTGCTGGCGTCGCTGGTCGCCGTGTTCACCTTCGCCGAGCGCAGGCTCGACCCGGAGGCACACGGCAACCGCATCGACTCCTTCGCCGCGCAGGCCGCCTCCGTGCCCGGCAGCGACAGCGAGAAGGCCGCGGTCCGGGCCGGGTTCACCACCACCGAGGTCTACCCGCTGGCCCTGTTCGCCGTCGCGGGCATGCTCGTCTTCCCCGCGGCGAACGATCTGCTGACCCTCTTCATCGCGCTGGAAGTCTTCTCCCTGCCGCTCTACCTCCTCTGCGCCCTCGCCCGCCGCAAGCGGCTGCTGTCGCAGGAGGCCGCGGTGAAGTACTTCCTGCTGGGCGCGTTCTCCTCGGCGTTCCTGCTGTTCGGCGTTGCCCTGCTCTACGGGTACGCGGGCTCGGTGTCGTACGCCCGTATCGCCGATGTCGTCGACGGCTCCGTCCGTACGATCGACCCGGCCCTCGCCGACACCATGGGCAATGACGCGCTGCTGCTGATCGGCTCCGCGATGATCCTGATGGGTCTGCTGTTCAAGGTCGGCGCGGTGCCGTTCCACATGTGGACGCCGGACGTCTACCAGGGCGCGCCCACCCCCGTCACCGGCTTCATGGCGGCGGCGACCAAGGTGGCCGCGTTCGGCGCGCTCCTGCGGCTGCTGTACGTGGTGCTGCCGGGGCTGCGCTGGGACTGGCGGCCGGTCATGTGGGGCGTCGCGATCGTCACCATGCTGGCGGGCGCGATCATCGCCGTCACCCAGACCGACATCAAGCGCCTCCTGGCGTACTCCTCGATCGCGCACGCCGGCTTCATCCTGGCCGGTGTGATCGCGGTGACGCCCGACGGAGTCTCCTCCGTCCTGTTCTATCTGGGCGCCTACTCGTTTGTGACGATCGGCGCGTTCGCGGTGGTCACGCTCGTGCGGGACGCGGGCGGCGAGGCCACCCATCTGTCCAAGTGGGCGGGGCTCGGGCGGCGTTCGCCGCTGGTGGCGGCGGTCTTCGCGGTCTTCCTGCTCGCGTTCGCCGGAATCCCGCTCACCTCGGGCTTCGCCGGTAAGTTCGCCGTCTTCAAGGCGGCGGCGGAGGGCGGCGCCGGGGTGCTGGTCGTGATCGGTGTGATCTCCTCCGCGATCGCCGCGTTCTTCTATATCCGGGTCATCGTCCTGATGTTCTTCAGCGAGCCGAAGGCGGACGGCCCGACGGTCGCCGTGCCCTCCGCGATGACGATGATGGCGATCGGGGCCGGTGTCATCGTGACCCTGGTCCTGGGTGTCGCCCCGCAGTACTTCCTGGACCTGGCGAGCCAGGCGGGAGTCTTCGTCCGGTAGCGCCGCCCGCGGTTCTCCAGGCGGTTCCGGTACGCGGATCTGCATGTGAAGGGGTCCGGCTCCCCCGGGAGCCGGACCCCTTCGCGCTGCCGGGACGAAGCCGCCCGGCCCGCGCCGGTACGCACCGGGGCCCGGATCCCCTCGGGGAGCCGGGCCCTCCGCTCTGTCCCGTCAGTCGTTCCGCCGCGTGCTTCGGCAGGTGCTCTCAGCCGTTGCGCCCGCGCCGGGGAGTGATCCGGGTGAGGTCGAGATCGATGGCGAAGGGGACGGAGACCTTCAGCCGGTCGTGGAAGATCCCGGTGCAGGTGTACTCGCCGGCCGCCGGTTCCCGCTCGAAGACGTACACCACGGCCCGGCCCTCGTCACTCTCCACCCGCCAGTAGTGGGGGATCCCGGCCCGCGCGTACTTCAGCGGCTTGGTCTCGCGGTCCCGCCCGATGGAATCCGGTGAGACGACCTCGATGGCCAGCTCTACGGCGTCGGCGGGAAACCGGGTCTGCTCCGGATTTTCGACGACATCGCCGCGGACCACGACCACATCGGGCTCGGGCCGGTTCTGCCGGTCGATGTCGATGGTGAATTCCCGGATGACCTCCACATCCTCGGGCGCTACGGATTGCAGCTGCCATTCGAAGAAACTCACTGCCCGTGCATGGAACAGGGTTTGCGCACTCACGAAGACGAGGCTCCCGTCGATCAGCTCCGTGTGCGGAGGCAGATGGGGAAGCCGATCGAGATCGTCGGCGGTCCAGCCGCCCGGGGGCGGAACCGGCCAGTGGGGCTCGGGCCTCGGGGCCTCGGGTTCCGCGCTCATCAGTGCTCCCATACGACGGAGTCTCACGGGTCCGGTCAGGGTATCGGGCGGGAAGGGGAACAGGCTCGCTCATTCGTGTGAGCCGGTCACGCGCCGTTGCCGAGCCCGGCGGCCCCGGCGCGGGAGGCGTACGCCCTGACGTCCGCGTCCGGGTCGTGGACGGCCGTGGCCAGGGCCGAGAGGGCGGCCGGGGCCGGGACATGGCGCAGGAGCGCCAGCACCGCGGACTTGCGGACATCGGCATGGGGGTCGCCGAGGGCCTTGGCGAGTGCCGGGACCGCCAGGTCCTGGACATCCCGCGCGGTGGCGCCGAGGGCCGTGGCGGCTCCGGCGCGGACCTGCCAGACGGGGTCGGACAGTGCCCGGAGCGCGGGTTCCACCAGGGGCGGGGGGCAGCCCGTGGCACCCAGCGCGCCGAAGGCCGCCGCGCGGACCAGGGCGTCGGGGTCGCCGGCCAGCACGGCGAGGGTGTCCAGCGGGGGCTCCGCCACCGAGGCCAGGGCCTTCGCCGTCGCCACCCGGACCTCGCGGGCGGGGTCGGCGGCGGCCCGCGCCAGTTCCGCCGGGGCGTCGACGGAGACCAGGGCGCGGACCGCCTCCGTTCGGACGGCGAGATCGGGATCGGCCAGCGCCGCCGCGTACAGGGCCGTTCCGCCCAGCCGCAGTGTCCACAGCAGCCCGAGCGCCGCGGCCCGTGCGACCGGGTCGTCGAAGGAGAGCGCCGAGACCAGGGGCGTACGCAACGCGGGTCCCGGCGGCAGGGTCTCGGCCAGCTCCCGCAGCGACGCGGCGGCGGCTGCCCGTACGGCGCCGTCCGCATCCGCCAGCGCGGCGGCCAGTGCCGGGCCCGTGCCCTCGGGCGCGGTCTCCGTGAGCGCCGTGACCGCGGCGCGCCGGACGGCCGGATCGGGATCGGCCAGATAGGGCGCCAGCGCGTCGAGGGCGGGCTCGCCGTCGGCGAGCACCAGCAGTTCCAGGATCCGGGGCGAGGTGCTGCTCGCGGCGACCGCCCCGGCCCGTACGGGAGCGGGGGCGATACGGGAGCCGGTCGGGGCACTCTCGCGCGGGCCGGCCGTGGCCGTCGGCTCCAGCCGGACCTCCCCGAGGTCCCGGGACTCCCCGCCCACCGGCGAGAACTCCTCCACCGGCACCAGATAGGGCGCGACCGGCCGTGCCGTGAACTCCATCGCCCCGCCCGGAGACTTGCGCAGATCCAGATGGTGCAGCCAGGCCCGGTCGTCGCGCCGGGGATGGTCCGTACGCTCGTGGTACAGCCCCCAGCGGGACTCCGTACGGGCGAGCGAGGCACGCGCCGCCATCTCCGCGCAGTCCCGGATGAAGCTCACCTCCGCGCAGCGCATCAGTTCGTGCGGGGTCCGCGCGCCCATCTCCGCGATCTCCCCGCGCATCCGCTCGAAGTGCTCCACGGCGAGGGAGAGCCGCGCCCCCGACTTGGGCGGGGCGACATAGTCGTTGACGAAGCGGCGCAGTTTGTACTCGACCTGCGGCTGCGGCGGCCCGTCCGGGTGGCGCAGCGGCCGGTAGACCAGTTCATGGGCCTCGCGCAGCTGATCCTCGGGCAACTCGCCCTCGTACGCCCGGTACCGGGCCGCGTCCTCCCCCGCCAGATCGCCGAAGACGAAGGCCCCGATCATGTAGTTGTGCGGTACGCAGGCCAGATCGCCCGCCGCGTACAGCCGGGGCACGGTCGTGCGGGCGTGGTCGTCCACCCGCACGCCCGAGGCCGAGTGGCCCCCGCAGAGCCCGATCTCGGAGATGTGCATCTCCACGTCGTGGGTGCGGTAGTCATGGCCGCGGCCCGCGTGGAAGGTGCCGCGGGTGGGGCGCTCGGTGGTGTGCAGAATCGTTTCCAGCGCCGAGACCGACTCCTCGGGCAGATGGCTGAGCTTCAGATAGACCGGGCCACGGTCGGAGGCGAGTTCGGCGGCGAACTCCGCCATCATCCGCCCCGACCAGTAGTCGGAGTCGACAAAGCGCTCACCGTGCCGGTTCACCTGGTAGCCGCCGAAGGGATTGGCGACATACGCGCAGGCCGGGCCGTTGTAGTCCTTGATCAGCGGATTGATCTGGAAGCACTCGATCCCGGTCAGCTCGGCGCCCGCGTGGTACGCCATGGCGTAGCCGTCACCCGCGTTGGTCGGGTTCTCGTACGTGCCGTACAGATAGCCGCTCGCGGGCAGGCCGAGCCGCCCCGCCGCACCGGTCGCGAGGATCACCGCACCCGCGCGGACGGTGACGAAACGGCCCGTACGGGTGTGGAATCCGGCCGCGCCGACGGCCCGGCCGCCGGCCGTCAGCACCCGTACGGGCATCACCCGGTTCTCGATACGGATGCGTTCGCGCATCTCGCGCCGGCGCAACTGCCGGTAGAGGACCTTCTTGACGTCCTTGCCCTCGGGCATCGGCAGGACGTACGAGCCGGAGCGGTGGACCTGGCGCACCGCGTACGCGCCGTGCTCGTCCTTCTCGAACTTCACTCCGTACGACTCCAGGCGCCGTACCATCGCATGGCCGCGGACCGCCGTCTGGCGGACGGTGGACTGGTCGACGATGCCGTCGTTGGCCCGGGTGATCTCGGCGACGTAGTCGTCGGGGTCCGCGCGGCCCGGGATGACGGCGTTGTTGACCCCGTCCATGCCCATGGCGAGGGCGCCCGAGTGCCGTACATGGGCCTTCTCCAGCAGCAGCACCCGCGCGCCCTTCCCGGCCGCGGTGAGCGCGGCCATGGTGCCGGCGGTGCCGCCGCCGATGACGAGGACGTCGCAGGACAGCTCGTCCGCGTCGCTGAGCGCGGGGATCACGGGCATCGCGGCGGACGCGGGGGGCGCGTCGGACGCAGGGGTGGCCGGGGTCGCGGGGGTCTGCATGACGGGCCTTTCGCCGGGGTGGTCGGGTGTCGGGTGCCGTGGCCGGAGCGTTGTGCCGGGGAACGCTTCTGGTCACAGCGCCAGGGACGCGAGGACCTCGCGGCGCAGGGCGAGCGTCTCGGGCGCCGCGTGGGCGGCGCGGTCGCGGGGGCGGGGGACGTCCAGGACCCGGCCGGTGCCGAGGAGGGCGAGGCGGTCGCCGAGGAACAGCGCCTCGTCCACGTCGTGCGTGACGAAGACGACGCTCGCGCCCGTGCCCCGCAGCACCTCGGTCAGCAGCCGCTGCATCTCGGACCTGGTCTGCGCGTCCAGCGCGCCGAACGGCTCGTCCATCAGCACCGCCCGGGGCTCACCGGCGAGCGCGCGGGCGAGCTGGACACGCTGGCGCTGCCCGCCCGAGAGCCGGTGCGGGAACGTTCCCGCGTGACCGGCGAGCGCGACCCGCTCCAGCCAGGACGCGGCGGTCCGCCGCCGTTCCGCACGGGGAACGCCCTTGATGACGAGGGGCAGTTCGACATTGGCCCGGACCGTGCGCCAGGGCAGCAGGGCGTCGTCCTGGAAGACGAGGGCGCGTTCGGCGCGGGGAGCGGTGACGGGGATCCCGTCCTCGGTCACCTCGCCGCCGAGCGGGGGCAGCAGTCCGGCGAGCGTCCGCAGCAGGGTGGACTTGCCGCAGCCGGACGGGCCGACGACGGTGAGGACCTCGCCGGGCGCGACATCGAGATCGACGCCTTCGAGGACGGGGGTCCCCGGTCTGCCGAGCGTGACGTTCCGGAGGGCGAGCCGCGCGCCCCGGGGGCCGGTGGCGCCGGGGGGACTGCGGTCGGGGGTGCCGGCGGCGGAGGGGCCGGACGGCTCCGGGGCGGGGGTGGTGGACAGGGCGGCGGCGGGGTCCTCCGGGTTCGCGGGGACCGTCGGTTCTGTGGAGTTGTTCGTGGAATCCGTGGTGTTCACCGCGTTCACGGCACCTCGCTCCTTCGGTGTACGGGGACGGGTACGGGAGAGGGCCCGGCCGTGGCGGACCCGGCGTCGGGAACGGGAACGGGACCTGCGTCGTGCCCGTGCTCGGGCCCGGCGTCCCGCTCGTGCTCCTGGCCGGGTCCGTTCTCCGGGCCGGGTCCGGGGGCGGGATCGCGTACGGGGCCGGCACCGGGACCCGGACCCGGACCTGGATCGAGTACGGCCCCGGCAGGGGCGACCGCGGGCACGGCCGGACGGGCCCCGCGCGGCGACGGCCCGGCGCCTCCTGCAACCGCCGCCGCCCCCGTCCGTGGCAGCCAGCGCGTCAGCCGGCGGCCCGTCAGCTCCACCGCCGTGGACGTCACCCAGCCGAGGACGCCGATGGTCACCATCCCGACGAACACCCCCGGGTAGTCGACGACCGTGTAGTCCTGCCAGGTCCGGTAGCCCACCCCGTACTCACCGGAGATCATCTCCGCCGAGATCACACAGATCCACGAGACGCCGATCCCCACCGACAGCCCCCCGAGGATGCCCGGCAGCGCCCCCGGCAGCACCACCGAGAAGAGGACGCGCCACCGGCCGCCGCCCATGGTGAGGACCGCCTCCTCCCAGACCGGGGTGAGAGCCCGTACCGCGTGCCGCGTGGAGACCGTCACCGGGAAGAACGCGGCCGTGAACGTGATGAACACGATCCCCTGCTCATTGCTGGGGAACAACAGGATCGCCACCGGTACCAGGGCGATCGCCGGGATCGGGCGCAGCACCTCCAGCACCGGCCCGAGGAGGTCGGAGGCCAGCCGTGAGCGGGCCGTCGCCGTCCCCACGGCCACGCCCGCCACCGCCGCCAGTACGAAACCGGTGACGATACGGGTGAGGCTGTCGGTGAGGTCCTGCCAGTACGTGCCGCTGCCCGCCCGGTCGCCGAAGGCGCGCGCCACGTCCGTCACCGTCGGGAACTGCTCGAACCGCAGCCACAGCGTCACGTCGTACGCGGTGAGCAGCTGCCACAGCGCGAGCGCCCCGGCCAGGGACAGGACCCGCAGCAGCCGCCGGGAGGTCATGAGGCCCGCCCGGCCAGTTCCAGGGCCTCGGTGTACGAGACCGCCCGGGCGCCGGGATGGCCGGCGGTGTACGCCTCGGCCGTCGCCGGTGCCACGAACGGCAGCAGCCGGGTGCCGTCCGCGACCCACACCGCCCGGTCGGCGAACCAGGGCGTGCCGGTGGTCGCGTCGGGCACATACGCGGCGCGGTCCGTCCCCGGGTTCTCGGCGAGATGGGCGAGCAGCAGGGCGGGGGTGGCGAACGTCCTCGTCGCCGTACCGCCCTCGGGCCACAGCTCGGAGAGGGCGGGCGGCGGCGCGGCGCCGAGCGCCTTCGCGTAGCCGGAGGAACCGTACGCCCGCTTGAGATACCGGTCGTCGGCGAACGCGTCCACGTCCACATCGCCCACCAGCTTGGCGGACTTCAGGACCGGTACGTCCTCCTTCAGCGCCGCCAGGAGCGAGGGCTTCAGCGTGGGGTCGAAGGTGGCGATGCCCCGCGCGCCGTTGTAGAGGTAGACCACCTCGGCGGGCAGCCCGGTCGCCTTCGCCACCGACTCCGCCGCCTCCACCGGGCGGGCGCGCAGATACCCGGTCGCCCGGATCTGCGCGCGCAGGAAGTCCTCCAGCACGGCGGATCGTTTCTCCGCGAAGTCCTCGCGCGCGGTGACCCCGTGGAAGGTCGGCAGATTCAGCGCGGCTCCGTCGTACAGGGCCTTTGCCCGCCCCTGGAACGCCAGCAGTCCCGGCCAGGCCACGAACTGCGAGAGCGCGTCCGCGCTGCCCGCCGTGAGCGCCGAAGCACCCACCGACGGCTGCTGGTTGAGCTTGCGGATGTCCTTCTGCGGATCGAGCCCGGCGCGCTCCAGCGCCCGTACGAGCGTGCCGTCGGCCGCCGAGCCGACGGAGGTGGAGACCTTCTTCCCCCGCAGGTCGGCCAGGGTGCGCAGATCCGAACCGGGTGCGGTGACCACGGTGTTGAGGCCGCCGCGCGGGTTGTACCCGGTGACGGAGACCAGCCGGGTGGGCCGGTCGAGCTGTCTGCCGCGCGCCGCGTTGATCAGCAGCGGGAAGTCACCCATCGAACCGATGTCGATTTTCCCGGCCGTCATCTGCGCGGTGATCGGCGCGCCCGTGGCGTAGTCCTGCCACTTCACCTTGTAGGTGATGCCGTCGCGTTCCCCCCGGGCCCGCAGCTCCTGCTCGAAGTAGCCGAGGGAGCGCAGCAGGGTGCCGGCGGTGACGGTGTTGATGGTCTTGGACTGGTAGCCGACGGTGACGGTGACCGTCCGGGAGCCGTCGGCGTCCGCGTCGCCGCCGCAGCCCGTGGCGAGGCCGCCGACGAGGAGCGCGCTCAGTCCGAGGGGAAGTGCTGTGCGTTTCATGGGGTACGGGCCTCTCTCACCGCAGCAGATAGGGCATGTTGACGCTGACCGCGCCGGTCGGGCAGCGGGCGGCGCACGGGCCGCAGTACCAGCACTCGTCCACATGCATGTACGCCTTGCCGCTGTCCGGGTTGATCGCGAGGGAGTCGAGCGGGCACATGTCCACGCAGAGGGTGCATCCGTCGATGCACTTCGACTCGTCGATGGTCACGGGCACGTCGGTGCGCTGGGCGGTCAGAGGCATGGCGGTCTCCAGGAAGGTGCGGTACGGGAATGGGCTGAGGGAGATACGCGAGGCAATAGGGGCAAAAGGGGCGGGGATTGGCAGGTGTATGCGGTCAGGAAGGGGAGGTGTGAAGGTACGGGCAGGTGTCAGGCGGAACGGTGCAGCAGACCGCTCATCGCGATCCGGTCCCCCCGGAAGCGGATGAACTCCAGGTCCACGGGCCGGCCGTCGGAGAGATGGGTCAGGCGCTCCAGCATCAGCACGGCCGAACCGCGCGGGGCTTCGAGCACGGTGGCGGAGTGCGCGTCGGCGTTGACGGCCTCCAGGGTGATCTCGGCGGTGCCGAGCGGCTGCCCGGTGAGCCGTTCGAGCAGCCGGAACACGTCGGTGTGCTCCAGATCGCAGCCGAGCAGCCCGGTGCCGATGTCCATCGGCACATAGGTGAGGTCGAGGGAGAGCGGCAGCCCGTTCAGCCGCCGCAGCCGTTCGATGCACAGGACGTCGCCGTGTTCGGCGAGGCGGAGGCGGCGGGCGACCGGCGCGGGCGCGGTGACCGGACCGACCGTACGGACCTCGTTGGTGACCTCGCCGTGCTCGCGCAGGGTCTCGGCGAGCCCCTGGAGCCGGTCCAGTCCGTGCGGGTACTTCTCGGCCACCACGACGGTGCCGACGCCCGGCTGCCGTTCGACCAGCCCCTCCGTACGCAGCAGATCCAGTGCCTGGCGCACGGTGTTGCGCGAAACGCGGTACTCCTCGCCGAGCGCGTCCTCCAGCGGCAGCACTCCGCCGGGGAAGCCGCCCCTGCGCATCTGGTGGCGCAGCAGATCGGCGAGCTGGCGCGCCCGGTCCGCGCGCAGCCGCCGCCGTCGTGCGGCGGCGACCGGCACGGTGTGGTCACGGATGCGTTCGGCTGGCATGGCGTGGACGATACCGACGGGGTGCCGACGATGGTGTTGCCGCAGTGTTGCGCCATCAACAACTCGGGCTGCACCGCTGTGACCTGCGGTTTCATCCGGGGCGTGGCAAGATCTGCCACTATCACGGGCTGTACGGGGGGCCTGTGCGGGGTGCCCGCCGACGCCCGCCGTGTCCCCGCTCGTTCCCGTCCGTGTCCGTCCGTGTCCGCCCGTGCCCGCGTGGGTCCATGCCCGTGCCGGGGCCGGCGCGGGCACGGAGGCTGGGGCCGGGCCCCGCCCGGGTCAGGCCGAGGGGACGATCCGGCCCGTGACCTCGCCCAGCCCGACCCGTACCCCGTCCGGGCCCGGCGCCCACGCGGTCATCGTCACCACATCGCCGTCCTCCAGGAACGTCCGCTTGCCCTCGGGGAGTTCGAGGGGATCCCGGCCGTTCCAGGTCAGCTCCAGCAGGGAGCCGCGCTGGTGGACCTCGGGCCCGCTGACCGTGCCGGAGCCGTACAGATCGCCCGTACGCAGGGACGCGCCGTTCACCGTCATCTGCGTCAGCTGCTGGGCGGCCGTCCAGTACATGGTGGCGAACGGCGGCTCGGCGATCACATGGGCGTTGACCGCGACAGTAATACGGATGTCGAAGCCGCCCTTCTCCTCCTCGGCGGAGTCGTCGAGATAGGGGAGCAGCCCGACGTCCCGCGCGGGCGGATCGGTCCTCGCCGCGTCGAGTGCCTCCAGAGGGGTGACCCACGCCGACACCGAGGTGGCGAAGGACTTGCCGAGGAACGGTCCCAGCGGGACGTACTCCCACGCCTGGATGTCCCGGGCCGACCAGTCGTTGAGCAGGAACAGGCCGAACACATGCTCCGTGAACTCCCCGAGCGGCACCGGGCGGCCCATCGGAGTCGGCGCCCCGACCAGGAAGCCGACCTCCGCCTCGATGTCGAGCTTGACCGACGGGCCGAAGACGGGCGCGGGGTCGGCGGGGCCCTTGCGCTGGCCGCTGGGGCGTACGACATCCGTACCGGAGACGACGACCGTGCCGGAGCGGCCGTGGTAACCGATCGGCAGATGCTTCCAGTTGGGGGTCAGCGGCTCGCCGTCCGGGCGGAAGATCCGGCCGACGTTGGTGGCGTGGTTCTCGCTGGCGTAGAAGTCGACGTAGTCGGCGACCTCGTACGGAAGGTGCAGCGTGACCGAGCCGAGCGGGTGGAGCAGCGGTTCGACCGTGGCTCGGTGGGCGGGCACCGTCACCCACGCGGTGAGCGCGCGCCGCACATCGCGCCAGGCGGTGCGCCCGGCGGCGAGCAGCGGGTTGAGATTCGGCCGGTCCAGGAGTGCGGCATAGGGGGAGCCGAGAGCGCGGGCCGCCGCGCCGACGTCGAGCACATACCGTCCGACGCGGACGCCGAGCCTGCGGCGTTCGGGCTCGTCCTCCGTGGTGAAGACGCCGTACGGGAGGTTGTGCGGGCCGAAGGGATCGCCCTCGGCGAGATCGAGCGGGCTCTGCTCGGACATCGGTGCCTGCCTCGCTTTCCACAGTGTGGGGGACACGTTACGTGGGCCTCGCACGGGTCCGTCAGGGTGCGATCTCCGAGCGGGCCGAGGTGTCACCTGGGTGGACGGGGAGCCGTCTGCGCCACGTCCGGTGGAAGACGACTTCCCCGCCGTGGCGGCAGATCACCTCGTCCTCCGCGATGAAGCCGGGCGGGGGTACGGGGGCGGAGCCCTGGGCGGGGGCCGGACCTGTACCCGAGCCCGGGGCCGTACCCGAGCGGGGGCCCTGGGTGGAGGCCGCTCCCGCGCCCGAGCCGGAGCCCCGGGCGGGGGCCGCTCCCGGTTCCGCCGGGTCGCGGGTGAGGACGGAACGCGTCTCGACCGTCACGTCCCAGGCCAGGTCCGGCCGGTGGAGCCGGACCGTCCGGGTGGACTCGGCGCGGGCCGACCGGGGGTCGTCCTCCCGGATCGTACGGATCTCCCGGGCCTCCTCGACGAGTTCGAGCCCGTCGGGGAACAGGCGCCGGCCGCCCGTGTCCCGGGTCTCGGGGTCGGCCTCCACCCGCCACTCGCCCGCACCGACATCCCGCACGACCAGCCGCTCGGGGCGCCGCTCCCCGGGGGCGGTCAGCGTCGCCGGGGTGCTGACCCCGAGGGGCTCGGTCCGCTCCGGCGGCCCGAAGGCGGGGTCGTACGCGGGGCCGCGCACCGGGTCGTACGCCGTGTCCGTGCGGACGGGCAGCTCCAGCCGCGAGCCCCCGGGATCCAGCACGAACCCCGCCGCACCCGGCTGGGGCCACACCCACGGCCAGTACGCGGACGAGAGGGCCAGCCGCACCCGGTGCCCCGGCGGGAACCGGTGGCCCGCTCCGTCGAGGGCGAAGGCCACCTCCCCGGCCGTACCGGGCGGCCAGGCGTCGGCCCGCTCGGTGCCGTGGCGGGCGGCGAGATTCAGTACGCCCCTGGTGACCAGCGCCGACGAGCCGTCGGGCGCGATGTCGCAGAGCCGGGCGATCACCTGCCCGTACGGGACGTCCAGCCGCAGCCGCAGGGTGACCCGGGGCCGGCCCAGGATCTCCACGGCGGCGCCCTCGACCGGGAACTCGAAGCAGGCCGAGCGGGCGTCCTCCGCCCGCTGGTCGGGCGGGAGATCGGCGCCCCGGCCGCCGGCGGGCAGCCAGCGGCCCGCGTCCACTCCGGTCTGCTGCGGCGAGTCGACGATCCCGGGCGGGCCCTGGAGGGCGTACGACACGGTCCGCAGCGCGGGCGACGGCCAGACGTTCTCGGCCACCCAGTAGCCCCCGGGGCTGCCCTCGCCGGGTCCGGGACCGCCTTTGCCGGGGACGGGCCCAGGTCCGTCCTCTCCGGGACCGGGGCCGGCGGGCCCGTCTCGGCCGGGGCTGCCGCGTCCGTCCGCGCCGGGTCCGTCCCGGCCCGTACGGGACCCGCCGCGTCCGCCGCCGCCCGTACCGGGGGCCTCGATCCATGCCCGCAGCAGGGGCCCGTCCATCACCCCGTTGGCCTCGTCGCGCAGATGGCGGTCCCACCAGGCGAGGGTCTCCCGGAGGAACCCGATCGCCGGGCCGGGGCGCCCGTGGTCCGGATACTGGAGGGCCCACGGCCCGATCAGACCCCGTACCCGGTCGGCGGGCAGCGCGTCGAGCAGCGCGAACACGGTGTCGCGGTACGGCTCGTGCCAGCCGCCCACCGCCAGCACCGCCGCCCGTAGGGATGAGAGGGGCTCCCCGCGCGTCCAGTGGTCGTCCCGGAGCGGATGGGCGAGCAGCCGGTGGAGGGGAGGTTCGACGGACTCCAGCCGCCTCAGCCACAGCTCGCGCCACCCGTCGCCCGCGTACGCCGGGTCCGGCGGGCGGCAGAGCGCCGAGAGCAGCGCGGCCGACCGGCTCTGCATCGCGTCGGCCGACGGTGAGCCGCCCGGGTAGGAGGCGCCGTTGTCGTAGTTGTCGTAGTCGTCGTAGGGGGCACCGGCCGCGCCCACGGTGACGACCGCGTCCAGCGGACCGGGCGCCAGGGCCGCGAGCCGCAGCGCCCAGGTGGCGCCCCGGCCGAGCCCGAACATCCCGACCCGGCCCGTGCACCAGGGCTGTCCCGCCAGCCAGTCGATCACCTCGGCCCCGTCGGTGAGCACGTCGGGCCCGTTCGCGGGAGCCTCCGGAACGCCCGCCCCGGTCGTCTCCAAGCCGTCGGCCCCGGTCGTCTCCGGGCCGCCGGTCCCGGTCGCCGCCTTGTCCTCGTCCCCCGGCCCGGGGAGACGCAAGGGTACGGAGGGGTCGGCCGGCACCCCCTCGCTGTTGCCGTAGCCGCGCGCGTCGACGCGTACGGAGGCATAGCCGTGGGCCGCGTACCAGGGGTGGCGCTGGGCGTCGCGCGGGGCGGTCGCGTCGGTCAACCGGTCCGGGGCGTATTCGAGCAGAACGGGGACAGGAGCGTCGGTGAGCGGACGCCAGAGCCGGGCGTACAGCCGGGTCCCGTCGAGGAGAGGAATCCGGATGTCCTCATGGCTGGTTTCATGGAGAACAGGGGGAACAGGGGGAACAGACGGACGATGGCGCATGGTGAGGCCTCGCTGCACGGGGTGGGTCCCCACCGCCGGGCCGGTCCCGGACCACCGCGCCCCGGACCCGGAGACGGACCCGGAACCGAGTCCGGAGACGGACCCGGAGACGGACCTGGAACACCGCCCGGAACCCGGAACCGCATCCGGGGGAATTCCGTCGCCGGTCCCGGTGAAAAGGCTCACCCCTGGTCGTATGTGCTGATCACGAACATACCGGCGGCGGCGGGAAGGCGCTCATGGTGATCGAAACGCGACCGGATACGCTGACTTGAGTGAATCCAGCGACACATCGACAATCCGTGTGATTATCAGCAGACAGGAGACCCCTCGTGACCGTCGTCGGGCCGTTCGGGCTGAGCGTGCGGGACCAGGCTCTTGAGGCCGATGTCCAGAACGGGCTGTCGGCCGTCGAGGCGGGGCTGCTCGAAGCCACCAAGAGCGAGGTGCCCTTCATCACGGAGGCCGCACAGCATCTCGTACGCGCCGGGGGCAAGCGGTTCCGGCCACTGCTGGTGATGCTCGCGGCCCAGTTCGGCGATCCCCACGCGCCGGGTGTCGTGCCCTCCGCGGTGGTCGTCGAGCTGACGCATCTCGCGACCCTGTACCACGACGATGTGATGGACGAGGCCGAGGTACGGCGGGGTGTGGACAGCGCCAACGCCCGCTGGGGCAACTCCGTCGCCGTCCTGACCGGCGACTTCCTGTTCGCACGCGCCTCCCACATACTGGCCGATCTGGGCCCGGAGGCCGTACGCGTCCAGGCCGAGGCATTCGAACGGCTGGTCACCGGCCAGATCCTGGAGACGGCGGGTCCGCGCGACGGCCGCGACCCGGTGGAGCACTACCTCGATGTCATCGGGGGCAAGACGGGTTCGCTGATCGCGGTCTCCGGCCGGTTCGGCGCGATGATGTCCGGCGCGGACGAGGGCGTCGTCGACATCCTCACCCAGTACGGGGAACGGCTCGGCGTCGCCTTCCAGCTCGCCGACGACGTACTGGACATCGCCAGCGACTCCCATGAGTCCGGCAAGACGCCCGGCACGGATCTGCGCGAGGGAATCGCCACCCTGCCGGTACTCCATCTGCGTGCCCGGGCCGAGGCGCACGCGCGCCCGGACGATCTGGAACTTCTCGGCCTCCTCGACGGCGATCTGGCCGACGACACCCGGCATGCCGAGGTGCTGCAACGGCTGCGTGCCCATCCGGCCCTGGAGCAGGCGCGGCGGGACACCGTCCGGTACGCGGAGGAGGCGCGCGCCATGCTCGCACCGCTGCCGGAGTGTTACGCCAAGGCGGCTCTGGAGGAGCTGTGCGACGCGGTGGTGCACCGCGCGGGCTGACACCGGGTTCCCGGGCCCGGGGTGACGGGTGGGCGGCCCGGCCGTACGAGGTGACGGCGCCCCGCCCGGGCGCGGGGCCCGCCCTGTCGGCATCCGACCGCACCCGGTGCCGACCCGAGCGGACCCGGTGACGGCATCCGACCGCACCGGTGCCGGCACGGACCCGGTCGGGGCGTACTCGCGAACGGCCTCAGGCGCCCGCCCCGGCCGCCGAACCGCTCGCCCGGACGGCCCAAGGCCCTCGCCCCGAACGGTGAAGCGCCCGCACGGACGCGGTCGGGGCGTACCACTCGAACCGGTCGAGCAGACTGTTCTCATGACGGATCAGCTCACTCACAGACTTCTCGAACGTTTTGTCGACGCTGTACGGCAGGCGCTGCCCGTGGTCTCCGTGTGGGTGCACGGTTCGCTCGCCGCCGGGATCGACTTCCGCCCCGGCCGCAGCGATCTCGATCTGATAGCCGTGCTCGAACGGCCCTGCACACCGGCCGGGGAACAGCGGCTCGCGGATCTCCACGCGACCCTGGCGAAGGACGTCCCGGCCGCGGTGAAGCTGCACTGCGGCTATCCGCCCGCCGGCGAACTGGCCGACCCGGCGGGGGAGCACCTCACCTGGGCCCACGGTGAGCTGTTCCGCCGTCCGGTCGGCCCGGTGACCAGACGCGAGCTGCACGAGTTCGGCCGCGTCCTGTACGGCCCTCCCGTGGCCGAACTCCTGCCCCCGATCACGGACACCCAGCTCAAGGAGGCCATCGTCGGTGAGCTGACGGACGACTGGCGGCCCAACCTGAGCCGGGAACGGCTCCGCCAGGACGCGTGGGTGGACCACGGCTTTCTGGCCCTGGCACGGGCGGCGGTCACCCTGCGCAGCGGCGATCTGATCAGCAAGCGCGAGGCCCTCGGTGTCCTCACGGTCGAACTGGGCGCGCCCGCCGAGGTGGTGGAGGACATCAGCAGACGGCGGTACGCCGATCCGCCCCCCGCCCCCGCGTCCGAGGAGTGGACGGCCCGGCGCGCGGAACTCGCCCTCGCGTTTCTGGCGCCCGCGCTGGACAAGGTCATTGCCTCGTACGGACCGCGAACGTGAGCCGTGTCACCGGGCCTTGCGGCGACCCGGTGCCGTGACCCCTACTGGATGGGGAGGTGAAGGGCCCGGTCCGTCATACCGGAGCAGTACGGGAAGTTGCTCCCGGGGAGTGACGCCCCGGCGGGGCCGATTTGGTCAGATTGACATCACCACTTCTGACCGACCACGGAGGTAGGGCACACCATGGCACCGAACGACAGCGCACAGACCACCGAAGAGGCCGGGGACCTCTCGGCGCGCCGCCGCAAGGCGGCTCGCTACGTCGTCCCGGTCGCGGTGGCCGGGGTGGCGGCGGCGACCATCGGGCTCGTCCCGGCGCTCGCTGCCTCCGGTGACCCGAAACTGCCGGAGATCAGCGCACAGGAACTGATAGAGAAGATCGCCGCGTCCGACACGGAACAGCTCTCCGGCACGGTCAAGATCAGCACGGACCTCGGCATTCCGGACTTCGGCGGACTCGCGGACTCCTTCGCACCCGGCGCGGGCGGCGGAGGCGGGGAGCCCGGCGCGGAGGAAGGCGGCCCGTCCGCCTCGCCCGACGGCAAGCTGATGGAACTGGCGACCGGGTCGCACACCCTGCGGGTCGCGGTGGACGGTCCCGAGAAGCAGAAGGTGTCGATCCTGGAGAAGGCCGCCGAGTACAGCCTGATCCGCAACGGCGACGAGGTCTGGGCGTACGACAGCGGGACGAACCAGGTCTACCACGCCGAGGACACCGGCTCCGGCCACGGCAGGAACGGCTCCAAGGACGGAACCGGGAACGGGTCCGAGGACGGGGGCGCTCCGGACCGGAAGCCGCCGGGGGATCTGCCGGCCACGCCCAAGGACTTCGCCGACCAGGCCCTGAAGGCGGCGGGCGACACCACGTCGGTCAGCGTCGACGGCACCGCGCGGGTGGCCGGGCGCTCGGCGTACCAGCTGGTCATCAAGCCCAAGCAGAGCGGTTCGACGGTCGACTCGATCAGGGTCGCGGTGGACTCCAAGACCGGTACGCCGCTGAAGTTCACCGTCATCCCGAGCGGTGGGGGCAAGGCCGCGATCGACGTCGGCTTCACCACGGTCGACTTCTCCCGGCCCGCCGCGTCCACCTTCGACTTCAGCCCGCCCAGGGGCGCGAAGGTGACCGAGGCGGACGAACTGGAGAAGCAGGCGCCCGGGGGCCACGAGAAGATCCCGTCGGACGCGTTCAAGGGCGGCGGCCTGCCCGGCGGCTCCGAGGGACTGAACGTCCTCGGGGAGGGCTGGACCGCCATCGCGAAGTTCGAGTCTCCCGGCGGCAAGGGCCTTACCCCGCCGAAGGACGGCGAGCTGCCGGCCGCGGCCGAGGGCTTCCTGGACTCGCTCGGCGACCCGGTCAGCGGGAAGTTCGGCTCGGGCACCGTCTTCAAGACCCGTCTGGTGAACGCGCTGATGACGGACGACGGCACGGTGTATGTCGGCGCGGTGACCAAGGACGCGCTGGTGAAGGCCGCGAACGCCGACAAGTGACGAATGAGCCTCCGCGGCCCGGCACCCCGGCGGTTGACCGGTTGTCCGGGTCCGGGTGGTCAGGCGACCGGCCTGGCCCGTCCGGCGGACGGTCGTCGGGCGGGCCGGTTCCGTGGGTCGCGGTCGTGGGTTGCGGTCGCGGGCCGTGGGCCGTGGGTTGTGGGCCGTGGGTCCGCCGTGCAGCAGCCCGTCCTCCTGTCGGGTGGCGCGGCGGGTGGCGGCGGGTCGCGATGGCACGTCGCCATGGCTGACGGAGGAGGTCGGCCACGGCCGTCGGCCGGGGCGGCGCCGGCCCGTGTCGGCCGGTCGACGGAGCAGGCTGAGGCAGTCGGCTGAAGTCGTATGAACGGCCACCGTTCGGTTTCCTCCGCCCCGTCGTGCGCCAGTACGGTGGGGCGGAGTGCTGTGCGGACGACGGGGACGGAGAACCGGATGACAGCGGTGATCGAGACGCGCGGGCTCACCAAGCGCTACCGGGGCGGTCAGCCGGCCGTCGACCGGCTCGATCTCACCGTGCCCGCCGGCAGCGTCTTCGGCTTCCTCGGCCCCAACGGCTCGGGCAAGACGACCACCATCCGGATGCTGATGGGCCTCATCGAGCCGACCGCGGGCAGCGCGACCGTGCTCGGCGGGACCATGCCGGGGGCGGTGCGTTCCGTACTGCCCCAGGTGGGTGCCCTGATCGAGGGGCCCGCGCTGTACGGGTTCCTGAACGGCCGGGACAATCTGCTGCGGTACGACTCCGCCGACCCGACCGCCGATCCCCGTACCCGCAAGGCCCGCGTCGCCGCCGCGCTCGACCGGGTCGGGCTCACCCCGGTGGCGGGCAAGAAGGCGAAGGCGTACTCCCTGGGGATGAAGCAGCGCCTCGGGCTCGCCTCCGCGCTGCTCCGGCCGCGCAGGCTCCTCGTCCTGGACGAGCCCACCAACGGGCTGGACCCCCAGGGGATGCGCGAGATCCGTTCCCTCGTACGGGAGCTGGCCGCCGACGGCACGACCGTCTTCCTCTCCTCCCACCTCCTCGACGAGATCGAGCAGGTCTGCACGCACGCCGCCGTGATGGCCCGGGGACGGCTGCTCATCCAGGGTCCGGTCGCCGACCTGGCGGCCGGGACCCGGGGCCGTCTCACCGTCGTCACCCCCGATACGGGAGACGCGGCCCGTCTCCTCAAGGAACTCGGCGTCGCCGGGGTCGCCGTCGGGGACGGCGACCAGGTCACCGGCGAGCCACCGGGTCCCGGCACGGATCTGGCGGATCTCAACGCGGCGCTGGTGGAGGGCGGCGTACGGGTACGGGGTTTCGGGGTCGAGCGGGCCTCGCTGGAGGACGCGTTCGTGGCGCTGACGGGAGAGGGCTTCGATGTCGCAGGCTGAGCAGCGTCAGGACGAGTCCGGCCCGGTGGCTCTCGACAGCGCGGCCGATACGGAGACCGGGACCGGGACCGATACGGAGACCGGGACCGGGGTCCGGGTGGACGCCGGGCAGGAGGGCGGGGCAGGCTCGGCGACGGCAACGACGGCTGGGGCGACAGCGACAGCGGCGGCTGGGGCGGTCGTGGCGGCGCGGCCACGGGCGGGCGTGCTGTGGACGTTCGGCCTCTTCCGTTCCGAACTGGCCGTCACCCTCCGCCGCTGGCGCACGCTCGCCCTGCTGGGTGTGCTCGCGGCCGTCCCCGTCCTCATCGGGGTGGCCGTGAAGATCGAGACCGACGGCGGTGGCGGACCGTCGGGCGGCGGCGAGGGACCCGCCTTCATCGCCCAGATCACCAACAACGGACTGTTCCTGGTCTTCGCCGCGCTCGCCGCGACCCTGCCCGTCTTCCTTCCGATGGCGATCGCCGTCGTCGCGGGTGACGCGATCGCGGGCGAGGCGAACTCCGGCACCCTGCGCTATCTGCTGGTCGCCCCGGCCGGCCGTACCCGGCTCCTGATCGCCAAGTACGCCACCGCCCTGGCCTCCTGTCTGATCGCCGCGCTGGTGGTGGCGGTCTCGGCGCTCGCCGTCGGGGCGGCGCTCTTCCCGCTCGGGGACGTGACGACGATCTCGGGCACCACGCTCTCGTTCGGGGAAGGGCTTCTGCGGGCCGCGCTGGTCGCGCTGGTCGTGGCGGCCTCGCTGGCGGGGATCGCGGCGCTGGGGCTGTTCGTCTCCACGCTCACGGGCAGCGGTATCGCGGCGATGGCGACCACGGTCGGGCTGCTGATCACCGTGCAGATCCTGAACACGATCCCGCAGCTGGACGTGATCCACCCGTATCTCTTCCCGCACTACTGGCTGTCGTTCTCGGATCTGATGCGGGAGCCGGTCTACTGGGACGAGGTGCAGAAGAACCTCGGCCTCCAGGCGCTGTACGCGGCGGTGTTCGGCTCGGCGGCCTGGGCGCGGTTCACGACGAAGGACGTCAACGCCTGAGCCCTCTCCGGACCGACGGACCGCCGGGGCCCCTCGCGCCGCCGGGGCCGGGCGGGTGCGGTCGGCTCCGGCGGGTGCCGCTGTCCCGGCCGGTCGCCTTCGACGCGGGCGCTGAACAGGCGTACGGGGCCGGGCGGGCGTACGGGCCCGGACGTGGCTGCATGCGTGTGCGGTGGGTGCACACGCATGCAGCCTGCGGGGGGTGGCGGTCCTGTGGTCTTGCGGTCTTCCGGTCCTGCCGGGAAGCCCTCGGAACGTAACCTCAGAGCTTCCGGACTCCCGGACGTCCGGGAGTCCCGGGCCCCGGAGCCCTCAGAAGGTGAGCTTCCAGCTGTCGATGTACCCGGTGTCCTGGGCGGCCACGTCCTGGACGCGCAGCTTCCACGCGCCGTTGGCGGGCTCGCCGGAGGCGTTCACGGTGTAGGCGGTGACGACATTGTCGGCCGAGTCGTTGGCGCTGGAGTTCTTCAGCCGGTACGCGGTCCCGTCCGGCGCCACCAGATCCACGACCAGGTCGCCGCGCCAGGTGTGTTTGATGTCCACACCGACGGCGAGAGCGGCGGGGGCGTTCCCGGTGCGGCCCGCGACCTCGACCGTGGAGGTCACGGCGGGTCCGTTGTCGGGGACGGTGACATCGCCCGTGTTCTCGTACGCCTCACCGGGCGGGACCGTGACCGCGGTGCCGAGGGTCCACACGGCGTGGGCGGCCGCATCGCTGTTGCGGTCGAGGGCGGTGTCGTTGATGTTCGTCGTGTTGTCGCAGGCGGAGTGGTAGCAGCGGTCGAAGGACTGGCCGGCCGTGCCGCCCCACTTCTGGGCCTGCGCCGCCGTTTTGACACGGCCCGCTCCGGTGAACAGTCCGCCGACCCGTATCCCGGCATTCTTGAAGGAGGCGTGGTCCGAGCGGCCGTCCCCCTCGGTCTCGATCTCCGTGGAGACGCCGATGCCCGTGAAGTAGTCCTTGAAGACCTTCTCCAGCGCGGCATCGTCGTCGTAGACGAAATAACCGGCGTTCGGCGATCCGATCATGTCGAAGTTCAGATACGCCGAGATCTTGGCGCGGTCGGCGCCGGGCAGGTTGCCGACGTAGTGCTTCGACCCGACGAGCCCCAGTTCCTCCGCACCCCACCAGGCGAACCGCAGATGCCGGGTGGGCCGGAGCCCCGCGCGGGAGACGGCGAGCGCGGTTTCGAGTACGGCCGCCGAGCCCGAGCCGTTGTCGTTGATACCGGCGCCCGAGGCGACGGAGTCGAGATGCGCGCCCGCCATCAGGACCTGGCCCTCGTCGCCACCGGGCCAGTCGGCGACGAGGTTGTAGCCGATGGCTCCAGCGGTGGTGAACTGCTGGACGGCGGTGGTGTATCCGGCTGCGTCCAGCTTGGCCTTCACATAGTCGATGGACGCCTTGTACCCGGTACGGCCATGGGCGCGGTTGCCGCCGTTGGCGGCGGCGATCGACTGGAACTGCGTGAGATGCCCCTTCACCGAGGCGAGCGGTATGTCGGGTGCGGCCGCCGCCGCGGTCGGGGCTGCCGCGGTCGCTGTGGCCGGTGCCGCCGAGACGCCTGCCGCCGCGGGGACGGCGGTGGCGAGCAGCCCGGCCAGGGCTATGGAGGCGGCGGCGAGCGTACGTCTGGAAGCGGAGAGTCTCATGTGGGGGCTCCGGGAATTCCGTACGGGGACAGGACGGAACGTGCACCGCACCACGGAGCAGCGGATTCCGGGGTGCGGCGATGGCGGGGGGCGGTGCTGGGTCCGGTGGTGCCGTGGTGCCGTGGTGCCGTGGTGCCGTGGTGCTGTGGTGCCGTGGTGCCGTGGTGCCGTGGTGCGGGGAAGGTGGCGCAGAGGGCCGTACGGGGGAAGGCGGTACGGGGACAGCGGTGCGGCGGCTGCGGTGCCGGGGTCGAGCGGCGGTGCGGTGTGCGCGAGCACGGGACCTGGCAGGTACCGGTGGGGCACGGTGTGACGGGGGTGGCACGGGGTGCGCTGTGCCTCATGAGTTCAGCGGTAGTTCGACACACCGTCAAGGGCGGAATCCGGTCAGTAGTGTTCGTATATCGGATGGATATTCCGTTGACGGGGTCGTGACGTCGGCCCATGAAGAGGGGGCGTCGCCCGCCGTCCCCCGGTCCCATCGCCTGTCACGGGTCCGTGGCCCGGCCGGGGGAGCGCTGCGGGCGGTGGGGTGAGGTCCCGTACCCATTGGGTGCCCGGGGCGGAGTGGTCGGCGCCCGGAGGTCCGGGGGCCTCGCCCCCTGACCCGGCGTCAGGCTCGACGATCTTCGGGGACGGCTTTCCGGGTGACGGCCTTCCGGGGTGGCCGTCACCCGGAACGGCGGACGGTGGCACCGGCGCACTGCGGCACCGCGAGTGGCCAGGGGCGAGTTCTGCCCGCACCCGGGGCGGTTCCCGGCCGCGGGATGCTCCGGGCGGGTGGGTCCTCAGCCGCGGGTACGGGGAGGGGCGCCTCGGCCCTCGGGCTTCGCCGGGCCGTGCGGCGTACTGAAAGAGGGCTCACGGGTGGAGTGTCATCGCGGGAAGCGGGTCACTCCACGCAGAACTCGTTGCCCTCGGGGTCGGCCATGGTGGTCCAGACGCCGATGGGCTGGTCCTGGTGGTAGAGGACGGTCGCGCCGAGCGCCTCCAGCCGTGCGACCTCCGCCGCGCGCTGCTCGGTGCCGACATGGAGATCCAGATGGAGCCGGTTCTTGGTCGTCTTGCCCTCCGGGACGCGCTGGAAGAGGAGCCGGCGGCCGAGGCCCACGCCGGTGTCCTTCTCGTAGGGGTCGTCCGGATGGCGGACGGCGGCGTAATCCCGCCAGGCGTCGCGGTCGTGGGCCCGGACGGTGGAGTCCTCCGGCAGTTGCCCCGACGCGCGGAGCTGTTCGATGAGGGTGCTGTGGTCCTCCACCTCGTAACCGAGGGCCCCGGCCCAGAAATCCGCCTGGGCGAGGGGGTCGGAGCTGTCGAGGGTGAGTTTCCAGTGAGTAGCCATGAAACCAGTTATATTGGTTACATGAGTGAGGCTGCAAGGGGATTCATCCTCCGTCCATCGAATGGCCGCCCCTTCCACTTCGATCCCGGAGCGCTCTGTCTGGAGTTTCTGCTCCTGGGCGGACCGGGGATCCTCGCGCGCTTCGACGTGCTGCACGAACCGGAGGACCTGGTGCGCTGGGCCGCGGAGAGCCGGCTGCCGGGAGGGCTCGATCCGGCGGTGACCCCGGAGGAGGTCCGGGACGCGCGGGTCCTCCGGGACGCCGTCTACCGGCTGGCCGCAGCGCGCGCGTACGGCGACGAGCCGCCCGCCGGGGACATCGCCGTCGTGAACGCTGTGGCTGAGCAGGCGCCGCCGGTCCCCCGGCTGACCGCGGAGGGCGCCCGGGCGTGGGCCCCGGGTGTCACCGGCACCCAGCTGCTGTCGGCGGTGGCCCGTGACGCGGTGGACCTGTTCTCCGGCCCGTACGCCGACCGCGTCCGCGAATGCGGCACCCACAACTGCTATCTGCTCTTCGTCGACACCTCCCGGCCGGGCCGCCGCCGCTGGTGCTCCATGGAACGCTGCGGCAACCGCCAGAAGGTCCGGGCCCACCGCGCCCGCCACGCCGATGCCGCGGATGCCGCCGGCGCCACGAAGGACGCCGATGTGACGTGAGCCGGGAGGTGCTGCCCTCCGGCCGCAGCACCGGGCGCGGACTTTCCGACTCCCCGGGGCAAGGGCCGCCCGCACTCCGGGTCCGGCGGTATCGCGGGCGGACTCCGCGGCTTCCCCCGAACGATGGGGTCCGCCTCAAAAGACCCCGCCCCCTCCGGCTCGCGGTCACTCCCGGACGGCCCCGGACACGGCCGTCCCGCGCTTCCACGAGGAAGACCCGGCCGACGCGGACGACCGCCCGGCGTCGGCGGACGCGCTGGAAGCATGGCGGGGATGGCGGGGATGGCGGCGGTCGTACGGGCGCCGGGCGTCGACCGGGCCCCGCGCGGAGCCGAGCGGGGCCGGCCCGCGCGCCGAGAGCGGGCGAGCGGGTGTGACGCGTACCCGGACCCCGTGCCCGTACGGGGGAGTTCTGAGCAGCCCGGCACCGGCATCCCGCACCCGGGGTCCACGGCCCGGGGCGCGACCGCCCGGACCCGGAGTCCGCAGCGTTGGGCGCGACCGCCAGCGCCTCACCCTCGGGCGCCCGCAGTCCCGCACCCCCGGCCGGATCAGGCCCCGCCAGGGGAATCCGCGCTAAGAGGATTTCGCGCTCTCGCGCGCGTCATAGGCGGCGCGGGCCGTCGCGATCTCGTTCTGGTGCTGCTCGGTCCAGGTGACCAGCGAGCGGATCGTGGTGTGCAGCGTGCGGCCGAGCACGGTCAGCTCGTACTCGACGCGCGGCGGTACGACCGGATGGACCGTCCGCAGCACCAGCCCGTCCCGCTCCAGCTGCCGCAGGGTGACCGTCAGCATCCGCTGGCTGATCCCGTCGATCTCGCGGCGCAGCTCGGTGAAGCGCAGGACACGTCTGTCCAGCAGGGCGATGACCAGCAGGGACCACTTGTCCGCGACCCGGTCCAGGATCTGGCGGACCTCGCAGTCCTCACGGGTGTCCCACTGGAACGGGTCCGGATCGCCGTTGTCCTCGAAGCCGGTCACCTCGGGGTAACCAGGTGACTTCGAAGTGCCTTCTTCCACATGGATTAATCCTGCCCCAGCATCGAGTTGGTTACAAGAAGGAACTGGCCATTGATTGAGTAACCGGCCGATTCCTTCCACCGACCAGCACCTCACGAGACCGTGGAGTCATCCATGTCAGCTGCCGCGCCGCCGTCATCGCACCCGGCCATGTCCCGACGAGCCTGGGCCCTGCTGCTCATCCTCTGCGGCGCGACCTTCCTGGAGGGCATCGACGTCGCCATGCTCGCCGTGGCCGTACCGTCGATCAGGGCCGATCTCGGGCTCTCCACGGGCACCGCCGCCTGGGTGATCGGCGCCTACGTCCTCGGCTACGCGGGCTTCACCCTGCTCGGCGGGCGCGCGGCCGATCTGCTCGGCCGCCGCCGGATGTTCCTGATCTGGCTCACGGTCTTTCTGGCCTTCTCGGGCCTCGGCGGCTTCGCCACGGCGGGCTGGATGCTGATCCTGGCGCGCTTCGTCACCGGTGTGGCGTCGGCCTTCATGACCCCGGCCTCGCTGTCGATCATCACCACCTCGTACGAGCAGGGGCCGCAGCGCAACAAGGCGCTTCTGATCTTCGCGGGCACCTCCGCGGGCGGATTCTCGCTCGGCCTCGTCATCGGCGGACTGCTCACCGAACTCGGCTGGCGCTGGGTCTTCTTCGCCCCTGTCATCCTCGCGGGCGTGATCCTCGTGGCCGCCGTCAAACTGATCCCCGCCGAGGCGGCTCCCCCGCGGAAGGGCGGCTTCGATCTGGCGGGCGCGAGCGCGGCGGCCGGTTCGATGCTGCTGCTGACGTACGGCATCATCCGGCTGGAGCACGGCTTCGACGGCTGGACGACGACGCTCGCGGCCGTGGGCGGCGGACTGCTGCTGGTGGCGCTGTTCGTCTTCATCGAACGCCGGGCCTCCGCGCCCCTGGTCCGCCTGGGCATTCTGCGCCGCTCGTCCCTCGTACGGGCCGATCTGGGAGCGCTGCTGTTCGTGGGGGCGTTCATGGGGTTCCAGTTCATGATGACCCTCTACCTCCAGGAAACGAGGGGCTGGTCGTCCCTGGAGACCTCCCTCGCCCTGCTGATCATGGGCGTGGACGTGATCCTGGCCCCGACGCTCACCCCGATCCTGGTGAACCGATTCGGCAATGCCCGGGTGATCCTCGGCGGGTTCCTGCTGGCGATCGCGTCGTACGCGCTCTTCCTGCCGGTCGGTTCCGACTGGAGCTACTTCGCCATGCTGCCCGCCCTCACCCTGACCGGCCTCGCCTTCGCCCTCGCGTACGGCCCCCTGACCATCGCCGCGACGAACGGCGTCGCCCCCGGGGAACAGGGACTCGCGGGCGGACTGCTGACCACCTCGATCCAGTTCGGCGCCGCGGTCGGAGTCTCGTCGGTCACGGCGGTGTACGGCCTGGTGGCGGACGGCGCCTCCCGGATGGACGCGTTCCGGTCGGCGCTGGTGGTGCCGCTGGTGATGGTCCTGCTGGGAGCCGCGATCACGGTGACGGGGGTACGCCGACCCCGGAAGGCGGTCGGAACCCCGCTGCCCGAGAAGCAACTGGCCACCGTCGGCAGCGAGGTGTGAATCCGGCCGCCGGGGCGGGGACCGCCCTGGGCCGCCCCCAGGAGCCGGGCCCCTGACCGGTTGCCGGAGGGCCGGGGGATCCGCCGGTGACGTCCCCGTCACCGGCGGATCCGTCGTCCGCGGGTCCGTCACCGGGTGATCCGTCGTGGGCTGGTCCTTCGTCGGCGGGCCCGTGGCAAGGTGATCGTCCGGGCCGACGCGCCGCCCGACCGGACCACAGGATCAGGCTGTTCGCCGCGCCCCGCCGAGTCCTTCCGCGGTGCGGGCGCACCGGGCCGGCGAGGCCATCCGTTACGTTCCGCGCGGAACCGTGCCCGGCGCGGGGGCCGGCGCGGTCATCGTGGCCGTGGCGTCCGCGCTCGGCCCGGTGCCCGACCCGGTCGGCTGCCCGGAGGCTTCCCCGGTGGCCGACGCCGTGGCCGCCGCCGGATCCGTCTCGGGGGCATCCGCCGGGACGGTCCCCCTCATCCGCCACCTCGGCGGCGGCGGGTAACCGGAAGCCATCACGGGGGCCGCGCCCTCGGTCGCCTCCGCCGTCCGCAGGGCCTCCGCCTGTGCCCTCGTACGCCGGGCCGTCCGCAGCGCGTCCCAGGTCAGGACCGTCAGCGCCAGCCAGACCAGAGTGAAGCCCGCCCACCTCTCGGGGGGCATCGCCTCATGGAAATACAGGACGCCCAGCAGGAACTGGAAGACCGGGGCCAGATACTGGAGCAGCCCGATCGTCGACAGCGGCACCCTGATCGCCGCCGCGCCGAAGCAGACCAGCGGTACCGCGGTCACCAGTCCGGTCGACGCGAGCAGCGCCGCGTGGCCCACACCCTCCGTACCGAAGGCGGCCTCGCCCCGGGAACCCAGCCACAGCAGGAAGCCCAGCGCGGGCAGGAAGAGGACCACGGTCTCCGCCGCGAGGGACTCCAGCCCGCCGATGTTGATCTTCTTCTTGGCGAGACCGTACGCGGCGAAGGAGAACGCCAGGATCAGCGAGATCCACGGCGGCTGCCCGTAGCCGATGGTCAGTACCAGCACCGCGAGGGCGCCCGTGCCGACCGCCACCCACTGGGCCGGGCGCAGCCGCTCCTTCAGCAGGAGCACGCCGATGGCTATGGTCACCAGGGGATTGATGAAGTAGCCGAGGGACGCCTCGACGACCTTGCCGGAGTTGACGGCCCAGATGTAGACGCCCCAGTTCACGGCGATGACGAGCGCGGCGACGGTGACGAGCCCGAGCCGGCGGGGATCGCGGATCAGCTCCCCCATCCAGCTCCAGCGCTTCAGCACCAGCAGGGCCAGTGCCACGACGACGAGCGACCAGGCCATCCGGTGCGCCAGGATCTCGGTGGCGTCCGCCGGTTTGAGGAGGGGCCAGTAGAGGGGGACCAGGCCCCACATTCCGTAGGCACTGATCCCGTACAGCAGCCCTGCACGCTGTTCGCCGTCCGACTTCACCGGACCTCCTGCCCTGTGCGTGTGGCTCCGTCGTGACCCCGTCGGCCACTTCGTCGAAGGTACGCGTCACCCGAGTCGACTGTCATGCTCGTATCGGAATACGGTCATGACCTCTCGGGGGGAACGGGGACGCCCGGCCCCGTCTCGCGCCGCGGATCCGGCCCGTCTCGCGCCGCTGGTCCCGGGCGCGGCACACGCCGGGCCGCGAGAGTGACGGCGGGCAATCTCCCCGGAGGCACAGACGGCTGTCGGTAACTGGTCGTACGATCAGCGGCACACCATGGGGGAGAACGTGCCGAGCGGGGGCTTGATGGCATACGCAAGAGTGGTGCGCGCCGGGGGCGGCGCACTGGCGGGGGCGCTGCTGTGGACCGGCTGCACCACGGATCCCGGAGGGGACGGCAAGCCGTCCGCGGCCCCTTCCGCTTCCGCGCCCGGGGGCGGGGCGGCGAGTCCCGGCGGGCCTGGCACGGGACCTTCGGGGGACCCGGCGCCGGTCGCGAGCCCCGGATTGCTCGACTACACCCCCGACCCCGCCCGCCTGCCCAGGACGAAGGCCGACGCCCGGAAACTGGCTCAGGCGGTCGTGGCCGGTCCCGAGCTGTGGGGCCCGGGCTATGTGAAGCGGACGCCCTATCTGAGCGCGCCCGGACACTGGCCCGTACTCGGCGAGGACTGCGTCTGGCACGGCGGCACCCAGCCGCCCGGAGTGCTGTACTCCGTCACCGCCTACAGCGAGCTTCCCGCGACCGGCGGAAAGGGCCCGGTCCGGGTCGCCGCCACCGTCACCGTCCATCGCGACGACCGTTCGGCGGACTGGGAGATGGCCGAGACCCTGGAGGAGGCCCTCCGCTGCCCGGACCAGAAGCTGCGTGACGGCGAGCGCATCAGCGGACTGCTCTCCCTCGGCACCGCGTACGGCAAGGGCAACTTCACCGCGCACGACTCGGTCGCCGAGAGCGGCCAGTACCACAACGAGGCGTTCGACGCCGAGTACATCTACGACTGGTACCAGGCCCGGCTTGGTCAGGTGACCGTCGCAGCCGTCTCCAAGGGCGCGAAGGGATACACCACGGACGAGATCAACCAGGCGAGGGTGGAGGCCCTGACGGCGATGCTCAGCCGTATCGAGAAGCAACTGGAGAGCGAATGAGCGCCGAGCCACCACCGCAGGACTCCGGTGAGTACGGGGAGCCCGGGGCCCCCGGGGAGCCGGAGCCCCGCGATTCCGTCCGGCCCGTCCCGCCGACCGCGCCGACTCCACCGGCCCCGGCGGACCGGACCGGGCAGGAGGGCTTGACCGGTCAAGCGGATCCGACCGGGCAAGAGGGCCGGGTGGACCGGACCGGGCAAGAGAGCACGGCGGACCCGGCGGACCCGGCGGAGCCCACCGTCCCCGTGGTCCCGTCGGACCCCGCTGACGGCCCGGTCCGAGCCGACGGGCCCGCACCGGCCGAGCCCGGCACCGCCGATACCTCCGGCCCCGCGGCTCCGACGGCTCACGCGGCCCCCGTCGCTCCGGCCGACGGCTCCGGCTCGGCCCCCGCGCCCGGTCACGCCGTCCCGACGGTTCCGCCGACGCGGGGCGGTCCGGCGGGGCTGACGGAGGGCCGGCCGCCAGGGGATGCGCCCGGCGGCCACGGGGCCCCCGCCTCGGCCCATCCGGCACCGCCACTCCGCCCCCAGGCCCCGGCGGCCCGAGCCACCACCCCGCCCCGGCCCGCCGGGGAACCGGAACGACTGCTGCCGGGCGACCCCTCGTCCATCGGCGGATACCGCCTTGTGGCCCGGCTCGGCGCGGGCGGCATGGGCGTGGTCTACCTCGGGCGGACGGACTCGGGAGAGCTGGCGGCCGTCAAGGTGACGCTGGCCGACCTCGCCGATCAGCCCGACTTCCGCGCCCGCTTCCGCCGCGAGGTGGACGCGGCCCGCAGGGTCTCCAGCCCCTGGGCGGTCCCGGTCACCGGAGCCGACGCGGACGCGCCCGAACCGTGGCTGGCCACGGCCTTCGTACCCGGCCCCTCACTGGCGGAGGCGGTCGCCGCGGAGGGCCCGCTGCCCGCGAGCAGCGTCCGCGTGCTGGGCGCGGCGATCGCGAAGGCACTGGCCGCCGTGCACGAGGCCGGGCTGATCCACCGGGACGTCAAGCCCGGCAATGTGCTGCTCGCGCTCGACGGCCCGCGCCTGATCGACTTCGGGATCGCCCGTACGGCGGGCGAGACCCCGATCACCTCCACCGATGTGGTCGTGGGAACTCCCGGCTTCCTCGCCCCCGAGCAGGCCGAGGCGCGCGGCGCTGAGATCGGCCCGCCGAGCGACGTCTTCGCGCTGGGCTGTCTGCTGGCGTACAGCCTGACCGGACGGCTGCCCTTCGGCCGGGGAGCGATGGACGCGCTGCTGTACCGGACCGTCCATGACGACCCCGATCTCGACGGCGTCGAGGAGGGGCTGGCACGTCTGCTGAACGCCTGTCTGGAGAAGGACCCCCGCCGCCGCCCGACGGCCGTCGAGGTGGCGGACCGTCTGGCCCGCCCCTCGGCGTACGAGGAGCAGGAGCACCGGCCCGCACACCCCGCACGCCCCGACCAGGCAGGCCAGGAGGCCGGCCCGGGCGACGGGAGTGACGGGAGCCACGGGAGCGGACCGGGTCACGTGAGCGCCCCGGGTCACGGGAGCCACCCGGGCGACGGAACCGCCGCCTCCGGGAAACCGCCCGCCACGGCGGCCCCGGCCGGGGAGCCCCCGGCCGCCGGTACCGACTGGCTGCCGCCCGGGGTCGTACGGATCATCGCCGAGCGTTCGGCGCGCATGCTCGCGCTGCCCGGCATCGAGCCGACCCTGGCGGAGGACCCGGAGCAGGAGAAGAAGCCGGTCCGCAGACGGGCGTTCCTGCTGGCCGCGTCCGGTGGCGCGGTCCTCGTCGCGGGCGGCGGCGCCGCGCTGTGGGCCGGACTGCGCGACGACGACGGCCGGGGCGGCGAGCCCGCCGCCGCACCGGACCGCCGGCGCTGGATGATCGGCGTACAGGCGGACCTGACCGGTCCGCAGAAGGAGATCGGGATCGAGCAGGAACGCGGAGCACGGCTCGCGGTCGACCTGTTCAACGCGCAGAAGGACAAGCCGTTCACCCTCGGACTGAAGACCGAGGACGACGCGGGGGACAAGACCCGGGCGCCCGCCGCGGCCCGCCGGATAGCGGCCGAGCGCGGTGTCTTCGCCGTTCTCGGCTCGACCGGCGACTACACGACCGAGGCCGTCATCCCCGCGTACGACGAGGCGCAGCTGGCGCTGATGACGACCTCCGCCGGGCTGAACACCCTGGCCACCGCCGAGAACAACGTCTTTCTGCGCGCCTGCCCACAGCACCCGATCGTCGCGATGCAACTGGCGTACTACATCCACGGCAAGGCCAGGTCCGTACGCCCGGGGCTGCTCCAGGACCGCGACGACGACAACTACGCCTGGCAGTACATCGCGCTGATCAACTCCGTCCTGGCGAAGCAGTACGGCCTCCGGCCGCATCCGCGGGTCGTCCCGGCGGGCGTCGACGCGTACGGGCCCGTCATCAAGGAGATGGTCCGGGCGGGCATCGACGCGTACGTGCACTGCGGCCCTGCCCGCAGCGCGGCCAAGGCGGCCCGCGCCCTGGCGGAAGCGGGCTTCACCGGGCCGAGGTTCGGCGGCCAGCAGGTGCTGGGCTCGGAGTTCCTGAGGCTCGCCGGGGACGCGGCCGAGGGCTGGATCATCGGTGCTCCCGTCGTGGACCCGGTGGCCGTGCCGGGGGCGAAGGCGTTCTCGGCCGCGTACCGCAAGCGGTACGGCAGGGCCCCCGGGTTCTACGCGGGAGAGTCCTTCGACTGCGTGAACATGATGGTCCGTTCGTTCATCAAGGGCTCGAAGGGCACCCGGCGGCCGAGCCGCGGCGAACTCGCCGCGGCCCTGCGCAAGGCGAAGTACACCGGAGCCATGGGTTCCTACCTCTTCAAGCAGGACACCGGCGACCTCGGGGGACTGGGTACGTATCTCTACACCGTCGACGGCGGCCGTTACCGCTACCTCGGCTCGGCGCCCGTCGAGGACCCGGGACGGAGGAAGTCATGACGGGCGGGCGGCCGGCGGCGTACGTGCCGGGCCGGCGATCTGCGGCGCACCTGCCGGGCCACCGCCCCCGTGTGGGGGGCCCTCGGCCGGGGGAGCGGGGACCCCGGCGCGGGGAGGCGAAGCCGGGGCGGGGAGAACGGAAACCTCCGTACGGAGAGGCGAAGTCGGGGCCGGGAGCGCGGGAACTCCGGTGCGGGAACGCGAAGCCGGGGCCGGGAGCGCGGGGCCCCCGCCCTCGAACGCGGGGTCCCCGCCCCGGCGCACGGGGATCTCAAGTCGGGCAAGTCAGGCAAGGCGGGCAGGCCCCCCGGGCGGCTGAACCGTGCAGCCGCTGAGGCCCGGCGACCCCTCGTCCGTCGGCGGATACCGGCTGGTCCGCCGGCTCGGCGCGGGCGGCATGGGCGTGGTGTATCTCGCCCGCTCCGAGCGCGGCGCCCTCGCCGCGGTCAAGGTGATCCGGGCGGAGCATGCCGCCGACCCCCGCTTCCGAGCGCGTTTCCGGCGCGAGGCGCAGATCGCCCGGCGGATCAGCGGTCCCTGGGTGGTACGGGTCGTGGGCGCGGACGCGGAGGCGCGCGAACCATGGCTGGCCACCGAGTATGTGCCGGGGCCCTCGCTGTCGGAGGCCGTCGCCGCCCATGGACCGCTGCCCGAGCGCACGGTCCGCGCACTGGGCTCCCGTCTCGCGGAGGCCCTGGCCGGTGCGCACGCGGAGGGCCTGGTCCACCGGGACGTCAAGCCCGGCAATGTGCTGCTGGCGCTCGACGGCCCCCGCCTGATCGACTTCGGCATCGCCCGCGCGACGGGAGCCACCGCCCTCACCGCCAGCGACGCCGTGATCGGGTCGCCCGGCTTTCTCGCCCCGGAACAGGCGCGGGCGGCCGGATCCGGTGAGGTCGGCCCGGCCAGCGATGTCTTCTCCCTCGGCTGTGTCCTCGCCTACGCCGCGACCGGACGCAGGCCCTTCGGTACGGGGACACCGGCCGCGGTCCTCTACCGTACGGTCCACGAGGAACCCGACCTCGTCGGCGTACCTCCCGGCCTGCTGGAACCGGTACGGGCCTGCCTCGCCAAGTCCCCGGCGGACCGGCCGTCGCCGTACGGGATACGGGCCGCGCTCGCCGAGCCGCAGCGCGGTGACGGCGACTCCGGCCGGGCGGGGTCCGGTGTATCCGGAACGGGCGGGCCAGGGCTCCCCGACCCCCGGCTCGAACCCGGCCCCCGCCGATCCGGACCGGGCGAGGCCGGACCGAGTGACACGGGGCCGCGCCCCACCGGACCGCGGGACGCCGGACCGCGGGAACCGCGACGGGGCGAGCCCGCGGACGACTGGCTTCCGGACGGGCTTCCTGCGCTGATCGCGGAACGCTCCTCCCGCGTTCTCGAACTGCCCGTGCCCGACCCGACCGTGGTCGTGACCCCGGCGGACCCCCGGGCGGCCCCGCCGTCCCGCCGCCGATTTCTGGCCCTGGGCGGGGTGGGGGCAGTGGCCGCGGCCGGCGGGGTCGCCGCCTGGCTGGCCAACCGCCCCTCCGGCGGTTCACCGGGGTCCAACGGAGCACAACGTTCCGGCGGCCCCCGCCCGCGCCGTGTCGTGGCCGTCGCCACCGACCTGAGCGGTCCGAACAAGGCGGACGGAAAGGCTCAGGAACGAGGTGCCCGGCTCGCGGCCGAGACCTTCAACGCCCGCCCCGACCGCCCGTTCAACCTGGTCCTCACCTTCTTCGACGACGGTGGCGCCCCCCAGCGGGCGGTGACACTCGCCAAGACCCTCATCGCCGACCCGTCCGTCCTCGCGGTCATCGGGCCCACCACCTCCGCGATCTCGCACGCGGTGATGGAGACGTACGACTCGGCCTCTCTGCCCGTGCTGTCCGTCTCGGTGGGCTCCGGCCAGTACGAGGTGTCCCGGCGGCGTGCGTACTTCGAACTGCGGCCCAGCGAGAACCAGTTGATCATCCCGGTGAGCCGGTACTTCGTCATCGGCAAGACGGAACGGGTCGCCGTCGTGGACGACAAGGCGGGCGGCGCCTACTCATGGAGCCTGGTCAAACTGCTGAACTCCGGGCCGTCCGAACTGGGTGAGGTCACCACCCACCCGGTAGCGGCGGACAGCGACGACTTCGCCTCAGCGGTACGTGCCGCGCTGGCGGTCCGACCGGACGGTCTGGTGTACGCGGGCAACTCCCCCTCCCGGGCCGCGCTGACCGCCCGTGCCCTGCGCGACCAGCGGTACAAGGGTCTCCTGGGCGCCACCGAACCCGCCATGGGCCCGGAGTTCCTCGCCGATGCGGGTGCCTCGGCGGAGGGCTGGGTCTTCGGCGCGGGATACGTCGATCCGGCACGGATGCCCGGCGCCAGGGCGAAGGAGTTCCTGGCGGCCTACCGCGAGCGATGGAAGCTGCCGGGCGCCGAACGGCACGCGGTGGAGGCGTACGACAGCGTCCTGTTCGTCGCCCAGGGGATCGAGGGCCTGGGCGACGACGGGGCCACAAGGGGCGCGCTCGTGCGCAGACTGCGCGGGATGACCTACACCGGGGTCGCGAAGCCCATCTCCTTCCAGCCCAGCACCGGGGAGTTCACGCTGAACGTGGGGCTGTTCCTCCACCGGATGGAGGGCGGGCGCCCCCGGTTCCTCGGCCAGTACCAGTCGGTGACGTCCACGAAGACCTGACGTTCACGAAGACCTGACGTCTTGGAAGACCTGATGTCCTCGAAGTCCCCGGTGTCCACGGGACGGGGTCCGGGCGCCGTCCCGTGCACGACACGGTCCGCGGCGGCCCGGAACCCCGGTACGGCTCAGCGGACCCGGTCGTAGACCATGGCGATCTCGCCCAGTTCGCCGGTCTCCTGGTGGGTGAGCGCCCACTTCGAAGCCGGCAGGCCGTCCTCGAACAGCCTCTGACCGCCTCCGGCGATCTCCGGGAAGATCATGAGATACAGCCGGTCCACCAGGTCTGCCGCGAGGAGCGCCTTGATGACGCTCGGGCTGCTGTTGGCGAGGATGTCGCCCTCGCCGGTGCTCTTGAGTTCTGTGACGACATCCGCGGCCGGGGCGTTCACCACGCGGGCGCGGTCCCACGGCGCTTCGGCCAGGGTGGTCGAGAAGACCACCTTCTCCGTGTCCACCAGCCACTTGGCGTAGCCGCGATCACGCGGATCGGCGTTCTCGTCCTCGGCGACCGGCGTCCAGTACCCCAGGAATCCCTCGGCGTTGATCCGGCCGAGCAGTGCCGTCGTCGCGCCCTCCCAGATCCGGGTGAGCTGGTCCCGCGCGACCTCGGAGGTCACATACGGCGCGAACATGCTGAAGTCACTGGGCCCGCCGGGACCGTGATAGCGCCCGTCGAGGGAGAGGCTGAGGTTCGCTGTCACCCTGCGGCCTGTCACGTCGGTCATTTCGTGCTCCTTGCGTCGTTGCTGATGCTGTCGGTGTTCGTGTCGGTGTTGCTGCCGGTTTCGGTGTCGGTGCTGTGCGCGTCCGCGGCGAGGGTTGCCGCGAGCTTGTCGAGGCTCTGGCCGAAGCCGATCTCGATGCCTGCGATGAAGTCGGCGGAGTCGACGGTGCTGTCGGTGATCCGCCAGTGGGCGTCGAGGTCTGTGCCGGTCCCGGTGGTCCGCAGGTCGAGCGCTACATGGGCGGTGAAGGCGAGGCCGCCGTCGGGAAGCCGGGGGGAGAGCCGGTAGGCAAGGCGCTCCCCGGGGTGTGCCTCGTCGACGACTCCCTCCGCGTACCCGGCGACCAGGTCGGATCCGTCGGCGTCCTCGACATCGCGGTACTCCAGGACGATCCGCCCGCCTTCCTGCGCCTCGAAGACGAGTCCGGAGACACGGAGGTCGTCGGGCGTCCACCAGCGGGCGAGCAGGGGGGCCTCGGTCAGATGGCGCCACACCAGGCCGGGGCGCCCCGTCAGGGACCGGCGGAAGCTGAACGAGCGGCCGTCGGCCCACCCGGCTCCTCCGCGGCGAGCCGCTCCGCGTGGAGGTGGGTCCCATAGCGGTCGTAGGTCTCGCGTGGGCCACCGATGTGCTCCGCGGTGTCGGCGAGCCGGCCGAGCGCGGCGGCCAGTTCCCGCAGCGGGCCGGGCCGGAGCGCGTAGATACGGCGTCGGCCGGTGCGCTGCGAGGTGACGACACCGGCGCGCTCAAGGGTCTGCAGATGTTTGGTCGTCTGCGGTTGGCGTGCCCCGGCCAGCCGGGCGAGGACACCGACCGGGCGAGGCCGCTCGGCCAGCAGGCTCACGAGCCGCCAGCGCGCCGGGTCGGCCAGTGCGGTGAGGAGTGCGTCCATGTGGGCAAGTATTCTTCAAAGAGAATATTCGTGTCAAGGAATATGTTGGAAATGGCGAGGGAGGCGGAGAGTGAACGGAGTCGGCCGGCCCGGTCGCGACCGAGAAGTCCTCACCCTGGACCGCGATGCGGATGACCGTCCGAGCACGACGACACTCCGGCGCGGGTGCCGGTGCGGTGGGTCGGGCCGCGCGGCGGTCCGGCGTGGCACCGTCCGGTACGGGTCGGTGATGCGGTGGGTGGGGCACCGCGCCGACCGGGACGGTGTCCCGGGGTCCGGACAGCCCGCTTGGACCGTGCGGCGGTTCGGCACGGGCCATGCGGGTCAACGGCCCGGAGCGGCCCGGTGCTCATGGGCGGTGGGGACGGCCCTGTGACGGGAGTGCGTCAGATCGGGCACGGCGGCCCGGCCCCGTTGGGCACGTCCGGTGCGGCGGAGGTGTTCCGGGGGTACGGGCGGGACCCTGGCCCGACCGCCACGGGACGGAAGGTACTCCTGCTGGGCCGCCGAAGCGCGGGCGCAGAGGTACGGGCATCACGCGGGCGTAGGGAGGGGGCGGCGCGCAGGGGTGCGGGAGGGCGCGCGGGCACCACGCGGGGGCCGGGTCGCAGGGGTGCGGGAGGGCGTCGAGGCGCGGGCACAGGGAGGGGGCGCGGGCACCACGCAGGCACAGGGAGGAGGGAGAGGCGCGCGGCGCAGAGGCGTGGCAGACGCGCGGGCGCAGAAGTACGGGCACCACGCGGAGGCCGGGGCGGCGGGGCGCCGGGGCGCAGGGGTGCGGGAGGGTGCGCCGGCGCCGAGGCACTAGCACAGAGGTGCGGGCGCCGCCCGTAACCGGAAGGCGCCCGCTGTGACGGCCGTCAGCAAGAAGGCCGCTTCACCGCCCGTCAGCCGACAACGGTCCAGGTGTCGTTGCCCGCGAGCAGCGCGGCCAGATCCCCCTTGCCGTTCTGCTCGATGGCCGCGTCCAGCTGCTCGGCCATCTGTGTGTCGTACACGGGACGCTCCACACTGCGCAGCACCCCGATGGGTGTGTGGTGCAGGGTGTCCGCGTCGGCCAGCCGGGAGAGCGCGAAGGCCGTGGTCGGCGAGGCGCTGTGGGCATCGTGGACGAGGATGCTCGACTCGTTCTCCGGGGTCACGGCGACGACCTCCAGATCACCGGTCGCCTGGTTCCGTACGACGCCCTTCGAGCCGTCGGTGCCGAACCGGATCGGCTGCCCGTGCTCCAGCCGGATGACCGCCTCTTCGGCCTGCTGCTTGTCCTTCAGTACCTCGAACGCGCCGTCGTTGAAGATATTGCAGTTCTGGTAGATCTCCACCAGTGCCGTGCCCTGGTGGTCGGCCGCCGCGCGGAGCACCGAGGTGAGGTGCTTGCGGTCCGAGTCGACCGTACGGGCCACGAACGACGCCTCCGCGCCGATCGCGAGCGACACCGGGTTGAAGGGCGCGTCCAGCGAGCCCATCGGCGTCGACTTGGTGATCTTCCCGACCTCGGAGGTCGGGCTGTACTGGCCCTTGGTCAGGCCGTAGATCCGGTTGTTGAAGAGCAGGATCTTCAGGTTGACGTTCCGTCGCAGGGCGTGGATGAGGTGGTTGCCGCCGATGGAGAGCGCGTCGCCGTCACCCGTGACCACCCAGACCGACAGATCCCGCCGGGAGGAGGCGAGCCCGGTGGCGATGGCGGGGGCACGGCCGTGGATGGAGTGCATCCCGTAGGTGTTCATGTAGTACGGGAAGCGGGACGAGCAGCCGATGCCGGAGACGAAGACGATGTTCTCCTTCGCAAGGCCCAGTTCGGGCATGAAGCCCTGTACGGCGGCGAGGATCGCGTAGTCACCGCAGCCGGGGCACCAGCGCACCTCCTGGTCGGACTTGAAGTCCTTCATGGACTGCTTCGCCTCGGCCTTGGGCACCAGGGACAGCAGACCCGGCACAGTCTCAGACATCGATGGCCTCCTTGAGAGCCGTGGCGAGCTGCTCGGCCTTGAACGGCATGCCGTTGACCTGGTTGTAGCTGTGCGCGTCGACCAGATACCTCGCCCTGATCAGGGTGGCGAGCTGGCCGAGGTTCATCTCCGGGACCACTACCTTGCCGTAGCGCCCCAGCACATCCCCGAGATTCGCCGGGAACGGGTTGAGGTGGCGCAGATGGGCCTGGGCGATGGGTTGCCCCGACGCCCGCAGTCTGCGTACGGCGGCGGTGATCGGCCCATAGGTCGACCCCCAGCCCAGCACCAGGGTGGACGCGCCGTCCGGGTCGTCGACCTCGATGTCCGGGACCTCGATACCGTCGATCTTGGCCTGACGGGTGCGGACCATGAAGTCGTGGTTGGCGGGGTCGTACGAGATATTGCCGGTGCCGTCCTGCTTCTCGATGCCGCCGATGCGGTGTTCGAGACCGGGGGTGCCGGGCACGGCCCAGGGGCGCGCCAGCGTCTGCGGGTCGCGCTTGTAGGGCCAGAACACCTCGGTGCCGTCGGCCAGCTCATGGTTCGGGCCGGTCGCGAACCGCACCCGCAGATCCGGGAGCTGGTCCACATCGGGCACCCGCCACGGCTCGGAGCCATTGGCGAGATAACCGTCCGAGAGCAGGAACACCGGCGTCCGGTACGTGAGCGCGATCCGGGCCGCGTCGATGGCCGCGTCGAAGCAGTCGGCCGGGGTGCGGGGCGCGACCACGGGCACGGGCGCCTCACCGTTGCGCCCGTACATCGCCTGGAGCAGATCCGCCTGCTCGGTCTTGGTCGGCAGTCCGGTGGAGGGGCCGCCGCGCTGGATGTCCACGACGAGCAGCGGCAGCTCCAGGGAGACCGCGAGCCCGATGGTCTCCGACTTGAGCGCCACTCCCGGGCCGGACGTGGTGGTGACGGCGAGCGCGCCGCCGAAGGCCGCGCCCAGTGCCGCGCCGATCCCGGCGATCTCGTCCTCGGCCTGGAACGTCCGCACACCGAAGTTCTTGTGCTTGGACAGCTCATGGAGGATATCGGAGGCCGGGGTGATGGGGTACGAGCCCAGATACAGCGGCAGATCCGACAGCCGGCTCGCGGCGATCAACCCGTAGGACAGGGCGAGATTGCCGGAGATATTCCGGTAGGTCCCGGTCGGGAACGCCGTACTGGCGGGGGCGACCTCGTAGGAGACGGCGAAGTCCTCGGTCGTCTCGCCGAAATTCCACCCGGCGCGGAAGGCCGCGATGTTCGCCTCGGCGATCTGCGGCTTCTTGGCGAACTTGGACCGCAGGAACGACTCCGTCCCCTCGGTCGGCCGGTGGTACATCCAGCTCAGCAGCCCCAGCGCGAACATGTTCTTCGAGCGCTCGGCCTCCTTGCGGGAGAGCCCGAACTCCTTCAGCGCCTCGATGGTCAGCGTCGTCAGCGGTACGGGGTGGACGTGGTAGGCGTCCAGCGAGCCGTCCTCCAGCGGGGAGACGTCGTAGCCGACCTTGGCCATCGCGCGCTTGGCGAACTCGTCCGTATTGACGATGATCTCGCCGCCGCGCGGCACATCGGCGATATTCGCCTTGAGCGCGGCGGGATTCATGGCGACCAGCACGTTCGGCGCGTCGCCGGGGGTGAGGATGTCGTGGTCGGCGAAGTGCAGCTGGAAGCTGGAGACGCCGGGCAGGGTGCCGGCGGGCGCGCGGATCTCGGCGGGGAAGTTCGGCAGCGTGGAGAGGTCGTTCCCGAATGACGCCGTCTCCGAGGTGAACCGGTCGCCCGTGAGCTGCATACCGTCACCGGAGTCACCCGCGAAACGGATGATGACCCGGTCGACGCGGCGGACTTCCTTCGGCGCGGGCCCTCCGCCGAGGGCACGCTCGCGCGGCCCGCCGGCAGACGCGTCGTGGGCGTCGCCTGACCCGTCAGCCTCGTCGGCGTGGTCGGCTGGGCTACTGACCTGGCTGGTCACTGAACTGGACCTCCCTTGAGGCGGCTGCTCGGGCCGGCCGTCCCACTGACCGTTCCCCGTGCCACCCTACGTGGGTAAGGGTGACCTTCCCCGGACCGCTCATATGCTGGACGTCAATTTGAGACGACCTTGTGTCCTGGTATGGCATAGTTTGCCCGCCCCCCGCGGTCTTCTTGGTAAGACGCTCCCTGCTCGTACTTTGGTTGTAGGACCCTGGTCCCGGTCCGCCCCCCGGATCTCCCGTGTCCGGGGGAATCCAGCTGCCGGAACCGCAGCTCCGCTCCATATCTGACAGAGTGTCAGCTAACTATGAGTTGAGGTAGGTCAGTACCGCCAGTACGCGCCGGTGATCCCCGTCACTCGGAGAGAGTCCGAGTTTCAGGAAGATATTGCTCACATGCTTCTCGACGGCGCCGTCGCTCACCACCAGCTGCTTGGCGATCGCCGAGTTCGTCCGCCCCTCCGCCATCAGGCCGAGGACCTCCCGCTCGCGCGGTGTGAGTTTCGCCAGGACATCCTGCTTGCGGCTGCGCCCCAGCAGCTGGGCGACCACCTCGGGGTCCAGCGCCGTGCCCCCCTGGGCCACCCGCACCACCGCGTCCACGAACTCCCGGACCTCGGCCACCCGGTCCTTGAGCAGATAGCCCACCCCCCGGCTGCTGCCCGCCAGCAGCTCCGTGGCGTACCGCTCCTCCACATACTGGGACAGGACCAGGACCCCTATCCCCGGATGGTCCCCGCGCAGCCGCACCGCGGCCCGTACCCCCTCGTCCGTGTGCGTCGGGGGCATCCGCACATCCGCGACCACCACATCGGGCAGCTCGTTCTGCTCGGCCAGCTCCCCGACCGTCTTGACCAGGGCGTCCCCGTCGCCCACCCCTGCCACGACCTCGTGTCCCCGGTCGGTCAGCAGCCGGGTCAGCCCTTCTCTCAGCAGCACCGAATCCTCGGCGATGACCACACGTACCCTGTCGCCCACCACTGCCCCGTTTCCCCACGTTGATCCGCTGTGCCGGTACGCGGTGTCCGTCCATCCCGGCCTTGTGCGATACAGCATCCCAGCATTCGGATCGGACTGGGAAAGCCTGTGGATAACCCTGCGGAGTCATGCGGGATACGGGGTTGTCACCAGGGCGTACGCGAGGCGGGACGGGTGCTTGCACAAAGGGGCGTACGCGGGCGGTGACGCGGGCGGGAGGGGCGTCGGCGGTCAGAAGCCGCCCATGTTTTCGGGGACTGCGGTCCGTGGACAGTCGGCGCACAACGGCCCGGGTGGCCGGGCGGGGTGGTGGCGCAGGAGGGGCGGGCGGTCGGTTGACGGACGGGTCGGCTGGGACGGCGCGGTCCGGAGCCCTGCTGCCGGAGCCCTGGCGCCGGATCCCTGGGTGCCGGAGGGCGTGGTCGGGGGCGGTGACCTGGGGCGGCCGTCCGGGTGCCGGTCCCGCGCGGCTCCTTCCGGGCCGCGCGGCTCAGCCGCGCCAGGGAAGTTCCGCGGTCACCGTGGTCGGGCCGCCGACCGGAGAGTCGATCGCCAGGATCCCGTCCACCGCGCCCAGCCGCTCGGCGAGTCCCGCGAGCCCGCTGCCCGAGGTGATGTCCGCGCCGCCCCTGCCGTCATCGGTGACCTGGAGCATCAGCCGGTTGTCCGTACGCCAGACGTCCACCGACGCCTTACGGGCCTGGGCGTGCTTGCTGACGTTCTGGAGCAGCTCGGAGACGGTGAAGTACGCGATCCCCTCGATGGCGGGAGCCGGCCTGAACGGCAGATCCACCTCCACGGTCACCGGAACCGTGCAGCGGGAGGCGACGGACGACAGCGCCGCGTCGAGTCCCCGGTCGGTGAGGACGGCGGGGTGGATGCCCCGGGCCAGGTCACGCAGCTCCTGAAGGGCGATCTTGACCTCGCCGTGTGCCTCGTCGACCATGGCCGCGGCCGCGTCGGGGTCCTCCAGCAGTTTCTCCTTCGCGAGACCAAGGTCCATGGCGAGGGCGACGAGCCGGGCCTGGGCGCCGTCGTGGAGATCACGCTCTATTCGCCGCAGGTCGGCCGCCGCCGTGTCCACGACGACCCCGCGGTCCGACTCCAGCTCCACCACCCGCGTGGCCAGGACGGACGGCCCGAGCAGACCGGTGACCATCACCCGGTCCACATAGGCGAAGCCCCTGATCAGCCACGCGGTGCACAGCACCAGCGCCAGACCTCCCACCGAGGTGGCCGCGATCTCCAGGGGTGTGTCGAGATAGAAATTGTTCCCCTGGCCGTCGCCGAAGACCTGAGCGCCCGGCTCGTCCATGAAGGCGGGGAAGGTCCACTGCCACAGCGGATACAGCAGCATCGACCAGCCCATGGACCACAGCGTGAGGACCGTCACAAACGCGGTCACCGCCCACGGGAAGTGCAGCAGCGCGTAGAGCAGGTGGCGCCAGGACGTACCGCTCTTGAGGACCGCACCGATCCAGGACATCAGCCCGTTCGTCCGGGCGCGCAGGGGCTCGGGGTTGCCCACGTCGAGCCGCAGCAGCGCGCGTGCCCGGCTGCGCTCCAGCGAACCCAGGGCACGGCAGCCGGCGAGCCCGGCGGCCAGGACCGGAACGCCTATGAATGTGACCAGCAGCCCCGCGCTGAGCGAGATGGTGACCACGGCGAAGGTGAACAGGATCACGCTGATCGGCAGATTCAGCATGAGGTACCAGAACTCGCGCCAGGTCCGGCCCTCGAACGGTGCGCGCAGGGCCGAGGGGACGATGTGGTTCCGCTCAGCACGCCGGTCTGCCCGGTCCAGTCGGTCCAGGTGATCGTGATCCATGCGGTCCGGTCGGTAGTCCGTGGCCATCGGCGTCGTCCGTTCTGCGCTGCGGGCTGTCATGACTTCCAGAGTGCGGTGTGCGCGGCCCTTCCACCATGAGGGCGGTTCCCGTCATTGACCGGGGGTTTTCCCCACCATGCGCGGGGGATGCCACCCGCCGCGCATGGGACGGGCTCCCGCGGCGGCCGGATGACCGGCTGTGCGGTACGGCTGGCTGTAGCGGCTGTAGCGGCTGTAGCGGCTGTAGCGGCTGTGCGGTACGACTATCCGGTGCGGCCGTGCGGTAGGGCCTTGCCCCAGGGCAGCGGGTCCCGGCACCCCGTACCGTACGCGGCAGCCTTGTCCGTACCCGGTGAACCACCAGGTCAGAGCTGCTTGTGGTGGCCACCGCGAACCGTATCGCCCTCCCTGCTCCCGGCCCGTCCGCCGCCGCCGGTGCGATGACGCCACGGAACCTCCACCGTCACCGTCGTCGGGCCGCCGACCGGGGAATCGAGGACGAACAGACCGTCGACCGCCCCCAGCCGCTCCGCCAGGCCGGCCATACCCGTACCGCCGTCCAGCCGCGCGCCGCCCTTGCCGTCGTCGGTGACCTGGATCAGCAGCCGGTCGCTCACGCGCCACACCTCCACGGAGGCGTGTCGGGCCTGGGCGTGCTTGCTGATGTTCTGGAGCAGCTCGGAGACGGTGAAGTACGCGATGCCCTCGATGGCCTCCGCGGGCCGTTCCGCCAGATCCACGGACACCGTCACCGGAGCCGTACAGCGGGAGGCGATGGAGGACAGCGCGGCGTCGAGTCCCCGGTCGGTGAGGACGGCGGGGTGGATGCCCCGGGCCAGGTCACGCAGCTCCTGGAGCGCGAGTTTGACCTCGCCGTGTGCCTCGTCGACCATGGCCGCTGCCGCATCGGGGTCCTCCAGCAGCTTCTCCTTCGCGAGGCCGAGCCCCATGGCGAGGGCGACGAGCCGGGCCTGGGCGCCGTCGTGGAGATCGCGCTCGATCCGGCGGAGGTCGGCCGCCGCCGTGTCCACGACGACCCCGCGGTCCGACTCCAGCTCGGCGATGCGACGTTCCAGCTCGTCGGAGGGCGAGAGCAGCCCACGGACCAGGGCGCGGTCGACGTTCGTCAGCCCTCGTACGACGAACGCGAGCACCGGCCACAGAACGAACAGGCCGACCACCGTCACCGTGAAGGTCACGATCCCCCAGGGCAGCCGGATGAAGCAGTAGAGAACCGTCCGCCACCCGACCGGATCCTTCAGGCTCGTCCACAGCCAGGAGAAAAGCCCGTCCTCCCGCCGCGCGGCCCTCAGCGGGCTGGGCTCGTCCACGCGGACCCCGAGCAGTGCCCGGGCCCTCCCGCGTTCCAGACGTCCGAGCGTCCGCGCCCCGGACAGCGAAAGAGCCAGGATTGGCAGACCGACCACGGTGACCGACATGCCCACGCCCAGGCTGATCGTGAACACCACGTAAACAAATCCGAAAACCGCCACCGGAAGATTGGCGAGGAGATGCGCGATCTCCTTCCACGCGTGGGCGTCCACGGCGAAACGTGCCGGCGGTGGCGCGTCGGGGTGCGGTACACCCGGAAGCCCGGTGTCGGCTCCCCGGACGGCATCGGATGCGGTGTTGCTCACGGTCATACGTGCCAGCCTGCACGGCTCCGGCGCCGGGCGCCATGGGGCTACACAGGAGGCCCGGGGTGGGGATAACCCCACCCCGGTCGGGACGCGACTGCTTACGGCCCCTTTAGCAGGGCCTAGACTCCCGTGCGTGCAGAACACGGGTTCTGCCGGGTATGACAGGGTCGACGACCCCGTTCAGGCCGACGCGACCGTCCTGGCCGACGCGATCGTCGGGAACATCGAGCACATCGGGATTGCCAGCAGGGTCCCAGGGAGCGAGGGGCGGACATGCCGGAACAGCCGACCGTCGCCGTACTCGCGGCCGACTACTTCGCAAGTTATTCGGTCGTCGGACTGCTCGCGCTGATCGGCGCGCTCTTCGTCGCCGTGGCCTTCGGCGCGGGGCGGCTGCTGCGGCCGGTGGTGCCCACGCCCGAGAAGCTGCTGACGTACGAATGCGGTGTGGACCCCGTCGGCGAGGGCTGGGCGCACACCCAGGTCCGCTACTACGTCTATGCGTTCCTGTACGTGATCTTCGCCGTCGACTCGATCTTCCTCTTCCCCTGGGCCACGGTCTTCGCCGCCGCGGGATACGGGGCGACGACGCTCGTGGAGATGTTCATCTTCCTCGGCTTTCTGGCCGTGGGACTGCTCTACGCATGGAAGAAGGGCGTCCTGACATGGACGTGACCCCACCCCAGGTCTCGGCCCCGGTGCCGCTGCCGGAGCCGAAACGGCTGGGGGTTCTCTCCCGGCTCGCCCCCGAGCCGATGAAGGTGGTCCTCAACTGGGGCCGCCGCTACAGCCTCTGGGTCTTCAACTTCGGGCTCGCCTGCTGCGCCATCGAGTTCATCGCCGCCTCCATGGCGCGCCACGACTTCATCCGGCTCGGCGTGATCCCGTTCGCGCCTGGCCCGCGCCAGGCGGACCTGATGGTTGTCTCGGGCACCGTCACCGACAAGATGGCGCCCGCGGTCAAGCGTCTGTACGAGCAGATGCCCGAGCCCAAGTACGTCATCTCCTTCGGCGCCTGTTCCAACTGCGGCGGCCCGTACTGGGACTCGTACTCCGTCACCAAGGGCGTCGACCAGATCATCCCCGTCGATGTGTACGTACCCGGCTGCCCGCCGCGCCCCGAGGCGCTGCTCCAGGGGATTCTCAAGCTCCAGGAGAAGATCGCCCGCGAATCGCTCGGGGAGCGGTACGGATCCGGGCCGCCGTCCGCCGCCGAGCTGCGCAGCGGGCTGGTCACCCCGCCGCCGGCCCCCTCCCGGGACGGTGAGCGGTGACCGTCTACGACAGCCTCCCGGACTCGGTCACCGAGGTCTTCGGCCCGGAGGCCACCGCCGAGTACGCCTATGACCTGCTCACGGTCGATGTTCCGCCCGGCTCGTGGATCACCGCCCTGGAGACCGCGCGCGACCGCCTGGGCTGCACCTATTTCGACTGGCTGAGCGCCGTCGACGAGCCCGGCACCGGATTCCGGGTCTGCGCCCATCTCGCGTCGCTGCCGCGGAAGGGCGAGTCCGAGGGTCCCGAAGGTTCTGGGAGCCCTGGGCGTCCTGGGAGGCCAGGGATTTCTGTGCGTTCTCCTGGTTCTCCTGTGGGTTCTGAGACTTCCGCGGCTTCTGAGAGCCCTGAGGGTGAGGGCGGGCTCGCGGTCGGCAGCGGGAGCGGAAGCCGGGACCGGGGCGGGGCCTCGGGCGGTGGCGGAGGTGGCCGGGTCCGCCGGCTGCTGCTTCGTACGACCGTGCCGCACGACGCTCCCGTACTGCCGTCCGCCGTTTCGGTCTACGCGGGCGCGGGCTGGCACGAGCGGGAGACGTACGAGATGTTCGGCGTCTCCTTCACCGGCCATCCGCACCTCGTACCACTGCTGCTGCCCGACTCCTTTGAGGGCCACCCGCTGCGTAAGGACTTCGTCCTGGCGGCGCGGGTCGTGAAGGCGTGGCCCGGCGCGAAGGAGCCGGGGGAGTCCGAGCACGGTGGCCCGAAGCGCCGCCAGATGCTCCCGCCGGGCGTCCCCGACCCGAACGAGTGGGGCCCCCTCAAGGGTCAGCTCCCCCCTGCCCCGGCCCGCGCGGCCCGTACCGCCCGCACGACGGGCGCCACCGGGACGGCCGGCGACCGCCCGGCCCGCCGTACCCGCAGCGCGAGCGAGGGTTCGGCGAGTCAGGCCACCGGGACGACTCCGCCCCGCCGGACGCGCACCGCGGGCGAGGGCTCGGCGAGCCAGGCGGCGGCTCCGGCATCCCCGGAGGCAGCCGGTGGCCCGGCCGCACCCCGGACCGGGGCCGGTCCGCGTCGTACCCGCAGCGCGAGCCAGGGCTCGGCGAGCCAGACGCAGAGCACGCCGCCTCCGGACACGGCGACACCGCCACCACCGCCTGCCGCGCCCGCGCCGGAATCCCCGGCCCCCGGACCGGCACGCTCTCGGGGAAGCGACGCCCCCTGGCACCACGCCCGCCCCGCGTACGGCGACCAGCCCGACACGGCTCAGTCCGGGGCCGAGCCCGAGCCCGCGGCCGAATCCGGGGCCAAATCCGGGCCTGAATCCGGGGGCGAGCCCGCCCCCGAGCCTCAGCCTGAGCCCGGGGTTGAGCCCGAGACCGAGACCGAGCCTCAGCCCAAGGCCGGTCCCGAGTCAGGCGCGGGATCAGCCACCGAGTCCGGTCCCGCACGGGAGCCCGGCGCCGAATCCGCCACCGAGTCCGGAGCTCAGCCCGAACCCAGGGACGAGCCTGCTTCCGAGCCTCAGCCTGAGCCCGGGGCCGGTCCCGAGCCGGGGGGCGAGCCTGCCCCCGAGCCCCAGCCCGGATCCCGGCCGCAGGCACCTCCGCCCGCCCCGCACCGGGCCGAAGGTGAGCCGGGTCCCGGGTCCCGGCCTCGGTCCGCCGACGGATCCAGCTCCCCGGGCGGCGATCCCGACGGCGACACCACTGGAGGCGAACCCGCGTGAACGACGCTCTCGACGTCGCCTTCCGGCTGCTCGTCGTCTTCGGTGTGTTCCTGGTCTTCCCACTGGTCATCGGGCAGACCGAGCACAAGGTCATGGCCCATATGCAGGGCCGCCTCGGCCCCATGTACGCGGGCGGCTTCCACGGCTGGGCCCAGCTCGTCGCCGACGGTGTGAAGTTCGCGCAGAAGGAGGACGTCGTCCCGGCAGGCGCCGACCGGCGCGTCTTCCAGCTCGCGCCCGCCGTCGCGCTTCTGCCGTATCTGCTGGTCCTGCTCGTGATCCCGATCGGCCCCGGCGAGGGCGCGGTCGGCCAGGTCGTCGACGCGGGCATCTTCTTCGTGATGGCCGTCATGGGCGTCGGTGTGCTCGGCTCGCTGATGGCGGGCTGGGCGTCGGCCAACAAGTTCTCCCTTCTCGGCGGCCTCCGTACGGCCGCGCAGCTGCTGGCGTACGAGCTGCCGATGCTGCTCACCGCCGCATCCGTCGCCATGGCGGCGGGCACGGTCTCGCTGCCCGGCATCCTGGACGCCTTCGAGTGGTGGTGGCTGCCCTGGCAGATCGTGGGCGCCCTCGTCTTCTTCGTGGCCGGCCTCGCCGAACTCCAGCGTCCGCCCTTCGACATGCCGGTCGCCGACTCCGAGATCATTTTCGGTGCGTACACCGAGTACACCGGTCTGCGATTCGCCCTGTTCCTGCTCGCCGAGTACGCGGGCATCGTCGTTCTGTGCGGTCTGACCACCGTCCTCTTCCTCGGCGGCTGGCACGGCCCCATGGGCGCGGACGGTCTGGGCTGGGTCTGGACCCTGCTCAAGACGGCCGTGCTCGCCTTCATCGTCATCTGGCTGCGCGTGAGCTATCCCCGGATGCGTGAGGACCAGCTCCAGCGGCTCGCCTGGACCACCCTCGTCCCGCTCGCCCTCGCCCAGATCGCCCTCACGGGCGTTGTGAAGGTGATGATCTGATGCCCCCGATCCCCGGCTCCGGCCTGGCCAAGGGCCTGGCCGTCACTCTCCGTACGATGACGAGGAAGTCCGTCACGGCGCAGTACCCGGACACCCAGCCCGACCTTCCGCCCCGCACCCGCGGTGTGATCGGCCTGTTCGAGGAGAACTGCACGGTCTGCATGCTCTGCGCCCGTGAGTGCCCCGACTGGTGCATCTACATCGACTCCCACAAGGAGACGATCCCGGCGGCGGCTCCCGGCGGCCGGGAGCGCAGCCGCAATGTCCTCGACCGGTTCGCCATCGACTTCGCGCTCTGTATGTACTGCGGTATCTGTATCGAGGTCTGTCCTTTCGACGCGCTTTTCTGGTCCCCGGAGTTCGAGTACGCGGAGACGGACATCCGCGAACTCACCCACGAGCGCGACAAACTCCGCGAGTGGATGTGGACGGTCCCCGCGCCGCCCGCCCTCGACCCGGGGGCCGAGGAGCCGAAGGAGCTCACGGCCGCCCGTAAGGCGGCCGACAAGCTCGCCGCCGCCCAGGCACCCCCACCCCAGGAGCCCCAGGAGCCCCAAGAGCCCGGCACCTCAGGGCCCGGCGCGCCCGGGTCCGGGGCTCCCGGGTCCGGCGGTACGGCCGCTCCGGACAGTGGGACCGGTCCCGCCGCCCCTCCCGCCGGTGAGGGAGGTCCGGCATGACGTTCGCCGCCGCGACCCAGAGCTTTCTCTCGCCGACCGGCGTCGAGATCGCCTTCCTCCTCGTCGGCCTCGTCACCCTCGGCGCGGCCGTCATGACCGTCACCACCAAGCAGCTGGTGCACGCCGCCCTCTGGCTGGTCGTGGCGCTCGGCGGTCTCGCCGTCGAGTACCTGCTGCTCACGGCCGAGTTCATCGCCTGGGTACAGGTCCTGATCTACGTCGGTTCCGTGGTCGTCCTCCTTCTCTTCGGGCTGATGCTCACCAAGGCGCCCATCGGCCGCTCGCCGGACGCCGATTCCGGCAACCGGCCCGTGGCCCTGGCGGTGGCCGTCGCCGCCGCGGCCGCTCTGGTCTGGGTGGTCGTGGACGCCTTCCGCACCACCTGGATCGATCTGGACGGACCCGCCCAGGGCTCCACCGGGACGGTCGGCGCGATCCTCTTCCGGCACTGGGTACTGCCCTTCGAGGCCCTCTCCGTCCTGCTCCTCGCCGCACTCGTCGGCGCGATCGTCCTGTCCCGCAGACGCGCCGGGACCACCGGTGCGGAGCCCGAGCCGGACCGTGAGGGGAAGAGCTGATGCATCTCGCCTATCCCGCTGTGCTCGCCGTCCTCCTCTTCTGCGTCGGCGTCTACGGCGTACTCGCCCGGCGCAACGCGATCCTGGTCCTGATGTCCGTCGAGCTGATGCTCAACGCGGTCAACCTCAACCTCGTCGCCTTCGACGTCTGGCTGCGCGACGCACTGCACTCCGGCCAGGCGCTCACCCTCTTCACCATCGCCATCGCGGCCGCCGAGATCGGCATCGGCCTGGCGATCGTGCTGATGGTCTACCGCAACCGCGGACTGTCCGACATCGACCGCCTCCGTGACACCGCTGAGGGTCCTGAAGGCGATGACGACGAGACCGCCGTCACCGGCACGACCTCCCCGGCGACGCAGAAGGCCGAGGCCACCGCGTGACCACCACCACCCTGGCCGTTCTCGTACCCCTCCTTCCGTTCCTGGGTGCGGCCGCAGGTCTCCTCCTCGGCCGCACCGCCCCCGGTTTCGTACGGCCGCTGGCCGTTCTGCCGACCCTGACCTCGGCCGTCCTCGCGGTCGTCGTCGCCGTACGCCAGGGCGGCGGCGAGGCGATCGACGCCGCCACCCGGCTCACCCCGACCGGCTCGGTCCCCATCGACCTCGCCCTGTACCTCGACGGCTTCGCCGTCCTCGTCGCCGTCCTGGTCGCCGTCGTCGCGTCGTGCGTGCAGATCTACTCGACGGCCTATCTGCGCGACGACCCCCGCTACCCCTCGTACGCGGCGCTCGTCTCCCTCTTCACCTCCGCGATGCTGCTCGTCGTCTACTCCGGCGACCTGATCGTGCTGCTGGTCGGCTGGGAGATCATGGGCATCTGCTCGTACTTCCTGGTCGGCCACTACTGGGAGACTCCCGAGGCACGTGCCGCCTCCCTCAAGGCGTTCCTGGTCACCAAGCTCGGCGATGTCCCCTTTCTGATCGGTCTGTTCGCGCTCGCCACCGACGCCGGCACCTTCCAGATCACCGGAGTCCTCGGCTCCGTCGCCGCGGGCGGAATCGATCACCCCACCCTGGTGGCGCTGCTGCTTCTCGCCGGAGTGGCGGGCAAGTCGGCGCAGTTCCCGCTGCACACCTGGCTGCCCGACGCGATGGCGGGCCCCACTCCCGTCTCCGCGCTGATCCACGCCGCCACTATGGTCGCGGCCGGTATCTATTTCGTGGCCCGGCTCCTTCCGCTGTTCGCCGCCTCCGCGGCCGCCCTCACCGTCCTCGCCGTGATGGCCGCCTTCACCATGGTCGGCTCGGGGCTCGCCGCACTCGCCCAGGACGACATCAAACGGGTCCTCGCCTACTCGACCATCGGCCAGCTCGGCTATATGGCGGGTGCCCTGGCGGTCGGTGACCGAGGAGCCGCCGTCTTCCACCTCCTTGCGCACGGAGCGTTCAAAGCGCTGCTCTTCCTCGCCGCAGGCGTGATCATCCACGCCGCCGGCACCAACTCACTGGCCGCCATGTCCCGGATGAGCGACCTGCCCAAGCGGGTCCCCGACGCCTACTGGACGATGACCGTGGCCCTGTTGGCGCTGGCCGCGATCCCGCCGTTCGCCGGCTTCTTCTCCAAGGAAGCCGTCCTCGTCGCCGCCGAACACACCGCCCTGGGCGAGTCCGACGTCGCCCCCGGCGCCGCGGGCTGGACGGTGCTTGTCGCCGGCCTGCTGACCGCCTTCCTCACCGCCGCGTATGCGACACGTCTGTGGCTGCTGGCCTTCCGCGGCCGGGGCGCCGAAGCCCCGGACCACGGCCGTGAGCCCCTCGCCATGACTTCCGTACTGTGGCTGCTCGCCGTCCCCTCCTTCGGTTTCGGACTCACCTACGGCTACTTCGACGGTTGGTTCGACGGCCACGGCCTCGCCCCCACCCTGACCACCGCTGTCCTCGGCACCGGCATCGCCGTCGTCGGCGGGCTGCTCACCTACGCGGCCTGGCGCTCACTCCTCGCCCGTGGCGCCCTCGCGGCGGCCGGCACTCCCGCCGGGGCCGTCACCCCCCACCCGGACGCGGCACCGTCGGTCATCGAGGCGGACGCCATCACCGCCCACACCCCCGTCTACGGCAGCATCGCGGCGGCCTGCGACCCCGCCGACCCCGGCCGGATGCTGCTCGGCCCGCTGCACCGTCACGCCGCTGTCGGCTTCCATCTCGATGCCGTCTACCACGTGCTGTTCGTCCGCCCCGTCCAGGCCGGTGCCGGTCTGGTCCGCTTCCTCGACCGAGAGGTCGTCGACACCTACGTACGCGGCGCCGCCACCGGCAGCAACTGGCTCGGCCTGCTGGTCCGGCGGGCCCAGACCGGCAATGTGCAGACCTACGTCGGCGCGCTGCTGGCGGGCACGGCCGTCCTGGCGATCGCCGCCGTCGTCCTGTCCAACGTCAACGCGGGATCGTGAGCCGTGATCGATATCAGCGAGTCCGTGATGCAGTTCCTTCTCGCGTTCATCGTCGTCGGCCCGCTCATCGGCGCCGTGGCCGCGCTGCTGCCCGCCCCGCCCGGACTGCGCGGCAGGAACCCCGGCCAGGCGGTGCTGCGCCATGGCGTGACCGTCACCGGAGCGGTCCTGGCCGCCGCGGTCGTCCTGGTCATCGGCTTCGACCACGACCATCCGTCGAAGATGCAGGCAAGCACGGACATCAGCTGGATCCCCGCACTCGATGTGCGGATCCACCTCGGCGTCGACGGCATTTCCCTCCCCCTTCTGGTCCTGACGGCCCTGCTGACCTTCCTCTGCGCGCTCTACAGCTACTTCTCCATGCGGGACCGGCCCCTGACCGCGAAATCCTCGGGACGCTCCCCGAAGGCCTTCGTGGCGCTGCTGCTCGTCCTCGAATCGGGGACCCTCGCGACCTTCGCGGTCCTCGATCTGCTGCTCTTCTTCCTGGCATTCGAGATGGTGCTCATCCCGATGTACTTCCTCATCGCCCGCTGGGGCGGCGAGGCCAGGCGGGCCGCCGCCTGGAAGTTCATCCTCTACACGCTGCTCGGCTCCGTCGTCATGCTGCTCGGCCTGCTGCTCATCGGGCTGAAGAGCGGCACCTTCGACATGGTGGCACTCGCCACTGACAACGGCCGGGGGCTGACCGCGTCCACGCAGGTCATCGCGGTGCTGGCGATCGGGATCGGTCTCGCGGTGAAGACGCCGATGTGGCCTCTGCACAGCTGGCTGCCCGATGCCCACACCGCCGCTCCGACCGTCGGCTCGGTGCTTCTGGCGGGCGTCCTGCTCAAGATGGGTACGTACGGATTCGTCCGTATCGTCCTGCCCATCGCGCCCGACGGAATGCGGACCTTCGCGCCCTACCTCGCCGCATTCGCCGTGGTCGGCATCATCTACGGCTCCCTGGCCTGTCTCGCACTCGCCAAACAGGGCGCGGGCGGCGACCTCAAGCGCCTGATTGCCTACTCCTCCGTCGGCCACATGGGCTTCGTCCTCCTCGGCATCGCGACGATGACCCCCACCGGTGTGAACGGCGCGCTGTTCGCCAACATCGCCCACGGCCTCATCACCGGCCTGCTGTTCTTCCTGGTCGGAGCGGTCAAGGACCGCTACGGCACGGCCGACCTCGACACCCTCGCCGGAGCCACCGGGGCGGCCCTCTACGGCCGTGCGCCCCGCCTCGGCGGCCTCCTCGCGTTCGCCGCCGTCGCCTCCCTCGGGCTGCCGGGCCTCGCCGGATTCTGGGGCGAGATGCTGGCGCTCTTCGGCGCGTTCGACCCGGCCGACGGTCTCAGCCGCCCCGCCTTCCTCACCTTCATGGTGATCGGCGGCTTCGGCACCCTGCTCACCGCCGCGTATCTCCTGATCGTCGTGCGCCGCGTCTGCATGGGCGTACCGCTCCCGGCGGAGCGTGAGCCCCAACCGCTCGCCGACGTCCGGGGGTACGAATTCGCCGCCTGGACCCCCCTGGTTGCCCTCACCGTCCTCGCCGGGCTGTGGCCCGCGATCCTCCTCGGCCTCACCGATCCGGCCGTGCAGAAGCTCCTCGCAGGAGGCAAGTCGTGACCCTGGCCATCGGCGGCGCCGGTCCCGCCGCAGCTTCCACCGGCCCCGCCGCGGCCATCGCGCCCTCCGGCACCGACGGCGTCACCGGAGCCTCGGGAATCGTGAACCTCGTCCAGTCCGTCGACTGGGTCACGATCGCGCCGCCCACCATCACGGCGGCGGTCGCCCTGATCATCCTGGTCGCCGATCTGTTCGTGCCCCAGAAGCACAAGAACCTGCTGGGCATCGGGGCGGTCACCGGCCTCGCCGCCGCACTGCTCGCACTCGTGCCGCTGAACGGGGGCGACCGCAGCACCTTCTGCCTCACGACCGACACCGACACCTGCAGCTACACCGCGGACCACTTCGCCCTCGCCATCCAGCTCCTCGTGCTCGGCGGCGCCCTCCTCACCGCGCTGCTCTCGCTCCAGGACACCCGCCGAAAGCTCCCCGCGGGCGAGTACTGGTTCCTGCTGCTCTCTTCCGCGGCGGGAGCGGCCCTGCTGCCCGCCTCACGGGACCTGGCCACCCTCGTCGTCGCCCTCGAAGTCGCCTCGCTGCCGGCCTTCGCGCTCGTCGGCCTCCGGCGCGGGGACCGGCTCTCCAGTGAGGCGGCGCTGAAGTTCTTCCTGTCCTCGGTGACCGCGACGGCCGTGACCCTGCTGGGCGTGAGCTTCGTGTACGCCACCACCGGCACCCTCCACCTCACCAGGATCGCCGCAGAGCTCGACGGCGTCCCCGGCCAACTGGACACCCTCGCGAAGACCGGAGTGGCGCTGACCCTCATCGGCTTCGCCTTCAAAACCGCCGCGGTCCCCTTCCACTTCTGGGTCCCCGACACCTATGTGGGCGCACCCCTGCCCGTCGCCGCCTTCCTCTCCGTCGTCGGCAAGGCGGTCGGATTCTCCGGTCTCGTCCTGGTGACCGTGATCGCCTTCCCTGCGTACGCCGACGTCTGGGGTCCCGCGATCGCCGTACTGGCCGCCCTGACCATGACCGCCGGCAACGTCGCCGCGCTCCGGCAGTCGGCCACGCGCGCGTGGAGCGCGGTACGCCTGCTGGCGTGGTCGTCCGTCGCCCAGGCGGGCTACATCCTGGTGCCGATCGCGGCAGCCGCGTACACCAGCGAGGACCAGATCGGCTCGACCGTCGCTTACGCCCTCATGTACGCCGTTGTCAACCTCGGTGCCTTCGCCGTTGCCGCAATCGTCGCCCGTACGCACCCGGCCAACCGGATCGCCGACTACCGGGGCCTGTACGCGGAGCGTCCGCTCACCGCCCTGACCATGGGGTTCTTCCTGATCTGCCTGGCCGGGCTGCCGCCCGGCATCATCGGGCTGTTCGCCAAGGTGACCGTCTTCTCGTCCGCCGTCGACGCCGGTCTCGGCTGGCTGGCCGTCGTCATGGCCGTCAACGTGGTGATCGCCCTGTACTACTACCTGCGTTGGACGGCGATCCTCTTCCGGGCCCCCGAGGGCGCGGCGGACACCGTCGCGGAAACGGCGGCCCCGGCCCGCGCCCCGGCGGCCCCCGCCCCCCTTGTCGCGGCCCTCTCCCTCACCGCCGTCGCGGGCGTCGTCCTGTCCGGCTACCCGGAGCTGGTGCTGCGGTTCGTGACGACCAGCCTGTTCTGACCGTCACCCGAACGGCTCCCCTCCAGCCCCGGAGCGCCGGGGAACTTGCCCCCTTCGCCTGGCGTTGACCAGTACAGAAGGGTCCACTGGAGAGTGGAGACACCACGTAGAGGGGTCCCCTGCCGCACCATTTGGAGGGCGTACCGTGCACCGCCGGCACAACGGGCTGAAGACCGCCGTACTCCTCGGTGGACTATCCGCACTCATCCTCCTCATCGGCAGCTTCTTCGGCCGTACGGGACTGATCGTCGCGCTCGTCGTGGCGGTCGGGACCAACGCGTACGCCTACTGGAACAGCGACAAACTGGCGCTGCGCGCCATGCGCGCCCGACCCGTGAGCGAATTCGAGGCCCCGGGGCTGTACAAGATGGTCCGTGAGCTCTCGACGGCGGCCCGCCAGCCCATGCCACGGCTGTACATCTCACCGACCCAGGCGCCCAATGCCTTCGCCACCGGCCGCAACCCCCGCAATGCCGCCGTCTGCTGCACCGAGGGGATCCTCCGGATCCTCGACGAGCGGGAGCTGCGCGGGGTCATCGGCCATGAGCTCAGCCATGTGTACAACCGGGACATCCTCATCTCGTCCGTCGCCGGAGCCCTCGCGTCCGTGGTGATGTTCCTGGTGAACTTCGCCTGGCTGATCCCCGTCGGCCGGTCCGACGACGACGGACCCGGCCTTCTGGGCATGCTGCTGATCATGATCCTCGGCCCGGTGGCCGCGTCGATCATCCAGCTCGCCGTCAGCCGCTCCCGGGAGTACGAGGCCGACGCGTCGGGCGCACAGCTCACCGGAGACCCACTGGCCCTCGCGAGCGCCCTGCGCAAACTCGACGCGGGCACCAAACAACTGCCCCTGCCCCCCGAGCCCCGGCTGGAGACCGCGAGTCACATGATGATCGCAAACCCCTTCAGGCCGGGTAGGGGTCTGTCAAAGATGTTCTCCACGCACCCGCCCATGGCGGAGCGTATCGCCCGACTCGAACAGATGGCAGGTCGACGTCCATGAAGACAATCCTGAACATCATCTGGCTCATCCTGTGCGGATTCTGGATGTTTCTGGGCTACATGCTCGCAGGCGTGCTGCTCTGCATCACCATCATCGGCATCCCCTTCGGCCTGGCCGCGTTCCGTATCGGTGTCTACGCCCTCTGGCCCTTCGGCTACACCGTGGTCGACCGCCATGACGCGGGGGCACCGTCGTGCGTCGGCAATGTGCTGTGGCTGATCCTCGCCGGCTGGTGGCTGGCCCTCGGGCATGTCGTCACCGGAATCGTTCTGTGCATCACCATCATCGGCATCCCCCTGGGCCTCGCCAACTTCAAGCTGATCCCGGTCTCCCTGCTGCCTCTCGGCAAGGAGATCGTTCCGACGGACCAGGCGTTCGGCGTCCGCTGACACCGAACAACCGGGGGACCCCTTCCGCAGGGCCCCCGGGCCGGTGGATCTGACCCTCCACCGGCACGAGGACCACGACCGGCCGCCCCGCGCCGCCTTCGCGGTCCATGAACCATGGGCCGAGGCGCCGCCGCGGACGGGCCGGGCGCGATTCGACCAGGCGGGGCGCTCTTTCCCGGCGTGCCCTCGCCCTACCGCTCTACGGCGTTGTCCGGACGGCCCTCCCGGCGGCACCTACCGGATCGCAAGCACGCGCATCACCGATATCGAGGGCATCTCCTGAGCACGCTCGGAGGAACGATGGGGCTCTCGACGTCGTCGCCGAGGCCCGGTGCCTGTGGTCGGCTCGTCCGCCGGAGAGGGCTCTGACCGGGCTGGTCTCCTCCGCCGTACGACGTCGTGCACCCAGGCCGTACGGCGGGGGCCATGGCTACCACCCGGATTCCGGCCGCCGGGACCTGTGCCGGAGCCGCCGTACGCCGTAGAGCGCCGCCCCCAGCGCCAGCACGGCGGAGCCCGCCAGGACCGAGGAAGCGGGCAGGGCGAAGGCCAGCACCAGACACCCCACCAACCCGCAGACCGCCGTCATCCGCACAACACCGAACCCGGCCGTACTCGTACCCGTCTCCGTCACTCGAACGGGTGTACCTCGATCCCGGTCGGAACTCAGTGTCCAGGCCGAGGCGTTGGCCAGGGTGTAGTACAGAAGCACTCCGAACGACGAGAAGCCGATCGCCCCGCGCACATCCGCGGTCGCCGCCACCACGGCGACGACCGCCCCCACAGCCAGCTCCGCGCGGTGCGGCACCCGAAAGCGCGGATGCACGGCGGCGAGCGTGCCCGGCAGATGGCCGTCCCGGGCCATCGCCAGTGCTGTCCGTGAGATGCCGAGGATCAGCGCGAGCAGTGACCCGAGGGCCGCCACGGCGGCACCGACCCGTACCACAGGCGCCAGCCACCCGGCGTCCGCCGCCCATACCGCGTCGGCGATCGGCGCCACCGACCGGCCCAGTCCACCGGGCCCCAACACAGAAAGGACCGAAACCGCGACGCCCGCATAGACGAGCAGCGCGATGCCCAGTGCCAGGGGGACGGCCCGCGGGATCGTGCGCGCCGGATCCCGCACCTCCTCGCCCAGCGTGGTGATGCGCGCATACCCGGCGAAGGCGAAGAACAGCAGCCCCGCCGCCTGGAGCACCCCGCCGAACGATGTGTCCGCCCCCGGCTCCAGGCGCCCGAAGTCCGTCGTACCCGAGCCCAGACAGGAGACGATCACCGCCGCGAGAACCGCCGTGACGACCGCCACGATCGCCCGCGTCAGCCATGCCGACTTCTGGATACCGCCGTAGTTCACGGCAGTCAGCACGGCTACCGCGGCCACCGCCACCGTGTGTGCCTGATCCGGCCAGACATACGCGCCGACCGTCAGTGCCATCGCCGCGCACGAAGCGGTCTTGCCCACGACGAACGCCCACCCGGCCAGGTATCCCCAGAACGGGCCGAGCCGTTCCCGCCCGTACACATAGGTGCCGCCCGACGCCGGATACCGGGCGGCGAGCCGGGCAGACGACATGGCATTGCAGTACGCCACCACTGCGGCGAGGGCCAGCCCGAGCAGCAGTCCCGAGCCGGCGGCACGGGCAGCGGGCCCCAGCGCCGCGAAAATACCCGCACCGACCATCGACCCGAGTCCGATCACCACCGCGTCGACGACACCGAGTGACCGTGTCAGCTGCTGCGCCATGGGGCCGCACCCTACTGAGCTGCCGCAACCGCTGTCCGACGGCCCGGCGTCTTCCGTATGACACCGCCACGAAAGGCAGGTTCAAGGCATGAGCATCATCAGCTGGATCATCCTCGGGCTGCTCGCCGGAGCCATCGCCAAGATTCTGCTGCCCGGACGTGACCCGGGCGGTCTGATCGGCACCACACTCATAGGGGTCGCCGGTGCGTTCATCGGCGGCTGGATCTCCGCCCGCTATCTGGACCGGCCGTTCACCAAGGAGTTCTACGACGGGACCACCTGGGCCGCGGCGATAGGCGGCTCCCTGGTGCTGCTGATCGCCTACCGGCTTCTGTTCGGCCACTCCCGCTCACGGTAGTGGGACCGGTCAGCCCGGCAGGCCGGTCTCCCGCAGCGTGATGTTCAGCCGTCCGCTGTGCATACCCGTCGCCGGGTCCGCCGTGCCCGGATACACCTTCGGGACTCCGTGGTACGCGAAGCGCGAGGGGCCGCCGAAGACGAACAGGTCCCCTGACACCAGTTCCACATCGGTGTAAGGGCGCCCGCGCGACTCCGTGTTGCCGAAGCGGAAGACACAGGTATCACCGATGCTGAGGGACACCACCGGCGCACCGGACCGCTCCTCCTTGTCCTGGTGCATTCCCATCCGGGCGGCTCCGTCATAGAAGTTGATCAGCGCGGTGTCCGGGGTGTACTCCTGCCCGACCGCCCCGACCGCCCCGACCGCCCCGACCGCCCCGACCGCCCCGACGTCGCCGTAGGCCACGGCCAGTGCCGTACGGCCCCACTCCACCAGCCAGTCCGGGAACGGGGCGACCCGGGCGCCGTTCACATCGTCCGCGGTACGGCTGTACCGGTAAGGCTGCCAGTGCCAGCCCAGGCACACGGTCCGGACGGACATCACCCCACCGCCCGGCAGCACGGTGTGCCGAAGGGGCACCGGGCCGCGGGCCCAGGAGCGGCAGGCGCCGACCAGTTCCCCCTGGCGCTCGACCGACAGCCATCCGGGCACATGCACCGCGCCCGGGGCGATCACCGTCGGCTCCCTCGGGAAGAGGGCGTCGCCGTTCATGACGTCAGCGCGCCCTCAAGACCCAGGAGGTGTTCCTTGCTCGCCAACCCGCCAGCGTAACCCCGCAGGGCCCCGTCCGAACCGATCACCCGGTGACATGGCCGCACCACCAGCAGCGGATTCCGTCCGATCGCGGTTCCCACCGCCCGGACCCCGGCCCTCGGCGCACCGACCTGCCGGGCGATCTCCCCATAGGTGGCCGTCGTGCCATAGGGGATTTCCTCCAGCGCCTGCCACACCCGCCGCTGGAAGTCCGTGCCCCCGTCCGTCGTGTAGTCGAGGGTGAAATGTGTCAGTCCGTGGTCGAAGTACGAAGTCAGCTGCCGCCCGACCTCCTCGAACGCCGCGGGGGAGCGCCGCCAGCCGTCCTGGACGACCGCGCCGCCCTTCTGGCCGGGCAGTGACAGCGAGGCGAGCGCCGTGCCGCCCCGAGCCGTGGCGGAATCGGTGCCGACGAGCAGCAGCTCGCCCAGCGGGCTGTCGATGGTCGTGTAGACCGTCTCGGCGGTCATGGCTCGTTCCTCTCCTCGGGGTGTGTCCTGCGTTCTCACACCTACGAGTCTGTGCCGCCTCCGCCGTCGAAGCTGGCGGAAATCGGACGTCACGCCCGCCGCCCGCGCGGCGTCGAGGGCCGTACGCCCCCAAGGCCGCTCATCCGGTCCGCAGCCCGGGGCTCCGACCGCCGCCTCGGGCCCAGCGCCGACTCGGTCGCCCGCCCCGCCGACACTGCTCTGTCGACCTGGGGTCGCGGGCGGGTCGGGGTATCGGCTTGTCGCCCGTCGGTCGGCGGTGCCCCGCGGTCATGGCCGGTCGGCCCTGCCCTGCTGGTTCCGATCCGCCGGCCTCCGGGGAGGCCGGCGCGGCCGGCTACATCACCGGTAGTTCACAAATTGCAGGGCAAAGTCGAAGTCCTGCCCCTTGAGCAGGGCCTGCACGGCCTGGAGGTCGTCCCGGCTCTTGGAGCTGACCCGCAGCTCGTCGCCCTGCACCTGGGCCTTGACGCCCTTGGGGCCCTCGTCACGGATGATCTTCGCGACCTTCTTGGCGTTCTCCTGGGAGATCCCCTCCTCGATCGACGCGAAGATCTTGTACTCCTTGCCGGAGAGCTGGGGCTCACCCGCGTCCAGCGCCTTCAGCGAGATCCCGCGCTTGACCAGCTTGGACTGGAACACATCGAGGATCGCGGAGACCCGCTCCTGGGAGTTCGCCTGCATCAGGATCTTCTCGCCGGACCAGGCGATCGACGCCCCGACGTTCTTGAAGTCGTAGCGCTGGGAGATCTCCTTGGCGGCCTGGTTGAGGGCGTTGTCGACCTCCTGCCGCTCGACCTTCGAGACGATGTCGAAACTGGAGTCGGCCATGTCCTGTGGCTCCTTGTATCAGGTTGAAATCAGGTGGAATCGGCTTGCATCGACTGCATGGGATGTGGGTGCGAAAACGGCTGGAGTCCCCGAACCGCTTGGTCAAGCCTAGCCACCCGCACCAGCTCCGAGGGCTGATCAATCCAGTGGCGGAGCACCCCCGGGCATCGGGTATCGTTTACGTCGTCGCCACGGAGCACCGCCCAACAGCGGTCCATCTTGAGGCGATATCCCATGGCGGTGTGCCCGAGTGGCCAATGGGAGCGGACTGTAAATCCGTCGGCTTAGCCTACCCAGGTTCGAATCCTGGCGCCGCCACGCGATGAAAACGGCCCCTGAACTGCGGAAACGCAGGACAGGGGCCGTTTTGCTGTGCGGGGAAAGGGCGTTCTGTCTCCCTCGGCCCGGGGCGACATCGTTCCAGGGCGGAGGGCTGGGGACACCGCGTCCGCCGATTGCCCGGGGGACTCGGCTCCGGGCCGGGGATCGCGGGGAGGCCCGTGCTGTGGAGGGCCCGACGACGTTGCTGGTGGCGTGCGATGGGGTGGCGCCGAAGCGGGGGAGCGGCGGTGGATGCTCCCGGTTGCCTGATGGTCGGCCGATGTCCGGGAAGCCATTCGTAGGAAGTGCGTACGCAATGGCCTGAACCCTGCCCGGTGATCGGGGGACGATCACGTGGGAAGAGCCAGACTTCCGGACAGGGAACCAGCGCGTTGCCGAAGCCGAGAGCCGAGTGAGCAGGGGACTATGCCGGTCTGTCCAGCCATGGCCATGGAAGTGGTGACCCGCGTCCACGCCGGTCCAGCCGGGCGGCGGCGCTCTTCGGGCGGCGCCCCGGCCGGCCGGTGTGGCGGTGCCGGCGCGGAGGTGGGCGCGGTGGTCATCGGTTCCGGTGGCGCCGGAAGCCCCGACACCGCCGACGTCATCGACGCCGGAAGGGCCGGGGCGGGGCCGGATGTGCCGCACGGTGCATCGCGTGCGCAGGGGGCCGGCGCCTCCGCCGCGCGTGCCCGGCGGCTCGGCGTTCCCGCACCACATGTCGGTGCCCCGCGCCGGCAGCTCCGCGTCCCCGCACCGCATGCCCGGCCGGTCAACGCCCCAGCCCTGCGACCCGGTGCCTCCCCGTATGCCCGTAGGAGTAGCGCTCCCGCCCCGCGCCCGGGCAGCGGTCGGACATGAACGGACACCGCCCCGGCACCTCCCGTACCAGTGGCAGGAGCGATACCGAGCCGCAGCGGGCTGTGTACGGGGAAGCCCGGTGGCCGATGGCCGGAGCCGTCGTCGCCGTCATGGTGCTGACCCTGCTGATGCCCGACTACCTGCGTCTGGGGGCGCCCTGGCTGCTCCCCCTCGGCGAAGGGCTGCTCCTGCTGGCGCAGATCGCGGGCGACCCCGGCCGGATCGACCGCCGCTCCGCCGCCCTGCGCACCGTGTCGATCGCCCTCGTCGGCGTGCTGGCTCTCAGCGCCGTCTGGTCGACCGTCCGGCTGGTCGACGACCTCGTCCACGGCGGGCCCGAGACCAATTCCGCCACGGAACTCCTCCAGGCGGGCAGCGTCGTCTGGGTCTCCACCGTGCTGACCTTCTCCCTGCTGTACTTCGAACTCGACGGCGGTGGACCGGCCGCGCGGGCCCACCGTATGCCCGCCGTCCCCGAACTCGCCTTCCCCCAGCAGCTCAGCGCCGATCTGAACGCCGAGGGATGGCGCCCCCGCTTCATCGACTACCTCTATCTCGGCCTCACCAACTCCACCGCCTTCAGCCCCACCGACGTCATGCCGCTGGCCCCCTGGGCCAAGATCGCCATGGCCGTCCAGTCCCTGGTGTCCCTGCTCGTCCTCGGACTCGTGATCGCCCGAGCCGTCAACGTCCTCGCCTGACGGATGCTCCCGGCGTCGGATGCCCCCCGACGTCGGGCGTTCCCCGGCCACGGGCCCGTACGCGTGTGGTGGCCGGCGGGGTGACCGGGATCCGAACGAGAGGTCCTACGCCGCAGGGGCGCTGGTCCCGGGAGTGTCCGCAAGGCGGAAGGACAGCTCGATCTGCCACTTGTTCATGTCCGGTTCGACGCGAGGGTCGGTCAGATACGACTCCAGGCGGCAGCCCCAGCGTTCGGCGCCGTCGATCTCCTTCATGTCCCAGACCAGGCCCTCCCGGTCGGCCCAAGCGCGGAAGGCCGTGATCACGCCGAACAACGTGTCGGGGTGTCCGGTGTGGAGGACGGTGGCGTAGCGGCCGGCGGGGAGAGTACCGATCTGGATGTCCCCCTCGGGAGCGGGCAGCGCGGCGATGGGGATTCCGGCCTCGACCTCCGACTCGGCGGCCATGTCGACGGTGTTGAAGCGGAAGAAGGGCGCTCCGGCGAAGGGGACGCCGTGGCCGTCGAGCCAGCCGATCAGTTCGCCGAGGCGGTCGGCGATCAGGCCGAAGGCGTCCATGCGGACGGATCGGCGGATGAAGGCGTACGGCTGCTCCGGGCGGTCCACGACCGTGGGCTCGATGTCAGACATGTCGTTCCTCATGGCGGATAGGACCGGAAGAAGTGTTCGGATTCATCGCTCGCGCCGGTCCCGTCTCGCGCCCGCCTGACGTACCGACCACGACGACTGCGCCCTTGCTGCTCGGGGCGAACGGGAACGCCCCGACAGCCGCGCCGAGTCCCTGAGGGCCGGGCCCCTCGCGCGCCCGTGCCCCCTCCCGGATGCCTCGGGTGCCTGCCACCGGATCAGTTTCCGGCGATGTTCCGCACGGCCACCGTCACCGGGTCGGAACCGCTGATCAGTTCCAGGGTCAGTCCGGCGGTGGCCGGGGTCTCGATCAACTCGGCCAGCGCCGCGGCCACATCGTCGCGGGGTACGGTTCCACGGCCCGTCGAGGCCGTGAGGCGGACCGCGCCGGTACCGGCGTCGTTCGTGAGGCTTCCCGGGCGCAGAATGGTCCAGTCGAGGTTCTGCCGGGCTCGTACGTAGTCGTCGGCCGCGCCCTTCGCGCGCAGATAGACGTCGAACTGGCTCTCACCCGCGTGCCGCGCGTCCGCGCCCATCGAGGAGACGACGAGAAGCCGGCGTACGCCGGACCGTTCGGTGGCGTCGGCGAACAGGACGGCGGCGCCCCGGTCCACCGTGTGCTTGCGGGCGATACCGCTGCCGGGCCCCGCGCCGGCGGCGAAGACGGCGGCGTCGGCGTTCCGCAGCACCGCGGTCACCTCCTCGGGAGTGGCCGACTCCAGGTCCACCACCACCGGTTCGGCACCCGCTTCGCGTACATCCGCGCTGTGTTCGGGGTTCCGGATGATGCCCGTGACCTCGTGTCCGCGCGCCGAGAGCAGCCGCGACAGACGGAGTGCGATCTGACCGTGTCCTCCTGCGATGACAATGCGCATACATACGACCGTACGTCCCGCCCCGGGTCCCGCCCGGCCGAGCACGACCGGAATCGGCCACAAGCAGTCGTAATGGGGACCGGAAGCCGCCGGAAAGCCGAAGGTGTTCCGTACGGAAGCGGGGCGGCGTCCCCGACCCCGTGCGGGCGGGCCGGGAGCCCGGGCGACCCGGTCCCCGGGAGCGGGCGGGCCCGGACCCGCGGCCCGTATCCAGGGGCGGGCAGGTCCCGAGCCCCGTACGACACAGGACAGTGGGTGCGAAGACTCGACCGGGGCGCCGGAGCGGATCGGGACCCGGACCCGCCCACACCCGCCGGCCCCGGCACCCTCACGGGCGAGCCCGGCCCGGCACCCTCACGGGCCGACTAGACGCCCACCCTTACGCGCGGCCCGGCCCCGCCGGCGTCGCAGCCCCAGGCGCGAGCCCGGCGCCGCAGTCTCAAGGCCGGGCCTGGCGGGGCAGTTCGAGGGCCACCGCCACCGCCGTGTCGCAGTACTCCCGTACCGCGCTCGTCCGCGCCACCACCCGGCCGCGGTGGATGACGATCCTGCTGTACGCGAGGGAGAGCACGCCCGGGAGCCGCTCGCCGCGCACCGCCAGCAGCTCCGCCGGGAACCCGGCCTCCACCCGTACCGCCGGCAGCCCCATCGCCGCCCGCGCGGACTCCGCCACCGCTCCGTAGGCGTCCCGGGCCGCGAGACCGTCCTGCGAGGCCAGCAGATACGCGGCCTCCAGCGGATCGGCACGCCCGACCGGGTTCGACACGTCCCGCAGGGCGCCGCTGCCCGCCGCCACCCGCACCCCGGCCGCGCGCAGCAGCCGTACGGGGGCGTTGCCGCGCTGTTCCACGGCGCCGCAGCCGCCCTGGGGCAGCGCGATCACCGTGACACCGGCCGCCGCGAGCTGGTCCGCCGCCCGGGAGGCGACCTCGCGCGGCAGCCGGGCGAGCCCGGCGCAGGGGCCGATCGCCACCCCGGGCCGCAGTCCGCCCGCCATCGCCGCCAGCCGGGCAAGCCGGGCGGGGTCGTCACCGTGCGTATGCAGATCGACGGGGCAGCCGTGCTCGGCCGCGACCTCCAGCACCGCCTCGGCGTATCCGGCCGGATCGGGATCGGCGTCCGGGCAGCCGCCCACCACTCCCGCGCCCATCTTCACGGCGTCCCGCAGCATCGCCAGACCGTCCGCGCCCGCCACGCCCGTCAGCAGGCGGGGCACCGCGACGGCCGTCAGATCGGCCAGCCCGCGCAGCGACCGGCGCGCCTGGAGGACCGCCTCCAGCGGGCCGAGGCCCTGGACATCCCCGATCCGTACATGCGAACGCAGCGCGGTCGCCCCATGGCCCAGCTGGAGCAGCGCGGCCTCGGTGGCGCGCCGCTGGACGTCCTCCTGCCCGTACGAGACGGGGCCGGGGGAGTCCGCGGTGAGCGCGGTGTCGCCGTGGGCGTGCGGTTCGGCGGGCGCGGGCAGCAGCAGAAAGCCGGTCAGATCCACCCGGGCGCAGTGCGGGGCGAGGCTGCCCGCGGTGCCGACCGCTTCGATACGCCCGCCGCTGAGCCGTACGTCGACGGTGCGGCCGTCCGTCAGCCGGGCGCCGCACAGCAGTAGCGCGGTGGTGTCGGCGGTGGCGCCGTCGGGGGGCTGCGGCAGGCTGTCGGGCATCGCGCTCCTGGGATCGCGCTCCTGTGGGGACGGTCGGGCTGGGGCCGTGTGGAGAAGGGGGGAAGATCACGCAGCCCGGGTCGAGCCTAGGGGTGCCCGGGGCGGGCATCGAGGAGGAGCGGAATAGTCGTACCGGCGTGGCCGTCGGCGTACGCGGGTGGTGGGCCCGGACGCCCGTGGCGGGGAGGATTCCCTGCGTAGGGCGGGGGCGGGCACCTGCGGACGGGCGCGGTGGAGGGGAGTCGCGTGGCGTACATGACGGCCGTGGCCACGGCCCGCGGTGTACGTGCCGGGAGCCCGGCAGGGGCGGGCCGATGCCGGACAGGGGGCCACGAAACGGATTTGGGCGAACGGCGATCGACCGTGTAATGTCTTCATCGCTCGCCCCAATAGCTCAGTCGGTAGAGCGTCTCCATGGTAAGGAGAAGGTCTACGGTTCGATTCCGTATTGGGGCTCTGATGTCGGAGATCCTCGCCTTCGGGCGAGGGGATCCGGTATCGCAGCGGTGTAGCTCAGTCGGTAGAGCAAGCGGCTCATAATCGCTGTGTCACCGGTTCAAGTCCGGTCACCGCTACACACAGTAGCCGATTGCGGGGTCGGTCCTCCGATCGGCTACTCTTTTATGCGTTTGACGTACATCGCCCATCCGTCCGTCCAAGGAGCACTCACGTGGCTGCCACAGACGTCCGCCCGAAGATCACGCTGGCCTGCGTGGAGTGCAAGGAGCGGAACTACATCACCAAGAAGAACCGGCGCAACAACCCGGACCGTCTTGAGATGAAGAAGCACTGCCCGCGCTGCAAGGCGCACACGGCGCACCGCGAAACGCGCTAACTCAGGCTCGTACACGAGGCCGTCCCCGAGTTGGGGACGGCCTCGTGTCGTTTGATCACTGTCATGGCGATCACCGTCAGTATTCCGAGCGGGAAGCCGGTTCTCTCTCAGCAGCCGGTTCAGCCCCGAGCCTCAGTATCCAGTCTCAGCCCCGAGCCTCAGTACCAAGTCTCAGTACCGGGTCTTCTCTCAGCATCCAGAGACCTCTCTCGGTATCGATCTTTCCCTCGCCGGTCATCTCTTTGTGCCGGTCACTTTTCTGACCCGGTCACTTCTGAGACCGCGCGGGAGCAGATCCACATCGGGGAAGTCGCCGGTGCGCCGGGGGTGAACCGGACCGTGATCAGAAGTCCGAGAACCAGATAGTCCGACAGTGAAAACAGCTCGATACACCACAGGTTCTGTCAGGAGCAGGAGGGAGCCAGTCCATGGCGCTCGACCAGTCCTTCGTGGGGCGGAGCTATCCGCCCACCCCGCCCTATGAGGTCGGCCGGGAGAAGATCCGTGAGTTCGCCGACGCGGTGGGGGACACCAATCCGGCGTACACGGACCAGGAGGCCGCGCGGGCGCTCGGCCACCCCGATGTGATCGCCCCGCCGACCTTCGCCTTCGCGATCACCTACCGGGCCGCCGGAGTGGTCGTCCAGGACCCGCAACTGGGTCTGGACTACGACCGGGTGGTGCACCGCGAGCAGCGGTTCGCGTACACCAGGCCGGTACGGGCGGGGGACCGGCTGGCGGTCGTCTCCACCATCGAGAGCATCAAGTCCCTCGCGGGCAACGACATCCTGGAGATCCGGGGCGAGGTGCACGACCAGGCGGGCGGGCATGTCGTGACGGCGTGGACCAAGCTGGTGGCGCGCGCCGCCGAGGAGGCGTGATGACGGCGAGGATCTCCTACGCGGACGTCGAGGTCGGCACCGAGCTGCCGGCGGGGAACTTCTCCGTGACCCGGGCCACGCTGGTGCAGTACGCGGGCGCCTCCGGGGACTTCAACCCCATCCACTGGAACGAGAAGTTCGCCGTCGAGGTCGGGCTCCCGGATGTGATCGCGCACGGCATGTTCACCATGGCCGAGGCCGTACGGGTCGTGACGGACTGGGTGGGGGACCCGGGCGCGGTCGTCGAGTACGGCGTCCGGTTCACCAAGCCCGTCGTCGTGCCCAACGACGACAAGGGCGCGCTGATCGAGGTCAGCGGGAAGGTCGCCGCGCTGCTGGACGACAACTGCGTGCGGGTCGATCTGACGGCCGTCAGCGGAGGAGAGAAGGTGCTGGGGATGTCCCGCGCCGTGGTCCGCCTCGCCTGAACCGGGCGGGACCGTACCGTACGCGGCGGGCCGTACCGTACCGGTGGCGGGGCGCCGGCCGTCCCGGTCGGAGTCGTCCGAGTCGTCCGAGTGACGGGCAGCCGGGGCGACCGGCTTCCGGCGGGGCGGCGCGGACGGCACCCGGGCGTGACCGTGTTCAGGTGACCGGCCGGGCCCGCTGTCCGGGCGGTTCGGACATCCGCAGGCCCCAGGCCCCCAGGTCCGCAGGTCCGGATGGTCACGTAGCCAAGGGCGCCCCGCCAGGGGGGCATGGTGGGGCGCCCCTTGCCCATGCCGGGCCCCGCCGGGCGACTCGCCAGGATCCGCCGGGCCCCGGCGAGTCGCCCGGCAGGAGCCCCATTGACAATGTAGTGATAGGTCACTAACTTAGTCCTCATGGCAAGGATGAGTGCGGAAGAGCGGCGCGAGAGCGTCATTCGTGTCGCCATGAGCGAGTTCGCCCGGGGCGGTTACCACGGCACGTCCACCGGGACGATCGCCGAGCGGGTCGGGGTCTCCCAGCCGTATCTCTTCCGCCTGTTCAAGAACAAGAGGGAGCTCTTCCTGGCCGTCGCGATCCGCTGTATCGAGGAGACCCCCCAGGCGTTCGCCGGCGCACTGGAGGAGTGGCCCGACAGGTCGCCCAAGGAGGCGATGGCGCTGGCCTATCAGCGCCTGATCGGCGACCGCGAGCGGTTGTTGATGCAGATGCAGATCTATGTCGCCGTGGCCACGGCGACAGCCACGGGGGACGTCGAGTTCGGAGAGAGGATCCGGTCGGCATGGGTCCGGATCTGGGAGCAGGCGCGCGGCGCGCTCGGCGGCGACGATCACGACGTCACCGAGTTCATGGCGTACGGAATGCTGATCAACACCCTGGTGTCGCTGGGCTTTCCCGGCGACCACCGGGTGTGGCGCGAGCTGATCATGGACGGTGAGCCGACGTGCGCCGCTCCGGACCGTGCCCGGCCCGGTGCCCGGGCGGCCGCGGAGGCCGAAGCGGTGCCTCGCGAGGAGGACGGTGCTCCGTCCTCCGGAACGGGTTCCAGAGCCTGATCCCGTCGTGGGATCGGGGCAGCCGGAAATCGCATGTGTGCCAATCAATGGGCCGACGTCTGCCCATTGAAGTTAGTGATCAATTACTACATTCACTTCTCGGACCACTGAGCCACTGGGGAATCCATGAATCAGCCAATCGTCCGGCGTGCCAGCGCCGCCTGGACCCTCGTCATCACCAGCGCCGCCGGCTTCATGGCCGCGCTCGACAATCTGGTCGTGACCACGGCCCTGCCCTCCATCCGCGAGGACCTCGGCGGGGAACTGGCCGATCTCGAATGGACGGTGAGCGCCTATACGCTCACCTTCGCCGTCCTGCTGATGCTCGGTGCGGCGCTCGGGGACCGCTTCGGCCGCCGCCGGCTCTTCATGGCCGGTCTGACGATCTTCACCGTGGCCTCCGCCGCCGCCGCGCTGGCACCCGGGATCGACGCGCTGATCGCGGCACGAGCACTCCAGGGAGTCGGCGGCGCGATCATGATGCCGCTCACCCTGACACTGCTCACGGCCGCGGTCCCGCCCGCACGGCGCGGTGCGATGCTCGGCATCTTCAGCGCCGTGACCGGGCTCGCGGTGGCCAGCGGTCCGCTCGTCGGCGGCACGCTGACCGAGCATCTGTCCTGGCAGTGGATCTTCTGGCTCAATGTGCCGGTCGGTCTCGCCCTGCTGCCGCTCGCCCGGCTGCGTCTCGCGGAGTCGTACGCGCCGAACGCCCGGCTCGACATCCCCGGCACCCTGCTCGTCAGCGGCGGCTTCTTCGGCATCGTCTACGCGCTGATCAACGGTCACGCGGACGGCTGGACCAGTGCGCCGATCCTCACCGGGCTGATCGTGGGCACGGTGCTCCTGATGGCGTTCGTACGCCACGGCATCGTCGGCAAGAACCCCATGCTCCCCATGCGCCTCTTCCGTGACCGGGCCTTCACCGGGATCAATATCTCCAGCACGCTGATGTTCCTGGGCATGTTCGGGGCGACCTTCCTGCTGAGCCAGTTCCTCCAGAACGTCCTCGGTTACTCGCCCACCGAGGCGGGGCTGAGGATGCTGCCCTGGACCGGGATGCCGCTGCTCATCGCGCCGTTCGCCGGTCTGCTCTCCGACCGGATCGGCGGCCGGCCGCTCGTGGCCACGGGGCTCGCGCTCCAGGCGGTCGGGCTCTCCCTCTTCGCCCTGGTCCTGGAGCCGGGGGTGTCGTACGGGGCCCAGCTGCCCGCCCTGATCATCAGCGGTGTCGGAATGTCGCTCTTCTTCGCCCCGGCCGCCAGCGTGGTCATGTCCAGCGTGCGGCCGGGAGAGCAGGGCATGGCCTCGGGGGCCAACAACGCCCTGCGCGAGGTCGGCGGTGCGCTCGGTGTCGCGGTGCTGGGAGCGGTCTTCGCGGCGCAGGGTGGCTACGGGACTCCCCGGATGTTCGCGGACGGGATCGTTCCGGCGCTCTGGATCGGCGCGGCGGCGGTGGCCGTGGCCGCGGTGGCGGCCCTGCTGATCCCGGCGCGCCGGAAGCCGGCCGCGGCGGGGGTGGCGGACGAGTCGGTCCAGTCGGACACGGCGGCAGAGCAGGACGAGCAGGACGAGCAGGACGAGCAGGACGAGCAGGACGAGCGGAAGGCCGTGGCGGTCTGAGGCCGCGGCGGGGGCGTCCCGCGGACTAGCGGGGCGAGGGTGCCCGGGGCGTTCGCTCCGGGCACCCGCACTTGTTCGCTCCGGGCACCCGCACCCGTTGTCCCGGCCGGATGCCCCGGAACCACCCCCGGTCGAGCCGCGGCGCCGATCGGGAGTACGCGGGGCGGGACCGTACGCTTGTCGGGTGCAGGAACTCTATGACGCCCCCCTCGCTCCCCTGACCACCTTCCGGCTCGGCGGGCCCGCCACCCGGCTGGTGACCGCCGAGACCGACGACGAGGTGATCGCCGCCGTCCGGGAGGCGGACGACACGGGGACCCCGCTGCTGATCATCGGCGGGGGCAGCAATCTGGTCATCGGGGACAAGGGGTTCGACGGCACGGCCCTGCGGATCGCGACCCAGGGGTTCCGGCTCGACGGCACGAAGCTGGAGCTGGCCGCCGGCGAGGTATGGACGGACGCGGTGGCCCGTACCGTCTCCGCGGGGCTCGCGGGAATCGAGTGCCTGGCCGGGATTCCCGGTTCCGCGGGGGCCACTCCGATCCAGAACGTCGGCGCCTACGGCCAGGAGGTCTCGTCGACGATCACCGAAGTCGTCGCGTACGACCGCCGGGAGGGGGAGACGGTCGTACTGTCCAACGCCGCATGCGAGTTCTCCTACCGCCACAGCCGCTTCAAGCAGCACCCCGACCGCTATGTCGTGCTGCGCGTCCGGTTCGAGCTGGAGGACGCGGAGGGGCTGTCGGCGCCCGTCAAATACGCGGAGGCGGCCCGTGTTCTCGGAGTCTCGCCCGGCGACCGCAAGGAACTCGCCGTGGTCCGGCTGGCCGTCCTCGGACTGCGCGGCGGCAAGGGCATGGTCCTGGACCCCGAGGACCACGACACCTGGTCCGCCGGATCCTTCTTCACCAACCCCGTCCTCGGCGCCGACGAGTACACCGTCTTCCTCGACCGCGTCCGCGCCCGGCTCGGCGACGGGGCCGCCCCGCCCGCCTACCCCGCGGGGCAGGGGCGCACCAAGACCTCCGCGGCCTGGCTGATCGACAAGGCGGGCTTCACCAAGGGGTACGGGAACGGCCCCGCCCGTATCTCCACCAAGCACACCCTCGCCCTCACCAATCGCGGTGAGGCCACCACCGAGGATCTGCTGGCGCTTGCCCGCGAGGTCGTCGCCGGGGTGCGCGAGGCGTTCGGAGTCACCCTGGTCAATGAACCGGTGACGGTCGGCGTCAGCCTTTGATTTTCTGATCACGGCGCTGAGCGGTCACGGCGGAACCGGCTTCCCCGAACGGAAGCGCACTTCACCCCCGGTCCGCTCCGTTCAGTACGCGACGCCGACGCACTGCTTCACCGTCAGCGGGTCGTCCGCCATCGCGAGCATCGCATGGGCCACATCGGCGCGTCCGATGGTCCGGGCGCTGCGCGGATTGCCGCCGACGGCGGTCCGGTAGACACCGGTCAGGGGCTTGTCCAGCAGCCGGGGCGGCCGTACGGACGTCCAGTCCACGGCGCTCGCGGCCAGCTCGGCCTCCATGGTCCGGAGGTCGGCGTACAGCTTCGTCAGTACGGTGCTGACCACGGCCGACAGGGCCCTGTCCAGCAGCGGCTCGCCGTCGGGGTGTCCGGCGAGGGGAGCGGCCGAGACCACCAGCAGCCGGCGAGTGCCCTCCGCCTCCATCGCGGTGAGCACCGAGCGCGTGAGCGCGGTCACGAGTCCGGCGTCGGACAGCTTGCGCAGACCCAGGCCCGAGAGCACCGCGTCCCGGCCCCCGACCACCTCGCGCAACGGCCCGGGGTCGGCCAGTTCGGCCCGGAACAGCGTGAGGCCGGGGGTCCCGGGCCCCGCCCCCGGAAGCGTGAAGCGGGCCGGATCGCGTACGACCGCCGTCACCTCGTGGCCCGCGGCCAGCGCCTGCCCCACGATCTCCCGGCCGATACCGCCGGTCGCCCCGAACACGGTGAGCCTCATGGCCCGCACCTCCAGGTGGGTAAGTATTCACTCACTCCTAGAGTGGGTAAGTACTCACTCACTCGTCAAGTCCGGTCGGAGGAACCATGCAGAAACCGGCCCGCGCCCGCATCCTCGACGCCGCCCATGAACTGATGCTCAGCCTCGGCCTCGCCCGCACCACCACCAAGGAGATCGCCCGGGCGGCCGGCTGCTCGGAGGCGGCCCTCTACAAGAGCTTCACCGGCAAGGAGGAGCTGTTCATCGCCGTACTGAACGAACGGCTGCCGAAACTCGCCCCTCTGCTGAGCGATCTCACCGCCAGGCCCGGAGAGGGCAGCCTGGAGGAGAACCTCACCGAGGTCGTCCGCCGGGCCGCGGGCTTCTACGCCCAGACCTTCCCGATCGCCGCCTCCCTCTACGCCGACCCCCGGCTCAAGGCCCGCCACGAAGCCGCCCTGCGGACGATGGGCAAGGGGCCGCACATCCCGATCCAGGGGCTGGACGCCTATCTGCGGGCCGAGCGGAGCGCCGGCCGGGTCGCCGCGGACGCCGACACCTACGCGGCCGCCTCACTGCTGCTCGGCGCCTGCACCCACCGGGCCTTCGCCTACGACGGTGACGAGGGCGGGGTGGCCGCGCCCCCGCTGGACGAGTTCGCCGCCGGTCTCGTCCGGGTGCTGCTGCGGGGGATCAGCCCGTGAGGTGACCGGGAGGGCCGGTGCGCCGGCCGGGAGGACCGGCGTGGTGGCCGGGGGCGCCGGCCAGCCAGTCGTCGACCCCGGCGAGCAGCTTGTTCCGGACATCCTCGGGGGCCGCCGAGCCGCGCACGGACTGCCGGGCCAGTTCGGCCAGTTCGGCGTCCGAGAAGCCGTGGTGCTCCCGCGCGAACTCGTACTGGGCGGCCAGCCGCGACCCGAAGAGCAGGGGGTCGTCGGCTCCGAGGGCCATCGGCACCCCGGCCTCGTACAGCGTCCGCAGCGGTACGTCCTCGGGCTTCTCGTACACCCCCAGCGCCACGTTCGACGCGGGGCACACCTCGCAGGTGACCCCCCGGTCGGCGAGCCTCCGCAGCAGGCGCGGGTCCTCGGCGGCCCGTACGCCGTGCCCGATGCGGGCGGCGCCCAGATCGTCCAGACAGTCCCGTACGGACGCGGGGCCGGCCAGTTCGCCGCCGTGCGGGGCCGCCAGCAGCCCGCCCTCCCGCGCGATCGCGAAGGCGCGGTCGAAGTCCCGTGCCATGCCCCTGCGTTCGTCGTTCGAGAGCCCGAAACCGACGATCCCGCGGTCCGCGTACCGGACGGCCAGCCGGGCGAGGGTCCGGGCGTCCAGGGGGTGCTTCATACGGTTCGCCGCGACCAGGACGCTCATACCGAGCCCGGTCCGGCGCCGCGCGCTCTCCACCGCGTCCAGGATGATCTCCAGCGCGGGAATCAACCCGCCCAGCATCGGCGCGTACGAGGTGGGGTCGACCTGGATCTCCAGCCACCCCGAACCGTCCCGTACGTCCTCCTCCGCCGCCTCCCGCACCAGCCGCTGGATGTCCTCGGGGGAGCGCAGACAGGACCGCGCGATGTCGTACAGCCGCTGGAAGCGGAACCAGCCGCGCTCGTCGGTGGCCCGCAGCCGGGGCGGCTCTCCGCCGGTCAGCGCGTCGGGCAGACGGACGCCGTACTTGTCGGCCAGTTCGAGCAGGGTGGCCGGCCGCATCGAGCCGGTGAAGTGCAGATGCAGATGTGCCTTGGGGAGCAGGCCGACATCACGTACGCGTTCCATTCTCGGATCTTGCCGCACCGCTCGGGCACGCGGCAGCCGGTTTCCCCGATCGGGCGCTTGCCCGAACGCAGAACCGGGCGGGGGCGGCGGAATCTCTCCGACCGCCCCCGCCCGGTTCCGAGTGGGGCCGTCGCCGCTCAGTCGCGCGCCTCGGCGAGCAGCTTCTGGAGGCGCGAGACACCCTCCACCAGGTCCTCGTCGCCGAGCGCGTACGACAGCCGCAGATAGCCCGGCGTACCGAACGCCTCACCCGGTACGACCGCGACCTCGGCCTCGTCCAGGATCAGCCCGGCCAGCTCCACGGAGCTCTTCGGGCGCTGTCCGCGGATCTCCTTGCCCAGAAGGGCCTTGACCGACGGGTAGACGTAGAACGCCCCCTCCGGCTCGGGGCAGAACACGCCGTCGATCTCGTTGAGCATCCGTACGATCGTCTGCCGGCGGCGGTCGAAGGCGGTGCCCATCTCGGCGACGGCGTCCAGGTCCCCGGAGACGGCGGCGAGCGCGGCGGCCTGCGAGACGTTGGCGACGTTCGAGGTGGCGTGCGACTGGAGGTTCGCGGCGGCCTTGATCACGTCCTTGGGGCCGATCACCCACCCCACGCGCCAGCCCGTCATGGCGTACGTCTTGGCCACACCGTTGACGACGACGCACTTGTCGCGCAGCTCGGGGACGACCGCCGGGAGCGAGGTGAAGGCGGCGTCACCATAGACGAGGTGCTCGTAGATCTCGTCCGTCAGCACCCACAGGCCGTGCTCGACGGCCCAGCGGCCGATGGCCTCGGTGTCCTCACGGCTGTAGACCGCGCCGGTGGGGTTGGAGGGGGAGACGAAGAGCACGACCTTCGTACGCTCGGTGCGCGCGGCTTCGAGCTGCTCGACGGAGACGCGGTAACCGGTCGTCTCGTCGGCCACCACATCGACCGGGACACCGCCGGCGAGCCGGATCGACTCGGGGTACGTCGTCCAGTACGGCGCGGGCACGATGACCTCGTCGCCCGGGTCGAGGATCGCCGCGAACGCCTCGTAGATCGCCTGCTTTCCGCCATTGGTCACCAGGACCTGCGCGGGGTCGACCTCGTAGCCGGAGTCCCGCAGGGTCTTCTCGGCGATGGCCTTCTTCAGCTCGGGCAGGCCCCCCGCCGGGGTGTAGTGGTGGAACCGCGGGTTGCGGCAGGCCTCGACGGCGGCCTCGACGATATAACCGGGCGTCGGGAAGTCCGGCTCGCCCGCGCCGAAACCGATCACCGGACGCCCGGCGGCCTTGAGGGCCTTGGCCTTGGCGTCGACGGCGAGGGTCGCGGACTCGGAGATCGCGCCGATGCGCGCGGAGACCCGGCGCTCGGTGGGTGGGGTTGCAGCGCTCATACGGTCCATGGTCCCAGACGGGAATCGTGCCCGGCGCAAGTGTTTCGACCTCCGGACACGGGGCACGGCGGCTGCTACCGGGGCCGGATCCACGGACGGGATCACGGAGCGGAACGCGGGAAGACCGGCGAGCGCGGCCGAGCGGAACCCGGGGGAGCGGCGCGGTGGCCCGCCGGCAGGGGGCCGCCGGGAGAAAGCGGACGGCGCGGGACGGTGTGACCAGGGACACCGGCGGGACTCGGCCACCCTCCGGAGTGACCAAGAACCGTTGCGGGGCTATCTGTTCGACGCGGGCCCCGGGACCACGTACACTCACTGGTCGTTGGCCCTCACCGACCACGTCCACGGATGCGGTAGGTTGGGGACGCCACAAAGGGTCGTAGCTCAATTGGTAGAGCACTGGTCTCCAAAACCAGCGGTTGGGGGTTCAAGTCCCTCCGGCCCTGCTACACACACCTTCGCCAGGATGTGTGCGCATGTACGTAGATTCAAATGAACCGCCGTGCGGCTCCACCGGGCGCGGCACGGCCACGACCCGGGATTCAGGTGAAAGAAAGTGACGGACGCCGTGGGCTCCATCGACACGCCTGATGCCGAGGACGAGGCGCCCCAGGAGAAGCCCCGCAAGGGCGGCAAGCGCGGGAAGAAGGGCCCTCTGGGCCGCCTCGCGCTCTTCTACCGGCAGATCGTCGCCGAGCTCCGCAAGGTCGTCTGGCCCACCCGGAATCAGCTGACGACCTACACGACCGTGGTGATTGTCTTCGTCGTCATCATGATCGGTCTGGTGACCGTGATTGACTATGGGTTCCAGGAAGCCGTCAAGTACGTCTTCGGCTGATCCCGCGAAGGATCGTCGGCCGGGTCGTATCGGTGCGGCGGACTTTTGCATGTGCCACCCATCTGTATCCAGGAAGAAGCAGCCACCGTGTCTGACCCGAACCTGAACGAGGCCGTTGAGCCAGGCGACGAGAACTTCGAGTCCGCCGAGTCCGCCGAGGACGAGCTCGACATCGTTGAGGCGGCGGACTCCATCGACCCCGATGAGGCGGAAGCTGCTGACGCCTCGGCCGGTGAGCCGGCCGAGGAGTCCGCGCTCCACGTCGAGGACGACACCGAGGCAGTGACCGAGGTGGCCGCCGAGGGCGAGTCCGCGGGCGAGGCCGAGGCCGCCGACGAGGTTCCCGCCGAGCCCGAGGCTCCCGTGGACCCGATCGCCGCGCTCCGCGAGGAGCTGCGGGTGCTGCCCGGCGAGTGGTACGTCATCCACACGTACGCCGGGTACGAGAAGCGGGTCAAGGCGAACCTGGAGCAGCGCGCCGTCTCGCTGAACGTCGAGGAGTTCATCTACCAGGCCGAAGTGCCCGAGGAAGAGATCGTCCAGATCAAGAACGGCGAGCGCAAGAACGTCCGCCAGAACAAGCTTCCCGGTTACGTCCTGGTCCGGATGGACCTCACCAACGAGTCCTGGGGCGTCGTCCGCAACACCCCCGGCGTCACCGGCTTCGTGGGCAACGCGTACGACCCGTACCCGCTGACCCTGGACGAGATCGTCAAGATGCTCGCACCGGAGGCGGAGGAGAAGGCCGCGCGCGAGGCCGCCGAGGCCGAGGGCAAGCCGGTTCCGTCCCGCAAGGTCGAGGTCCAGGTGCTGGACTTCGAGGTCGGCGACTCGGTCACCGTCACCGACGGCCCGTTCGCCACGCTCCAGGCGACGATCAACGAGATCAACGCCGACTCGAAGAAGGTCAAGGGCCTGGTCGAGATCTTCGGTCGCGAGACCCCGGTCGAGCTGAGCTTCGACCAGATCCAGAAGAACTGACCGAGACCCACCGAAGCGGTCGCGACCACCCGGGTCCAGCGGGACCCGGATGCGCTCCGCTGTTGGAACATATGCCTCCGATCAGGTCGGAACCGCCCCTGTGGCAGTTCTGACCTGTCGGTTTTTAACCGTGCAGCCATACCCGTTATCGTTGTGCGGTATGCCTCCATCCGGATGATCGGGTGGGGTGCTGGAAACTCTCACTAGGACCCGGAGAGAGCAATGCCTCCCAAGAAGAAGAAGGTCACGGGGCTGATCAAGCTCCAGATCCAGGCCGGCGCGGCCAACCCGGCTCCGCCGGTCGGCCCCGCCCTGGGGCAGCACGGCGTCAACATCATGGAGTTCTGCAAGGCCTACAACGCCGCGACCGAGTCGCAGCGCGGGATGGTCGTGCCGGTGGAGATCACGGTCTACGAGGACCGTTCCTTCACCTTCATCACCAAGACTCCGCCGGCCGCCAAGCTGATCCTCAAGGCCGCGGGTGTGGACAAGGGCTCCGGCGAGCCGCACAAGACCAAGGTCGCCAAGCTGACGCGCGACCAGGTCCGTGACATCGCCACCACCAAGATGCCCGACCTGAACGCCAACGACCTGGACGCCGCCGAGAAGATCATCGCGGGTACTGCCCGTTCGATGGGGATTACCGTCGAGGGCTGACGAGCGAACTCGTGCAGTGGCCGGCTGAGGTACGAGGCCGTCCGCGGAGCGAGTGAGTGAGAGAAGCCCGAGCACACATGCAGTGGGCTGAAGGTTCCGTACGGCACCTGTGGTAGGGCCAAGCGCTGGTCCGCACCACAACTCCACACCTGAACGAAACAAACAGGAGCAGAAGTGAAGCGCAGCAAGACTCTCCGCGCTGCGGACGCCAAGATCGACCGGGAGCGTTCGTACGCCCCGCTCGAGGCCGTCCGTCTCGCGAAGGACACCGCGTCCACCAAGTTCGACGGCACCGTCGAGGTCGCTTTCCGCCTGGGCGTCGACCCGCGCAAGGCCGACCAGATGGTCCGTGGCACCGTGAACCTTCCGCACGGCACCGGCAAGACCGCCCGGGTCCTGGTCTTCGCGACCGGTGACCGTGCCGAGGCAGCGCGTGCCGCGGGCGCCGACATCGTCGGCGCCGACGAACTGATCGACGAGGTGTCGAAGGGCCGTCTGGACTTCGACGCCGTCGTCGCCACCCCGGACCTCATGGGCAAGGTCGGCCGTCTCGGCCGGGTGCTCGGTCCGCGTGGTCTGATGCCCAACCCGAAGACCGGCACCGTCACCCCCGATGTCACCAAGGCCGTGACCGACATCAAGGGCGGCAAGATCGAGTTCCGCGTCGACAAGCACTCGAACCTGCACTTCATCATCGGCAAGGTCTCCTTCGACGAGACGAAGCTGGTCGAGAACTACGCGGCGGCGCTGGAGGAGATCCTCCGTCTTAAGCCGTCCGCAGCGAAGGGCCGCTACATCAAGAAGGCGACCATCACCACGACGATGGGCCCCGGCATCCCGCTGGACTCCAACCGCACCCGCAACCTCCTCGTCGAGGAGGACCCGGCCGCCGTCTGATCCCGGCGACGACCGGGGAGCGCGTGAGCGTTCGCAGACCGGAACGGTCCCCGCGCCTCTGTGGAGGCGCGGGGGCCGTTTTCTTGTGTCCGCTTTCTCGTGTCCGCCTTCCTTCCGTCCGCTTCCTTGTGTTCGGGGCCTTGTCACAGGGGTGCGTTACGGTGCAGGAGATCTGAAGACAATCAAGGGGTGGGTCATGAGCAAATCCGCAATCAGGCGCGTGGGCGTCTCCCTCATGGCGTTGGCCGTGATGACCGGAGCGGCGGCCTGTCAGAGCGGCGACGGGAACGGGGGCGGCAAGAAGCAGGCCGGGGAGAAGGCGGCGAACAGCGGGATACAGTCCACCGCCGAGGTCACCAAGGTCCTGACGGCCGCGTACAGGAAGACCTCGGACGCGAAGTCCGCGAAGGTCGACATGACCATGAAGATGCCGGCCGGGATGGACGGCGGCGGCGACATGGAGATGTCCGGTGTCATGGGGTGGGATCCCACGGTGATGGACATGACCATGAAGGGTTCGGCCTTCGCGCCGGCCGCCGCTCAGGGCGGGCCCGAGCAGGTCCGGATGGTCTGGGTCGACAACGTCATGTACATGGACATGGGGGCCGCGGCCGCCAAGGACATGGACGGCAAGCGCTGGATGACCTTCGACCTGGCCTCCCTGGCCGAGCAGTCCGGTGACAAGGCCCTCCAGAAGCAGCTGACGGGCAGCCTGGAGAGCATGAACCAGAGCCCGGCCGAGCAGCTGGCGGTGCTTCTGGAGTCGAAGAGCATCAAGCACATCGGCCCGGAGAAGGTCGGCGGTGTCGAGACCCAGCACTACAAGGGCACGCTCACGGTCGCCGAGATGGTCGACGCCAATGAGTCGCTGGTCCTCGACGCGGAGGAGCGCAAGGCGCTGCTCGACGGGGTGAAGAAGGCGGGCATCACCGGGTACGACACCGAGGTCTGGGTCAACGCGGACGGCTTCCCGGTCAAGATGGACATCGGGATCACCACCCCCCAGGGCACGATGGAGATGGTCGCCAACTACTCGGACTACGGGGCGAAGGCCACGGTCCAGGCGCCGCCGAAGCAGGACACCTTCGACCTCATGGAGATGATGAAGAACCTGGGGCAGGAGCCTGGGGCATGAGCGGTGCCGCGTCCTCGTAACGACGGACCCTGAAGCCGGACCGGCCCGTGCACCGGCTCCGCCCGGACGGCGGCACGGCATGTCCCGGGGCCGGCGGGTCTCTCCCGGCCCGGGCGGGCCCATGGCGGCTGTAGCGGACACCGGTCGGGGTTCGGGTGTCACAGGAGGCTCACAGGGCCCACACGGGACTCAGAGGCCCCTCAGAGCCGCTTTCCCCTCGTACGCCTCATCGAGCCCCCGGCGGCGGCCCCGCAGCCGCCCGGGGGGCCATGAAGGCGATTTGCCTGAGCCGACGCCCCTCACGTACGCTTCCCCGGAAGCCAAAGACCGCTGGTCGTTGCCGCGTGCTCGCAAGAGGGTGCGGCGACCGAAGGAACCGCTAGCTGCGGACGGCCTGCGCAGGTGATTTCGTGGATACGCTCCCGTGACTCGTCCCGGTCGAGCTACGCCCCGTGCGCCTGCGCCGGGGCGTTTCGTTTTGCCCAGTCCCCCTCCTTCGGGCCCGCGCGGTCCTCATCACCCGGAAGGAGGCCGACGCTCATGGCAAGGCCTGACAAGGCTGCCGCGGTGGCCGAGCTGACGGACAAGTTCCGCAGCTCGAACGCCGCCGTGCTGACCGAGTACCGGGGCCTCACCGTGGCCCAGCTCAAGGAGCTGCGCCGTTCGCTCGGTGAGAACGCCCAGTACGCCGTGGTGAAGAACACGCTGACCAAGATCGCGGCCAACGAGGCCGGGATCAACACGCTCGACGACCTGTTCAACGGTCCGACGGCGGTTGCCTTCGTCACCGGTGACCCGGTGGAGTCGGCCAAGGGTCTTCGTGACTTCGCCAAGGACAACCCGAATCTGATCATCAAGGGCGGTGTCCTTGATGGCAAGGCGCTGTCCGCCGATGAGATCAAGAAGCTTGCGGACCTCGAGTCCCGCGAGGTTCTGCTCGCCAAGCTGGCGGGCGCCATGAAGGGCAAGCAGTCCCAGGCTGCCGCGCTCTTCCAGGCGCTTCCCTCGAAGTTCGTCCGCACCGCGGAGGCGCTTCGTGCCAAGCAGGCCGAGCAGGGCGGTGCCGAGTAATTCGGCTCGCGTTCTGATCGGTGCCGCCGTCCTGCGGCGCTGATCGCAGCGGGCCGTCTTTCGTCAGACCTGCCGCTCAGGCAGACGCCCGCCGTCATACACATCCGGCACCAGCCGATTTAGTGGAAGGATCGCCCATCATGGCGAAGCTCAGCCAGGAAGACCTGCTTGCGCAGTTCGAGGAGATGACCCTCCTGGAGCTCTCCGGTTTCGTGAAGGCGTTCGAGGAGAAGTTCGACGTCACCGCCGCCGCCCCGGCCGCCGCCGTTGTCGCGGGCCCGGGTGCCCCGGCCGCCGAGGCCGCTGTCGAGCAGGACGAGTTCGACGTCGTCCTCACCGGCGCCGGCGAGAAGAAGATCCAGGTCATCAAGGTCGTGCGCGAGCTGACCTCCCTGGGTCTGAAGGAGGCCAAGGACCTCGTCGACGGCACCCCGAAGCCGGTCCTGGAGAAGGTCGCCAAGGAGGCTGCCGAGAAGGCCGCCGAGTCCCTCAAGGCCGCCGGCGCGTCCGTCGAGGTCAAGTAACCCCTCGTGACTCCCCGAGTCACCACGCCGTGACTCTGTGAGTCTCGTCATACGGCCCCGAAGCGGGCCGTAGGGCGGGGCACCGCCAAGGGCGATCACCCATCCGGGTGGTCGCCCTTCGGCGTCCCGCCAGGGCTGCGCCGCACTTCGGAGGGGGCCGAGTATGGTGATCTTCGCCGTGCGCCTCGTTCGCTCTCAGTGCCTGGTCAGTGACGATCTCAGCAGCCAGTTCGGAGCAGGGGGCCTTGACGAACCGCACGCAGCGCGCAATTCTCAGGACGCGTCGTCACAACGATCCGGATCCGAGGCATGGATCGGCGGCGGAGTGGGCAGTATCGATGTGCGCCTCATGGCGCGAGGGTTCGCGGAGTTGAGTACAACGAGGGCAGCGAGGGTCTCGAAAAGCCCGCACTGGACATCAGTGTGCCAAGTGGCTACACTGACCCTTTGCGCTGCCTGTTAACTGCTCCCTGCCCGTCACCAGGGGCATCCCCTCGCATGAGCACTGTGGACCGAATACTTCCTGACCTGGGATTTCGGCTCCCCTGCCCGGCTTGGGACCGGTACGCGCGTAGTGAGTCCGAGCCCTCGGAAGGACCCCCTCTTGGCCGCCTCGCGCAACGCCTCGACCGCGAATACGAACAACGGCGCCAGCACCGCCCCGCTGCGCATCTCCTTTGCAAAGATCAAAGAGCCCCTTGAGGTTCCGAACCTCCTCGCGCTCCAGACCGAGAGCTTTGACTGGCTGCTCGGCAATGCCGCTTGGAAGGCTCGCGTCGAGGCGGCTCTGGACAGCGGACAGGACGTCCCCACCAAGTCCGGTCTGGAGGAGATCTTCGAGGAGATCTCCCCGATCGAGGACTTCAGCGGGTCGATGTCCCTGACCTTCCGCGACCACCGCTTCGAGCCTCCGAAGAACTCGATCGACGAGTGCAAGGAGCGTGACTTCACCTACGCCGCGCCCCTCTTCGTCACGGCCGAGTTCACCAACAACGAGACCGGCGAGATCAAGTCCCAGACGGTCTTCATGGGCGACTTCCCGCTCATGACCAACAAGGGCACCTTCGTCATCAACGGCACCGAGCGTGTCGTGGTGTCCCAGCTCGTCCGCTCGCCGGGCGTGTACTTCGACTCCTCCATCGACAAGACGTCCGACAAGGACATCTTCACCGCCAAGATCATCCCGTCCCGGGGTGCCTGGCTGGAGATGGAGATCGACAAGCGCGACATGGTCGGTGTCCGTATCGACCGCAAGCGCAAGCAGTCCGTGACCGTCCTCCTCAAGGCCCTCGGCTGGACGACCGAGCAGATCCTCCAGGAGTTCGGCGAGTACGAGTCCATGCGCGCCACCCTGGAGAAGGACCACACCCAGGGTCAGGACGACGCGCTGCTCGACATCTACCGCAAGCTCCGTCCGGGCGAGCCGCCCACGCGTGAGGCCGCGCAGACGCTGCTGGAGAACCTCTACTTCAACCCCAAGCGCTACGACCTCGCCAAGGTCGGCCGCTACAAGGTGAACAAGAAGCTCGGCGCGGACGAGCCGCTGGACGCCGGCGTGCTCACCACCGACGACGTCATCGCGACCATCAAGTACCTGGTCAAGCTGCACGCCGGTGAGACCGAGACGGTCGGCGAGTCCGGTCGCTCGATCATGGTCGAGACCGACGACATCGACCACTTCGGCAACCGCCGTATCCGCAATGTCGGCGAGCTGATCCAGAACCAGGTCCGTACGGGTCTCGCCCGTATGGAGCGCGTCGTGCGCGAGCGCATGACCACCCAGGACGTCGAGGCGATCACGCCGCAGACCCTGATCAACATCCGGCCGGTCGTCGCCTCCATCAAGGAGTTCTTCGGCACCAGCCAGCTGTCCCAGTTCATGGACCAGAACAACCCGCTGTCGGGCCTGACGCACAAGCGCCGTCTCAACGCGCTCGGCCCCGGTGGTCTCTCCCGTGAGCGGGCCGGCTTCGAGGTCCGCGACGTGCACCCGTCGCACTACGGCCGTATGTGCCCGATCGAGACGCCCGAAGGCCCGAACATCGGTCTGATCGGCTCGCTGGCCTCCTACGGCCGGGTCAACGCGTTCGGCTTCATCGAGACGCCGTACCGCAAGGTCGTCGACGGCCAGGTCACCGACGAGGTCGACTACCTGACCGCCGACGAGGAGGACCGCTTCGTCATCGCGCAGGCCAACGCGCCGCTGACCGACGAGTTCCGCTTCGCCGAGTCCCGGGTGCTGGTCCGCCGCCGCGGCGGCGAGGTCGACTACGTGCCCGGCACGGACGTCGACTACATGGACGTCTCGCCGCGCCAGATGGTGTCGGTCGCGACCGCCATGATCCCCTTCCTGGAGCACGACGACGCCAACCGCGCCCTCATGGGCGCGAACATGATGCGCCAGGCCGTTCCGCTGATCACGGCCGAGGCGCCGCTGGTCGGCACCGGCATGGAGTACCGCTGCGCGGTCGACGCCGGTGACGTCATCAAGGCGGAGAAGGACGGTGTGGTCCAGGAGGTCTCCGCGGACTACGTCACCGTCGCCAACGACGACGGCACCTACACCACGTACCGGGTCGCCAAGTTCTCCCGCTCCAACCAGGGCACCTCGGTCAACCAGAAGGTCATCGTCTCCGAGGGCGACCGGGTCATCGAGGCCCAGGTCCTCGCAGACGGCCCGGCCACCGAGCAGGGCGAGATGGCGCTCGGCAAGAACCTCCTCGTGGCGTTCATGCCGTGGGAGGGCCACAACTACGAGGACGCGATCATCCTGTCGCAGCGCCTCGTACAGGACGACGTCCTCTCCTCGATCCACATCGAGGAGCACGAGGTCGACGCCCGTGACACCAAGCTCGGCCCCGAGGAGATCACCCGGGACATCCCGAACGTCTCCGAGGAGGTCCTCGCCGACCTCGACGAGCGCGGCATCATCCGCATCGGCGCCGAGGTCATCGCCGGGGACATCCTGGTCGGCAAGGTCACGCCCAAGGGCGAGACCGAGCTGACCCCGGAGGAGCGGCTGCTGCGCGCGATCTTCGGCGAGAAGGCCCGTGAGGTCCGTGACACCTCGCTGAAGGTGCCGCACGGCGAGACCGGCAAGGTCATCGGCGTACGCGTCTTCGACCGCGAGGAGGGCGACGAGCTGCCGCCCGGCGTCAACCAGCTCGTCCGGGTGTACGTCGCCCAGAAGCGCAAGATCACCGATGGTGACAAGCTCGCCGGCCGTCACGGCAACAAGGGTGTCATCTCCAAGATCCTGCCGATCGAGGACATGCCCTTCCTGGAGGACGGCACCCCGGTCGACATCATCCTCAACCCCCTCGGCGTCCCCTCCCGGATGAACCCGGGACAGGTCCTCGAAATCCATCTCGGCTGGCTCGCCAGCCAGGGCTGGAAGGTCGAGGGCAACGAGGACTGGATGGAGCGGCTGAAGGCGATCGGCGCCGACGACGTCGCCCCCAGCACCAATGTCGCGACGCCGGTCTTCGACGGCGCCCGCGAGGACGAGATCTCCGGACTATTCGAGTCCACGATCCCCAACCGTGACGGCGACCGGATGGTCCTGCCGTCCGGCAAGGCGAGGCTGTTCGACGGCCGCTCCGGTGAGCCGTTCCCGGACCCGATCTCGATCGGGTACATGTACATCCTCAAGCTCCACCACCTGGTCGACGACAAGCTGCACGCCCGGTCGACCGGTCCGTACTCGATGATCACCCAGCAGCCGCTGGGTGGTAAGGCCCAGTTCGGTGGCCAGCGCTTCGGTGAGATGGAGGTGTGGGCGCTGGAGGCTTACGGCGCCGCGTACGCCCTCCAGGAACTGCTGACCATCAAGTCCGACGACGTCACCGGCCGCGTGAAGGTCTACGAGGCCATCGTCAAGGGCGAGAACATCCCCGAGCCCGGCATCCCCGAGTCCTTCAAGGTGCTCATCAAGGAGATGCAGTCCCTGTGCCTCAACGTGGAGGTGCTGTCCTCGGACGGTATGTCCATCGAGATGCGCGACACCGACGAGGACGTCTTCCGCGCTGCGGAAGAGCTCGGCATCGACCTGTCCCGGCGCGAGCCGAGCAGCGTCGAAGAGGTCTGACGGGTCCGGCCGGGACCACCCCAGGTGATCCCGGCCGCTGCCCCGGACCCCGTACAGACCACCTTGAGACACAACCCTGAGAGGGATTGACGCATAGTGCTCGACGTCAACTTCTTCGACGAGCTTCGGATCGGCCTGGCCACCGCTGACGACATCCGCCAGTGGTCCCACGGTGAGGTCAAGAAGCCCGAGACCATCAACTACCGCACCCTCAAGCCCGAGAAGGACGGACTCTTCTGCGAGAAGATCTTCGGCCCCACCCGGGACTGGGAGTGCTACTGCGGCAAGTACAAGCGTGTCCGCTTCAAGGGCATCATCTGTGAGCGCTGTGGCGTCGAGGTCACCCGCGCCAAGGTGCGCCGTGAGCGGATGGGCCACATCGAGCTGGCCGCTCCCGTCACCCACATCTGGTACTTCAAGGGCGTTCCCTCACGCCTGGGCTACCTCCTCGACCTCGCGCCGAAGGACCTGGAGAAGGTCATCTACTTCGCCGCGTACATGATCACGTTCGTGGACGAGGAGCGCCGTACGCGCGATCTGCCGTCGCTGGAGGCGCATGTCTCCGTCGAGCGCCAGCAGGTCGAGAACCGCCGTGACGCCGATGTCGAGGCCCGCGCCAAGAAGCTCGAAACCGATCTGGCCGAGCTGGAGGCCGAGGGCGCCAAGGCGGATGTGCGCCGCAAGGTGCGCGAGGGCGCCGACCGTGAGATGAAGCAGCTGCGCGACCGCGCCCAGCGCGAGATCGACCGTCTCGACGAGGTGTGGAACCGCTTCAAGAACCTCAAGGTCCAGGACCTGGAGGGCGACGAGCTGCTCTACCGCGAGCTGCGCGACCGCTTCGGCACCTACTTCGACGGCTCGATGGGCGCCGCCGCGCTCCAGAAGCGCCTGGAGTCCTTCGACCTGGAGGAGGAGGCCGAGCGCCTCCGCGACATCATCCGTACCGGCAAGGGGCAGAAGAAGACCCGGGCGCTCAAGCGCCTCAAGGTCGTCTCCGCGTTCCTCCAGACCAGCAACAGCCCCAAGGGCATGGTGCTGGACTGCGTCCCGGTCATCCCGCCGGACCTGCGTCCGATGGTGCAGCTGGACGGTGGCCGCTTCGCGACCTCCGACCTGAACGACCTGTACCGCCGGGTCATCAACCGGAACAACCGTCTGAAGCGCCTGCTCGACCTCGGTGCCCCCGAGATCATCGTGAACAACGAGAAGCGGATGCTCCAGGAGGCCGTCGACGCGCTGTTCGACAACGGCCGCCGCGGCCGTCCGGTCACCGGCCCGGGCAACCGTCCGCTGAAGTCCCTGAGCGACATGCTCAAGGGCAAGCAGGGCCGCTTCCGCCAGAACCTGCTGGGCAAGCGCGTCGACTACTCGGCCCGTTCCGTGATCGTCGTCGGCCCGCAGCTCAAGCTGCACCAGTGCGGTCTGCCCAAGGCGATGGCGCTGGAGCTGTTCAAGCCGTTCGTGATGAAGCGCCTGGTCGACCTGAACCACGCGCAGAACATCAAGTCGGCCAAGCGCATGGTCGAGCGCGGCCGCACCGTCGTGTACGACGTCCTCGAAGAGGTCATCGCCGAGCACCCGGTGCTGCTGAACCGTGCGCCCACGCTGCACCGCCTCGGCATCCAGGCGTTCGAGCCCCAGCTCGTCGAGGGCAAGGCCATCCAGATCCACCCGCTCGTCTGCACCGCGTTCAACGCGGACTTCGACGGTGACCAGATGGCCGTCCACCTGCCGCTCTCCGCGGAGGCGCAGGCCGAGGCCCGCATCCTGATGCTGTCCTCGAACAACATCCTCAAGCCGGCCGACGGCCGTCCCGTCACCATGCCGACCCAGGACATGGTGCTGGGCCTGTTCTTCCTCACCACCGGTGAGGAGGAGCGCGAGGTCAAGGGCGAGGGCCGGTCCTTCGGTTCCACCGCCGAGGCGATCATGGCGTTCGACGCCCGTGAGCTGTCGCTCCAGGCCAAGGTCGACATCCGCTTCCCGGTGGGCACCATCCCGCCGCGCGGCTGGACCCCGCCGGCCGACGAGGACGACGGCGCCGTCGGCGGCCTCGGCGGCTCCTGGCAGCAGGGCGACAGCTTCCGGCTGCGTACGACCCTGGGCCGCGCGCTCTTCAACGAGCTGCTGCCCGAGGACTACCCCTTCGTCGACTACTCCGTCGGCAAGAAGCAGCTCTCCGAGATCGTCAACGACCTCGCCGAGCGCTACCCCAAGGTCATCGTGGCGGCGACGCTCGACAACCTGAAGGCGGCGGGCTTCTACTGGGCGACCCGTTCCGGCGTCACCGTCGCCATCTCGGACGTCGTCGTCCCGGAGGCGAAGAAGGAGATCGTCGCCTCGTACGAGGCCAAGGACGAGAAGATCCAGAAGCAGTACGAGCGCGGTCTGATCACCAAGCAGGAGCGCACGAACGAGCTGATCGACAACTGGACCCGCGCGACCAACGAGGTCGCCGAGGCGATGAACGCGAACTTCCCGAAGACCAACCCCATCTTCATGATGGTGAACTCGGGCGCTCGCGGAAACATGATGCAGATGCGTCAGATCGCCGGTATGCGTGGTCTGGTGTCCAACGCCAAGAACGAGACGATCCCGCGTCCCATCAAGGCGTCCTTCCGTGAGGGCCTGTCCGTGCTGGAGTACTTCATCTCCACGCACGGTGCCCGTAAGGGTCTGGCCGACACCGCCCTGCGTACCGCCGACTCGGGTTATCTGACCCGTCGTCTGGTGGACGTCTCGCAGGACGTCATCATCCGCGAGGAGGACTGCGGCACCGACCGCGGCCTCAAGCTGCGGATCGCCGTGAAGGACAGCGAGGGCAGGCTCCGCAAGGCCGACGACGTCGAGACGTCGGTGTACGCGCGGATGCTCGCCGAGGACGTCGTCGTCGAGGGCAAGGTCATCGCGCCCGCCAACGTCGACCTCGGCGATGTGCTCATCGACGCGCTCGTCGGCGCGGGCGTGGAGGAGGTCAAGACCCGCTCGGTCCTGACCTGTGAGTCCGCGGTCGGCACCTGTGCGTACTGCTACGGCCGTTCGCTCGCCACCGGCAAGCTGGTCGACATCGGTGAGGCGGTCGGCATCATCGCCGCCCAGTCCATCGGTGAGCCCGGCACCCAGCTGACGATGCGTACCTTCCACACCGGTGGTGTGGCCGGTGACGACATCACCCAGGGTCTGCCGCGTGTCGTCGAGCTGTTCGAGGCGCGTACGCCCAAGGGTGTCGCCCCGATCTCGGAGGCGGCCGGCCGCGTCCGTATCGAGGAGACCGAGAAGACCAAGAAGATCGTCGTCACCCCGGACGACGGCAGCGACGAGACGGCGTTCCCGATCTCGAAGCGTGCCAAGGTCCTGGTGCGCGAGGGCGAGCACGTCGAGGTGGGCCAGGCGCTGACCTTCGGTGCCACCAACCCGCACGACGTGCTGCGCATCCTCGGCCAGCGGGCCGTCCAGGTCCACCTGGTCGGCGAGGTCCAGAAGGTCTACAACTCGCAGGGTGTGTCGATCCACGACAAGCACATCGAGATCATCATCCGGCAGATGCTCCGCCGGGTGACGATCATCGAGTCCGGCGACGCGGAGCTGCTGCCGGGCGAGCTGGTCGAGCGCTCGAAGTTCGAGACCGAGAACCGCCGTGTGGTCACCGAGGGCGGTCACCCCGCCTCCGGCCGTCCGCAGCTGATGGGTATCACCAAGGCGTCGCTGGCCACCGAGTCCTGGCTGTCGGCGGCGTCCTTCCAGGAGACGACCAGGGTCCTGACCGACGCGGCGATCAACGCCAAGTCGGACTCCCTGATCGGCCTCAAGGAGAACGTCATCATCGGTAAGCTCATCCCGGCCGGTACGGGTCTGTCCCGCTACCGCAACATCCGGGTGGAGCCCACCGAGGAGGCCAAGGCCGCGATGTACTCGGCCGTCGGCTACGACGACATCGACTACTCGCCGTTCGGCACCGGCTCCGGCCAGGCCGTTCCGCTGGAGGACTACGACTACGGTCCGTACAACCAGTAAGGCGAAGGTCCGCCGAGGGCGGCCACCCCGTGCACACGGGGTGGCCGCCCTTCGGCGTTCAACGGGGTCAGCGGCCCGCCAGCTCCCAGAGGGCGAGCAGCAGACCGGCGCTCGCGGTGACCGCGGCGATGCTGGCCAGGGGCCAGCGGGCGCGCTCCAGACTGTCCAGGCGGGACTCCATCTCGGCGAGCTGTTTGTCGGTCTGGTCGCTGCGCTGGACGAGGAGCGCGAGCGCGCCGTCGGCACGGGCGAATCCGGCCTCCAGCGTGCCGCGCAGCCGTTCCAGCTCCACGGCGACGGCGACGGTGACGGTGACCGGGTCGCCGTGCTCAGGCTCGCTCATCGGCGGCTCCGTCGGTGGGGGCGGGCGTGGTGGTGTGTGCGGGTGCGGTCGCGGGGGCGGTGCGCAGCCAGGGCGGCAGCAGGCGCTGGACGCCGTCCACCGCCATGATCCTCGTCAGGGCCCCCGCGACGGCGAGTGCCCCGGCGACCCAGGGGAGGGTGGCGGGAAGCCCCGACGCGTCGGCGATCGCGGGCAGGACGACGGCGATGCCCACGGCACTCTGGAGGACGGTACGGACCGTGCGCCGGGTGGCTTCGGACATGTCCGGGCTCCTTCAGACGGTGTTCTGCGAGGTGTACGGGACCTTCAGGGCGTGCCAGGAGGCCCGGCCGGGCCACCCGTCCGCGTCGGAGCCGCCGAAGCCGAGCTTCCGCTGCCACTTCGCGTAGGAGCGCCGGTCGGCCTCGCCCCAGCGGGGGCCCGGCCCCACGCGGTACGCGGAGCAGCCCTCGGCGACCAGCCGCCGGCCCATCGCGGTGACGATCGGGGAGCTGGGCGCGGCCTTGAAGAACGGCGTACCGGGGAAGGGCTGGTAGCGGGGGTCGGCGGGGCCGGACGGAGTGCCGGGGCCGGCGGGGGCGCCCGGTGCGGCCGGAGCGGTCGGTGCGCTGGACAGCCGGCGGGTGATCCGGGTGCGCAGGTAGGCCATGGCGAACCCGCGCGGGTCGCTCTTGCGGTCGGACCACTCCAGATGCCCGATCACGCACCTGGCGCTCCAGCCGTGCGCCCGGCAGACCGCCGAGGACGCCCGCTCGACGGCGGCGAGCTGCGCGGCCGGCCAGGGGTCGCGGCCGTCGCCGAGGTTGACGCACTCGAAGCCGTAGAAGCGGGCGTTGCCGTCCACCGCGCCCGCGCTGCCCTGGTGCTCGCGCGGAGGGCTCGGGCGGGAGCCGTACGCCTCCTCGGCGACCTGCCGCAGAACGTCCGGGTCGCCGCCCCCCGCGTGGTTGGCGCGGCCGTTGCCGACCAGATGGACCGTGCCGTCCTTGGCGATCACTCCATGGCACAGGGGGCCGGGCAGCCCCCGGTAGCCGTTGAAGCAGAGCGCCACGGAGGCCGGGGTGCCGCTGCTGACCGTGTGGTGGATCATCACTCCGTGCACGGGGCCCCAGGCCCCCGCGTGATTGCGGTTGTGGGAGCGCCAGCCGTGGTGTTCGACCACGGTGACGCCCTCGGCACGCAGGGCGGCGAGGAGCCGGTCCGCGGTGAGTGGGGTGGCCATGGGTGTCCTCCGAACAGAGAGAGCCCCGCCCGGCGGGTTGCCGGGCTCGGGGCGGCGGGCCGGGCGCGCGGGCGCGCCGGCGGGTCGCGCGGTCGGGGGAGAGCGGGTGGGGGTTCGCCCGGCCGGTGCCGCCCGCCGGGCGGCCGGTCGCGCGGTCCGGGCGCGAGTGGGCGGGGTTCGCCTGCCGGGCGGCGGGCCGTTTGAGCGGTGAGCGGGCGGGCCCGTACCGTCCGGCTCGTCGGTGTACGGGCCCGGGGGCGCGGGGCGGGCCGGGGGTCAGGGGCCGGCCGGGGGCTGCCAGGTGGCGCAGAGCGTGGCGTACGCGGCACGGCGGGCCTCGAAGTCGGCGAGGGCGGCGGCGACGGCCTGCGGGACCGCCGTGTGGTTGGGCGGGACCGGCCCGGGGGCCGTCGGGGGCAGCAGCACGTCGCCCGAGCCGTACAGCACGCTGAACGCTCCGCCGGTCTCCCGGAGTTGGGCGCTCACATACACCGTCGGGTGGGTGCCGCTGACCGGATCCGGTTCCACCGGGCTGCCGGAGGTGTCGTCGTGGATGCGGATGTGGACCGTGTGGCCGCCCTCGGTGACGGTGGCGCGGCCGAAGTAGTCGAGAGCGATGCCCCAGGGCTGGGTCGGGTCGATGACCATGGTGCCTTCCGTAGGTTGTCGGGCGGCCCGGAGGGCCGGGTGTGGCTGATGGCCGCTTGCCGTCTGCGGCTTCCAGGGGAGTGGCCGCCCGGTCCTCCGGGGCGCCCTGGCTGCTGACGGGGAGATGCGCTGCGGTCGCCGCTCACGGAGATGGCAGCGGGGTGTTCCTCGGGACGGCGGCATGCCGTGGCACACGAGGAGGCGTGGAGGAAGGAGCGGCGGGCCCGCCGGGTCCGGGCCGGCGTCGACTCGGGCGAGGGGCGCCACCGGGCCGCGGGCAGCCGACGAGGCCGGTACGACCCTGTGGTCGGACGGCTCGCCGCCCACGGCCGGGGGGCCGTCCGCGGAGGTGTCGTGCCCGCGGTGCCGGGCGCGCGGTGGGTGGCGGGCCGTCCGCGGTGTCCGTCCGGTCAGGGGCTCTGGGTGCCGTACATCATGGCGGGCTGGGCGTACACCGTTCCGCTCGTGCTGGTGACCATGGCCTGCACCTCGACCTTGACCGTACCGCCGAAGCGGGTCGCCATGTCGGTGGTGACCGGGGCCGTGTGGTCGAAGAGCGTGGGCGCCGTGACGGTGGGGCCCCACGCGACACCGTCGACCAGCACCTTCACCTGGCCCGTGGCACCGGCGGAGACCCGGGTGTATATATAGAGCCGCATCTGGGGCTGCCAGATCGGATTGAAGGACCGGGCGATGGTGGACCAGCCGGTCGCGGTGGTCTGCGGCCAGTTCGCGGAGCCGAGGTCCTGCGGCGGGAGCATCGCCAGCCAGGGCCGGGCGAGCCCGCCCGTGGAGATGTCGTCGGAGACGATCTCGTGGCCGTAGGGGTCGTACAGCCGCAGTACCTGCGTGGAGGTCCCGAGGCCGTTGCCGTTGAACAGCGAGAGCGCGTACTCGCCGGTCTGGCGGCGCAGCGCCATCCCGTACTCCTGACCGCTCCACGCGCCCACCCGCAGAACGGCGTTGTTGCTGCCGGGCGCCCGTACGGAGAGCGAGCCCCCGTCGGTGATCTCGACCGCGCCCCCGCTGATCTCATTGAGGGCCGGGCGGGTGTTGACGGCCGTGGACAGCTGCTGGATACGGCGTTCCATGGCGGTGAGCCGGTCGATGATGTCTTCGGGCAACTGGGGCATCAGCCCTCCTCCAGATACAGCTCGGCGGTGTCGGGGCGGCCACGCTGCGGGGGGCTGACCTTCACGCCGATGATGCGGTAGCGGGCGTCCAGCCCCTCCGGGTGCCACTCGTCGGTGATGCGGATACGGGTGGAGCGGCCGAGCAGCGACGGCGGTACGACTCCGCCGAGGCGGATCGTGATCTCGGGGATCACCACGGCGCCGCGGGCCCGGGCCAGTTCGGCCGCGGCCAGCGAGTTCAGGGTGGCCGTACTCGTGACCTCGTTGTGGTCCGAGGACAGGTCGATCCGGGGCCAGCCGCCCGCGATCAGGTCGTCGGCGACCCGCTCCGCCGAGACGAGCGGCCGGGACTCGGCCGCCTGGTTGTTGTTGACGGAGGCACCGCGCGTCCGGGCGGTGGTGCCGCCGCGGGTCGCGTCGCGCGGGAAGGAGTACGACAGGATCGCCCCGGGCCGGTCGAGGACCAGATCCGTGGAGCCGGTGCGGATCACGGGGCTGCCGAGGCGCAGCTGCCGTATCCGCTCCCCGGTGGCCGGGTCGCGGTAGACGGCGATGTGGTGCTCGAACCCGCCCTCCAGGGTGGCGAGCTGGTCCAGCGCCTCCGCATAGACGGTCTCGTCGCCGTCCCGCCACGACACGGTCCGGCGGGTGGCCGACACCTCGTCGCCGTACTGGACCCGGAGATCTCCTCCCGCGCCCGACTGGAGTTCCCGCCACAGCTCCCGGGCCACCTCGAACTGGCTCTTCGACGCGTACGACAGGTTCTTGCGGATCCGGCGCCTGCCCGCGTACGAGTCGAAGGTGGCCGCCTGGATGCCGAGGGTCAGCACTCCGCGCTCGCTGCTCTGGAGGGTGCTGGTCCAGATGATCCCGCCCCACCACAGATCGCCGCCGCGCTCCAGATAGACCGCGGTGCGGCCTTCCTCGACGCGGCGGACGCGTGCGGCGAGGGCCGTGTCGGGGACGGGGACGGTGCCGGACAGGGAGCCGGGTTTGCCGATGTAGTCGTCGAACTGGACGTCCCGCAGGGGCAGGATGTCGATCGTCCGGTCGGTCAGCAGATCGCAGAAGATCGCCCGGTAAGGGGTGTTCGGTGTCATGGTTCGCTCCCCGGAAGGGTGGTCCGACGGCGGTTCAGGTCTGGGCGTCGACGCGCAGATACACGCCGTCGAACCACGCCCTGACCCCGGCGTTGCTGCTCCGGTGCAGCGCGGTGAGCGTGTAGGAGGTGCCCGGGATCAGGCTGTGCAGCCGCATCACGCTGGACACCGACGCCGCGACGGAGCCGGAGTAGACCACCGCCAGATTGTCGTTGGGCTCCAGATCGACCGTGGCGCCCCGGGTGACCCGCAGGCTCATATAGGCGGTGGCCGTGTCGCTCGCCGCCGTGTACACCCTCGACCCGTAGGAGATCAGTACGGAACGGGACGCCGGTGCCGTGAAGGTGAGGGTGAGCGGGTTCGCCGTCCGTTCCACCAGCGTCGGTGTGTACGTCAGCGATGTGGTGTAGCCGCCGTCGTCGGTGGCGTTGAAGGCCGGTCCCGGCACCGCGGGCAGCCAGGCCGTGCCGTTCCAGCGCTGGAGCACCCCGCCGGCGGTGTCCCGGTACTGGCCGGTGTAACTGGCGCTGCCGAGCGCGCCGGCGGGCGCGATCCCGCCGAGCGCGGACGGGTAGGGGACCCAGGCCGAACCGTCCCAGCGCTGGAGGGAGCCCCCGGAGTCCTGGTACTGGCCGGGGTAGGCGCCGGGCCGGATCTCGCCCAGCACCGGCAGGATGCCGCCGAGGGCCACGATCGAGGTGCGCAGGTCCCTCAGCGAGGTGTTCCAGTTGATGCCCCCGGTGCCCGCGCTCGCGGTGGCCGGGACCATCACCTCGTAGAGGGGAAGGCTCAGCGGTGGTGTCGCCGGGGGCACCGGTGTCTGCGCGGGGGTGCCCTGGATGATCTCGGCGACGGCTTCATGGCGGTTGGAGGAGTCGTACAGACTGTCGTAGACGCGGAGGACGACGAGGTCGATCCGGCCGAACTGGGCGTCACCCGGCGCGAAGACAAGGGTCAGCGCCGAGGCCAGTGCCACCGGATAGACGCCCTGGCCGGACTGGCCCTGGATCACGGCCCGCCCCGGGTTGAGCGTCGCCGACATCGCGGCTGTGCCGCCGTCCAGCGAGAAGCCGGAGGCCCGGTACTGACCGCTGTTGGAGCCGGCCAGGATGCCGGAGCGCGCCTCCAGGGTGTTCTGGGGGGTCGTCGCGCCGATCTGGGTGAGGCGGGTGTCCTCGCGGGTCTGGCCGGTCTCGGCCACCCAGCTGCTGCGCAGATTCATATGCGGTCTCCGATCGGGGAAGGGCAGGGCAGGGCGCGCCTCGGTGGGGTGTGCCTCGGCGGGGCGGGGTACGGGAGGGGCGGCCGGGGCCCGGGGGAGGGAGGCCGGGTCACTCGGGGTGGCCGGGCCTGTGGTCAGGGCGGCGGGGCACTCGCGCGGCCGGGACGCCCGGGGCGGAAGGGGCGGCCGGAAGTCAGGACTTGATCCACTCGGCCGAGAGCGTGGTCGCGTAACCGGAGCCGCCGAGGGTCCGGACCGCGGACGTGTGGGACTGATAGCCGCTCAGCTGAAGGGTGTTGCCCGCGGTGAGCCTGATCAGGCACTGCCCGCCGACCACCACGGTGAAGGCGCCGGCCGGGTTCAGCCAGGTGGCGCGGGGCACTCCCGTCTCGTTGACCAGCACCCGGGCCCCGCGTGCGCCGTTGGCCGAATCGCCGCTCCAGGCGATGTGCGCCGAGACGCGCCACCAGCCGGTCCGGGGGACCGTATAGGCGTTGGTGCCGTTCCAGCCGGTCGCGTCGTCCACGTCGACCGCCTGGAGTGTGACGGGGGTCCACGTGTTGGAGCCGATGCTCTGCATCGCGGTCTGCGACACGCTGAACAGCACCGACGAGCGGCCCTCGGCAAAGGTCCAGGCCGAGCCGTCCCAGCGCTGGAGGATGCCCGCGTTGTCCCGGTACTGGCCGGTGTAGGTGCCGCTGGTGATGGCGCCGTTGGGCGCGATCCCGCCGACCGCCTTGGGATACGAGGTCCAGGCCGTCACCCCCCAGCGCTGGAGGACTCCGCCGCTCTCCCGGTACTGGCCGCTGTACACCCCGTCGAAGCCTCCGGTCGGGGTGATACCGCCGAGGGCGACCATCGGATACAGCAGCGGGGTGACCGCAGTCGCCCAGGCGATCCCGCCCGTGCCGGCCGAGGTCCCCGCCGGTACCGACACCCGGTAGAGCGGGATGGTGCTGCCGGGGCCGCTCGCGGGGACGGCCGGAGTGGCCGAAGGAGTCCCCTGGACCAGCCGTATCCGCGCCTCGGAGGCACCGGCGTGCTCGTAGTCGTCGTCCTGCACCACCAGTTCCACCAGATCGATCCGGCCCTGGAGGGGATCGCCGTCGGCGAAGGTCAGGGGCTCGGCGGCGGTGACGGCGACCATATAGGCACCCTGGTCGGTCTGCGCGCCCTGGACGACGGCCCGCCCCGGTCCGACGGAGCACTGCATTCCGGCCGCGCCGGTCAGCGCGAAGCCGCCCGGCACGATGCCTCCCCGGGAGCGCAGGGGGGCCGATCCCGCCGCGCCCCCTTCGGGGGTCAGCAGGGCGGAGAGGGTGATACGGGTGTCCTCACGGGTCTGGCCCGAGGGCTGGAGCCATGCGGCGCGTACGGTCATGGTTCACCTCTTCGAAGAGCGGGGGTACGGGAGCGGGCCGCGCGTTGTCCGGGCGGGTGGCCGCGCGATGTCCCGGGGCGGGGCGGGGCGAGCGCGGTGGGCGGGGGCGGGCGTCGGTCCCGGGGGCGCGTGGGTGCGCCGGACGGCCGCCTGTGGCCCTTCGGGCGGCCGGGGGCCGGTCGGTGGTCCGGCGGGCCCGGGCGCTGCGGCGCCCGGGTGGGCTTGTGCGGCGGGGGCTCGCCCGCGAGAGCCGCGGCGCCCGGGGCGGCCCGTACATCGGGGTTCGCCCGCGCCTGCCCGTAGTACGGCGGGTGGCACGGGTCCCGTACGGTCCGGGTGTGCCGCCCGGTCCCGCGGTACGGCGGTACGCGGTACGGCGTTCCGGCTTTCCGGCGCGCGGTGGCGCCCCTCCGGCCGGGAACCGGCCCGCGCCTGTCCGCAGCACGACGGGTGCCACGGGCCCGCGCGGGCCGGTGCGCCCGCCCGGTCCGTACACGGCGGGTGCCCCCGGGACGCGGCCCGTGCCGCTACCACTCCGCGCTGCGCCACCGGACGGTCATCCGGGCGTCCGGGCCCGCCGACTCCGGCCGGAAGGACAGCTCCGCCCGGCCGGGTTCGAAGGCGAACAGCTCCTCGGGGCCGGAGTCGGCCATCGCGGTGTGGCGGCGTGACGCGGAGTTGTTGAGCGTGACCGTGCCGGCCGCGGTGTCCACCTCCAGGACGTCACCGGCCGTCAGATCGATGGCGTACCGCAGTCCCCGGCGGCTGATCCGCTCGGTGACGGCCGGTATCGCACATGGACCACGGAAGACGATCACGGGATGGGTGGGCGCGGAGCCGGTGTTCTCCGCGACGACATCGCCGGTGCTCTGCGCCCGGCCCCAGTTCAGCGGCCAGGTGAGCGGCCAGGTCAGACCGGACTCCGGCTGCGGTGGCCCGGTGGTCGCCAGCTGTTCGTTGACCGCGTAGCGGCGCGGATCGGCCGCCAGCCACTGGACGGACGCCCTGGCCGCGCCCTGGGTGGCGAAGACCCGGTCCGCGGGGACGACACGCTGGGCCACCCGGGCCCGTACCGCGAGGATCTCCCCGTGCAGCCGGACCGCGAGCCAGCGCTCGCCGTCGGTGAGGGCGAAGGACTGGCGCAGCGCGTTCAGCGCGGCCGGGCCCCGACCGGATGCCGGGTGCGTCCACACCGTGCCGCCGACCTTGCGGGGCTTGGCGTAGCGGGCGCCCGGCCAGGCGCCGTGCGAGGTGGGGCGCTCGGCGTCGGAGGAGTCGTACTCCGGCAGGTCCTCCCAGCCGGTGAGACCCGACCGGTCGACGGAGAAGGGCGTGCCGGGGCCGATGAGGAGCCCGGCCCACTGCATCTGCCCGTCCTGGGTGATGAGTGAGCCGGGCGCGAGGTCGGCGGTGTATGCGGTGGTGTTGTCGGCCATGGGGCCGTCACCTCACTCCGGTAGGGCTCAGCGATGAGCGGTGGTGAGGAAGAGCAGATCCTCGGCGGTGGCACGGGGGCCCGCGTCCGGCGTCTCGCGGAAGTGCTTGAGGACGTACGGCTTCCGGGGCCCGGACGGTTCGGGCGCCACCCGCCGGTGTTCCAGGTCGGACAGGGGCAGGATGCGCGGCGCCCGGTCGGGGGCGCCGGGGAGCACCACACCGCCGTCGGCGAGCTGCGGGATCTTGTCCAGCGTGACGCCGAACTTCTTGCCGAAGAAGGAGAAGCTGAGCTTCCGCAGTCCGTCGATGATCCAGTTGGCGAAGGCGATCAACCCGTTGACCGGCCCCTTCACCACGCCCAGCACGGTCTGCATCCCCCCTTCGAGCATGCCGCCGATGCCGCGCAGGGCGCCGGTCACACGCTCCTTGGTCCTGGTGAAGAACCCGGGGACGGTGTCGGTGATCCACTGCTGGACCGGCCGTACCGCGCCCTTCAGACCGTCGAAGGCGCGGGAGGCGATCGCGCGCAGCGCGCCCGCGGCGGCCGTGACGGCCGATCCGGTCCGTCCGATGCCGCCGATGGCACCGCCCAGGGCACGCAGCACACCGGTGATCACGGCTCGGTACGCCGTGAAGTAGGTGCGGACCGCGCTGCCCATGACCCTGAGCACCGGCCCGAGGAACGCCCCGATCCGCTGGAAGCCCTGGAGCACCCCCGCGAAGACCTGCCGCATGATCCGCCTGCCGGTCTCGGTGCTCATCGCCAGTTCGATGAGGTACGCCCCCAGGGGGATGAGGATGCCGAGGACGAAGCCGAGCGGATTGGCGCGCATGGCGGTGTTGACGCCGGTCATCACGAGGGACGCGATCGTCATGACCGTGCCGAAGGTGCCCATCAGACCGCTGACGAGGGCGGCGATGTCGATCATGGACACCAGGAGGCCGAGGACGGCGCCCATCGGTGAACCCAGCCTGGCCACCGCCGCCCTGGCCCTGGCGGCGGCGGAGGAGAACCGTCCGACTCCGCCGCCTGCGGTGGACCGTCCGGCCTTGGCCGCCGCGTTCGCCGCCGCGTCGGCCTGTTCTCTGAATCCCCGGACGGCGGTGGCCGCCGAGCGGGCCTGAGGGCCGAGGCGCCCGGTGCCGCCCGCCGCCCGCCGGATTCCGGAGGCGGCCTGCCGCAGCGCCCGCGTCGCCTGTCCGGCCTGACCGCGCAGGGCCTGGAACGCGGGGCCCGCGCCCGCGAGCGGGTCCGGCGGCAGGGCCATGGCGGCACTCATCCGCGGGCCTTCGCGAGATACATCAGCGCGTTGGCGGTCGCCTGCGGATCGCTGGAGCGGGCCGCGTGGTAGTGCTCGATATGGAGTCCGGCCCCGCCGGCGCCCGTACGTTCCTGTGCCATACGCGCCCGCTTGGCGGTGAGGGCGAGCAGCCGGTCCAGCCGGGACAGCGGCAGTACGGCCTCGGCCTCGCCGGCCTCTGCGACGATGGCGTGGACCCCGCCGCGGCGGGGCATCACGACACCGCCTGCGGCGAGCGCGGGAATCGTGGGCAGGCTCACGCCGAAGGTCTTGCCACCGACCAGGGGGACCCAGCCCGGCACGCTGACCTTGATGGAGTTCAGCCGGCCGATCATCGAGTTGATCAGTCCGATGACCGCGTTGATCGGGCTTCTGACCCCGTCCTTGATGCCGTTGAAGGCCCTGGACGCGATGTCCTTGAGGCCGTTCCAGACGCTCGACATCTTCTCCTTGACGGTGCTGAACGCCTTCGGGATCACCGTTCTGATCCAGTCGACCACCGGCATGATGACGGCCTTGATGCCGTTCCAGACCGTGCGGATGACGCTTCGGATGGCGTTCATCACCGTGGTGAGGATGGTGCGCCAGATGTTCACATACGTCCGGATGACGGTGGCGATCACCCTGACGACGGTGGTGACGGCGCTCCGGATGCCGTTCCACACCGACTTGATCAGGGCCCCGGCCGTCCTCATGATCGGGCCGACCGCCCGCATCACCGCGCCTATCACGGTTCTGATGGCGTTGAACGCGGTCCGGATGACCGTCTGCATCGTCCTCGACCGCGTGGCCATCTGGACGACGGTCTCGATGAGCGGCATGAACAGGTCGAGCAGCCGGACCAGGAAGTTGCCCTTCATGGACCGGTTGAGCCGGTCCTGCCCCTGGGCTGCCTTGTTCGCGCCGGACTGGAACCGCCCCAGCCCGCTCCCCGCCGACCGGCCGGTCGTACCCGCCTTGGCCATGGAGCGCTCGGCCTGGTCGGTGGCCGTCTTCAGCGCCTTGAGCTGCCCGCCGGAGGACTGCGCGGCCGACTTCAGCGTACGGAGCCTGCCCTCACCGGAGGCCGCCTTCTGCCGGAGCCCGTCGGCTGCCCGGCCGGCCTCCTCGGCCTTGTCCTTGAAGCCCTTCAGGGCGTTGGAGGTGGAACCCAGCGACTTTACGAGAGACATGTCTCCCTCAATTCACACATGGGCGCGGCCTCTTCACAGAGAACCGAGCGAGCCTATGAGCTGATCCACGGCGCTCCGCAGATTGCGGACGTCCTGGGTCACCGGCGCGATTCTGGGACGCTTCCCGTCCACTCCTCTGGGGTCCGGGGTATGGCGGTCCCTCACCTGTCCGGCGCTCTCGCGGGCACCGCGCAGCGCCCTGAGGATGCGCTCGATATCGTTCTCGTTGGCTGTGACCCTGCCGGGCAGGCCTTCCAGAACCTTCTTCTTCTGTTCGTCGAGGCGCGCCTTCTCCTCCCTCTTCCTGTCTTCTTCCCGCTGCTTCTCCGCGGACTTCTTGCTGAGCTTTCCGTGGATCCGCCGGCCGAGACGGTCGGTCAGCTCGTGAAGTTTTCTGAGGGAGTTGAAGTTCTTCTCGTCCACCTTCTTGAAGAGCGTCAGGTCGATCTTGAACGCCTGGATGTCGAACTTGACGACGGCCGCGTTGAACACCAGACCGAACACCAGCGGTCTGATGATCTTCAGCCAGCTCTGCATGGAGGTGACCTGGGCGTTGAGCCCCTTGAGTTGGGTCGCCACATCGGGGCCCTGGACCTTGCCCAGCATCGTGGTGAGGGCGCTGATGTCCGCGGTGTGCTTGGTGTCGGCCTGCTGGAGGTTTCCGACATCCGTCCTGAGATTGCCGACATCGGTCTTGAGGGTTCCGACGTCCTTCTCGACAGCGGCGAGGTCCTGGTCGAGGTCGGGGAGACTTCGCGCCATTTCTCCTCATTCCTGAGTGTGCGGAATTCATGGGTGGGCGGAATTCCTTGGTGGGAGGAATTCATGAGTGGGCGGAAACGGAAGAACCCGGCCCAGGGGGCCGGGTTCTTCGGGGCGCCGCGAAATCAGAGCCCTGAGACCGGGGTTGCGGAATCCGCTCCTATCGGGAGAGGAGTTCCCCGGTGAGCGCAAAGGAGCCGTAGGCGGCTCCGGCGGCGCAGATCACCATCGCGGTGATCATTCCGCAGCCGGTATGGCCGGGGTCGAGCGAGGTGACCGTGATCTTCCGGGGTGCCCGCGGGTCGTAGACGATGCCGAGCCGGTCGCCGACGCCGTCGGCCGGGGTGTGCGGGGTGCCCGTCGGGGACTCGGCCTCGACCGTGCTGCCGTCCGCCAGGGTGAAGGTGACCACCGGGAAGTGCCGGGGAGTGCCGTCGGTGTCCCGCCGCACGGTGAAGGCGACCACGGTGGCCTCCGCCGCGACTCCGCGCCGCGCGAGCCGGAACCTTCTCCGTACCTCCGCGGCGGCGCCCAGGGCCACCAGTGCGAGGACCACAGCGAAGAACCATCCGAGCACCGCTTCGGCCGTCATGCCCCGGGGTCTACCCCGGGCGGGGGAGCCCTATCGCGCGGGTGAGGGGGGCCTGCCGCCGGGCTCAGGCGAGGCGGTGGCGGATTTCCGTCAGCGCGTCGTTCCAGCCCGCCGTGTACGCGCTGGTCTCGCGAGCCGTGACCTCGGCGTCAAGGGTGGCGAGCAGGGCGTGCCGGTCGAGGGGGTTGCGGTCGCGCAGCAGTTCGCTGATGCGGTCGTGGAGCGTGTCATATGGGTGGCCGCCCCCGGTCTGAGACGTCATGGTGCCCTGCCTTCCGATCGCGTACCGGTGCGGCCCGGGCCGGAGCCCGGACCGGCCGCCGAGTCTATCGAACTGGTGTACGAAGTAGGCCGAGGAGGCGCGCGGTTACCGAGAGGGGGGAACGCGTGGGGGTCGGAGCTGCATCTGTGGGGGTGGATGGCCGGGTGTTCCGCGAGTGAACTGGAGGGGCGGCGAGCGCCGAGAGGCGGAAACGTGCGGTGCCCGGTGCCGGTCGGGAGTATGCGCGGCGGCCGGTGCTGCGCCTGCGGGGTTGGTGACCGGGCCTTCCACGAGTGAGCCGAAGAGACGGCCGGGCCGATAGGGAGGTCGCGCGATGCCCGGTGCCGCACCCGCGGGGGTGGGTGACCGGGTTTTCCGGGAGTGAGCCGAGGAGGCGCCCGAGCCCCGTGAGCAAGATCGCATGGAGGCTGGTGCCGCGCCTGTGGGGTTGGGTGACCGGGCTTTCACGAGTGAGTTGAAGAGAGGGCCGGGCCGATAGGGAGGTCGCGCGGAGGCCGGTGCCGCACCCGCGGGGGTGGGTGACCGGGCGTTTCGCGAGTGAGCCGAAGAGGCGCGCGGGTGCCGAAAGGGAGAACGCGCGGAGGCCGCGAGGAACGAGTGGTCGAGCACGATCGACTGTCGGTGCACGCTTGAGCGCCTCGGAGGTGAACCGAGCGCTCAAATAGAGGGGTCGAGCACGATCGACCGTCGGTGCACGCTTGAGCGCCTCGGAGGTGAACCGAGCGCTAAAAAAGAGGGCCCAGGCACCATGAGGGGGCGTCAAAAGGCGCGCGGTAGGGTGGTGTTGTTCCCCCCCGATCGCTTGGCTGGGAAGGCAATGCGAGTGATGGACGGGAACCTTGATGGACGGGAACAGGGACGCGGACAGAAGCGAGCCCGCGATCGACTGGACACAGCCGTCACCGGATCTTCCCCACCTTTTCGCCCGGATCTCCGAGCTGGTCCTGAGGCTGGGGCACCATCCCGCCGATCTGGTGGTGATGCCCCGTGCGGAGGCCGACCGGCGTGAGACGGCCGCGTTCACCGCGGGCTGGGCCGAGGCCGTGTCCGAGCATCTGCCCAAGGTCCTGCTCGCCTACGAGAAACGTATCGCCGAGGCGTACGCGCAGGGCCGGCTGGACGCCCGGGGCATCGGACGGCCTCGTCGCAGGGGCGGCTCCGGCGGTGACGAAAGCAAGGTGATCCCCCTGCCCCTCACTCGGCTCCTCGGACCACCGGGCCCCGTGGCCCCGTCCGGGGAACGTGCACGAGGGGACCGGGACGGAGGGCAGTCGGACGGAGAGGACCGGGACCGCGCCGGCCGGGACCGCTCCGGCGGCCCCGAGCGGACACCGGAGCCGGACGGTGAGGGACCGCGCCGCCGTGACGAACCTGACAAACCGCCGGAGCGGCACCAGGACCCCGGCATCCTGCTCTCCGCCCGGGAGTTACGGGGGAAGAAGGGCGCGCGTTCCGTCCGCAGGGTCTTGCGCGGCAGGGGCGGGCGCCCCATCGTGCCGCCGCTCGGCATCGCCCCCGCACAGGGCCGGCCCGCTCCGGGCCATGCGCCTCCCCGGAGCGAACAGACGGGGAGGGAAGTACGGAGGGGGCGGCGGCGCCCGGACGGATCCGGGGCTCCGGAGGGGCCCCGGGCACCGGACGGCGATCCGGCCGAGCGGGCCACGCCGCAAGCGCCCCCGGAGCCCGCCCCCTGAGGGGGGACGAACCCGGGGGCTCTGGTGTTCCGTCAGCCGACATCGGGTATCCGCCACATCCGCATCCGCCCATCCGGACCGGGTGCACCCGTCATGCTTCGTCCGTCGTCCGCGCTCGGCCGTCCGTCGTTCGTCCTCCATCGCCCGGAGCCCGTCCGACCGGGAGCCCGTGGCCCGGACCCCGTGGCCCGGACCCGTCGGCGGTCCCCCGGACCCCCTCAACCGAAGAATCGCGCGAGCTGTTCGGGTGAGGGAGCGCCACCATTGGTGCCGGTGCCGGTGCCGGTGCCGGTGCCGGTGCCGGTGCCGGTGCTCGTGTCCGTACCCGCGTCTGCATCCGTACGGGTACGGGTGCCCGTGCCACCGCTCCCGCCGCCCTCCGCCGTCTCCCCGCGGTCCTTCGGCCGGGGCACGGGCTCGGGGGCATCGGGCCGCTCGCCCTCCTCGTCCGTATGGACACAGGCGAACATCCAGTTGGCGGCGGCCAGATGGTCCACGGCGGCGGCCAGCAGATGATCGGTCACCGACCACTCGGCCGCCTCCCCGTGCAGCGAGCGGTTGACCGCGCTGTCCGGCGGCAGGTACTTGAGCAGTACGGCGAGCCGGCGGCTGGACACCTCGCCGCGGTGCCAGCCCAGCAGATCCGTGCCGTAGTAGCGGAGGAGGTCCGCCTCAAGGGCCTCGGCGTGTTCTTCGACGAACGCGGCGAGGCTCAGCCTTCCCCCAGGCCGAGCCCGGTCTCCCTGCCGTAGGCGTCCAGGACGGCCGCGATGTCCTGCATGGTGATGTCGTGCTTCTCGAAGCGGCCGAACTGCTTCTCGCCCATCAGGAGCGCGAGCAGCCCGTCCACGTCGTTGTCGTCGAGCTCGCGCAGCGCCCTGGCGGTGGTGCGGCTCAGTTCGGTGGGGAGGGTGAAGCTCTCGCCGTCCAGTTCGAAGGACCAGGTGCGGCCGTGAGCCTCCAGACGCTGGGCGCGGGCGGCGTTGACATCAAAAGGGGCCATGGTGACACGTACTCCTCGGGTCCGGAGCGGATGAAGGCCGATGAGCGCTTGCAGGCAGCGGTGCGCACGAGCGAGAAAGCCGTGCGCCCGAGCCGGGCAGCGGCGCGTACGAAACCGGCAGTGGTGCGTACGACGTTCGACGTACGAAGGAGGAGGGGGTGCGGGGCGGGACGGCGGGCGGCCGTCCCGCCCGGGGAGCGGGATTAGACAGCGGCGGAGTACGTGTTGTCCTTCATCACGAAGCTCGCCAGCGCCTGGCCGTCGCCCCTGGACATGGCCGTGAACGTGATGCCGAGCTGGGCCGCGGACTTGCGGGCCAGCTTGATGTCGTCCGACGCGGTGACCTGGCCGTAGGGGATGGCGAAGCGGTACTTCACGGCGGTCGGGGTACCGGCCTTGACATCGGTGAACTCCAGGCCGAGGGCCCGGACGTCCGGGTAGGCGCGGTCACCGATGTCGTACCGGTAGACGTCGGAGGCGGGGACGCCCTCCGTCTTGACCTCGCCGCCGCCCATGAAGAACGGCAGCGTGTCCTCGTTGAACTGGAGCAGCGCGAACTTCAGCGTCAGATCGCGGTCCGAGTAGACGAAGTGCACGGGGCTGACCGCCTGCCATGAGTCGACCGGCTCCAGCTTGTCCTTCTTGGCGAAGGTGACGCCGTCGGCGGAGGTGAAACCGAGGTCCTTCCAGCCGCCGCCGGTCCAGTCGGCGGTGGAGTCCGCGGTGAAGGCGGCCGGTACGGCGGTGCCGGCGGCGGCGACGAAGAGCCGGCCGGATCCGGCGACCCGGATCTCGGACGAGTTGGTTCCTGCCATGGTGGGCTTCTCCTTGGAGAGGGGGTGGTGCCGGGCCGGTGCGTCGGGCGCCGGAACGGCGAAGGCCCCGCCGGGGTCGGCGGGGCCTGATCGTGGGAGCGGGACTGAGCGGGACTGAGCGGGACTGAGCGGGACTGAGCGGGACTGAGCGGGACTGAGCGGGACTGAGCGGGACTGAGCGGGACTGAGCGGTGCTGTGCTGCCGGGCCCTGACGCGACGTCAGAAGACGTTCAGTGAGAGGCGGATCACGCACACATAGCGGTTGGCCGCCGCGTACACGTAGTCGGGTGTCCAGCGCGGCCCGTCCTCCTCCGCGACATCGGTGATCACATTGACGCCGTACGTCCTGCCGATCGCGGCGAGCAGCACCCGCCGGGCCTTGTTGCACAGGACATGGGCGGCGGACTTGGTCGGCCCGTACACCTCGAACTCGATCAGAGGCATGTCGACGTGCAGATCACCGGTCCAGGCCCCGCCACGGCGGTTGACGAGGACGGCTTCCGTGGTGCCGTTGAAGCCCGGCGGCGGGTCGACCGCGACATGGATCCCGGTGAGCGCGGTGTCCGCCCTGAGGATGTCGACGACCAGCGCCTCGACGTCTGGGAAGGCACTCGGGGGTGTGGTCATGACGGTTCACCTCGGTGCTGTGGTGGCGGGTGAGGTGCTGCCGGGCGGCGCCCTTCGAGGGGAGCGGGGGCAGAGGCGGGGCACCGCCCGACGGCAAACGGCGGAGCTGCGGCCCGTCTCGCGGGCACAGCTCCGCCGCTGCACCAACTGTGACAGAGAGCGTGCGCGCACGCAACTAGACGCGGAAAGTGTTGCCAGACGGGGAAAGTCCTGCGAATCCGCTGCACGGGGGATGGCACGGATGGAGCGGAAACCTCCGGCGCGGGCGCCGACCCCCTCACCGCGACCGGGCGGCCCGTGGTGGGAGGCTCTCCGAAGCCTGCGGGCCGCCCGGCTGTCCGATCCGGTGGAGCGCCTCCATCGGGTAGGGGGTGGTCCGGCTCTCCCGCTGGAACCGGCGGTAGAAGTCCCCCATCACAGCCGCGACCGGCGCGTCACGGACCAGGACCGCCGCGACCGGGGCGGGAATGCCCGCCGGGGACACCCCCTCGGCGCAGGTACGCACAAACGCCCTGCGCTCCTCCGGTCCGTATCCGTACAGCGCGACCGCCAGCCAGTTCACCAGATGCGTGGCGGTGTACGCCCGGTCGTAGGCGCGGTGCGCGCCGAAGAAATCGGCCTCGGCCCGTGTGCGCTCGAACCGGGAGGAGACCGCGAGGCCGTAGTCGGCGAAGAAGAGCCGCCGGCCGTCGGTCAGGATGTTCTCGAAGTGGGCGTCGAAGTGCAGCAGCCCGCGGGCGTTCATGAACGAGACGCCGGCTCTCAGCTCGTCGTCCACCATGGCGCAGGCCCGCTCGGCCGCCTCGTCACCGGCCCCGATCCGGTCACCGAGCCAGTCGTGCAGGTTCTGCGGGATGTACTCCAGGAACAGTACGAGGTTCGCCGGGGACTGCTGGAGAGCGTCGAGCCGGCGGCGTACGGCCGAGCCGCCGCCCCAGTAGGCGACGGCTCGTTCCACATCGGCCAGTTCCTCGGGGAGCGGCCGGCCGGGGCCGGGCAGTACCCGCCAGTGGTACATCAGCGGGAAGCCCTCGTGGTCTCCCGCGATCACCCAGTTCGTCGTCATGGTGTGTACGGCCAGCTCCCGCCAGGCGCCGAACCCCGGGCCGCCGATACTGCCGACGCCGTAGTGGCAGAAGAGCGGCAGCCCGAACACATTGGCCGTGGAGTGGACGTTCTCCGGCCGCAGCTCCAGATCGGTCAGGCGTACCTGTTTGGCGAAGACGGGAGTTCCCCCGACGTCCAGCAGCAGCGTCTGCCCGCCGATGCCGGAACCGATCGGTGCGGCGGCGTCCACGAGCTCCCGCAGCTCCCGATCACCGCACAGCGCCAGCGCGGTGGACACGGCTCCATGGGCGGCCAGACGTGCACCGCGGGACATGTCAGAGCTCTGCATCCGTGCCTCCGGCAGGCACCCGCCTCTCGTGCGACCAGGTCGGCGAACACCCGGGCAGGAGCTGCCGTCACCCTCTCACGCGGGGTGCGGCGATCCGTTCCTGCCCTGACGGCCGGGGTCACGCCTCGGGCGGGGCGGTGCGCGGGGCACGCCGGGCGGCGCGCGGGCTGCGCGGGCCGGTGTGCGCGGTACGCGGGGCCGGGCGCCCGGTGCGGGCGGCGCGCTCCGCGGCGAAGACGTCCTCCAGGCGGAAGAGCTGGGCCCGGCCCGCCCTCCCGGCGGCGGTCAGCCGCCCCAGCTGGACCCATTTGCGGATCGTGGCCGGGGCGACCCCGGCCTCCACCGCGGCGAGCGGTCCGGGAATCAGGGCGGGCAGTGGCTGCGGCAGCGGTTCCGGCACCCGTCTACTCCATCGCCGCGTCGAGTTCGCCCGCCCGGAAGCCCGCCGCCTCGGCCAGCTCCGCCCATCGCTCCTCGGGCCAGAGGTGGCGGTAGGCGGGGTCGTCCCGGCAGCCGCACGTCTCGTCGGAGCACAGACAGGCGGGGTTGACGCACAGCACGGCCCGGCGGTCCGGGAACGCCCGCAGCGACACCGAGTCGCACCAGGGGCAGCGACCCGAGACCCGTACGACCGGCTCGGTGTCCCCGAGGGCGCGGGCGCAGCGCCGGGCCATCCGGCGCAGCTCGTCCCGTACATGCGCCGCGAGCACCGGATGGGCCGCGATGCCGTCGAGCAGCCCGGCGATGCGCCGGAGCCGTTCGCCGACCCCGGCCCTGCCGGGCCGGGGCAGGGCGAGCCGGGCGCGTACGGCCTCCTCCAGCTCCGTCACCCCGTCGGTGATGTCGCGGATGGCGTCGGATATGTGCAGCCGGATCGGGGCGGCGCCGTGGCCCGGGACCGCGAGGCCGTGCCGCTGCTGGAGCAGGAGGGCCTCCCGGCGCTCCTCCCCGATGAGCCGGTCGCGCCCGGGGCGGGTCCCGGCGGGGGCGCCGGCGGTCGGGGTACCGCGGCCGGGTGCCAACTCCTCGGCCAGCTCGGGGAAATGGCGGACGAGCGAGGCCGTCCACAGGGCGATGTCGGTCAGGACGCGATCAGTCACGGGGTCTCCCGGAAGCTGCTCGGACACGAACGCGGACTCAGGCGGATGTGAATGCGGAGGCGGAATCGGGGACGGCGGACCCGGGCGTCCGGGCGGCCGCGGATCCGGCCGTACGGTCGGTGGCCGTGACGGACCCGGCGGCACGGGCGGTGTCGGTGTCGGACCCGGTGGTACGGGCGGCCGTGGAACCGGTGGTCCCGGTGTCGGTGAGCGACTTCGTGGTCCGGGCGGCCGCGTCGGCCCCGGGCGAAGGGGGCGCTGCGACGGACCCGGCCGTACGGGCGGTGTCGGTGTCGGACCCGGTGGTACGGGTGCCGGTGAGCGACCCGGTGGTACCGGCGGCGAGCGACCCGGCCGTACGGGAGAGCGGCACCGGGCGGCCGTTGCGCCACAGGCGGCCCGCGCAGACGCCGTCGAACCAGCTGTCCGCGGGGGCGACGGCCCGCTCGCACTCGCGCCGTACGGTGCAGACGGCGCAGGCCCGCAGCGCCGGGGCCGCCTGCCGGGCCCGCCGGGCGAAGACGACGGCGGGGGAGAGGCCGGCGCACGCGGCGGCGGCCTGCCAGGGGGAGGAGTCGGACGGATCGGAGGAGGAGTGCAGCGGCAAGACGGATCTCCAGAGTCCGGGGCCGCCCTTGCGCGCCGGGGCCTGAGAGGTCCCTGGGGCGCGGGAGGCCGACGAGTCCTGCGGCCAGTAAGGGTGGCATGTTGCGTGCGAGCGCGCAACGTAAACTTCTCTGAGGATCTTCAGGGAACTCCGGAGGGTCGACGCAATTGCGCGCATGAAATCACGTAATTCTGCGCGCGCAAGCACGCTAGAGTGGATTGTCTGAAAGACTAAGGAGCGGTACATGACAACTCGCGAGCTGGATGAGTTCGCAGGGTGGGTCGAGGGCCTGATGCGTGAGCGCGGCTACGACATCGACAGTCCGCGTGGTGGAGGGAAGTCCCGGATCGCGGACGAGGCCGGGGTGCACCGTGCCGCCGTGACCCGGCTGCTCCAGCGGCAGGGTATGCCCGACCTGGAGACCATGCGCAGAATCGCGCCGCTTCTCGGGGTCTCCGTACGCGACATGCTGATCCGGTCCGGCCGGGTCACCCCGGAGGAACTGCCGCTGGCGGCGGACCTGCTGCCGCCGGAGGACTGGCAGCCCTCGCTGGAGGACTTCGCGCGCTGGCTCGGGGTCCCGGACGACCGGCTGGATGTCTTCGTCAGAGTGGTGAACCAGTTCCTGGAGCCCGGCGACGCGTCCGTCAAGGGCCGCCGCCCGGTCGAGGGCCGCCGCGCCGCCCGGGACTGAGTCCCTCCGGACCGAGTCCCTCCGGGCTGAGTCCCTCCGGACTGGGCCGAGCCACCCTCCCGGATCCCTACCCCCACCCCCACCCCCGTTCCCGGGCGCCCCGAACCGACATGCGCCACGCGCGCGTGCGGACCCCCGCCGGCGCCGGCGGGGGTCCGGAAACCACCCCGGCAATCACCCCGTGCCCGCCGTGCCCGCCCGTGTGTCCCCGGTCGCCCGCGCATCCGGCCGCGCCCGCGCGCCTGAGTACGTGCCCGTGTACCCGCCCGTGTGCACCCGGTCGCGCCCGCGTACGTGACCGAGCGCGCGAACCCCGACCGGACCCCCGCCCGGCGCAGCGGACCGTACCCGGGCCGCGCCGTACAGTGACACGGGAGGGCGGTGTGTCCACCCGCCCGGAACCGCCTGTTCTCCGAGGTCGCCCCGGCCTTCCCGCGCGTGGGCATTTGTTTTGACCGGAGTCCATGCGGTAGGTACGCTCAGACCTTGTGCCTGGGGTGTGCCTGGGCTCGTGTGCGTGTCCTCAACCGCATGGCGAGTCCTCTGACCGGCCACCGCATTCTGCGCCTCCTCCGCCTTCGCGGCGGAGCCCCGCAGGCTCGACACACCCGACCGCGTGGGTCGGTGGGTTCCAGGTTAGTTTCACTGAACGGCACACAGAAACCGGAGAAGTAGTGCCTACGATCCAGCAGCTGGTCCGCAAGGGCCGGCAGGACAAGGTCGAGAAGAACAAGACGCCCGCACTCGAGGGTTCCCCTCAGCGCCGCGGCGTCTGCACGCGTGTGTTCACGACCACCCCGAAGAAGCCCAACTCGGCTCTCCGTAAGGTCGCGCGTGTGCGCCTGACCTCGGGCATCGAGGTCACGGCCTACATTCCGGGTGAGGGACACAACCTGCAGGAGCACTCCATCGTGCTCGTGCGTGGTGGCCGTGTGAAGGACCTGCCGGGTGTTCGCTACAAGATCATCCGTGGCTCGCTCGACACCCAGGGTGTCAAGAACCGCAAGCAGGCCCGCAGCCGCTACGGCGCCAAGAAGGAGAAGTAAGAATGCCTCGTAAGGGCCCCGCCCCGAAGCGCCCGGTCATCATCGACCCGGTCTACGGTTCTCCTCTGGTGACGTCGCTCATCAACAAGATTCTGCTGAACGGCAAGCGTTCCACCGCCGAGCGCATCGTGTACGGCGCCATGGAGGGCCTTCGCGAGAAGACGGGCAACGACCCCGTCATCACGCTGAAGCGCGCCCTGGAGAACGTGAAGCCCGCGCTTGAGGTCAAGTCCCGCCGTGTCGGTGGCGCGACCTACCAGGTGCCGGTCGAGGTCAAGCCCGGCCGCGCCTCCACTCTCGCGCTGCGCTGGCTCGTGGGCTACTCGCGCGCCCGCCGTGAGAAGACCATGACCGAGCGCCTCATGAACGAACTGCTCGACGCCTCCAACGGCCTCGGCGCTTCGGTCAAGAAGCGTGAGGACACGCACAAGATGGCCGAGTCCAACAAGGCCTTCGCGCACTACCGCTGGTAGTCGCTACCCACATCGAGACCGAGAGAAGACTGAGCCAAATGGCCACCACTTCGCTTGACCTGGCCAGGGTCCGCAACATCGGGATCATGGCCCACATCGACGCGGGCAAGACGACGACCACCGAGCGCATTCTCTTCTACACCGGTGTGAGCTACAAGATCGGTGAGGTCCACGACGGCGCTGCCACGATGGACTGGATGGAGCAGGAGCAGGAGCGCGGCATCACGATCACGTCCGCCGCGACGACCTGTCACTGGCCGCTCGAGGACGTCGATCACACCATCAACATCATCGACACCCCGGGCCACGTCGACTTCACCGTCGAGGTGGAGCGTTCGCTCCGCGTCCTCGACGGCGCTGTCACGGTGTTCGACGGTGTCGCCGGTGTCGAGCCGCAGTCCGAGACCGTCTGGCGTCAGGCGGACCGCTACGGCGTGCCGCGTATCTGCTTCGTCAACAAGCTCGACCGCACCGGTGCCGAGTTCCACCGCTGTGTCGACATGATCAGCGACCGCCTGGGCGCGACGCCGATCGTGATGCAGCTGCCGATCGGTGCCGAGGCCGACTTCAAGGGCGTCGTCGACCTGGTGACGATGAAGGCGTTCGTCTGGTCCGCCGAGGCGGCCAAGGGTGAGATGTACGACATCGTCGACATCCCGGCCACGCACGCCGAGGCCGCCGAGGAATGGCGCGGCAAGCTCCTCGAAGCCGTCGCCGAGAACGACGAGGAGATCATGGAGCTGTACCTGGAGGGCCAGGAGCCCTCCGTGGAGCAGCTGCACGCCGCGATCCGTCGTATCACCATCGCGTCCGGCAAGTCCCAGGACACCACCATCACCCCGGTGTTCTGCGGGACCGCGTTCAAGAACAAGGGCGTCCAGCCCCTGCTCGACGCGGTCGTGCGCTACCTCCCCTCCCCCCTGGACGTCGAGGCCATCGAGGGCCACGACGTCAAGGACCCCGAGGTGGTCGTCAAGCGCAAGCCGTCCGAGGAAGAGCCCCTGTCTGCGCTGGCGTTCAAGATCATGAGCGACCCGCACCTGGGCAAGCTCACCTTTGTGCGCATCTACTCCGGCCGTCTGGAGTCCGGCACCGCGGTGCTGAACTCCGTGAAGGGCCGCAAGGAGCGCATCGGCAAGATCTACCGTATGCACGCCAACAAGCGTGAGGAGATCGACGCCGTGGGCGCCGGCGACATCGTCGCCGTCATGGGCCTGAAGCAGACCACCACCGGTGAGACGCTCAGCGACGAGAAGAACCCGGTGATCCTGGAGTCCATGGACTTCCCGGCGCCGGTCATCGAGGTCGCGATCGAGCCCAAGTCCAAGGGTGACCAGGAGAAGCTGGGTGTCGCCATCCAGCGGCTCGCGGAGGAGGACCCCTCCTTCCAGGTGCACACCAACGAGGAGACCGGCCAGACCGTCATCGGCGGTATGGGCGAGCTTCACCTCGAGGTGCTCGTGGACCGGATGCGCCGCGAGTTCAAGGTCGAGGCCAACGTCGGCAAGCCCCAGGTCGCGTACCGCGAGACGATCCGCAAGGCCGTCGAGCGCGTGGACTACACCCACAAGAAGCAGACCGGTGGTACCGGTCAGTTCGCCAAGGTGCAGATCGCGATCGAGCCGATCGAGGGCGGCGACGCCAGCTACGAGTTCGTGAACAAGGTCACCGGTGGCCGCATCCCCAAGGAGTACATCCCTTCGGTGGACGCGGGCTGCCAGGAGGCCATGCAGTTCGGCATCCTGGCCGGGTACGAGATGACCGGCGTACGCGTCATTCTTCTCGACGGTGCCTACCACGAGGTCGACTCCTCCGAGCTCGCCTTCAAGATCGCCGGTTCGCAGGCGTTCAAGGAGGCCGCGCGCAAGGCCAGCCCCGTGCTGCTCGAGCCGATGATGGCCGTCGAGGTCACCACGCCCGAGGACTACATGGGCGATGTCATCGGCGACATCAACTCCCGCCGTGGCCAGATCCAGGCCATGGAGGAGCGGGCCGGTGCCCGGGTGGTCAAGGGCCTGGTGCCGCTCTCGGAGATGTTCGGCTACGTCGGAGACCTCCGCAGCAAGACCTCGGGTCGCGCAAGCTACTCGATGCAGTTCGACTCCTACGCCGAGGTTCCCCGGAACGTCGCCGAGGAGATCATCGCGAAGGCCAAGGGCGAGTAACTCACCCGAGTTCACGCTTTAGGCTTGTCACCGGAGCCCGCGGGTGCATTCCCTCCCAAACCGGAGGGAATGCGCCGGGCCCCGGCATCCCAGCAAAGATCACCTGGCGCCGATGAGTAAGGCGTACAGAACCACTCCACAGGAGGACCCCAGTGGCGAAGGCGAAGTTCGAGCGGACTAAGCCGCACGTCAACATCGGCACCATCGGTCACATCGACCACGGTAAGACGACCCTCACGGCCGCCATTACCAAGGTGCTGCACGACGCGTACCCGGACATCAACGAGGCCTCGGCCTTCGACCAGATCGACAAGGCCCCTGAGGAGCGCCAGCGCGGTATCACCATCTCCATCGCGCACGTCGAGTACCAGACGGAGTCGCGTCACTACGCGCACGTCGACTGCCCGGGTCACGCGGACTACATCAAGAACATGATCACGGGTGCCGCGCAGATGGACGGCGCCATCCTCGTGGTCGCCGCCACCGACGGCCCGATGCCGCAGACCAAGGAGCACGTGCTCCTGGCCCGCCAGGTCGGCGTTCCGTACATCGTCGTCGCCCTGAACAAGGCCGACATGGTGGACGACGAGGAGATCCTGGAGCTCGTCGAGCTCGAGGTCCGTGAGCTGCTCTCCGAGTACGAGTTCCCGGGCGACGACGTACCCGTCGTCAAGGTCTCCGCGCTCAAGGCGCTCGAGGGCGACAAGGAGTGGGGCCAGTCGGTCCTGAACCTGATGGCCGCCGTCGACGAGTCGATCCCGCAGCCCGAGCGTGACGTCGACAAGCCGTTCCTGATGCCGATCGAGGACGTCTTCACGATCACCGGTCGTGGCACCGTCGTCACCGGCCGTATCGAGCGTGGTGTCCTCAAGGTCAACGAGACCGTCGACATCGTCGGCATCAAGACCGAGAAGACCACCACCACGGTCACCGGCATCGAGATGTTCCGCAAGCTGCTCGACGAGGGCCAGGCCGGTGAGAACGTCGGTCTGCTCCTCCGTGGCATCAAGCGCGAGGACGTCGAGCGCGGCCAGGTCATCATCAAGCCCGGCTCGGTCACCCCGCACACGGAGTTCGAGGCGCAGGCGTACATCCTGTCGAAGGACGAGGGTGGCCGTCACACCCCGTTCTTCAACAACTACCGCCCGCAGTTCTACTTCCGTACCACGGACGTGACCGGCGTCGTGACCCTCCCCGAGGGCACCGAGATGGTCATGCCGGGCGACAACACCGTCATGTCGGTCCAGCTGATCCAGCCGGTCGCCATGGAGGAGGGCCTGAAGTTCGCCATCCGTGAGGGTGGCCGGACCGTGGGCGCCGGCCAGGTCACCAAGATCAACAAGTAGGTCACTTGTCGATCCGGCCTGGTTGCTCCTGAACGAGCACCAAGGGAAGAGGCCCCGCACCGGAAGGTGCGGGGCCTCTTCGCGCGAGGGGCGGCGGAGCCGCCGGGGGTGGGGCGGGGCCGGTTGCGGTACCCGGGGCCCGGGCCTGTCGGCACCGCCCTGGAACTTCACGTACCGGATCCGCGAGGAGCGAGCGGGGGCAGGGCGCATCTGCGATGGCTGCCGGCACGGCTCGCGTTGTCCGCCGGCACCACGTGCGGAGGTCTCGCGACATGTCCGCCGTTGTGCGAGGGCGCGACTTGCGTTGTCCGCCGTACGCCCGGTGAAGTCCGCGGGGCGCGGCCTGCCACGTCCGGCGGCACGTGCGATGTCCGGGGGCGCGGCCCCCGAGATCCCGCGCACCACCGGCTCGTCGCCGCGCCCGCGGACCACGGAGCGCGCGGCCCTGACGGCGGCACCCCGCCCGTGTCAGCCCGCGACGCCCGTCTCGGCCCGGCCCCGGCGCAGTATCCAGGGCTGGGCGTTCACCTCCATGCCGACCGCCGTGACCCCGGACCGGTGGACGACGAGGGAGGGGGAGCCCAGCGCGTCCCGCCACAGCATCCTGCCCGCGGGGGTCACCAACTGGATCCGGCCGTTCTGGTCCCGGCCGAGGAACACCCGCCCCCCGGGCACCGCGGCCACACTCACCGGGCCGTAACCGTCCAGTTCCCTGATCCTGCGCGTACGGGCGGGTGCGCCACCGGCCCGTACGGACAGCAGACGCGCGGACGCGGGCGCCCGGTAGAACAGCTCGACACCGCCGTCCGCCGACGGCAGGGCCGACACCGGTCCGCCGGGCACCGGCAGCGCGCCCGGGCCGCCCTCCCGGAATTCCACCGGTCCGCCGGCCGCGCTCTGCGCCCAGTGGTGCACGCTCGCGCGGCCCGCGGCGAAGACATGCACCAGTCCCGCGCCGTCGACGACCGCCGACAGGCCGTCCTGGATGTCCTCACCGCCGAGGTCCCGCCAGCGGTCCCAGGTCCCGTCCGCCCTCCGTACGCGGGTACTGAGCCCCCTCGACGCATTGCGGACGAAGAGATGGACCCGGCCGTCGGCGGCGGTCACCGCGACCGGTACGCCGATCCGGCGGCTCCCGTCGTCCGACCCCTCGGGGCTGCCGAGCCCGTTCCAGGCGAGGAACTCCCCGCCGGGCGCCCGCTGTTCGAGCAGCACGATCTCCCGTCGGTTCGACGCTCCCCGGCCGCCTATCGCGGCGAACCGCAGCGCGAACAGCAGCTGACGGCCGTCCCTCAGCGTCGCCGCCCCCAGCGTCGGCGCGAGCGGCCCCCCGCCCAGGTCGTCGGGCGCGCCCCACCGGCCGCTGCCGGGACCGGTCTCGCGCCAGCGGACCGCGCGCAGCCCCAGCACCCCGTACGCGGAGATCCGCCCGTCCGGGCCGCTGACGGCGACGGGCCGGAGCCCCGGGTAGCGGTGGTGCGTCGAGCGCACCCACCCCTTCCGGTTCCTCAGCGGGCGCACCCCGCCCACCGAGTAGTCGCCGCAGCCCGACGGGTTGCCGCAGCTCCACCGCGGATCACCGCCGTAGGGGACCAGATGGGACGCCTTCTTCTTCAGGACCAGCGGCGGCAGATTCTTGGGCCAGTGCCGGTTGTAGTAGCCCCGGAACGCCGTCGCGACGAACCCCGGCACCCGTCCGCCGTCCGCGGTCGCGTCCCGGACCCAGCGCACCATGGCCGCCCAGCTGAAACAGGCGGTGGCGGTGTGGTCGGCGTGGTCCGAGTACCCGGGCTGCTCGCTGTCCTTCCTGCGGGTCGCCTCATTGCTGTGCTGGATGTCCGGGTCCGGGTCCAGCGTCTGTATCACCGTGGGCCGGTACTGGTCCATCAGCCCCACCAGGACGTCGATGAGCCCGTCGTAGTCGTACGGGACCGTCCTGCGCAGCGGTGAGTCCTTCGCCATCACGGTGTGCACGCCGAGACCTCGGTCCCTCCAGAGCGCGGGGAGCGCGGCACGCTCCCGGGAGGTGTTCATCGGCAGATTGAGGAAGACCAGCTCCACCCGGCGGGTGCCGTGGCTCAGCGTGTCGACCTCGGCGACGCGGTCCCCGCGCAGGGAGGCGACGCCCCTGGTCCAGGGGGTGAACTTGTCCAGGCCGAGCAGGGTCGCGTACGCCTGCCGCAGTCCCTGGTGGCGCGCGGAGGAGTACGCGGCACGGTCGGAGCGGACCTCGCCGTGGTGCCCGGGGACGCGGTTGAGGCCGTTGTGCTCGCCCGCGGTCACATACACGCAGACCAGGGGCACTCCCGCGTCCAGCATCCGCTGGGTGTCCGGGTTCATGAAGTACAGGTCGTCGTCCGGGTGCGCGAGTATCTGCATCAGCTGCGCCCGCCTCGAACTCGCGATCGGCATGCCCGGCGCCGGGTCGGCCGTCGGTACGGTGCTCTGGGCCTCCGGCACGGTGCAGCCGCTGACGACTCCGGCCCCGACGAGCGCGGACACCGCGGCGAGCACGGACCTCCGGCGGGGGGCGGCGCGCCCGCCGCCGCTCCGAGGGGTGCCGCCGGACCGGCCGCCGGTGTCCGGAACCCCGTCCGGGCCGCCGGTGTCCGGATCCCCGTCCCGGCCGCCTCCGGCGGGCGCGGACGGGCATGGAACATGAACAGAAGTGTGATCCATATGGTGTGTGCTCCGTCCGCTTCCCCGGCAGCGGGCCGGTGTGCCCCCGTCTGCTTGCTGTGATCGTGAGAATCGCTGAATGGGCTGGTCAGGCCGCATCCGCGATCATCTAGACGGATTATTCGCAGTCGAGGTTGCCTCGGGCGAGGACGTGTGTTCCGGGCGGGACGGAATACGTGTCGTGCTCAAGGGGAGCCGTTGGCGGGGGGCCCGGGGCAGGGCACGGGACGGGCCCTGCGGGGCGGCCTCGGTGGGCCATGGGACAGCCTCCGGGGCGCCCTCGGGCCGGCCCGGGGGCGGCGTTCAGAGCGGCCCCGGGACGGCCTCCCGAGCGGCCCCGGGACGGCCTTCAGGACGGGTCGCGGGACGGTCTCGGGGGACGGGTAAAGGGCTTTCCGGGCGGGCGGCCCCGCTGTGACGACCCGCTCAGGCGCCGGGCGGGCCGGGAGAGTCGGACGGGAGCAGCCCGTACGGCGTCGAAGGGCCCGGAGGCGACTCCAGGGTGACCACCGTCCCGCCCAGCCCCACCGCCCACTCACCCGCGAGCGCCGACACCAGCGCGCGGTCCACCCGCCCCGGCCCCAGGCCGACCGCATAGCGGACCGGGCCGTCGCCGAAGGGGCGGGGCCAGGCGTGGAGTCCGGTGATCCCCGCGGCTTCGAGGGCCGTCAGCAGCGCCCGCATACGGCCCCGTACCCGGTCCGTCATCACCGGCGGCACCGTCACCACCGCCCAGTCCGTATGGCGTTCGGACAGCGGGGGAGGGGACAGCAGCCCGGCCCAGGGGCCGGTGCCCGACGCCGCCGCGGCCTCCAGCAGCTCCCAGGCGTGGTACAGCTCCCGGACCAGGAGATTGCGCCCGCTCGCGCCCACCTGCTCCGTACAGGACCGGACCGGCTCGGCGGGCGTCATGACCGTCACGGGAGCGCCCGTTCGGGACACCCCGTCCGGCCCGACCGCCTCGCGCCAGTCCCATGCCGCCCACATCCCGAAGAAGTGGCGCAGCAGTTCGTCGCCCTCGGCGCCCTCCGCCTCGCGGACGGTCCGTGCGGCGAGGACGGACCAGCCCAGCCCCGGCACCCCGCCGAAGGGCGCGGAGTCGAGCCCGCGCGCCCGCGCCCACGCCTTCACCTCCCGCGCGAGCCGTTCGAACGCCTTCCCCCGCGAGGGTCCCGCCAGTTCGCGTACGGCGTCGGCGTCGGTGACCGCGCCGAGCGCGACCGCGGCGGCCTCCCCCAGCCCGCTCCGGCGCGCGACGGCGGCGCCCGGCGGCACGGACCCGGTGCCGACCACGACCAGATCGACGTCGAGCCCGCCGGCGGAGAACCGCAGTCCGGGCACCCGCGCCCCGGCCACCTCGCGCACGGAGCGGGCGTCCGGAAGCGCGCGTACCAGCCGGGTCCGTACCTCTCCGAGATCCGCCGTACCCGGCAGCGCCGCGACCAGGTCCAGATCCGCCCCGGGCAGCTCGCACCCCATGCGCCGGGAACCGGCGAGGTGTACGACACCGTCCCCGGACGCGGCCCCGGGGCGGGCTCCCGCCGTGAGCGCGTCCGCGATCCGCCGGGCGAGCTCCCGGGCGCGTTCCCGGTCGGCGGGGTCCGCCGAGGGCCGTGGCACCTCCGCCACCGGCCGCGCGCCGGGGACGAGGTCCACCCCGGGGGCGAGGTCCACCCGCACCCCGTAGTGGTCGGAGACGAACAGGTCCCCGGCCGGCGAGTCCCCGCACAGCACGGCCGAAGCCACCTGACGGCCGCCCCGTACGAGGACCCGGTCCAGCCGCCCGGCGTTCCCGGTCCGCGAGGAGATCGCGGCCAGCGGATTGGCGCCCGGGTCGAAGGTGGGAGTCCGGTCGCCCGGCCCGTACGAAGTGAGCCACGCGTCCCGCATCCCCAGCACCGACTGCGGCCCGGTCCCGCTGTCGTTGAAGTCGCCCATCACGACGAGATCGCCCTCGACGCCCGCGAACGCCTCGGCGATCCGGGCGAGCTGGAACTCCCTCAGCGCCGGGCCGTCGTCGCAGTGATCGCTCGTCAGATGGGTCGTCGCGACCGTGACGGGCCCGCCGCCGCTCTCCACGACCATCGCCGTCACGGCCTTGTGCGGCCCGAGGACATGGTGTCCGGCCTCCCGTACGGGCAGCCTGCTCAGCAGCAGCAGCCCGTAGTCGTCGACCTCCCGGGTCCCGGGGACGGACGCGTACCCGTCCCGCACCCAGTCGGCCGCCCGCAGCATGCGCAGCAGCTCCGGCTCGACCTCCTGGAGGGCGATGACATCGGCGTCGGCCGCCCGCAGTGCCTCCAGCAGGAGCGGGCGGCGCCGGGCGGTCTCGATGCGGTCGCCGTCGTACCGGTCCCAGAGCGTGTTCCACGTCAGCACCCGCAGTCCGCCGCTCCCGGTGCCCACACCGGGCCCCGCGCCCCCCGCGGCAGCCGACGGACCGCCACCGGCCGTCCCGTACGCCGTCCTCGCCTCGAAGAACGGCGCCCGCAGCCGCCGGGGCACCCGTACCCTTCCCGCGTCCGTGACACCGAGACGGTCGGCGCCCGAGGACCGGTCCCACACCACCTCGCCGTCCGCCTCGAAGAAGAGCACCCGGTGCCAGGGGATCTCCCCGCCCGGTACGAACGACGTCAGCGGCATCCGCCCGGGCCCGTCTCCGCGCAGCGCGATCCCGATGACGAACCGCGCCGGGTCGAAGCGGGCGTCCCAGCGCACCCGGTGGTAGATCTCCTCACTCGTCCGCATAGGTCCCGTCCGTGTCCTCGACGGCCCCGCCGGGACCGATGTACCAGGTGCGGTGCGCCTCGCCGGGGTACGGCGGGGAGAACCGGCGCAGCTGGGACTCCAGCACCCCGGGCGGCACCGGATGCTCCCGGGTCCCGTTGCGCCGGGCCAGCTCGTCCGGGGTGACGAGGACGACCGCATGGGTGATCAGCGCGTTCCGGCGGCGCGCGACCGCGTGCACCAGGGAACGCTGCTGCCGGTTGAGCGAGGTGGCGTCCCATACGGTGGTGCCCCCGGCCGCCAGCGCGGTGTCGAGGCGCTTCAGCGCGGCCCGCAGGACATCGCGGTTGGCGCTCTGGTCGGAGCGCGATCCGGCCTCCTCGCGCAGATCGTCCAGCGAGATCCGCCGGTCGGCCGGGACCGTGCGCGCGAAGGTGCTCTTGCCGCTGCCGGAGGGCGCGGTCAGCTGGACGAGCCGGGGAAAGTCCGCCGCCCGCCACCGCCAGGTCGCGGGGACGGCCTCGTCCGGGCCGCCGATCCGGCCCTCGGCGTACGCCTCCCGCGCCTCGGCCCGGCACCGGTCGGCCGTGTCGTCGTCCAGCCCGCCGAACGTCCCGCGCGGCAGTTCGAGGGGCCGGATCTCCTCGGCGTGCAGCCGCGACCAGGCGGTCTCGTCCCTGGCGGCGCCGGACCGCGCGGACGCCAGGGCCACGGTGTGCAGCAGCTCCAGGTCCGCCGCGTACGACATCCGGATCAGCCCGGACCGGCGGCTGTCGTCGGGATACGGCCGCCACAGGTTCGGTGCCAGTCCCACCAGGTCCGCCACCCGCCGGGCGAGCGGCATCCCGAGGGGGTCCCGCAGCCGTGCGGCCAGGGAGCCCCGCGGTTCCCCGGAGAGCAACTGGGCCAGGGCTCCCGCGAGCCGCGCGTCCCCGAGCGGGGGCAGCGCTCCGTAGTCCGGCCGCCGGGGACCGGACGCCCCCGCATCCGCCGGAAGCTCCGCCGAGGGCTCCACGGCTGCCGGGGGCGCCGAAAGCCCCACCGCCGCCGACAGCTCCGCCGCGCCCGCCTCGCCGCCCGACCGCACATCCCACAACGCCGCCGCCGGACCCAGCCCGTTCGGTACGACGGCGCTGTGCATCCAGTGCTTGTCGGTCCCTACGTGCCCGGCCCGCACCCACTTCGCCACCCGCGCCCCGAACTCCCCGGCCGCGAAGCCGTCGGCGGTCCGTACGACGTAACCCTCCTGGCGCGCGGTGTCGAGCCTCAGCGCCCGCAGAGCCCGTTCGGCCCGTTTGTCGAGGGTTCCGCGCCACAGCACCCGCGGCACCGGGATCCCGAGCCCGCGCAGAAACCGGACGGTCCCGTCCCAGTCCAGGCACCGCCCCCGTCCGTCCCAGACCGAGAAACCGTAGAAGAAGCCGTCGAGCCCGTCGTACGCGAGCGAGTGCCGCGCGTACATGTTCTCCCCGCACACCCGCCACCCCTCGGGTATCGCGTGCGCGATCCGCCCCTGGAGCGCCTTGACCCACGCGCGGGAGGGATGGTGCGCCGAGTCCGGTGACCGCGCGTGCATCCCGTCCCCGTACAGCGTGGTGTTCTCGCCGTCCAGCTTCTCGGTGACGACGACCTCGCGCCCCAGCAGCCCGCCGAGCGCGTCGCCGATCCGCACATCGTCCGGCGAGACCCCCGGCGACCAGGGCAGATGCGGTGTACGTGGATAGTGCGTCCGCACCCTGACCGACCTCCCCCGTCCGGCGAACTTCGCCCACTGTAGGAGCGGGGCCGCGCGGTGATCGACCGAATATGCCCGTCGGCCGGGCGCGGCCGGCACCCCGCTCATATCCCCATGATCACGTTGCTTGTATCATCATCCGCTTATCCGTGGGATGTCCATGGCAGTGGTACGAGTGCGCGGGGTGGGGACAGTGGGGACGGGAACACCGGAGGGGCGACCCGGCGAGCGGCGGATCTCGGACGAGGAACTGGCCGAGTTCGTCCGGCGCGTGGAGGAGGAGGGGACGGCCGGGGCGCCCGAGGAACCGTCCGCGAGGGCGCGGATGGTGACCCGGCGGCTCCGTGACCAGCCGGAGCCCGAGGGATGGCGGACCGGTCCCGCGTGGCAGGACGTCAACGGGCGGACGCGCAGGCGGCGGCGCCGGATCCTTGGCGCGGCAGGAATCCTCGTCGCTGTCGGGCTCGCCGTGGTCTCCATCCGGCCCGAACTGCTCACCGGCCGTCCGGTGGGCGGCAGCGGGAGCGACCAGGCGAAGAACCCGGCCCCGCTCGCCCCCGAGACCGCGCGGCCCACCGGCGCGCCCGCCGCGGAGGCGTTCCCCGACCGGCCGACCCTGGACGAACCGTTCCGGGGCTCGCCCGCCGCCGCCTGGGCGGACGGTGCGGCCGGGATCCAACTGCCCGCGGCAGCGGCCACCGGCGGGATGAGCAAGGCCCAGGTCGCCCACGCGCTGCGCAGCACCAGGGAACTGTTGATCGAGGCCAACCTCGACCCGGGCACCCTGCGGGGGGAGCGGCCCACCGCCGCGCTGAAGCTGCTCGACCCGCTCCAGAAGGACACCCACGGCATGCTGGAGCGGGCGCTGCGCGCGCCCAGCGAGAAGGAGGACCCGCTCTGGATGTTCAGCCGCTTCGACCCGGAGCAGGTACGCCTCGCCGGTGACGTGGTCAAGACGCGGGGCCGGATGACCTACGGCAAGGCCGACCGCCCGGGCGGGGTGTTCGTGCACATCGACTTCACCTTCGTCTACCCGGTGGTGAAGGCGGAGCCGGGCGCGGACGACGTCGCGCGGACCATCGTCCGCCGCCAGCAGACGTTCGCGCTGTACGACGCGGCCAGGACGATCACCACTCCCGGCCGGCTGGTCCTGTTCAAGCACTTCATGAACATCGGCAACACGGACTGCGCCAAGGACGGCGACGGCTATCTGCGCCCGGTGTTCGCCGAGGACCCGGCCGGCTCGGCCTCCGCACCCTCCGGCCCCGCCATGGACCCGTACGACCGCAGCAAGGACCTCGGAACCCTCCCGGAGGACTGCGGCACGGTCACCCGGACCTGACCCCGGGAACCTGCTGATCTCACCTGCCCGGCGGGGCCTCGCCCGTAACCTCCGCGCCGCTCACCGTGAAGATGCCGTCCGCGGGGTCGGCGAGGGCGGCTCGGGCGAGCCATTGGCGGAGGAGTTCAGGGTCGGTGCATTCCGTAATACGGGAGCGGACTTCGTCGGTGATGTCGATCCGGCGCGCCTTCAGAGCGAGCAGGATGTATTCGGCTCGGCCTTGGTTCCGGATCTCTTCGGAGAGCGGCGACTTGTAGAAGGAAAGGTCCATGGCCACCGGGTTCTTCTTGTGTTGTGCGGTGGGGCGTTTGCTTGGTCGTGGGGCCGGCCGGGTGTCGGCCGGCCCCACGGGTTGCTATGGGGTGGTGAAGATGTCGTCTGCGGAGTCGGCCAGGATGGCTCGGGTGAACCACTGGTCCAGGAGTTCGAGGTCGGTGCATTCCGTGATGCGGGCGCGGGTCTCGTCGGTGATGTCGATCCGGCGCACCTTCAGCACGGTCAGGATGCTTTCCGCCCGGCCTTGCGCCCGGCCTTGGTTCCGGATCTCCTCGGAGAGCGGCGATGTGTAGAAAGAGAGGTCCATGGCCACCGGGTTCTTCTTGTGCTGTGCGGTGGGGCGTTTGCTTGGTCGTGGGGCCGGCCGGGTGTCGGCCGGCCCCACGGGTTGCTATGGGGTGGTGAAGACGTCGTCCGCCGAGTCGGCCAGGGCGGCTCGGGCGAGCCACTGGTCCAGGAGTTCGGGGTCGGTGGATTCCGCGATGCGAGTGCGGGTCTCGTCGGTGATGTCGATCCCGCGCGCCTTCAGCACGGTCAGGATGCTCTGCGCCCGGCCTTCGTTCCGGATCTCCTCGGAGAGCGGCGACTTGTAGAAAGAAAGGTCCACGGCCACCAGGTTCCTCCACTCTTGTGCGGCCGGGCGCTTGCCCAGGCCCTGTGCGGTGAGTTCGACGATGGGGTCTGCGACGGTTTCCGGTGTGTCCCGCAGCGCGGTGGACAGCGCCCTCAGTATGGCACCGACGTCCGGATCGGCGGCGTGCGTGATCGCCGACAGAGTGGCCAGCGCCAGGTCCTTGCCTGCCTCCGCCGCGTCGGTGATCACCGGCATGTTGTGGGGTCCTGCCACGAGTGGCCGCAGCACGACCGAGTCCCACTGGGGCAGCCCGATCCTCACCGGGCGCGATGCCCATTCGGCGGTGGTCCGGTCCTGGCAGACCACCAGCAGCATCGGTGGGACCCGGTACTTCTCGTAGAGGTACGTGAGGTAGTAGGCCCAGCTTCCGGGCTTGGACGGGTCCTTCTTGCCCTGGGCCTCAACGGCCAGGAGGAAAGCCCCTTCGTTCTCCGTGCCGAAGCGCAGGAGCGTGTCGACACGGCGTTCCACGGGTTTGGCCTCCGTGAGGTCGGTCGGCAGGACCGTGGCCGTGGTCGGCGCGGGCAGGGTGAGGCCGAGTAACCGGGAGACCCCGGTGAACAGTTCCGGGTACTCCTGGAAGATGCGGTGCATCGCCTCGTGGGGTGAGCTGACCAGGTGCTTCCTATGGTTGTGGGTCGGTTGTGCGGGTGGTCGTACGGCAGCCGGTGCAGAGACCCGGGTCCGGTGCGCGGAAGGCCCGGTCGCAGTGGTCGCAGTTCTGCAGCGGATGTCTCTCGCGCGGGCCCTCGGCGGGCGCGCGGAACGGCGGTGCCGGTGGGAGCCCCGCGTGAGCCGGTGGGCCAGCAGCCCGGCCGCGCGGCGGAGGCCCTCGGCGGGCAGGCCCGTGGTCAGCGCGTGTCGTACGGCGTCGGGGCTCGCCTCGCGTTCCAGCCAGGCCGCGACCCCCGGTGCCAGTTGCTCCGTGTCGCGTGCGGAGAGCAGCAGGCGCGGATCGGTGTGGTGGAGTCCGGCGAGGAGATCCCTCGCCGCTGTCACAAGCGCCTCGGTGGGAAACCCGGGCTGCGGTACGGAGAGCGGCGCGGCGGGCGGGCCGCAGGTGAGTGCCCTCTGGGTGCCCGGTCGGCAGCCGGTCGGGCGGCGGGCGCGGGGTGCGGATCGCGGGTACGTGCCGGAGCCGGGCGGGTGCGGTCCGGAGCGGCCCGCCGGGCTGCGGGCCCGGTGCGCCGGGAGGAGGCGGGCTGGTTGCAGGACACCGTGCGGGTGATGATCCGGCCGCCCGGTATTCGCTCCTTCACCCGGCGCAGATAGCCGACCGCCTCCAGTTCGCGCAGCGCTCCGGAGATCCGGGCCGCTCCCTCCGGGAAACGCGCGGCGAGCGATTTGATGTCCACCGGCGCCCCGGCAGGCAGGGACTGGATGTGCACAGCCAGCCCGATCGCCAGCAGGGATAACTCGCCGTGCTGGGCGAGGTGATTGCCGATGACCGTGAAGCGGCTGGTGTGGCGGGTGTTGTCGTGGGTCACGCCGTACGGCTCGTACGCACGGCGGTCGTCGCGGGCGGGTCCGTGAACCCTGCCGGGCCGCCTCGCGGCAACGGCGGACGGGGCGTGCTCGGGCACGCTAAGGTGCTGTGTATCCATCAGGAAGACCTGTTTTCTTCCTCGGTGGTCAGGCCCTCGCATGGGAGGTCAGTCCCGGCGGGGGCCGTCGCATGTCTGCGGTGGTCGCCGCGAGCGTAGATCACCGAACCCCTGCCATTACCAGCCCTGTTGGCGAGGTTCACCCGTGTGGGTGAGGCTCCCCGGGCGGTGAGAAAAGAGCGGTGGGGTCGGGTGGTGTTCCTTCTTCTCCTCTGTTTCTTGGAAGAGGGCGCCCGCGTCACCGGGACCCTGGGGCCCGTGCTCCGGTGAGAGGCGTAGATCCGGTGCCCCTGAGAGGTCCGGGGCGCCTCGCCGGGCAGCGGCCCGCGCCCCGGCTCGCTCCCGGGCGTCGGGGCCTGCGGTCCGGTGCCGGCCCGTGCGGGCGTCGGTCGCCTCGATACGGAGGGTGGGCCCGCTGCCACCCGTGGTGTGCGGGCCGAGCCGGCAGTCGCACCCCGCCACCCGGCGGTGGCTGACGGCGTTCGCGGGAGCCCGGACTCGGCGGGGCCGCCCCTACCCGCGCCGAGAAGTGACCATGCGACTGCGTACGGTCACTGGTCGAATCTTGTCGGGCGCCTGGCTCGGGCAGCGCGGGACGGACGGTTCAGGTCGCTGCGAGGCGGAGGGAACGGCGGGCGCGGGCAGGGGGTGCCGGGCATGGGAAGCCGGGGGTCTCATGGGGCCCGGGACAAGGGCGACCGGAGCCGGGCTCAGGGCGGGTATGGGGAGAGCGCTGCACCTTCGCGAGACCTTCGCGAGGGCGATCGAACCGCCCTCCCGTGAGCCTCCTCCGCAGCCCCGTGCGCCCTGGGGTACCCTTCCTGGCCGCGATTGGCCAGGCCCCGACCCCGTGTGGCAGACTGTCCGGGTTGCTCGGTTGAGTGCCGATGCTGCGCGCCTCCCGCCGGGAGGACCGGAAGCGAGTCCCACAGTACTCGTCGTCCCAACTGCCATTCCGGCGGCTCTGGGGCGGACGTACGGGAATCTTCCGGGAAGCGTCAGCGGGGTACCGGCCAGGCATTCGGTGGGTGTCTTCTCCCCGACACGCGGCCTCGGCCCGCACCCCCTCGGTTGGGAAATCCTTCGGGATATCTGCGGAGAGGGGTTGCGACACGCCCGACCGCGTGGGTCGGAGAAGGCGACCAGAGCCCACCGGATTCCAGAGCGTACGAAGAGACAGGACTACGAAGTAGCCATGGCGGGACAGAAGATCCGCATCCGGCTCAAGGCCTACGACCACGAGGTCATCGATTCGTCGGCGAAGAAGATCGTCGAGACGGTGACGCGTACTGGTGCGTCGGTCGCGGGCCCGGTGCCGCTGCCCACAGAGAAGAACGTGTACTGCGTCATCAAGTCGCCGCACAAGTACAAGGACTCGCGCGAGCACTTCGAGATGCGCACGCACAAGCGCCTGATCGACATCCTCGACCCGACGCCCAAGACCGTTGACTCGTTGATGCGCCTGGACCTTCCGGCCGGCGTCGACATCGAGATCAAGCTCTGAGAGGCGCGGAAGAGATGGCTAAGCAGATCAAGGGCGTCCTGGGCGAGAAGCTCGGCATGACCCAGGTCTGGGACGAGAACAACCGTGTCGTCCCGGTGACCGTCGTCAAGGCCGGGCCCTGCGTCGTCACCCAGGTCCGTACGAATGACTCCGACGGCTACGAGTCGGTCCAGATCGCCTTCGGCGAGATCGACCCTCGCAAGGTGAACAAGCCCCTCAAGGGCCACTTCGCCAAGGCCGACGTGACCCCCCGCCGCCACCTGGTGGAGCTCCGTACCTCCGACGCCGCCGAGTACACGCTCGGCCAGGAGATCACGGCCGAGGTGTTCGAGTCCGGCGTCAAGGTCGACGTCACGGGCAAGAGCAAGGGCAAGGGCTTCGCCGGTGTCATGAAGCGTCACAACTTCAAGGGCCTCGGCGCCGGTCACGGCACCCAGCGCAAGCACCGCTCTCCCGGTTCCATCGGTGGCTGCGCCACCCCGGGCCGTGTGTTCAAGGGCCTCCGCATGGCGGGCCGTATGGGCAACGAGCGGGTCACCACCCAGAACCTGACCGTTCACGCCGTTGACGCGGAGAAGGGCCTGCTGCTCATCAAGGGCGCGGTTCCCGGTCCCAACGGCGGCCTGGTCCTGGTCCGCACTGCGGCCAAGGGGGCCTGAGGACTATGAGCACCATTGACATTCTGTCGCCCGCGGGCGACAAGTCCGGGACCGTCGAGCTCCCGGCCGAGATCTTCGACGCCAAGGTCAGCATCCCGCTGATCCACCAGGTCGTCGTCGCGCAGCTGGCCGCCGCCCGTCAGGGCACGCACAAGACCAAGACGCGTGGCGAGGTCCGCGGTGGCGGCAGGAAGCCGTACCGCCAGAAGGGCACCGGCCGCGCCCGCCAGGGTTCGACGCGCGCCCCGCAGTTCGCCGGCGGTGGCGTCGTGCACGGCCCCGTGCCGCGCGACTACTCGCAGCGGACCCCGAAGAAGATGAAGGCCGCCGCCCTGCGCGGTGCCCTCACCGACCGGGCCCGCAACTCCCGTATCCACGTCGTCACCGGCGTGGTCGAGGGTGGCATCTCCACCAAGGCCGCCAAGACGCTGCTCGGCAAGATCTCGGAGCGCAAGAACCTGCTCCTGGTCGCCGAGCGCTCCGACGAGGCCGCGTGGCTGTCCGCCCGCAACCTGCCCCAGGTGCACATCCTGGAGCCGGGCCAGCTGAACACGTACGACGTGATCCGCTCCGAGGACGTGGTCTTCACCCAGGCCGCCTTCGAGTCCTTCGTGTCTGGCCCCAAGGCCGCCGAGACCGAAGGGAGCGACGCCTGATGACTGAGTCCGTCACGGCCACCGTTACCAGCAAGACGTACTCGGACCCGCGTGACATCCTCGTCAAGCCGGTCGTTTCCGAGAAGAGCTACGCGCTGCTGGACGAGAACAAGTACACGTTCATCGTCGACCCGCGTGCCAACAAGACCCAGATCAAGCAGGCCGTCGAGGCGGTCTTCTCGGTCAAGGTCACCGGGGTCAACACGATCAACCGCCAGGGCAAGCGCAAGCGCACCCGCACCGGTTTCGGCAAGCGCGCCAACACCAAGCGCGCCATCGTGACCCTTGCCGAGGGCGACCGCATCGACATCTTCGGCGGCCCGACCTCCTGACGGGGGTCGAGACGTCCAGATAGTCCGGATTTCCGAGGACTGAGAGACAATGGGTATCCGCAAGTACAAGCCGACGACTCCGGGCCGCCGTGGCTCCAGCGTCGCCGACTTCGTCGAGATCACGCGGTCCACGCCGGAGAAGTCGCTGGTCCGCCCGCTGCACAGCAAGGGCGGCCGTAACAACACCGGTCGTGTGACCGTCCGCCACCAGGGCGGTGGCCACAAGCGCGCCTACCGTGTGATCGACTTCCGTCGTCACGACAAGGACGGCGTGCCGGCGAAGGTCGCGCACATCGAGTACGACCCCAACCGCACCGCGCGCATCGCGCTCCTGCACTACGCGGACGGCGAGAAGCGCTACATCATCGCCCCCCGTGGCCTGAGCCAGGGCGACCGGATCGAGAACGGTCCGGGCGCCGACATCAAGCCGGGCAACAACCTGGCCCTGCGCAACATCCCGGTCGGTACGACCATCCACGCCATCGAGCTGCGGCCCGGCGGCGGCGCGAAGTTCGCCCGCTCCGCGGGTGCCTCCGTGCAGCTGCTGGCGAAGGAGGGCACCATGGCCCACCTGCGCATGCCGTCCGGTGAGATCCGGCTGGTCGACGTCCGCTGCCGCGCCACCATCGGCGAGGTCGGCAACGCCGAGCAGTCGAACATCAACTGGGGCAAGGCCGGCCGGATGCGCTGGAAGGGCGTCCGCCCGACCGTCCGCGGTGTCGCGATGAACCCGGTCGACCACCCGCACGGTGGTGGTGAGGGCAAGACCTCCGGTGGTCGCCACCCGGTCAGCCCGTGGGGTCAGAAGGAGGGTCGTACGCGCTCTCCCAAGAAGGCGAGCAGCAAGTACATCGTCCGCCGCCGCAAGACGAACAAGAAGCGCTAGGAGCGGGTTCAGATGCCGCGCAGTCTCAAGAAGGGGCCCTTCGTCGACGACCACCTGATCAAGAAGGTGGACGTACAGAACGAGGCAGGCACCAAGAACGTCATCAAGACCTGGTCCCGTCGCTCGATGATCGTCCCGGCCATGCTGGGCCACACGATCGCGGTGCACAACGGCAAGACCCACGTCCCGGTGTTCGTCACCGAGTCGATGGTCGGCCACAAGCTCGGTGAATTCGCGCCGACTCGCACCTTCCGCGGCCACGTCAAGGACGACCGGAAGTCGAAGCGCCGCTAATCGCGGGGTGTGATCGATCATGACAGACACTGAAGGGACAACCATGGAAGCCAGGGCCCAGGCGCGGTACATCCGCGTCACGCCCATGAAGGCCCGCCGCGTGGTGGACCTCATCCGTGGCATGGACGCCACGGAGGCTCAGGCGGTCCTGCGTTTCGCCCCGCAGGCCGCGAGCGTGCCCGTCGGCAAGGTGCTGGACAGCGCCATCGCCAACGCCGCGCACAACTACGACCACAGTGACGCCTCTTCGCTGTTCATCAGCGAGGCGTACGTGGACGAGGGCCCGACCCTGAAGCGGTTCCGTCCGCGTGCCCAGGGCCGTGCCTACCGGATCCGTAAGCGGACCAGCCACATCACCGTGGTCGTCAGCAGCAAGGAAGGAACCCGGTAATGGGCCAGAAGGTTAACCCGCACGGGTTCCGGCTCGGTATCACCACGGACTTCAAGTCCCGCTGGTACGCCGACAAGCTGTACAAGGACTACGTCAAGGAAGACGTCGCCATCCGCAGGATGATGACGTCCGGCATGGAGCGCGCCGGCATCTCGAAGGTGGAGATCGAGCGCACCCGTGACCGTGTGCGGGTGGACATCCACACCGCGCGTCCCGGCATCGTCATCGGCCGCCGCGGCGCCGAGGCCGACCGCATCCGCGGCGACCTCGAGAAGCTCACGGGCAAGCAGGTCCAGCTGAACATCCTCGAGGTCAAGAACCCCGAGGTCGACGCTCAGCTCGTGGCCCAGGCCGTTGCCGAGCAGCTGTCCTCCCGCGTCTCCTTCCGCCGTGCCATGCGCAAGAGCATGCAGTCGGCGATGAAGGCGGGTGCCAAGGGCATCAAGATCCAGTGCGGCGGCCGTCTCGGCGGCGCCGAGATGTCCCGCTCGGAGTTCTACCGCGAGGGCCGCGTGCCCCTGCACACGCTCCGCGCGAACGTCGAGTACGGCTTCTTCGAGGCCAAGACCACCTTCGGCCGTATCGGCGTGAAGGTCTGGATCTACAAGGGCGATGTCAAGAACATCGCCGAGGTCCGCGCCGAGAACGCCGCGGCCCGCGCCGGCAACCGCCCGGCCCGTGGCGGTGCCGACCGCCCGGCCGGCCGTGGTGGCCGCGGTGGCGAGCGTGGCGGCCGCGGCCGCAAGCCGCAGCAGAGCGCAGCCGCCGAGGCCCCCAAGGCCGAGGCTCCCGCTGCCGCTGCTCCGGCTGCTGAGAGCACCGGAACGGAGGCCTGACCGCCATGCTGATCCCCCGTAGGGTCAAGCACCGCAAGCAGCACCACCCGAAGCGCAGCGGTATGTCCAAGGGTGGTACGACGGTTGCGTTCGGCGAGTACGGCATCCAGGCCCTCACGCCGGCGTATGTGACCAACCGCCAGATCGAGGCGGCCCGTATCGCGATGACCCGCCACATCAAGCGTGGCGGCAAGGTCTGGATCAACATCTACCCGGACCGTCCGCTGACGAAGAAGCCCGCCGAGACCCGTATGGGTTCCGGTAAGGGTTCCCCGGAGTGGTGGGTCGCGAACGTCAAGCCCGGTCGGGTGATGTTCGAGCTGTCCTACCCGAACGAGAAGATTGCTCGTGAGGCGCTGACCCGCGCTGCTCACAAGCTTCCGATGAAGTGCCGCATCGTTCGGCGCGAGGCAGGTGAGGCGTGATGTCGGCCGGAACCAAGGCGTCCGAGCTGCGCGAGCTGGGCAACGAGGAGCTTGTCGACAAGCTCCGCGAGGCCAAGGAAGAGCTGTTCAACCTCCGCTTCCAGGCGGCGACGGGCCAGCTCGAGAACCACGGCCGGCTGAAGGCCGTCCGGAAGGACATCGCGCGGATCTACACCCTGATGCGCGAGCGCGAGCTGGGCATCGAGACGGTGGAGAGCGCCTCATGAGCGAGAGCAATGTGACCGAGCAGAAGACCGAGCGCAACGCGCGGAAGACCCGTGAGGGCCTGGTCGTCAGCGACAAGATGGACAAGACCGTCGTCGTCGCCGTCGAGGACCGCGTCAAGCACGCGCTGTACGGCAAGGTCATCCGCCGTACGAACAAGCTCAAGGCCCACGACGAGCAGAACGCGGCCGGCATCGGTGACCGGGTCCTCCTGATGGAGACCCGGAAGCTGTCCGCCACCAAGCACTGGCGCGTCGTCGAGATTCTCGAGAAGGCCAAGTAACTCCCCTCAGGGAGTTCCTGAGAAACAGATCGCCTGACGGGGTAACCCGGCAGGTCAGTTCCGCCAGGCTCCGGGGGCCACTGGGTGGCCCCCGGGGAACCGGCAGACAAACAGGAGATAAGACGTGATCCAGCAGGAGTCGCGGCTGCGTGTCGCCGACAACACTGGTGCCAAGGAGATCCTTTGCATCCGTGTTCTCGGTGGTTCCGGCCGCCGCTACGCGGGCATCGGTGACGTCATCGTCGCCACCGTCAAGGACGCGATCCCCGGTGGCAACGTGAAGAAGGGTGACGTCGTCAAGGCGGTCATCGTTCGCACCGTCAAGGAGCGCCGCCGCCAGGACGGCTCGTACATCCGCTTCGACGAGAACGCCGCCGTCATTCTGAAGAACGACGGCGACCCTCGCGGCACCCGTATCTTCGGCCCCGTGGGCCGTGAGCTGCGCGAGAAGAAGTTCATGAAGATCATCTCGCTCGCGCCGGAGGTGCTGTAAGCATGAAGATCAAGAAGGGCGACCTGGTCCAGGTCATCACCGGTAAGGACAAGGGCAAGCAGGGCAAGGTCATCCAGGCCTTCCCCCGCGAGGACCGTGTCCTGGTCGAGGGTGTCAACCGGGTCAAGAAGCACACCAAGGCGGGTCAGACCGCCCGTGGTTCGCAGACCGGCGGGATCGTCATCACCGAGGCCCCCATCCACGTGAGCAATGTTCAGCTCGTCGTGGAGAAGGACGGCAAGAAGGTCGTGACCCGCGTCGGTTACCGCTTCGACGACGAGGGCAACAAGATCCGCGTTGCCAAGCGGACGGGTGAGGACATCTGATGGCTACCACCACCACTCCGCGTCTGAAGACGAAGTACCGCGAGGAGATCAAGGGCAAGCTGCGTGAGGAGTTCTCGTACGAGAACGTCATGCAGGTCCCCGGCCTCGTCAAGATCGTGGTCAACATGGGTGTGGGCGACGCCGCCCGCGACTCCAAGCTGATCGAGGGTGCCATCAAGGACCTCACCACGATCACCGGTCAGAAGCCGGCCGTCACCAAGGCCCGCAAGTCCATCGCGCAGTTCAAGCTGCGTGAGGGCCAGCCGATCGGTGCCCACGTCACCCTCCGCGGCGACCGCATGTGGGAGTTCCTGGACCGCACCCTGTCGCTGGCGCTCCCGCGCATCCGCGACTTCCGCGGTCTGTCCCCCAAGCAGTTCGACGGCCGTGGCAACTACACCTTCGGTCTCACGGAGCAGGTCATGTTCCACGAGATCGACCAGGACAAGATCGACCGCGTCCGGGGTATGGACATCACCGTGGTCACCACGGCGACCAACGACGCTGAGGGCCGCGCGCTCCTTCGTCACCTCGGCTTCCCCTTCAAGGAGGCGTGAGCGAGATGGCGAAGAAGGCTCTCATTGCCAAGGCCGCCCGCAAGCCCAAGTTCGGTGTGCGCGCGTACACCCGCTGCCAGCGCTGCGGCCGTCCGCACTCCGTGTACCGCAAGTTCGGCCTGTGCCGCGTGTGCCTTCGTGAGATGGCTCACCGCGGCGAGCTGCCGGGCGTGACCAAGAGCTCCTGGTAGTTCCCGCTTTTCGGGAACGACCGGAGACTCTCGGTAAGCAGAGGGCAGGCGGGAGCCCGGCACTCCATGGCTTAGGCTTGGAGGGTTGGGCGCCCGTCGCCCGTAACGCTCGCGGGCGAAGCCCGCTGATAATTGCTTACTACGCCGTAGGTCCCCGCGCCGCACCCGTCCCGCCCCTGTGTGGGGAGAGGGATGGCGCATACAGGAAACCCCGGCGAGAGAGGCCGAAGGCCAATTCATGACCATGACTGATCCCATCGCGGACATGCTGACGCGTCTGCGTAACGCGAACTCGGCGTACCACGACTCCGTCGTGATGCCGCACAGCAAGATCAAGTCGCATATCGCGGAGATCCTCCAGCAGGAGGGCTTCATCACGGGCTGGAAGGTCGAGGACGCCGAGGTCGGCAAGAACCTCGTCCTGGAGCTCAAGTTCGGTCCGAACCGCGAGCGCTCCATCGCGGGCATCAAGCGGATCTCGAAGCCGGGTCTGCGTGTGTACGCGAAGTCCACCAACCTGCCCAAGGTGCTCGGCGGCCTCGGCGTGGCGATCATCTCCACGTCCCACGGCCTCCTGACCGGCCAGCAGGCACAGAAGAAGGGCGTGGGTGGGGAAGTCCTCGCCTACGTCTGGTAGTCGGGAACGGAGGAAAAGCAATGTCGCGTATCGGCAAGCTCCCCATCCAGGTTCCCGCCGGCGTGGACGTCACCATCGACGGCCGCACGGTCGCGGTGAAGGGTCCCAAGGGCTCCCTCACCCACACCGTCGCGGCGCCGATCGAGATCGTGAAGGGCGACGACGGCGTTCTCAACGTCACCCGTCCCAACGACGAGCGTCAGAACAAGGCCCTGCACGGCCTGTCCCGCACGCTGGTGGCGAACATGATCACCGGTGTGACCCAGGGATACACCAAGGCGCTCGAGATCAGCGGTGTCGGTTACCGCGTCGCCGCGAAGGGCTCCAACCTGGAGTTCCAGCTCGGCTACAGCCACTCGATCACGGTGGAGGCGCCCGAGGGCATCTCCTTCAAGGTCGAGTCGCCGACCAAGTTCTCGGTCGAGGGCATCGACAAGCAGAAGGTCGGCGAGGTCGCCGCGAACATCCGCAAGCTGCGCAAGCCCGACCCGTACAAGGCCAAGGGCGTCAAGTACGCGGGCGAGGTCATCCGCCGCAAGGTCGGAAAGGCGGGCAAGTAAGCCATGGCATACGGTGTGAAGATCGCCAAGGGCGACGCGTACAAGCGCGCCGCCATCAAGCGCCGCCATATCCGCGTCCGCAAGCGCATCTCCGGGACCCCGGAGCGTCCGCGCCTGGTCGTGACGCGTTCCAACCGCCACATCGTGGCGCAGGTCATCGACGACATCGCGGGCCACACGCTCGCGTCGGCGTCGACCCTGGACACCTCGATCCGCGGTGGCGAGGGCGACAAGAGCGCCCAGGCCAAGCAGGTCGGCGCCCTCGTCGCCGAGCGCGCCAGGGCCGCCGGTGTCGAGGCCGTCGTGTTCGACCGCGGTGGCAACCAGTACGCCGGGCGGATTGCCGCTCTGGCCGACGCCGCCCGCGAAGCCGGGCTGAAGTTCTAAGCCCCGGTTCCGGAGCTAGCGGACGTAACAGAGAGAGGTAAATCCAATGGCTGGACCCCAGCGCCGCGGAGGCGGTGCCGGTGGCGGCGAGCGGCGGGACCGGAAGGGCCGTGACGGTGGCGCAGCCGCCGCCGAGAAGACCGCGTACGTCGAGCGCGTCGTCGCGATCAACCGCGTCGCCAAGGTTGTGAAGGGTGGTCGTCGCTTCAGCTTCACCGCGCTGGTCGTGGTGGGCGACGGTGACGGCACCGTGGGTGTCGGTTACGGCAAGGCCAAGGAGGTGCCGGCCGCCATCGCCAAGGGTGTGGAGGAGGCCAAGAAGCACTTCTTCAAGGTCCCCCGTATCCAGGGCACCATCCCGCACCCCATCCAGGGTGAGAAGGCCGCGGGCGTCGTCCTGCTCAAGCCTGCTTCCCCCGGTACCGGCGTGATCGCCGGTGGCCCGGTGCGCGCCGTCCTGGAGTGCGCCGGCGTTCACGACATCCTGTCGAAGTCGCTCGGCTCCGACAACGCGATCAACATCGTGCACGCGACCGTGGCGGCCCTCAAGGGCCTCCAGCGTCCCGAGGAGATCGCGGCCCGCCGCGGTCTGCCCCTGGAGGACGTGGCCCCCGCGGCTCTGCTCCGTGCGCGTGCGGGAGCGGGTGCGTAATGGCCCGCCTCAAGATCACGCAGACGAAGTCGTACATCGGCAGCAAGCAGAACCACCGCGACACCCTGCGTTCGCTCGGGCTGAAGAAGCTCAACGACGTGGTTGTCAAGGAGGACCGTCCCGAGTTCCGCGGCATGGTGCACACCGTCCGCCACCTCGTGACGGTCGAGGAGGTCGACTGACATGGCGGAGAACAACCCGCTGAGGGTCCACAACCTCCGTCCTGCCCCGGGCGCCAAGACCGCCAAGACCCGTGTGGGTCGTGGTGAGGCGTCCAAGGGTAAGACCGCTGGTCGTGGCACCAAGGGCACCAAGGCCCGCTACCAGGTTCCGGAGCGCTTCGAGGGCGGGCAGATGCCCCTCCACATGCGTCTCCCGAAGCTCAAGGGCTTCAAGAACCCCTTCCGTACCGAGTACCAGGTCGTCAACCTGGACAAGCTGGCCGCGCTCTACCCCGAGGGTGGCGAGGTCACGGTGGCCGATCTGGTCGCCAAGGGCGCGGTGCGCAAGAACCACCTTGTCAAGGTCCTCGGCCAGGGCGAGGTCTCCGTGGCGCTGCAGGTGACGGTCGACGCCGTCTCCGGCTCCGCCAAGGAGAAGATCGCCGCCGCCGGCGGCACCGTCACCGAACTGGTCTGAGACGAGTTCAGTGACTGAAGGCTGAAACAACCGGCCGGGGATGCCTCCCAAAAGGGGCATCCCCGGTTGGTCGTTCCAAGGGTGGCACCGTCGCCGGTAAGGTGGCGTGCACTGCTGTGAACCACTCCGTCCGGTCCGCTACCACCGGGACCGGCGGATTGCTGATTACCTATTCGTCGAACCTCAAGACCGTCACCTCTGACGCTGTAGCGCGGGGGTCGCAGGAGGCACCGTGCTCACCGCGTTCGCCCGAGCGTTCAAGACGCCCGACCTGCGCAAGAAGCTGCTCTTCACACTCGCCATCATCGTGATCTACCGGCTCGGGTCGCACATCCCGGTTCCGGGAATCGACTACGGGAACGTACAGATCTGTGTCGATCAGGCGTCGAAGAGCAACAACAGCCTGTTCGGCCTGGTGAACATGTTCAGCGGCGGCGCGCTGCTGCAGATCACCATCTTCGCGCTCGGCATCATGCCGTACATCACGGCGAGCATCATCCTCCAGCTGCTGACCGTTGTCATCCCCAGGCTGGAGGCCCTCAAGAAGGAGGGTCAGTCCGGCACCGCGAAGATCACCCAGTACACCCGGTATCTGACGGTCGCGCTCGCGGTGCTCCAGGGCACCGGCCTGGTGGCGACGGCCCGCAGCGGCATGCTGTTCCAGGGCTGTTCGGTCGGCAATCAGATCGTGCCCGACCAGTCGATCTTCACGACCGTCGTGATGGTGGTCACGATGACCGCGGGCACCGCAGCGGTCATGTGGCTGGGTGAGCTGATCACCGACCGCGGTATCGGCAACGGAATGTCGATCCTGATGTTCATCTCGATCGCCGCCGGCTTCCCCGGCGCCCTGTGGGCCATCAAGGAGAGCGGCACGCTCGCCAAGGGCTGGATCGAGTTCGGCACCGTCATTCTCATCGGCTTTGTGATGGTGGCCCTCGTCGTCTTCGTCGAGCAGGCCCAGCGCCGTATTCCGGTGCAGTACGCGAAGCGGATGATCGGACGCCGCTCGTACGGCGGCACATCTACATACATCCCGCTGAAGGTCAACCAGGCGGGTGTGATCCCGGTCATCTTCGCGTCGTCACTGCTCTACATCCCGGCCCTGGTGGCCCAGTTCTCCAGCGGCACCTCGTCGTGGAAGACCTGGATCGAAGCGCACCTGGTCAAGGGCGATCATCCCTACTACATCATCACCTACTTCCTTCTCATCGTTTTCTTCGCCTTCTTCTACGTGGCCATCTCGTTCAACCCCGAGGAAGTCGCGGACAACATGAAGAAGTATGGTGGCTTCATCCCGGGTATCCGGGCTGGTCGTCCTACAGCCGAGTATCTGAGCTATGTGCTCAACAGGATCACTTGGCCGGGCTCGCTGTACCTGGGTCTGATTGCTCTTGTTCCGACGATGGCGTTGGCGGGCTTCGGAGGCGCGAACCAGAACTTCCCGTTCGGCGGGACGAGCATCCTCATCATCGTGGGTGTGGGTCTGGAGACCGTGAAGCAGATCGAGAGCCAGCTTCAGCAGCGCAATTACGAAGGGTTCCTCCGCTGATGAGAATCGTCCTCGTCGGTCCACCCGGTGCCGGCAAGGGAACGCAGGCCGCGTACCTTGCCGAGAACCTCTCGATCCCCCACATCTCCACGGGCGACCTGTTCCGCGCCAACATCAGCAAAGGCACCGACCTCGGCCGGAAGGCCAAGTCCTATATGGACGCCGGTGAGCTGGTTCCGGACGAGGTCACGATCGCGATGGCGAAGGACCGGATGGATCGGCCGGACGCCGTGAACGGCTTCCTGCTGGACGGTTTTCCGCGCAATGTCTCGCAGGCCGAGGCACTCGACGCGACGCTCAAGGCCGAGGGAATGACGCTGGACGCGGTGCTCGACCTGGAGGTCCCCGAGGACGAGGTCGTGAAGCGGATCGCGGGCCGCCGCATCTGCCGGAACGACTCCAGTCATGTCTTCCACATGACGTACGCGCCGCCGAGGACGGAGGGTGTCTGCGACACCTGCGGCGGCGATCTGTACCAGCGTGACGACGACTCCGAGGCGACCGTGCGCAAGCGCCTGGAGGTCTACCACACCCAGACCGAGCCGATCATCGACTACTACCGGGGCCAGGGCCTCGTGGTCACGATCTCCGCGCTCGGCAAGGTGGAGGACGTCACCGGGCGCGCGATGGACGCGCTGAAGGTGCAGAAGTAGTACCCCGGACCGAGTACGGCCGCGGTGTCCCCCGGACATCGCGGCCGTCCGCGTGAGACGGGTCCGGTCCCGGCAGCGGATAATCGAGAACGACAGCGGAGGGCGACCTCCCGTGCGAGAGCGGCGGCGGTCGAGCCGCGTAGAGGGGCAGGCAGGGCCATGGTGCAGATCAAGAGCCCGGAGCAGATCGCGAAGATGCGCGAGGCCGGGCTGGTCGTCGCCGCGATCCACGCGGCGACCCGCGCGGCCGCCGTTCCCGGCGCCACCACGAAGGATCTCGACGAGGTCGCCCGCAAGGTGATCGCCGACCACGGCGCCAAGTCGAACTTCCTCGGATACGGCGGGTTCCCCGCCACGATCTGCACCTCCGTGAACGAGGTCGTCGTCCACGGCATCCCGGACGAGGCGACCGTCCTCAAGGACGGCGACATCATCTCCGTCGACGCAGGCGCGATCGTCGACGGCTGGCACGGCGACGCGGCGTACACCGTCTTCGTCGGCGGGGGCCACGCTCCGGAGCTGCTGGAGCTGTCCCGGGTGACCGAGGAGTCCATGTGGGCCGGGATCGCCGCCATGAAGGCGGGCAACCGGCTGGTGGACGTCTCCCGCGCCATCGAGACCTATATCCGCCGCCAGCCGAAGCCCGGCGGCGGACGGTACGGGATCGTCGAGGAGTACGGCGGCCACGGCATCGGCACCGAGATGCACATGGACCCCCATCTGCTGAACTATGTCGCCCGCAAGCGCGGCAAGGGCCCCCGGCTGGTCCCCGGCTTCTGTCTGGCGATCGAGCCGATGGTCTCCCTCGGTACGCCGAAGACCCAGGTGCTGGAGGACGAGTGGACCGTCATCACCACCGACGGCACCTGGTCCTCGCACTGGGAGCACTCGGTCGCCCTCACCGAGGAGGGCCCGCTGGTCCTCACCGCACCCGACTGCGGCCGGGCGAAGCTCGCCGAGCTGGGTGTCACGGCCGCCCCCGATCCCCTCGGATAGACCGGTTCCGGGCCGGGATCGGGCCCGCCGGGCCACCGGTCCCGGGGCCCTCTCCGAGCATCGGGGGCGTAACGATCTTCCCGAGTGGGCAAACTTGCTGGATTCGTCTTTTCGGATGGCCTGACGTAGACTGATGCGTCGGCTCTCGTGTACCCGTGTGTCCGCATTCATGCTGCACACAGTGACGGGCCCAGTGATGTGCCCTGTACCGAGCACAGCAATGTGCTCGGTAACGGGCACAGCAAGGGGCACAGCAACGGGAGCCGATCAAGGTAGCCGATTCGAAGGGCGAAGCGTGGCCAAGAAGCAAGGTGCCATCGAAATCGAGGGCACCGTGATCGAGTCCCTCCCGAACGCCATGTTCAAGGTGGAGCTTCAGAACGGTCACAAGGTCCTCGCGCACATCTCCGGCAAGATGCGGATGCACTACATCCGGATCCTCCCGGACGACCGGGTCGTCGTGGAGCTGTCTCCGTACGACCTGACGCGTGGCCGGATCGTCTACCGATACAAGTAGATCTTGTCCACGCCCCCCGCCATGTGCGGACGGGCGTTGGCACTGACCCGGAGAACCTCACATCCCATGAAGGTCAAGCCGAGCGTCAAGAAGATCTGCGACAAGTGCAAGGTGATCCGCCGCCACGGCCGGGTCATGGTCATCTGCGACAACCTGCGCCACAAGCAGCGCCAGGGCTGACGCACGCCGACCTGCACCTCGCAGTACTTCGCGCGACGCGAGCAACACATACGTACATACGCAGAGCCCGCCCAGCCCGTAAGGGCCGGCGACACCTCCGGCGGGGGCCGGGGACCCGGGCGTACCACCGCTTCCAGAGCGGTCGGCGGCCGGGAGCGGTTCTGCTGAAGACCCCCGAACACACAGGAGCCATTGCATGGCACGCGTTTCCGGTGTCGACATCCCGCGCGAAAAGCGTGTGGAGATCGCACTCACCTACGTCTTCGGTATCGGGCGCACCCGGTCCAAGGAGATCCTCGCCTCGACCGGCGTGAACCCCGACACCCGCGTTCGTGACCTGGCCGAAGAGGACCTGGTCAAGATCCGCGAGTACGTGGACGCCAACCTCCGCACCGAGGGTGACCTCCGCCGCGAGATCCAGGCCGACATCCGCCGCAAGGTCGAGATCGGCTGCTACCAGGGTCTGCGGCACCGTCGCGGTCTGCCCGTCCACGGTCAGCGCACCAGCACGAACGCCCGTACCCGCAAGGGCCCGCGTCGCGCCATCGCCGGTAAGAAGAAGCCGGGCAAGAAGTAGTCCTCAGCGGACGCTGCGGGATGCCCGGGAAGCCCCCGAGCCCCGCACAGCCAGCGGTCTTCGCTGTAGGACCGACCACCTCCCGTAGGAGATAGAGATGCCCCCCAAGGGTCGTCAGGGCGCTGCCAAGAAGGTGCGCCGCAAGGAAAAGAAGAACGTCGCTCACGGCCACGCGCACATCAAGAGCACGTTCAACAACACCATCGTCTCGATCACCGACCCCTCGGGCAACGTGATCTCCTGGGCCTCCGCCGGCCACGTCGGCTTCAAGGGCTCGCGCAAGTCCACCCCCTTCGCCGCGCAGATGGCCGCCGAGTCGGCCGCGCGCCGGGCGCAGGAGCACGGCATGCGCAAGGTGGACGTCTTCGTCAAGGGTCCCGGCTCCGGCCGTGAGACCGCGATCCGCTCGCTCCAGGCCACGGGCCTGGAGGTCGGCTCGATCCAGGATGTCACCCCCACCCCGCACAACGGCTGCCGTCCGCCGAAGCGCCGTCGCGTCTGAGGCGGCACTGGGCCCGGGGCGGTTCTCTGCTGGGGGTGTGGGGGTCGTCCCCCACATATCGCAGCACGGCTGCCGTCCGCCGAAGCGCCGTCGCGTCTGAGGCGGCGCCGGGCCCAGGCGGCTCGGTTTCAGAGTGTTCGGGCGGTACGGCTCCATTCGGGACGTACCGCCCGTACCCTTGTAGGACATGTGTCGGGCGTCAAATAGCGGGCGCCCCCGACTGAAGGATTTTTCGCATGCTGATCGCTCAGCGTCCCTCGCTGACCGAAGAGGTAGTCGACGAGTACCGCTCCCGGTTCGTCATCGAGCCGCTGGAGCCGGGCTTCGGCTACACCCTCGGCAACTCCCTCCGCCGCACCCTCCTGTCCTCGATCCCGGGTGCGGCGGTCACGTCCATCCGTATCGACGGTGTCCTGCACGAGTTCACCACCGTGCCGGGCGTCAAGGAGGACGTCACCGACCTGATCCTCAACATCAAGCAGCTGGTCGTCTCCTCGGAGCACGACGAGCCGGTCGTGATGTACCTGCGCAAGCAGGGCCCGGGTCTGGTCACCGCCGCCGACATCGCGCCCCCGGCCGGTGTCGAGGTCCACAACCCCGACCTCGTCCTCGCCACGCTCAACGGCAAGGGCAAGCTGGAGATGGAGCTGACCGTCGAGCGCGGTCGCGGCTATGTCTCCGCCGTGCAGAACAAGCAGCTGGGCCAGGAGATCGGCCGTATCCCGGTCGACTCCATCTACTCCCCGGTGCTCAAGGTCACGTACAAGGTCGAGGCGACCCGTGTCGAGCAGCGCACCGACTTCGACAAGCTGATCGTCGACGTCGAGACCAAGCAGGCGATGCGTCCCCGTGACGCCATGGCCTCCGCCGGAAAGACCCTGGTCGAGCTGTTCGGTCTCGCGCGCGAGCTGAACATCGACGCCGAGGGCATCGACATGGGCCCGTCCCCGACGGACGCCGCGCTCGCCGCGGATCTGGCGCTGCCGATCGAGGAGCTGGAGCTCACGGTCCGCTCCTACAACTGCCTCAAGCGCGAGGGCATCCACTCGGTGGGCGAGCTGGTGGCCCGCTCCGAGGCGGACCTGCTCGACATCCGCAACTTCGGTGCCAAGTCGATCGACGAGGTCAAGGCGAAGCTGGCCGGGATGGGCCTGGCGCTCAAGGACAGCCCGCCCGGATTCGACCCGACGGCGGCGGCGGACGCGTTCGGCGCGGACGACGACGCGGATGCGGGTTTCGTGGAGACCGAGCAGTACTGAGGCGGCTCCGCCGGGGTTGACGGGTGAGACCGTGGGTCCCGCCGACCGTCTCGGCGTGAGGCTCCGTCCTCAATCGCCGGACGGGCTGGATCTTTGGCCCGGGCCGACCGGAGCAGTTCGGCCGGCCCCCGGTCCAAGGCCGTCCTCAAACGCCGGACGGGCTTGTTTTTGCGGAGCTGGCCGGGTTGCGTCGGGCGGCTTCGGGGGCGGGTTCGTCCTCAAAGCGTTGGACGGGCTTGTTTTTAGTGAATGACTTTCCCGGGGCAGCCGCTCCGGGGGAACTGACACCGGTACCTGGTACGGCCGGTGCAGACACAAGGAGAAACACCATGCCGAAGCCCGCCAAGGGTGCCCGACTGGGCGGCAGCGCCGCGCATGAGCGGCTGCTTCTCGCGAACCTCGCGAAGTCGCTGTTCGAGCACGGCCGCATCACCACGACCGAGGCCAAGGCCCGCCGCCTGCGTCCGGTCGCCGAGCGCCTGATCACCAAGGCGAAGAAGGGCGACATCCACAACCGTCGCCTGGTCCTTCAGACGATCACGGACAAGGGCATCGTGCACACGCTCTTCACCGAGATCGCCCCGCGGTACGCCGAGCGTCCGGGTGGCTACACCCGTATCACCAAGATCGGCAACCGCCGTGGTGACAACGCCCGCATGGCCGTGATCGAGCTGGTCGAGGGCGAGATCGCCAAGAAGGCCACCGTCGCCGAGGCCGAGGCCGCCGCCAAGCGCGCGGTCAAGGAGGACGCCCTCAAGAAGGAGGCCGCGCCCGTCGAGGACGCGGCTCCGGTCGAGGACGCCAAGCCGGCCGCCGAGGCCGCCGAGGAGTCCAAGGACGCCTGATCGCGTTCGCAAGGCTGGTGGACGGGCCCGCTCTCCCCTGGGGAGCGGGCCCGTCCTGGCTGAGAAGGGTCGGTAGATGAGTGAGGACGGGGAGCCGGGCACGGTGCGGCTGCGGCTGGATCTGTCGTACGACGGGCGGGACTTCTCCGGCTGGGCCAAGCAGGCCGGCGGCCGGCGCACCGTCCAGGGGGAGATCGAGGACGCCCTGCGTACGGTGACGAGGTCGTCGCGGACGTATGAGCTGACCGTCGCCGGCCGCACCGACGCGGGGGTGCATGCGCGCGGCCAGGTGGCGCATGTCGATCTTCCGGCCGAGGTCTGGGCCGAGCACCGGGAGAAGCTGCTGAAGCGGCTCGCCGGGCGGTTGGCGCGCGATGTGCGGATCTGGCGGGTGGAACCGGCGCCCGAGGGGTTCGACGCGCGTTTCTCGGCGATCTGGCGGCGTTACGCGTATCGCGTGAGCGACGACCCCGGCGGGGTCGATCCGCTGCTGCGGGGCCATGTCCTGTGGCACGACTGGCCGTTGGACGTGGACGCGATGAACGCGGCGGCCGGGCGCCTGACGGGGGAGCACGACTTCGCCGCGTACTGCAAGAGGCGTGACGGGGCCACGACCATCCGTACGCTCCAGCGGTTCTCGTGGGAGCGGGGCGCGGACGGGATCCTGACCGCGACCGTGCGGGCCGACGCCTTCTGCCACAACATGGTGCGGTCGCTGGTGGGCGCGCTGCTGTTCGTGGGGGACGGGCACCGGCCGGTGGAGTGGCCCGCGCGGGTGCTGGCCGCGGGCGTGCGGGACTCGGCCGTCCATGTCGTACGGCCGCACGGGCTCACGCTGGAGGAGGTCGGTTATCCCGCGGACAGCCTGCTGGCGGCGCGGAACCTCCAGGCCCGTAACAAGCGGTCGCTGCCGGTGGCCGGATCAGCCGGCGGGGGCGGTGGCTGCTGCTGACGCCTGGGCCTCGCCGCGGCGGACGATCTGCCGGAAGGTGAACTCCGCGACATCGTCGCCGAGCTGGAACGCCTGGGCGTCGTTCGTGGTGACGGACTTGCCCGTGGTGTAGCCGGTGGCGGTGAAGTAGGCGTAACGGCCGTAGGAGTTGGCCGTGAAACGGCAGACCGGGCCGCCCTTGCAGAACGAGGTGACGCCCGCGCCGGTGAGCGGGGTGATGTTCCGGGAGGTTCCCGCGGCCTTCTTCGCCTGGGACTCGGTGCCGAAGAGAGCGACGCCGACGGTGACCGCGAGGCCGCCCTTGCGGTAGGTGGCGCGGAAGACCTGGTCGCAGCCGTTGCTCTCCAGGACCGAGGCCAGCCGTCCCTGGGCCGCCGACGAGCAGGTGCCGGTACGGGAGGTCGCGCCCTTGGGATAGCCGCGGTCGCCCAGGGTGAGCGTCTTGCCGGGGAAGAGGGTGTCCACGCTCAGGGGCGCGGTGTCCTTCTTCTCGTCGGATATGAAGTCCTTGGGGTTCGGCGGGGGCAGCGGCGCGACCGAGGAGAACGACGGCTCGGGCTCGCCGGAGCCGCTGGGCAGCGGGCCGGGCAGTTCCTTCGCCGCGTTCCGGGAGCCCTTGGGGTCGTCGCTGTTGGAGTAGACGATGGCCGCCGCCACGATCCCCGCTATCGCGACGGTCGCGAGCGCGCCGCCGCCCAGCATCAGCCAGCGCTTGCGGCGGGCGCGGGCGGCGGAGGCGTCCGCGAGGGCCGCCCAGTCGGGAGTGTCGGCCGACGGATTGCCCCGGGGGCCGAAGGGATCCCGGCCGCTCCCCGCCTGACGGGAGCTGTACGGGTCCTGCCCGTACGGGTCATGGTTCTGCGCACCTCCGGACCCCCACTGAGGTCCCCCCTGCCCAAAGCTCATGCCGCGAATCCTAAACCTGTTGGGCCCGGGCGGCCCCGGCCGTCAGAATCGGAGTATGGGACATCTGGAAGCCGCGCATCTGGAGTACTTCCTGCCGGACGGGAGGCCGCTCCTCGGTGATGTCTCGTTCCGGGTGGGCGACGGCGCCGTGGTCGCCCTGGTGGGGGCCAATGGCGCGGGCAAGACCACGCTGATGCGGCTGATCGCGGGGGAGCTGCGGCCGCACGGCGGATCGGTGTCCTCCAGCGGGGGCCTCGGGGTGATGAGCCAGTTCATCGGCTCGGTGCGGGACGAGCGGACCGTACGGGACCTGCTGGTCTCGCTGGCCCCGGCCCGGGTGAGGGAGGCCGCCCGGGCCGTGGACGAGGCCGAGCATCTGATCATGACGGTGGACGACGAGTCCGCGCAGATGCGGTACGCGCAGGCGCTGAGTGACTGGGCGGAGGCGCGCGGTTACGAGGCGGAGACGCTCTGGGACATGTGCACCACGGCCGCGCTGGGCGTTCCGTACGAGAAGGCGCAGTGGCGTGTGCTGACGACGCTGTCCGGGGGAGAGCAGAAGCGGCTGGCGCTGGAGGCGCTGCTGCGGGGCCCGGACGAGGTCCTGCTGCTGGACGAGCCGGACAACTATCTCGATGTGCCGGGCAAGCGGTGGCTGGAGGAGCGGCTCAAGGAGACCCGTAAGACCGTGCTCTTCGTCTCCCACGACCGGGAGCTGCTGGCGCGGGCCGCCGAGAAGATCGTCAGTGTGGAGCCGGGACCCGCCGGGTCGGACGTCTGGGTGCACGGAGCCGGGTTCGCCACGTACCACGGGGCGCGGAAGGAACGGTTCGCGCGGTTCGAGGAGCTGAAGCGGCGCTGGGACGAGGAGCACGCGCGGCTGAAGGCGCTGGTGCTGCGGCTGCGGCAGCAGGCGGCGAACAGTCCGGACATGGCGTCGCGCTACCGGGCGATGCAGACCCGTCTCAAGAAGTTCGAGGACGCGGGTCCGCCGCCGGAGCCGCCGCGCGAGCAGGAGATCCGGATGCGGCTGCGCGGCGGCCGGACCGGAGTGCGGGCGCTGACCTGCGAGAAGCTTGAGCTGACCGGTCTGATGAAACCGTTCGACCTGGAGGTCTTCTACGGGGAGCGGGTCGCGGTCCTCGGCTCCAACGGCTCCGGGAAGTCGCACTTCCTCCGGCTGCTGGCGGGGGACGGGTCGGTCGCCGCGACGGGGTCCTGGAAGCTCGGCGCGCGGGTCGTCCCCGGGCACTTCGCCCAGACGCACGCCCACCCCGAGCTGCTGGGCCGTACTCTCGTCGACATTCTGTGGACCGAGCACGCGAAGGACCGGGGCGGGGCCATGTCGGTGCTGCGCCGCTACGAGCTGGAGCGCCAGGGCGACCAGCCCTTCGACCGGCTGTCCGGCGGCCAGCAGGCGCGCTTCCAGATCCTGCTGCTGGAGCTCGGGGGTACCACGGCGCTGCTTCTGGACGAGCCCACGGACAATCTCGACCTGGAGTCCGCGGAGGCGCTCCAGGACGGGCTGGAGGCCTATGAGGGCACGGTTCTCGCGGTGACCCACGACCGCTGGTTCGCCCGTTCCTTCGACCGGTATCTCGTCTTCGGCTCGGACGGTGTCGTCCGGGAGAGCGCGGGGCCGGTCTGGGACGAGCGCAGGGTGGACCGGGTCCGCTGAGCGCCGACGCCCGTGGATCCCGCCGCCCCGGCCCGCCGGGGGCGGCGGGACCGGGCCGAGGAGCCGCCCGAGCCCCGAATACAAGAACGCGCCCAGGCCGCTGCCACACCCGCGGGGGCGGGCCACCGGGCTTTCCGCGAGTGGGCTGACGAGGCGCCCGAGCCCCGTGGGCAAGATCGCGTGGGGGTGGGTGCCGCATCCGCGGGGTTGGGTCACCGGGCTTTCCGCGAGTGAGCCGAAGAGGCGCGCGGGTGCCGAAAGGGAGAACGCGCGGAGGCCGCGAGGAACGAGTGGTCGAGCACGATCGACCGTCGGTGCACGCTTGAGCGCCTCGGAGGCGAACCGAGCGCTCAAAAAGGCAGGCACGATCGACCGTCGGTGCACGCTTGAGCGCCTCGGAGGCGAACCGAGCACTCAAAAAAGAAAGAAGCGCCTCGGAGGTGAACCGAGCGCTGGACAGTCCCCACCGCGTTTTGACCCGTCCGGCGCGGCACGGGTAAGCTGTTGCTTCGTTATGCGTATTGGCTTGCTCTATCTCACGTGAGGGGCCCTTACGCCGGTCCACCGGGCCGATGACCAGCGGCAGGTGCACGGGTTGCGTCCCCGATGCACGGCCAGGGCTGTCGTGATCGTCCGGGTGGCCTTGTCAGGACCCGCTTCCCATGTCCGTACGGGCAGGGGGAGTCCCACTCACTGAAGAAGCGAAGGCTACGACCGTGCGTACGTACAGCCCCAAGCCCGGCGATGTGACGCGCCAGTGGCACATCATCGACGCGCAGGACATCGTCCTGGGCCGTCTGGCGACCACCGCCGCCACCCTTCTCCGGGGCAAGCACAAGCCGATCTACGCCCCTCACGTCGACGCTGGTGACTTCGTCATCATCATCAACGCGGAGAAGGTGCACCTTTCCGGCAACAAGCGGACCCAGAAGATGGCGTACCGCCACTCCGGCTACCCGGGTGGTCTGCGTTCCGTCCGCTACGACGAGCTGCTCGCCAAGAGCCCCGAGAAGGCCGTGGAGAAGGCCGTCAAGGGCATGCTCCCCAAGAACAGCCTGGGCCGTCAGATGCTCTCGAAGCTGAAGGTCTACGCGGGCGAGAACCACCCGCACGCTGCCCAGCAGCCGGTTCCGTTCGAGATCACCCAGGTCGCGCAGTAAGTCCGGCCACCCCCTAAGACGAAAAGAATCTGAGGAGCATCGTGGCCGAGACCACCACCGAGATCCCTGTCGAGGGCGAAGAGACCTACGCGGAGGTCACCACCTTCGAGTCGGAGACGCCCGTCGAGGGCGAGTACACCTCCGAGTCCCTCGCGTCCCGCTTCGGCGACCCCCAGCCGGCCGCCGGCCTGGGCCGCCGCAAGAACGCCATCGCCCGTGTCCGGATCGTCCCGGGCTCCGGCAAGTGGAAGATCAACGGTCGCACCCTTGAGGACTACTTCCCCAACAAGGTGCACCAGCAGGAAGTCAACGAGCCCTTCAAGGTGCTGGAGCTCGACAACCGCTACGACGTCATCGCCCGTATCGCGGGTGGCGGCGTCTCCGGCCAGGCCGGCGCCCTGCGCCTCGGCGTGGCCCGCGCCCTGAACGAGGCGGACGTGGACAACAACCGCGGCCCGCTGAAGAAGGCCGGTTTCCTCAGCCGCGACGACCGTGCGGTCGAGCGCAAGAAGGCCGGTCTGAAGAAGGCCCGTAAGGCCCCGCAGTACAGCAAGCGCTGATCGCCTGCGAGGTTCTGCCCTGTACGTACGCCCCGGCGGCACTGTTCCGTGCCGCCGGGGCGTACGTTTTTCCACAACAGGATTCGGTCGTGGACCGGGCACGAGCCACTCACGGGCTTGCATTTTCGGAGCATCACGGAACATTTTCGGAGGACGGTTGTGGGACGACTCTTCGGCACGGACGGCGTGCGCGGTGTCGCCAACGCGGATCTGACGGCGGAGCTGGCGCTCGGGCTCTCGGTCGCCGCGGCACATGTGCTCGCCGAGGCGGGGACCTTTGAGGGGCATCGGCCGACCGCCGTGGTCGGACGAGATCCGCGCGCGTCGGGAGAGTTCCTGGAGGCCGCCGTCGTGGCGGGTCTCGCGAGTGCGGGCGTGGACGTCCTGCGGGTCGGGGTGCTGCCCACCCCGGCGGTCGCGTACCTCACCGCCGAGCTGGGCGCCGACCTCGGAGTGATGCTCTCCGCGAGCCACAACGCCATGCCGGACAACGGCGTCAAGTTCCTGGCGCGCGGTGGGCACAAGCTCGCCGACGAGCTGGAGGAGCGGATCGAGGCGGTGTACGAGCAGCACCGCACCGGTGAGCCGTGGGCGCGGCCCACCGGGGCCGGGGTCGGCCGGGTGAGGGACTACGACGAGGGCTTCGAGAAGTACGTCGCCCATCTCGTCGGGGTGCTGCCCCACCGGCTCGACGGGCTGAAGATCGTCCTCGACGAGGCGCACGGCGCGGCGGCGCGGGTGTCGCCGGAGGCGTTCACGCGGGCCGGGGCCCAGGTCGTCACCATCGGCGCGGACCCGGACGGGCTCAACATCAACGCGGGGTGCGGGTCGACCCATCTGGAGCTGCTGAAGGCCGCGGTCGTCGAGCACGGCGCGGACTTCGGGATCGCCCATGACGGTGACGCGGACCGCTGCCTCGCCGTCGACGCGGCCGGTGAGGAGGTCGACGGGGACCAGATCCTCGCGGTGCTGGCGCTCGCGATGCGGGAGGCGGGCACCCTGCGGGGCAACACCGTCGTCGCCACCGTGATGTCCAACCTCGGCTTCAAGCTCGCGATGGAGCGGGCGGGGGTGGAGCTGGTGCAGACGGCGGTCGGCGACCGCTATGTCCTGGAGTCCATGAAGGAGAACGGGTACGCGCTCGGCGGTGAGCAGTCCGGTCATGTGATCGTCCTCGACCACGCGACCACCGGGGACGGCACCCTGACCGGTCTGCTGCTGGCGTCGCGGGTCGCGGCGACCGGGACGTCGCTGACGGAGCTGGCGGGCGTGATGGAGCGGCTGCCGCAGATCCTGATCAATGTGCCGGACGTCGACAAGTCCCGTGTCCACACCTCGGCGGACCTCGCGGGCGCGGTGGCCGAGGCGGAGCGGGAGCTGGGCGCGACCGGCCGGGTGCTGCTGCGCCCCTCGGGCACGGAGCCGCTGGTACGGGTGATGGTGGAGGCCGCGGACATCGAGCAGGCGCGCGGGGTGGCGGAGCGGCTGGCGGACGCGGTGAAGTCCACGCTGGGCTGAGGTTTCCCCAGGGCTTCGCGGTGGTGTGGTCCCCGCGTCTGCGCCCGGAGCCGGAGCGCCCCGTACGACGAGGTGTCGTACGGGGCGCTCCGGCTCTCTCCGTTCCGGCGCGATGGGTCTCAGGCGGTGTCCGGGTAGGGCGTCACCCGCGGCCGTCCTGTTCCGCCGCGTGCCCTGCGGTCCGGTGACGGGTCGTCGGGGTCATAGCCAGGTGTAGAGCTTGCCCATGTCATAGGCCGACGTTTGGCCGATGGAGCTGTAGTGGCTCCCGTCCCAGGTGCCGGCGAACACACCTCGTGCCACGTTGCCCTTCTTGCTGGTGGCGACGGCGCCGCCGCTGTCACCGGCCTTGGCGCCGGTGATGGAGGCCACCGACTGGCCGTAGACCGTGCACTTGCAGGCGTCGCTGTAGTGGCTCGCGTTGGTGGACTTGATCTTTCCGCAGCGCGGGTTCTCCGAGCTGCGGCCGAACAGACACGAGACGGAGCTGACGGAACCGAGGGACGCCTTGTCGACCGTCCGCGCCTTGAAGTCCTTGTCCTGGTAGAGCCACGGCTTGGCGTTGCCGGGGATCTTGATGTAGCGGATGTCGGCGTGGGTGCCCTTCTTGAGGGCGTTGAGCTTGGTCAGAGAGCCGTAGACGTGCTTGCCCGAGGTGACGTCGGCGTTCTTGGTGGTGTACCAGCAGTGTCCGGCGGTGATCGCCCCGTACTCCTTGCCCTTCTTCACGATCCAGGCGGTGGTGCACGACCCGACCTTGGTGATGGAGACACCACCGCGGCGGGGCGAGTCACACTCCGTACGGGACTTGCACGCCAGCTCACGTCCGTCGGCCACGGCGTAGACGGCGGGGATGCCGAGGCGGTTCAGCAGGCTTCGCACGCTGGTCTGGGAGGCCCCGGGGCGGAAGGTCACATGGAGCCGGTTGGCGGTGACGTCTTCCGTTATCGCGTTGACCGGTATCCTGCCGCCGCGCTTCTCCTCGGATTCCCAGACGGTTTTCATGGCGGTGGTGAGCTCTGCGGTGGAGTGGGTGACAACGCGGAACTCGACATCGGCTGCCGAACTGCCGGACACGACGGCGGTCTTTTTGAAGGCTTCTTGCGTTTTATGGGAAGGGAGGGCATTGGCAAACTGCACAACAAGGCGCCCGCCGCGCTTGGTGTCGAGGAAATGCCCCGCGAAGTTCTTCTGCTTCGCCAGCGCCTTCACCGTCGGTTCGACGGCCATCACGAGTGCGTCCCGGCGCTTCATCTCGGCTGCTTCCGCGGCGGTTCCGATGAAGCCCCACTCGTTGACGCCGGACAGCTCGTCCGCCGAGGCGTTCGAGGCCGCCCGGGCCTTGAGGATGTCGTCGAGCCGGGACTCCGTGGCGGGGAATCCGAGTTCGCCGCGCAGCCGGAGGGATTCCGCGACGACCTCCTGATCAGCCTGCTGGAGGTACGTGCCGGGGGCGGCGGCCGGGGTGGGCACCCGGGACGGAGCCTGGCCGGCCGCTGCGGGTACGGCGGCCGGGAGGAGCAGTCCGGCTGCTGCCAGCAGGGGCAGCAGGGCGGATTTCAGTCTCATGGAATCCCCTGGGTCGAGTAGTCGTCGCCGCGGCGCGAGAAGTCCCTGGAGCGCTGCGGAGTTGTTTTGTGCGTGACATGTTGATTCAGCGTCAGGGGCGGGCGCCAGGAAGCGCCTTTATGTGATTCAGGGGAATGTGAAACCGGATCGCCTTCTTCCGGGGGAGATGGTGGTGCTTTCCCCTGCGAAGTGGCCGTGGCCCTGGATGGATGGCCTCCGGAAATCACCGGGTGATTCCTCGGCGTGGCGGGATTATCACGTACTCCGTGGCCGCCGGGAGGGTGTCGCGTACGGGTTCCCAGGGGTATCCGGCGACTCTCCATCACTGGCCGCGAGCGTCAAAGGATGTGATGGAAGGCGGCTGCGAAAGGGATGATGGGAGGGGAAACGCGATGTTCTCGGCCGGGCGGATTTCCTCGACGGTTCGGCAGGCGGGTGAGCAGCCGCGTACGTGGCACGCCGTAGTGCGCCGGGCCGGTCGTCCGGCGCCGCCGGACCCGTCCTTGCCCGTGGTGCGCAGGGCCGGGAAGCCGCTGTCGGGACCCGCGGGGGCCCGGAAGCCGCCCGGGCCTTGCCGTGCCCGGGGGACCCCCTATCCGGCGGTGCGCCGGGCCCGGTGCCGGTCCCACAGCATCTTCTGCAGCACGAGGGTCAGCGTGCCCGCGAGGACGATGCCCAGCAGGTTGAGCAGCAGCTGCTCGGTGGAGCCCCACGCCTGGCGGTACTCGTCGTACGAGAAGGCGACGGCCGCGTTGGCGGCGGCCGGAACCGTGGTGACGGAGATGGCGACACCGACGAGCGCCCCGGACTTCGCCGACGTCAGCGACAGTGTGCCCGCGACGCCCGCCAGCAGGGCGACGACGAAGGAGAAGGCGTCCGGCTGGTAGATGAAGTTGGTGTTGGGCCGTTCGGCGTCCAGGGCGGCCTCGCTGAAGAGATCCAGCCATGTCATCAGATGGCTGAACCCGACCGTGGCCACCATGGCGAAGGCGAACCCCGCGATCAGCGCCAGGAACGAGCGCCAGGCCAGCCGAGGTGAGCGCCGTACCAATGCCGTGCTGAATCCGGCCAGCGGGCCGAACTCCGGGCCCACCGCCATCGCGCCCACGATCAGGATCGCGTTGTCGAGGACCACACCGCACGCGGCGATCATCGTCGCCACCGTCATGAACGCCATATAGGTGACGGAGAGCTTGGACTCCTCGTGCGTGGCGTCCGTCAGGTGCTCCCACAGGACCGCGTCCGCGCCCTCGCCCGGTGCCTCCTCCTCGGCCTTCTCGGCGCGCCTGGACAGGGACAGGTCGATGTGGTCCACGGCGATGGAGCCGCTCTCGTCGATGCCCAGCTCCTGGAGCGCGCCGATCAGTTCGTCGCCCGCTTCCCTGGCCACATCGCACATCACCAGATCGCCGCGCGGATCGCGGGCGGCCCCCGGTACGACCGCGATATGCGTGGCGCCCACGGTCCGTTCGACGAGATCGACCACCTCGGCGGTCCGGTCGGCCGGTGTGATCAGTCGCAGATGCAGCACGGCCGGGGGACTCCTTGGCGGATCGGGACCGGATTACCCGGGTCAGAGCTTGCGCAGCGACAGCCGCTGGACCTTGTGGTCGGGCCCTTTGCGCACCACCAGCGTCGCACGGCCGCGCGTGGGAGCGACGTTCTCCAGCAGGTTGGGCTTGTTGACGGTGCGCCACATCGTCCGGGCGTACTCCATGGCCTCCTCCTCCGAGACCTGGGTGTACTTGCGGAAGTACGAGGAGGGGTCCAGGAACGCCGTCTCGCGCAGCTTGCGGAAGCGGTTGAGGTACCACTGCTCGATGTCCTCGGGCCGCGCGTCGACGTACACGGAGAAGTCGAAGTAGTCCGCGAGCCCCACGCGTGTCCGCCCGTCCTGGCCCGGCAGCGCGGGCTGGAGCACATTGAGGCCCTCGACGATGAGGATGTCGGGGCGGCTGACGGTGAGGCGCTCGCCGGGGACGATGTCGTAGATCAGATGGGAGTAGACGGGTGCGGTGACCTCGTCCTTGCCCGCCTTGATATCGGCCACGAAACGGGTCAGCGCACGGCGGTCGTAGGACTCGGGGAAACCTTTCCGCGACATCAGCCCGCGCGCCTGGAGCTCCTTCATGGGGAGCAGGAACCCGTCCGTGGTCACCCGCTCCACCCGCGGGTGCTCCGGCCAGCGGGCCAGCAGGGCCTGGAGGAGCCGGGCGACGGTGGACTTGCCGACCGCCACCGAGCCGGCGACCCCTATGACGAAGGGGGTGCCGCGCTGTGCGCCCTGGCCGCCGCCCGCGTCCCCGAGGAAGGTGTTGAGCGCGCCCCGCAGCTCGCCCGTGGCCCGGACGTACAGATTCAGCAGCCGGGAGAGCGGCAGATAGACGTCCCGTACCTCGTCGAGGTCGATGACGTCGCCGAGCCCCCGCAGCCGCTCGACCTCGTCGGCGGTCAGGGGCAGTGGTGTCTTGTCGCGCAGGGCGCTCCACTCCGCGCGGGTGAGGTCGACATACGGCGTCGACGCGTGCTCGGCCCGGCGGTGGGCGCTTCGTGGCGGCGAAGTGATCACAGGGCCATTGTCGGCGTTCCGGGCCGATCGCGAAGGGTGGGCTAGGTCACGCCCCGCCCCCGGAGCCCCGCGCGGGTCATGCGTACCGGCTCCCGGAGCCCGCCGCGGGTCATGCCTGCCGGCCCCGGAGTCCCGCCGCGGGTCATGCCTGCCGGGCCGGACGCGAGCCTCGCCGGTGTGCCGCGGGCTCCGTCGTAGGCTGCCGGGCATGTGCGGAATCGTGGGTTACGTCGGCGGGCAGTCGGCGCTGGATGTGGTCGTCGCGGGCCTGAAGCGCCTGGAGTACCGGGGCTACGACTCGGCCGGGGTCGCCGTTCTCGCCGACGGCGGGCTCGCCGCCGCGAAGAAGGCGGGCAAGCTCGTCAATCTGGACAAGGAGCTGGCGGGCCGGCCGCTGCCGAGCGGCACCACCGGCATCGGGCACACCCGCTGGGCGACCCACGGCGGCCCGACCGACGCCAACGCGCACCCCCATCTGGACAACGCCGGGCGTGTCGCCGTCGTCCACAACGGGATCATCGAGAACTTCGCCGCCCTGCGCGCGGAGCTGAGCGAGCGCGGCCACGACCTGGCCTCCGATACGGACACCGAGGTCGTGGCGCATCTGCTCGCGGAGTCGTTCTCCTCGTGCGGGGACCTCGCCGAGGCGATGCGCCAGGTGTGCCGGCGGCTGGAGGGCGCCTTCACCCTGGTCGCGGTGCACGCGGACGAACCGGACACCGTGGTCGGCGCGCGGCGGAACTCCCCCCTGGTGGTGGGTGTCGGCGAGGGCGAGTCCTTCCTCGCGTCGGACGTGGCCGCGTTCATCGCCCATACGCGGTCCGCGATCGAGCTGGGCCAGGACCAGGTCGTGGAGCTGCGGCGGGACGGGGTGACGGTCACCGGCTTCGACGGGAGCCCGGGGGAGACCCGGTCGTACCACGTGGACTGGGACGCGTCGGCCGCCGAGAAGGGCGGCTACGCCTCCTTCATGCTCAAGGAGATCGCCGAGCAGCCCAAGGCCGTGGCCGACACGCTCCTCGGCCGGATCGACGACGCCGGTTCGCTGATGCTCGACGAGGTCCGTATCCCGGCCTCCGTGCTGAGGGCGGCCGAGAAGGTCGTCATCGTCGCGTGCGGCACCGCGTTCCACGCCGGGCTGATCGCGAAGTACGCCGTCGAGCACTGGACCCGCATCCCGTGCGAGGTGGAGCTGGCCAGCGAGTTCCGCTACCGGGACCCGATCCTCGACCAGCGGTCGCTGGTGATCGCGATCTCCCAGTCCGGCGAGACCATGGACACCCTGATGGCGCTGCGGCACGCGCGTGAGCAGGGCGCCCGGGTGCTGGCCATCTGCAATACGAACGGTTCGACGATCCCGCGCGAGTCCGACGCCGTGCTCTACACCCACGCGGGCCCCGAGGTCGCCGTCGCCTCCACCAAGGCGTTCTCGACCCAGCTGGTCGCCTGCTATCTGGTCGCGCTCTATCTGGGCCAGGTCCGCGGTACCCAGTGGGGCGACGAGGTACGGGCCGTCATCCGGGATCTGGCGAAGATCTCCGGCGAGGTCGACCGGGTGCTGGAGACCATGGAGCCGGTACGGGAGCTGGCGCGCTCGCTCGCGGACAAGGACACGGTGCTGTTCCTCGGGCGGCACGTGGGCTATCCCGTGGCGCTGGAGGGCGCCCTGAAGCTGAAGGAACTGGCGTACATGCACGCCGAGGGCTTCGCGGCGGGCGAGCTGAAGCACGGGCCGATCGCGCTCGTCGAGGAGGATCTGCCGGTGGTCGTCGTGGTGCCGTCGCCGCGCGGGCGCTCGGTGCTCCACGACAAGATCGTCTCCAATATCCAGGAGATCCGGGCACGCGGTGCGCGGACGATCGTGATCGCGGAGGCGGGCGACGAGACGGTCGTACCGTACGCGGACCATCTCATCCGTGTCCCGGTGACACCGACACTGCTCCAGCCGCTGGTGGCGACCGTTCCGCTCCAGGTCTTCGCCTGTGAACTGGCCACGGCCCGGGGCAATGAGGTCGATCAGCCGCGCAATCTCGCCAAGTCGGTGACGGTGGAGTAAACGGTGGAATGATCGGCGGGGCAGGGGCCCCGGGCGGCCGGGGGAAGTGTCCCCGCCCGGGGGCGCCGGATGAGGCGGAGCGGAAGGAGCCGGGCGATGAACGAGGCGGTCACGGTCGGATGATCATCGGGGTGGGGATCGACGTCGCCGAGATCGAACGGTTCGCGGTGTCCATGAGACGGACCCCGAGCATGGCCCGGCGGCTCTTTCTGGACCGTGAGCTGCTGCTCCCCAGCGGCGAGCGCCGGGGTTACGCCTCTCTCGCGGCCCGGTTCGCCGCGAAGGAGGCCGTCGCCAAGGCGCTCGGCGCGCCCGGCGGTCTGCTGTGGACGGACGCCGAGGTGTACGTGGAGGAGAGCGGCCGGCCCCGGCTGCGCGTCCACGGCACCGTCGCGGCACGGGCGGTCGCGCTCGGGGTGCGGTCCTGGCACATCTCGCTGAGCCATGACGCGGGGGTGGCGTCGGCGGTGGTGATCGCGGAGGGATGAGGGGCGCGGGGTTCCCGTGGGGGAGCGGGTCCCGCCGGGCGGTCATGGGGCAGCGGACCGGGAGCCTTGGGCCGGGACGCGTCCGGGTGGCCCTGAACATCCGGAGAACCGGCGCCGGGAATTCCTGACGCCGGCGTCGACCTCAGGGACCTCGGGGACCTCAGGGACCTCGGGAGGCTGCGGCCGTCGCGTCAGGCGTACAAGGGTCGGCCCGGCCCCTGCGAGCAGCACTCGAAGAGGCCGGGCCGTTGCCCCGGAGAAGCCGGTGGCCGGTGACGGACGGCCCCCTCTCCCCGGAGCCCGGACACCGCGCCGGGCGACCTCGGCACGGCCGGGGCCGTACCGGGTGCCACGGCGGGTGTCCGGTGCCTGTTACCGGGCCCCGGCCACCCTCCGGCGCAGGACGAAGGCCGCGGCGCCGAGCGTGCTGAGCGCCGCCGCGGCGATACCCAGCGGGAGCAGCAGACTCGTACCCGTGGAGGCGAGCTTGCCGTCCGACCCGCCCCCGACGCTCCCTCCGCCGGTGGACTGGGGGTCGTGGCCCCCGGCCGAACCGCCCGCGCCGGAGCCGCCCGTATCCGAGCCGCCCCCGGCCGTACCGCCGGAATCGGACCCTCCGGCCGAGGAGCCGCCCGTGCCGGAACCACCCGTGTCGGAACCACCCGCCCCCGAGCCGCCCGTGTCCGAACCGCCCGCGTCGGACCCGCCGTCGGTCGAGCCTCCGTCCGTCGAGCCGCCGGTCTCACCGCCCGGTCCGGGAGCGACCGAGAGCAGCACGGCCGCCGTACGCAGACTGCCGACCGGGTTGGAGAAGACGGCCCGGTACTGGTTGCCGTCCTGCTCCGCCGTCGCCCTGAAGGCGAGCGACTCCGCCGTGGCCCCGGCGACCGGCTGCCAGGACGTGCCGTCGTCGGTGCTCACCTCCCAGCTCGTGGCCGGCCCGGGCGTACCCGAAGCCGTCGCCGTGAACCGCGCCTCCGCGCCCGCCGTGACCGACACCGGCTTCGGCGCCTTGGTCACCTTCGGCGAGACCCGCCGCTGCGTCTCGACGATCCTGCCTTCGGCGAGAACCGTGTAGAGCGTGTGCGTCCGGGTGTCCAGCGCCAGTTCCTCCGGCTGTCTGCCGGTCTCCAGGAGCTGGATGATCTCGTTCTTCGCCGGGTCCACCGCGGCGACCGTGAGATCGGTGGTCTGGGCCGCGTAGAGCGTGCCCGTTCCGGGGTCGTACGCCAGGGACTTCGGTCCCGCGCCCACACTCAGCGTGCCGGTGACCTTGTTCGCCCGCAGGTCCACCACGGAGACTGAGCCCGCCCCGATATTGGCGACATAGCCCGTACGGGTGGTGGGGTCCACGGTCACGCCCATGCTGCCCAGCGGGCCGGTGCCGAGGCTGAGCGTGCTGACCAGCCTGCCTGTCGAGCCGTCGATCCCGTTCAGCATGTTGTAGATGCTGGGCGGGGTGGTGGTCCGGTTGGGGCCGACATAGGTGGCGTACCCGATGTGCGCGGCGGTGTCGACGACGAGCCCGGACGGGTGCACGGGGAAGACGACCGGCTCGCCGACGCGCGCCCACCGCCCGGTGTCGTACACCGATACGGACTTGGTCGCCTGGACGCCCACATAGATCCGGCCGGCGCCTGGATCGGCGGCCAGCAGCGAGATGTTGCCGTCCGCCGTCACCCGGTTGTGGGTGACGGTCCCCTTCTCGGTGTCGTACGTCGCGATCCGGTCGCCCAGCGCGAGGTACAGGGTCTTCGCCGGCGCGTCGAGGGCGAGGGCCGAAGCCTGCTCGGGCAGGTCGACGGGGGCGCCGACGGGCCGTCCCGTCGCGGTGTCGTACACCGTCAGCCGTTCCTTGGCGCCGCTGGTGCTGACATAGAGCCGTCCGGCCGCGGGGTCGACGGCGGCGTCGTTGGCGGCGCCGTCCGCCGGCTCGATGGTACGGACGGTCTGGTGGCGCACGGTCCCGGGCGGGACCTCGGGGTTCGGCCCCTCGCCGGTGCCGAAGGTGAACGGGACGATGACGTCCTGCTCCCGGTCGGCGATATGCGTGTGGTCGGCGCGGGTGACGACGGCGCAGGCGATCTGGGAGCAGTCCGCGCTGCCGTCCTTGACCTTGATGGTCAGCTCCAGCGTGAAGCTGCCCTTGCCGTCGCTCCCGACGGTGAACTTCTTGGCCAGCCCCTCCCCGTAAGGACTGTTGTTGATCCAGTACGAGGTCCCGGAGGCGCCGGACATATCGGCGCCCCCGAGACAGGGGCTCGGCGCCTCGCCCGGCCGGGGGACGGCGCAGACGGCGAGATAGATGCCCTTGGACACGTCATAGCCCGTGCCGGTCACGGTGACCTTCTGCCCGGCCGGGTCGATGTTCTTCGTCTCGGAGACGGTCAGCTTCTGCCCGGTGGGGCCGGTCGCCTCGCCGGGGGTGGCCGCCCGTGCCGTGCCCATGACGGTCAGGCCCGCCACGAGCAGGAGCAGCACGGCGGCCACCAGCCCTCGTCTCTCCGCCGGTCCGACGGTACGTGTGTCCATGGTCAGGAGAACGTCACCGGGACGTAGACGTCGTACTTGCGGTCATTGGTGTCCAGGTGGTCGGCGCGGGTGACGATCGCACAGGTCACGCCCCCCTGGCCGCAGGTGACGGAGGCGGAGAGCCGCGCCTTGACGTGGATCTGCACGGAGAAGGAGCCCCGGCCGCCCGACTCGGTGTACGGGGAGGAGCTGTTCGGGGCCGTCCACCACCAGTCGCTGTTGACCCAGTGGGACGCGCCGGTGGTGCCCGCCTGGTCCTGGCCGCCCAGACAGGGGGTCGGCTTGGCCGTCCAGGTGGTGGGGTCGGTGACGTCGACGCCCGCAGGTATCGCGCACAGGCCGACGTAGACGCCCTGGTCCGGGTTGTAGCCGCTGCCGCTGACGGTGACGTTCTGGCCCGCCGCGGCGGCCATGCTCGGCGCGGTGAGGGAGAGGTTGAACGTCGGCCCGTCGACCACCGTACGGCCGCCGGTGCCCGCGGAGGCGGACGAGGCGAGCCCCACGGTGAGGGCCGTGGCGCCGAGCAGGGCGACACCCGCGCGGACGGCGGTGGCACGGGCGGTGGCGCGTCGTGGGCGCGGGGCGGTGCGGGCGGGGGAGCGCATGGGTGAGGACACCTTTCGCAGAACGGCCCCGGAGCGCGACCGGATTGGGCGGCGCGCGACCGAGTTAGGTAAGGCAAACCTAAGTTTGACTTGAGGTCCCGTCAACCCCGCCCACCACGGAAGGCACCGGACAACTCCCACCTCTTCGGGCGCCTTTGGATCGGATGGGCGAGGGCGCGGCTGCTGGGGCAGACTCGGGACCATGCGTACCGCTCACAGCGTGGACACCGTCAGAAGCGCAGAGACCGAACTGATGGCACGGCTCCCGGAGGGCGCGCTGATGCGGCGGGCCGCCGCCGGACTCGCCGCAGTCTGCGCGGATCTGCTCGGCCGGGTGTACGGATCGAGGGTCGTCCTCCTCGTCGGCAGCGGGGACAACGGGGGCGACACGCTCTACGCCGGAGCACGGCTCGCCCGCCGGGGCGCGGGGGTCGGCGCCGTCCTCCTCGCCCCCGGCCGTACGCACCCCGGCGGGCTCGCGGCCCTGACCGGCGCGGGCGGACGGATCGCCGACGACCCCTTCCGGACGCTGGCCGCCGCCGATCTCGTCCTCGACGGCATCACCGGCATCGGCGGCCGGGGCGGACTGCGGGCGGACGCGGTCCCCCTCGCCCGCGCCGCGCGGGACTCGGGCGCCCTGGTCGTCGCCGTCGATCTGCCGAGCGGAGTCGAGGCGGACAGCGGGGAGGTGCGGGGCGAGGCCCTGCGCGCGGACGCCACGGTCACCTTCGGCACCTACAAGCCGGGGCTGCTCGTCGACCCCGCGCGCGAGTATGCGGGCACGGTCCGGCTGATCCCCATCGGCATCGAGGACCTGCTGCCGTCCGTGCCCGGGGTGGAGGCGCTCCAGCACGCGGACGTGGCCGCTCTGCTGCCTCAGCCGGGGGCGGAGAGCGACAAGTACCGGCGCGGGGTCGTGGGTATCGCCGCCGGGTCCGCCCGCTATCCGGGCGCGGCCGTCCTCGCGGTCGCGGGCGCCCTGCGCGGCGGCGCGGGCGCGGTCCGCTACGTCGGCCACGCGTCGGACGCCGTGATCGCCCGTTTCCCGGAGACCCTGATCCACGCGGGGCCGCCCGGGAAGGCGGGCCGGGTGCAGGCATGGGTCATCGGCCCCGGCCTCGCCGACGACGTCTGGGGCGTACGGGAGGTGCTGGACTCGGACGTCCCGCTGCTGGTCGACGCGGACGGTCTGCGCGGTCTCGACCCGGCGGCCGTCCGCGCCCGGCGGGCCCCCACCCTGCTGACCCCGCACGCCGGTGAGGCCGCCGCCCTGCTCGGGGTCTCCCGCGGCGAGGTCGAGGCGGCCCGCCTCGTCTCGGTGCGCAGGCTGGCCGAGTCCTTCGGTGCGACGGTCCTGCTCAAGGGCTCCACCACGCTGGTTGCGTCCCCCGAACCCGGCTCACCCGTGCGTGTGAACGCCATGGGCAGCTCCTGGCTCGCCACGGCCGGCAGCGGTGATGTCCTCTCCGGTCTGGCGGGCTCCCTGCTCGCCGGGGGTCTCGCTCCCCTCGACGCGGGCTCCGCGGCGGCCTATCTCCACGGGCTCGCGGCCCGCCACGCGGCGGCGAGGGCCGTGCCGATCACGTCGTACGAGGTGGCGGAGGCGCTGGGGACGGCCTGGCGGGATGTCCGCGACACACGGGGGGTACGGGATGCCAGGGGCGCGGGAGCGCGGGGCACGGGCGGGGGCATCGGGGACGCGCCGGGGGTGGGCGACGCACGGGCGCGGGGCTGAGCCGTCCCGCCCGTGTCCCGGGTGAGCGGGAGACGCGGACGCGAGGCCCGGCGGTACGGGAGAAGGACTCGCGGGGGCCCGGGCGGAGGCCCCGGGCGCGGTCCGGGACGCCGTCCGGGGCGGGCGCCGGGCGGGCGGAGCCAGGAGGGCCGGGGCAGATGCCCGGCGGGCCGAGTCAGGGGCCCGGGCACCCGAATGGCCGGATCCCCGCGCTGCCCCGCCGGGGCGGGGCCCGGTCCATACAGGTGAGCCGATTGCGCCGGTACGGCGGCCCCACCGGCCCGGCCGTGAGGAAGCGCACAGAACCGGGCTCGTTGAAAACGGGACCTGTTGGGCGGGCGCCGACGGGGCGCTCTGAGAGACTGGGCGCGATGAATCGGACACCCATCACACCTTTTCGAGCCCGTGCCGAGATCGATCTCGCCGCACTGCGCGCCAATGTGCGGTCGCTGGACGCCCGTACGCCCGGTGCCGCGGTGATGGCCGTGGTGAAGGCGGACGGTTATGGACACGGCGCGGTGCCCTGCGCCCGTGCCGCGCTCCAGGCGGGGGCGACCTGGATCGGGACCGCCACCCCGCACGAGGCGCTCGCGCTGCGCGAGGCCGGGATCGAGGCGCCGCTGCTGTGCTGGCTCTGGACGCCCGGCGGCCCCTGGCGCGAAGGCATCGAGGCGGGGCTCGACATGTCGGTCAGCGGGATGTGGGCGCTCACCGAGGTCATCGCCGCAGCCCGCGAGGCGAATGCCGGACCCGCCCGTATCCAGCTCAAGGCCGACACCGGCCTCGGCCGCAACGGCTGCCAGCCCGCCGACTGGCCGGAACTCGTCGCCGCCGCGCTCGCCGCCGAGGCGGAGGGCACGGTGAAGGTCACCGGAGTGTGGTCGCACTTCGCCTGCGCCGACGAACCGGGGCACCCCTCGATCCCCCTCCAACTCGACGCCTTCCGCGAGATGCTCGGATACGCCGAGAAGGCGGGCCTCGACCCCGAGGTACGCCATATGGCCAACTCCCCGGCGGCGCTCACCCTCCCCGCGACCCACTTCGATCTCGTACGGACCGGGATCGCGGTCTACGGCATCTCACCGGCGCCCGAACTGGGCACCCACACGGAGCTGGGCCTGCGGCCCGTCATGACGCTCACCGCGTCCGTCGCCCTGGTCAAGAACGTGCCCGCGGGGCACGGCGTCAGCTACGGCCACCACTACATCACCCCCGGCGAGACCACTTTGGGCCTGATCCCCATCGGTTACGCGGACGGCGTCCCGCGCCATGCCTCCGGCCGTGGCCCGGTCCTCGTGGGCGGCGAGCGGCGCACGGTCGCCGGGCGGGTCGCGATGGACCAGTTCGTCGTCGATCTCGGGGGGCAGAAAGTCCAGGAGGGCGCCGAGGCGGTGCTGTTCGGACCCGGCGACCGGGGCGAACCGAGCGCCGAGGACTGGGCGGAGGCGGCGGGCACCATCGCGTACGAGATCGTCACCCGGATCGGCAAGCGCGTCCCGCGCGTCTATCTGAACGAGAAGCCCTGAGCGAGAAGCCCTGAGCGGAAGGCCGTGAGCGGGAAGCCCTGACCCGCGAGGCCGTGACCCGGGAGACTCTGATCAGGAGACTCCGGGAAGGCTGAACCGGAAGCCCGGGCCGGGAGCACCCGGCCGCCAGGCCACCCGGCCACCGGCCGGGCGGCGGGAGCCGCAAGGCGGCGAGGACTGCGACGAGCGAGGAGCGGCACGGTGAGCGAGACCAGCACGGGGGACGCCGTGGCGGCGGCGGCGACCGCCGCCTCCGCCGCCACGAACGGCAACTGGCGCCGCGCGGGCCTCGCCGGCGTCGCGATAGGCGTGATCGCCGCGGGCGCGGCGGCGGGCGTCGCGGTCGAGCGCCTCACCGTCGGCCGCGGCATGCGAAAGAAGGCCCGGCTCGCGCTCGATGCCTCGGGACCGTACGGATCGCTGCGCGGCACCCCGGGCAAGGCCCTCGCCGACGACGGCACCCAGCTCCACTACGAGGTCGACGAGGTGGACCCCGGCATCGGCGACCCGCGCCGGCGCAGACTCTTCGGCCGCCGGCCCCCCACGCCCGTCACCGTCGTCTTCAGCCACGGTTACTGCCTCAACCAGGACTCCTGGCACTTCCAGCGCGCCGCCCTGCGCGGACTGGTCCGTACCGTGCACTGGGACCAGCGCAGCCACGGCCGCTCCGACCGGGGCGCCTCCCAGGCCGGGCCCGACCGGGTGCCCGTCTCCATCGACCAGCTGGGCCGCGATCTGATGGCCGTCATCGAGGCGGCTGCCCCCGAGGGCCCGCTGGTGCTGGTGGGCCACTCCATGGGCGGGATGACCGTCATGGCGCTGGCGGACCGGTTCCCCGAGGTCGTACGGGAACGGGTCGTCGGCGTCGCCTTCGCCGGTACGTCGAGCGGCCGGCTCGGCGAGGTGAACTACGGCCTTCCCCTCGCGGGCGTCAATGTGGTGCGCCGGGTGCTCCCCGGTGTGCTGCGCGCCCTCGGTTCCCAGGCCGAGCTGGTCGAGCGGGGCCGCCGCTCCACCGCCGATCTGTTCGCGGGGCTGATCAAGCGGTACTCGTTCTCGTCGCGGGACGTGGACCCCGCCGTCGCCCGGTTCGCCGAGCGGATGATCGAGGCCACCCCGATCGACGTGGTCGCCGAGTTCTATCCGGCCTTCGACGAGCACGACAAGGCGGGCGCGCTGGTCGTCTTCGAAGAGGTCCCGGTGCTCGTCCTGGCCGGTGACAAGGACCTGGTCACCCCCAGCTCGCACAGCGAGACCATCGCCGATCTGCTCCCCGACTCGGAGCTGGTGATCGTGCCGGACGCCGGGCATCTGGTGATGCTGGAGCACCCGGAGGTCGTCACGGACCGGCTGGCCGACCTGCTCGCCCGGGTCGGGGCCGTACCGGCAGCGGCTAACGTTGGCCCGTATGGAAGCACCGCACAGCCCGGCGGCTGAGACCGCCGTCTCCCACCGCTCCGTCGAGTCGGCCGAAGAGATGCGGGAGCTGGGACGCCGGCTCGCGAAGCTGCTGCGCCCCGGCGATCTCGTGATGCTCACCGGCGAACTGGGCGCGGGCAAGACGACCCTGACCCGAGGGCTCGGCGAGGGCCTCGGTGTGCGCGGCGCGGTCACCTCGCCGACCTTCGTCATCGCCCGGGTCCATCCGTCCCTGACCGGCGGGCCCGCCCTGGTGCATGTGGACGCCTACCGGCTCGGCGGGGGGCTCGACGAGATGGAGGACCTCGATCTCGATGTCTCGCTGCCGGACTCGGTCGTGGCCGTGGAGTGGGGCGACGGAAAGGTCGAGGACCTGTCGGATGACCGGCTGCATGTGGTGATCCACCGGATCACCGGCGGCGCCGGTGCGGCCGTGGACGGCCCCGGGAACGGCACGGTCGGCGAGGCCCTGGAAGCGGAAGGTCCGGGTGCCGACCGGCGTGAGGTGACCCTGTCGGGATACGGCAGCCGGTGGGCGGATGTGGATCTCGCGGGGGTGTAGAGCCCGCGCGTGGGGACATCCGGGCCGGGGGAGGCCGGCCGGGCGGCCCGCCGGGGTGGGCTCAGGTGACGGCGTACGGGACTCGGTGGACCGGGACCCGGTGGACGGGAACCCGGTGGACCGGAACCCGCGTACGGTCCCGGCTTGTGGCTCCGCCGGCGGCGTGAGGCCCACGGTCCCGTCCCCGAAGGGCGCCCGCGCCCGTCCGGGACCGGTCGGCCGGATGACCAGGACGCGGACCGGAGACGGACCGGAAGTCCGGTCGGCCGGATGACCTGAGGTGGCGGACGCGGAGGGCGACCGGTCACCGGCCGACTCCGTACCGTGAGCACGTCCCACCGGTGGGTTACCGACAGTCGGACCATGGATTTTCCGACACGACGTCGGGAAAATGTTGCGCAGGCCGTGCCCTGCGTGGTCACATGGGGTACGGAAGCGTGGTTAGGTCTGCCTAACCACTCTGCCCCCGCGACCCAGGAGGCATCCATGCCGGCGTCCGAGCGCGAGTCCGAGCAGCGGCGGCAGCCATGGCGGCAGCCGTGGCGGTCACCGGCGGGAACGGCCGGGGCGAAGACCCCGCCGCCGTCACCGTCGATGGGGGAGCTGCTGGCGTCCTGCGCCGCGGCGAGTGCCGTCTCCACCCCGCCGCCCGACCCTCGTGAGGACACCCTCCCGGCCCTCCCGGAGGACGACACCCGCGACGCCGCGTAGCTCCGGAGGTTCGCCGCGGGGCGTGCCCGCGGTTCATCCGTACGGGTGGGCGCGTACGGATGATCGGTACGGGCGAGCCGGCGTTACGGCGGGGCATCGTACGAGCGGGTCAGCGGCACGGGCGGCTTGTCGTTACGGGTGGATCCCCGGCCGGTTTCCCACGTCCGGTGCCCCATGGGCACCCCACGGGCTCCGCGCGGGAGAGCGCCCGAGCGGTCCGGGGAACGTACCCGCGCCGTACACGGCGCAGGCGCGGCCGTTACGGAATGACGACGACCTTCGAGCCGATCGTCGCGAAGCGCCACATGGCGTTGCCGTCCTCGCGCGTCATCCGCACGCCACCGGTCTTCTTCTCCGGGTCGGGGCTCTTCATCGACCCGTTCACCGCGGCGCTGAAGCCGATCGACACGTCCTTGACGATCGTGAACCGGACCACGTGCTCGATCGTCACCCCGTCCGAGCCGGGGACCTGCCCGGACCGCGAGGTCACCGCGTACGAACCGGGCCGCGGGCTCACCGTCGACGGCATGATCTCGAAGGTCCGCCTGACCTTGTTCTTTCCGCCGACCAGCCAGACGCGGCGGGCGTCCAGCGCGTAGACGACCCGGGTGCCGGTGCCCGAGTTCAGCGGCAGCGCCAGCGGGTTCACGGGCTTCTTGCCAGGGGCCTTGACCGAGGGGGACGCGCTGGGTGTGCCGGGTTTGTTCGCGGCGGCAGGGGCGCTCGCCTGTGCCTGATAGGCGAGGAAACAGACGGCGGCCAGAGCGGCCGCCGTGAGCCCGGCCACCAGTCCCGAGCTGCTCCGTGCCACCGTGCCCCACCTTTCGAAGCCAATCGAACGTCGAGTGTCCGTGGGCGACGGTAGCAGCAGCGGCCCCCTACGACGGCGAGCCGTGCCTCCGGCGCGGGAGCCGTAGGCTGTTTGCGTGCTCTTGCTCGCCGTTGATACCGCCACTCCCGCCGTCACCGCCGCCCTCCACGACGGGACGTCCGTCGTGGCCGAGTCCAGTCGCGTCGACGCGCGCCGCCACGGCGAGCTGCTGCTGCCCGCCGTGGACCGGGTGCTCGCCGAGGCCGGGGTGAAGCTCGACTCCGTCACCGCCGTGGTGGCGGGCGTCGGACCCGGCCCCTACACCGGGCTGCGGGTCGGCCTGGTCACGGCCGCCACCTTCGGCTCCGCGCTCGGCGTACCCGTCTACGGGCTGTGCACGCTGGACGGGCTCGCGTACGCCTCCGGTCTCGACGTGCCCTTCGTGGTGGCGACGGACGCGCGCCGCAAGGAGGTCTACTGGGCGCGGTACGCGTCGGCGCGCGAGCGCGTGGGCGAGCCCGCCGTGGACCGGCCCGCCGATATCGCCGAGCGGGTCGCGGGCCTGCCCGCCGTCGGCGCGGGGGCGGTGCTCTACCCGGAGACCTTTCCGGACGCGCGAGGTCCGGAACATGTCGCCGCCGGGGCGCTGGCGTCGCTCGCCGCCGCGAAGCTGGCGGCGGGGGAGCAGGAGGCGGGCGGCTCCGGGGACGGTCTTCCGGGGCACGGGTTCCTGCCGCCGCTGCCGCTGTATCTGCGCAGGCCGGACGCCCAGGTGCCGAAGAACTACAAGGTGGTCACCCCGAAGTGACCGACGCACAGCACCCCGAACCCGCCGGTTCCGTGCCTGCCGGTTCCGTGCCCGCCGGGTCGGTAGCCGCTGGTTCCGTACGGCCGGGTTCCGAACCGGCCGGCCCCGTGCTGCGGGAGATGCGCTGGTGGGACATCGGGCCCGTGTACGAGCTGGAGCGCGAGCTGTTCCCCGAGGACGCCTGGTCGCTCGGGATGTTCTGGTCCGATCTGGCCCATGCCAGAGGGCCGCGGGCCACCCGCCGCTATGTCGTCGCGGAGACGGTGGAGACAGCGGAGGAGGCGGAGACCTCGGGTCCGGGGGACGAGGCCGGGATCACGGAGGCCGCCGGGACCACCGGGGACGGCGGCACACCCGGCACCCGGCGGACGGACGGCCGGACGATCGTCGGCTACGCGGGCCTGGGGGCGGCCGGCGGACTCGGTGACGTCCTGACCATCGCCGTCGCCCGTCGGCACTGGGGCACGGGCCTCGGCGCCCGGCTCCTCACCGATCTGCTGCGGCACGCCACCGCCTTCGAGTGCGAAGAGGTGCTCCTCGAAGTGCGGGTGGACAACACCAGGGCCCAGAAGCTGTACGAGCGCTTCGGCTTCGAGCCCATCGGATTCCGCCGCGGCTACTACCAGCCGGGCAATGTCGACGCGCTCGTCATGCGGCTCCATGTGCAAGGGAATGTTTACTGATGGCTGACGAACCGCTCGTACTCGGTATCGAGACCTCCTGTGACGAGACCGGCGTCGGCGTCGTCCGCGGTACGACGCTGCTCGCCGACGCCGTCGCCTCCAGCGTGGACGCGCATGCCCGCTTCGGCGGGGTGGTCCCCGAGATCGCCTCGCGCGCGCATCTGGAGGCGATGGTTCCGACAATCGAGCGCGCGCTGAGCGAGGCGGGCGTCTCCGCGCGCGACCTCGACGGGATCGCGGTCACGGCCGGCCCCGGCCTCGCGGGCGCGCTGCTGGTGGGGGTCTCGGCGGCCAAGGCGTACGCGTACGCGCTGGGCAAGCCCCTCTACGGGGTGAACCATCTGGCCTCGCACATCTGCGTGGACCAGCTGGAGCACGGCAGACTGCCCGAGCCCACGATGGCGCTCCTCGTATCCGGCGGGCACTCCTCGCTGTTGCTCGCGCCCGACATCACCAGCGATGTACGGCCGCTGGGCGCGACCATCGACGACGCGGCGGGCGAGGCGTTCGACAAGATCGCGCGCGTGCTGGACCTGGGCTTTCCCGGCGGTCCCGTCATCGACCGGCTGGCGAGGGAGGGCGATCCGTCGGCGATCGCCTTCCCGCGCGGGCTCACCGGCTCCCGCGACCCCGCGTACGACTTCTCCTTCTCCGGGCTCAAGACCTCGGTCGCCCGCTGGATCGAGGCCAAGCGGGCGGCGGGTGAGGAGGTGCCGGTACGCGATGTGGCGGCGTCCTTCCAGGAGGCGGTCGTCGATGTGCTGACCCGCAAGGCGGTACGCGCCTGTGTGGACGAGGGCGTCGACCATCTGATGATCGGCGGCGGGGTGGCGGCCAACTCCCGGCTGCGCGCCCTCGCCGAGGAGCGCTGCGAGCGCGCGGGCATCCGGCTGCGGGTGCCCCGGCCGAAGCTCTGCACGGACAACGGCGCGATGGTGGCCGCGCTGGGCGCGGAGATGGTGGCGCGCAACCGGCCGGCCTCCGATCTGGAGCTGTCGGCGGACTCCTCGCTGCCGGTGACGGACACCCATGTACCGGGCGCCCACGCTCATGCGCATGCCCACGCCCATGATCATGACCATGTCCACGAGATCAGCAAGGACAATCTCTACTCATGACGACGGTCGCGCTGATGTGGGAGGCCCGCGCGGTGCGGGGCCGGGGCGCGGAGCTGCTGGAGTGGGCCCGCTCCCAGGTGCTGTCCCAGGACCCGGTGCGCCGGGAGTCCTTCCGCGCGGGCAGCGACCGGGTGCTCGTCATCACCTGGTGGGAGACGGCGGACCCGGGCGCCGCCCTGCCCGAACTGCCCGAACCCGCGGCGGATCTGATCACCCGTCCGGTGCACCGATGGAGGTTCGAGTCCCTGGGCACCGACTGACCGGCCCGCCCCGCCGTTCGCGTCCACGGCGGCGCGCGGCCGCGAACGCCGCGAACGGCCGACGCGCGACCGGGGGCCCGGACCGGCGGCGCCCGGGCCGGCCGGGGGCCGTATGGCCGGGAATCCGCTACGGGGAGGGCCGCGGCGCCCGGCCCAGCAGTCCGTCGATGATCGCGTCCAGCTGAGGCTCCACGTCGTACGTCACCAGTTGGTCCCACCGCGGTGCCATCGCCGTCAGATGCGGCAGCTCCTCCACCTCGCGCTCCTGGTCGCCGTCGCTGTCGCCGTCGCTGTCGCCGTTGCCGTTGCCGCCTCCGCGAACGCCGACGGACACCGCGCGGCCCACTGGGTGTGCGCGGGGCTGCTTGCGGCGCGTTCGCTGCTGGCCTGGCTGCTCCTTCCGGGACGGGAAGGGAGCCCTGCGGTGGCCGCCCGGGAGAAGTCCGCGAAGAATTCCGGGGAGGGTGTCGATCCCGCAGTCTCCCGATCGACGCAGGGGTGAGAGGCGGGGAAGGCCCCCGCCGCCACGACCGAGAGGAACGAGGAACCGGAATGCCGCGCTTTCTGACGATGGTCCGCATCGACGAGAACAACGTCCCCGAGGAGGGCTTCTCACCGGAGATGGGGCAGCGGATGGGCGCCCTCCTGGAGGAGATCACCAAGGCGGGGGTCATGCTCGACACGGCGGGGCTCACCCCGACCGCCCAGGGCACCCGCGTCACCTGGTCCGGCGGGAAGCTGTCGTACACCGACGGGCCCTTCACCGAGACCAAGGAAGTGATCGGCGGCTACTCGATCACGCAGTGCAAGGACATGGCCGAGGCCGTCGAGTGGGCCAAGCGCTTCCTCCAGGTCCACGACGAGAACTTCACCGTGACCTGCGAGGTCCGCCAGATCGACGAGGACTAGAACGAGGACTAGAACGAGGGTTGGAGCGAGGGCGGGAGCAGGGACTGGAACGAGGACCGGGGCGGGGGCCGGAAGCCGGATCGGCGGGGCCCGGGAACACGCGCGTGATAGCGCACAAGGACGGGAACCCGCCCTGACCGCCCGCGCTTGCCGACGGTGCCCATGGCTGTTCTGATGGGTGGCCGTGACGACAGCGAGCGCGGTGGAAGCGGTGTTCCGGATCGAGTCGGCGCGGATCATCGCAGGTGTCACCCGGATCGTCCGGGACGTGGGCATCGCCGAGGAGATCGCGCAGGACGCCCTGGTCGCCGCGCTGGAGCAGTGGCCGGAGTCCGGCGTACCGGACAAGCCGGGCGCCTGGCTCACGGCCGTCGCCAAGCGCCGCGCCGTCGATCTCGTACGCCGCAAGGAGAACTACGCCCGTAAGCTCGCCGAGGTCGGGCGGAGCCTGGAGGACGCCCCGCCGCCCGACGAGCCGCCGGACCCCGATGACATCGACGACGATCTGCTGCGGCTGATCTTCACCGCCTGCCATCCGGTGCTGTCCACCGATGCCCGGATCGCGCTCACCCTGCGGCTCCTGGGCGGGCTGACGACCGAGGAGATCGCCCGTGCGTTCCTCACCGCCGAGCCGACGGTCGCCCAGCGCATCGTCCGCGCGAAGCGCTCCCTGGCCAGGGCGGGTGTTCCCTTCGAGGTGCCGTACGGCCCCGATCGCGCGGAGCGTCTCGGCTCCGTGCTCGAAGTCGTCTATCTGATCTTCAACGAGGGGTACTCGGCGACCGCCGGCGACGACTGGCTGCGCCCCGGCCTCTGCGAGGACGCGCTGCGGTTGAGCCGGGTGCTGACGGGACTGATGCCCGGCGAGTCCGAGGCGCACGGCCTGGCCGCGCTGCTGGAGATCCAGGCGTCCCGGATCCCCGCCCGCACCGGCCCCGACGGCGCCCCCGTCCTGCTCGCCGACCAGAACCGCACCCGCTGGAACCGTCTGCTGATCGGCCGGGGCTTCACCGCGCTCGCCCGGGCCACCGCGCTGGGCGGGGCGCCGGGGCCGTACGCCCTCCAGGCGGCGATCGCCGCCTGCCACGCGCAGGCGGTCCGCTACGAGGACACCGACTGGCGGACCATCGCCACCCTCTACGGGCAGTTGGCGGCGCTCGTCCCCTCCCCGGTCGTCGAACTGAACCGCGCGGTCGCCGTCTCCATGGCCGACGGTCCGGAGGCGGGCCTCGCCCTGGTGGACGCGCTGGCCTCCGAGCCCGCGCTGAAGGAGTACCACCTGCTGCCGAGCGTGCGGGGCGATCTGCTGGCCCGGCTCGGCCGCGTCGACGAGGCACGCGAGGAGATCGAGCGCGCCGCCGCGCTGACCCGCAACGAACGGGAACGGGATCTGCTGCTGGTCCGCGCGGCCCTCCTGGACGGCTGACGGCCAAAGGCAGAGGGCAGAGGGCAGAGAGCCGAGAGCCGAGTGCTGAAGGCCGTCGGCTGCCGGCTGAGTCCGGTGAGCGGCCGGCTGCCCTCCGTACGGCGGGCGAGGACCACGGGCCCGGAACGGCAAGCTCCTTGTGGATCATGCGAGTTGACCCCGGCGGACCCCGTCGCGGCCGATAGTCTCGCGCGCATGCCGGAGCTCCCCCCACCTCCACCCCCGCCGTCCGGGCCGGGGCACCCCCGCTGCACGGGCGCCCGGACCGCGCCCCGGCGCCCGGACCGCGAGACCCTGCTCGCCGACCGGACACGGGCCCTGGAGGAGTTGACCCGACGGTCCGTCGGCCCGGTGCGGCTGCTGCTCCTGTTACTGGTGGTGGCCGGATGTGAACTGGCCTGGGCCCTGCTGAGCACCGCGCTGATCTCGCTGGACGACACCGTGGACGGGTTCACGGTGATCTTCGCCGTCGTCACCTGCCTCCTGGCTCTGCTGGCGCTCGTGCCGTCGGTGGCCGCCCTGGTCGTCGGTGTCCGCCGCGACCGGGCCGTACGCGCGCTGCTCCGGCAGTGGGCGGCGGTGGCCGTCGACCCGGCGGGGGACACCCGCCATCAGAGAACCGGTTCGGTCGTGTCCTGGCTCCTCGTGTCCCTGGCGCTCACCACGGGTGGTCTGTGGCTCACCACCCTCGCGCCCGCGAGCGCCGACCCCGCGCGGGACACCGGCCGTACGACGTACAGCCTGTTCGCGTTCGCCCTGGGGACGGGTCTCATCCTCTGCGCGGCGGGTGTGCTCGGCCTGATCAAGGCGATCGACCACCACCGCTGGGCGGCCGGGCTGCTCACGGTGGTACCGGCCCGTGAACGCGGCGGAGCCCACCGCTGAGCCGATGACCGGGGGCACGGGCCCGGCGAGGGCACAGCGAGGACACGACGAGAGCACGCCGGAGGAGTCCTCTCAGGCCCGGTGACGGTCTTTCAGATGTGCGGCACCGAGAGCGACCACGGTCGACAGCGTGGCGGCCGTCGCGCCGGACGCGTGCGCGAGCAGCGCCTCGCCGAAGCCCTCGAACCGTGAGACGAGCGCCAGCGCCTCCACCGCCTGCCCGAGCATGGGAACGACATCCCACTCGCAGTTGGGGTGTTCATTGTCGAGCCAGTTCTGATGGCTCTCGGCGAAGGAGCCGTACTCACCGTCGTACGCCCAGGCGTCCAGGTTCATCAGCAGCGGGAACCGGGCCCGGGCCTCCCAGCCCGCGAGCGGAACCTCGTCGTACGGTGTGTCCGCCTGCCGGTCGGTCAGCCTCAGCAGCATCGCCAGATCCGTCATGAACTCGGTGATCGGCCTGCCGTCCGCCGCCTTCGTCCACATCTCTCGTTCCGCCGGTGGACACCGCGCGAACAACTCGGGTGTCAGGGTCATCGCGAGATAGTCGAGCTGGGACGCGAGCGGCTGGAGCGGGTGCCGCCAGGACGCCTCCCAGTACTCGGTCCGCGTGGTCCGCTGGAACCGCAGGACCTGCCACTCCAGCGGATCCGGCCCGCTCGCAGCCGCCCCGACGATCTGTATCAAAGGTCCGGTCGTCAGCATGCCTTCGGGATGCAGGGGCATTTCAGGAAGTCCCTTCGCTCTTGGGGGTTCCGGCTGATTCCTCAGAGGTCTCGGCCGATGCGGATACGGGTCGGCCGATCAGCATCGAGGGGGCTCCGGCGATCCTGGTCAGAAAGACGGTCGCCGCGTTCGGTCCCTGGGGCTTCACCCTGCGGCGCACTTCCTCCGGCTCCACCGCCGAGCCGCGCTTCTTCACCGTCAGCGACCCGATCCCGCGCTCGCGCACCAGCGCCTTGAGCCGCTTCAGACCGAAGGGCAGCCGGTCGGTGATCTCGTACGCGGTGGCGTACGGCACCGGCCGCAGCGCATCGGACGTGATGTACGCGATCGTCTCGTCGATCAGCCCGCCCTCCAGCTCCTCGGCGGCCTCGGCGACCAGATGCGCGCGGATGACGGCGCCGTCCGGCTCGTGGAGATAGCGGCCGACGGGACGGACCGGGGGGTTCGGCAGGCCCCGGCCGGTCAGGGTGTACGGACCGGGGAGCAGGGTCGCGGTGACGGCCCGCGGAGCCGTGCCGGACCACAGCACGGCCTCCTTCACCTCGCCCCCGTACGAGATCCACTCCGCCGCGAAATCGTCGGGGACCAGTTCATGGGGGACACCCGGCGCGATCTTGAGTGCCGCGTGGGGACGGGCGCGGGCGGCGTCGATCGCCCAGGAGAGCGGCGGGGAGTACGCCTCCGGGTCGAACACCCGGCCCCTGCCGCCCCGGCGGGCCGGATCGACGAAGACGGCGTCGTACGCGGAGGTGTCGGTCTCGGTCACATCCGCGCACCGGACCTCGATCAGATCCGCCAGCCCGAGCGCTTCGGCGTTGGCGCGGACGGCGGAGGCGGTCAGCGGGTCGCGGTCCACCGCCAGCACCCGGATGCCCGCGCGGGCCAGGGCGATCGCGTCACCGCCGACACCGCTGCACAGATCCGCCACCGAGCGCACCCCGAGCGCGGTGAAACGGGCGGCACGGTACTCGGCGACCGGTCTCCGGGTGGCCTGCTCGACACCGTTCGGTGTGAAGTACATGCGGTACGCGTCCTCCGCGCCGAACTTCGCCACCGCCCGCTGGCGCAGCCGGGCCTGGCCGAGGGCGGCGGAGACCAGGTCGGCCGGGTGGTCGCGGCGCAGCCGGGTGGCGAGCGCCAGCTCCTGCGAGGGGTCGTGGTCGCGGAGCCGGGTGAGCAGGGCCTGGCCCTCGTCGGTGAGGAGCGCGGAGAGGTCGTTCACCCGGTCCATTGTGGGCCAGGAGCGGTGTCCCCTGTCGGCCAGGAGGGTCACGGTCCGCAGGTGGTGGCGGTGTCGTCCGGCTCGTACGGATCCGTGCTGACAGGATCCGGCGCCATGCAGCTAGTCAGACAAAACGGAAACAGTGCGGTAATGCAGGGCATCGGCCGCGCGGCAACGGCCGGGAGAGGCGGTCCGGGGGCCGCCCGGGGCCGCTCCCGGCGCCGGGCGGTCGCGGCCGCCCTGCTCGCCGGATTCCTCGGCTCGGCCTGTGCCGCCGAGGTCCCGGACGGCCGGGTCGGCGCGAAACAGCAGCCCGGGCAGCACGCCGAGGCCGAACAGGTCGAGAAGGCGGACCAGGCGGCGCGGCAGGCGGGGCCCGCCGGTTCGCTGGCCGCGTATGTGAACCGGGTCAAGCGCACCCAGGCCGCACGCGCCACGGCGGCCAGGAAGTGGGGGCTCGCCAAGACGCCGCTGCCCGCGCCCCAGCCGCCCACCGTCAAGCCCAAGCTCACCACCCGCAAGGGCTTCGAGGTGAAGGGTGGCGCGTCCTTGCCGCCGGTCTTCACGACGGTGCCGGTGAAGGAGAAGATCGTCTTCCTGACGATCGACGACGGCGCGGAGAAGGACCCCGAGCTGCTCCGCATGATGAGCGACCTCCAGATCCCGTACAGCGCCTTCCTCAGCGACTATCTGGTCAGCAGTGACTACGGCTACTTCCGCCGGATGCGCGACCGTGGTGTCCCCCTGCACAATCACACCCTCAACCACCGCTATCTGCCCGGCCTCTCGTACGCCGCGCAGCGCAAGGAGATCTGCGGCCAGCAGGACATCCTCCAGAAGCGGTACGGGAAGCGCCCCCCGCTCTTCCGCCCGCCGTACGGCAATTACAACGAGGACACCCTGCGCGCCGCCCAGTCCTGCGGCATCAAGGCGGTGCCGCTGTGGGCCGCCGAGGCGTTCCCCGACCACATGGAGTGGCGGGAGTGGGACCGGGACCTCCATCCGGGCGACATCATCCTCACGCACTTCCGGGGCCGCGACGACTGGAAGGGCTCCATGCCCGACATGATCCGCCAGGTCATGAAGACCGTGACGGACAAGGGGTACGCCGTGGCCAGGCTGGAGGACTACGTATGAGCCGTCGTCCGGGGGTCCTTGCCTGTGCGCCCGCAGAGCCCACGGCACCCACAGAATCCTCATGTCCTTGACGATTCAGCAGCAGCAGCCTCTGTCGGCGCAGTCGTTGCCGTGGCTGTCGTTGTTGAAGTCGTCGCCGTTGCCGGAACTATCGGAGTTGTTCCGTCCGGGCTGGAGCGGGGCGCCCGGGCGGCCTGTCGGGGAGGGGCGGGCATGACGCGAGTCCCCGGCCTCGTCAGGGGATGGGCCGGGGCTCTCGCGGTGGTGGCCGGGGTGATGTCCGGAACCGCCGGCTGCCTGCCGCCGTCCATGGACCCCGCCGTCTCCGTCGACCCCATCGAACGGCTCGGGCGCAAGGCGGTTCACTCCCACAACGGCGCGACCGGCGCGGGTGGTGCCCGGGCCGGTGGTGCCCGCCCCGGGCCCGGGGGAGGGCGGTCCGGCGGATCGGGCGCGGAAGGGGCCCTGTCCGGGCCGGGCGGGGAAGCAGCCATGCCCGGGCCGGGCGCGGAGAAGGCCGGGCCGGGAGCCGGGGAGACCCGGCCCGGAGACCCCGGACCGCCCGCGTACGGCTCTCGGCGGACCCCGGTGCGGAAGGCCACGGGCGAGACGGCCGCCTCGCCCGCCGGGCGCTCGGTGCACCCCCGTGCCGGCACGGGAGCGTCTTCGCGGGGGATGCGCGCCCCGGCGCTGACCGAATCCACGACGCGTCTGCTGGACCGTATCCACCGCGTCCACCGCGTCCGTGACTCCCCCGCGCACCCCCGCCGGACCGTCCACCCGTCCCGCCCGGGCGGCCGTGTTCCCTGAGAGGGCACGCGGGCCGACAGGGCCGGCAGAGTTGGCCGGGTCGGGCGGGTCGGGCTCGCCGGAAGCGTCCGCGGGACCGCCGGGGGCGTGCCGCCTCCGTACCGGGACCGGCGGGGATCCGGCGCCGGGAAACCCGTACGAGTGGCTGCCCCCAGGGGGCGTGCATGCCTGTTGATCGCCCCCGTCGTACCCCCGCCACGCCCGCCGCATTGGCACTCCGCTTGACCGAGTGCTAATCGCAGTCATAGTCTCGGCTCTGGCACTCCCCACCGGAGAGTGCCAACACAGCGACGGGCAGGTCCGGCACCCGCGACGACGGATCGACCTGGTCGCCACCTCTAGATCAGTTAACCCCGTGAGATCTCCGAAGGGGGAGGTCGGATCGTGACGACCGCCAGCTCCAAGGTTGCCATCAAGCCGCTTGAGGACCGCATCGTGGTCCAGCCGCTCGACGCCGAGCAGACCACGGCCTCCGGCCTGGTCATCCCGGACACCGCGAAGGAGAAGCCCCAGGAGGGCGTCGTCCTCGCGGTAGGCCCGGGCCGCTTCGAGAACGGCGAGCGCCTGCCGCTCGACGTCAAGACCGGCGATGTCGTGCTCTACAGCAAGTACGGCGGCACCGAGGTGAAGTACAACAGCGAGGAGTACCTCGTCCTCTCGGCCCGCGACGTTCTCGCGATCGTCGAGAAGTAAGCCGGAACAGGTCGGGGTTCACGGGATCGCTCCCGCGAACCCCGTACCCGGCACGTACTCCGTTTGTCTTGATCTGCGCCCCTGGCCCCCGCTGACCTCATATCCGGGCGCTGGGGGCGCAGTTCGTATTCAGAAGAGGACAGGAACGCTCTCATGGCGAAGATCCTGAAGTTCGACGAGGACGCCCGTCGCGCCCTCGAGCGTGGCGTCAACAAGCTTGCCGACACCGTCAAGGTGACGATCGGCCCCCGTGGCCGCAATGTCGTCATCGACAAGAAGTTCGGCGCCCCCACCATCACCAACGACGGTGTGACGATCGCCCGCGAGGTCGAGGTCGAGGACCCGTACGAGAACCTCGGCGCCCAGCTGGTGAAGGAGGTGGCGACCAAGACCAACGACATCGCGGGTGACGGCACCACCACCGCCACCGTTCTGGCCCAGGCGCTGGTCCGCGAGGGTCTGCGCAATGTCGCCGCCGGTGCCTCCCCGGCCGCGCTGAAGAAGGGCATCGACGCCGCCGTCAAGGCCGTGTCCGACGAGCTGCTCGCCACCGCCCGTCCGATCGAGGACAAGGCCGACATCGCCGCCGTCGCCGCGCTCTCCGCTCAGGACCAGCAGGTCGGTGAGCTGATCGGCGAAGCCATGGACAAGGTCGGCAAGGACGGTGTCATCACCGTCGAGGAGTCCAACACCTTCGGTCTGGAGCTGGACTTCACCGAGGGCATGGCCTTCGACAAGGGCTACCTGTCGCCGTACATGGTGACCGACCAGGAGCGTATGGAGGCCGTCCTCGACGACCCGTACATCCTGATCAACCAGGGCAAGATCTCTTCCATCCAGGATCTGCTGCCCCTCCTGGAGAAGGTCATCCAGGCCGGTGGCTCCAAGCCGCTGCTGATCATCGCCGAGGACGTCGAGGGCGAGGCGCTGTCGACCCTGGTCGTCAACAAGATCCGCGGCACGTTCAACGCCGTGGCCGTCAAGGCCCCCGGCTTCGGCGACCGCCGCAAGGCGATGCTCCAGGACATGGCCACCCTCACCGGTGCCACCGTCATCGCAGAGGAGGTCGGTCTCAAGCTCGACCAGGCCGGTCTGGACGTACTGGGCACCGCCCGCCGCGTCACCATCACCAAGGACGACACGGTCATCGTCGACGGCGGCGGCAACGCCGAGGACGTCAAGGGCCGGATCAACCAGATCAAGGCCGAGATCGAGTCCACCGACTCCGACTGGGACCGCGAGAAGCTCCAGGAGCGCCTCGCGAAGCTGGCCGGCGGCGTGTGCGTCATCAAGGTCGGCGCCGCCACCGAGGTGGAGCTGAAGGAGAAGAAGCACCGTCTGGAGGACGCCATCTCCGCGACCCGCGCCGCGGTCGAGGAGGGCATCGTCTCCGGTGGTGGCTCCTCGCTCGTCCACGCCGTCAAGGTGCTGGAGGGCAACCTGGGCAAGGAGGGCGACGAGGCCACCGGTGTCGCCGTCGTCCGCCGCTCCGCCGTCGAGCCGCTGCGCTGGATCGCCGAGAACGCCGGCCTTGAGGGCTATGTCATCACCTCCAAGGTCGCCGAGTTGGACAAGGGCCAGGGCTTCAACGCCGCGACCGGCGAGTACGGCGACCTGGTGAAGGCCGGTGTCATCGACCCGGTCAAGGTCACTCGCTCCGCCCTGGAGAACGCCGCGTCCATCGCGTCCCTGCTGCTCACGACCGAGACCCTGGTCGTCGAGAAGCCGGCCGAGGAAGAGGCCGACGCCGGACACGGCGGCCACGGTCACTCCCACTGACCGATTTCGCCACGCACCACGGCCGAGCCCGGTGCCCCCGTCGCGGGGGCACCGGGCTCGGTCCGTTTCGGGGTGGTATGGGTGGGGGCGGGGCCTGGGCCCCGGGGATTCGGGTCTTCTGCCGCGGTGGTTCCGGTGGTTCCGGTGGGCCGGGGGCCTGTCGTCGGGCGGTCCGCTGGCCCCGCCCCCGTGCCACCCGTGCCCTACGCGGAGCGTCCCAGCGTTTCGGCCGGGACCGGCTCGGCGAACGGCAGCCCCTTCCCGTAACGCTCCAGCTCGTCGAGGGCCAGATCCGCCATCCGGTGCAGCTCATTGCCGAGTGATCCCGCGATGTGCGGGGTCAGCAGCACATTCGGCAGGGTGTACAGGGGCGAGTCCGCGTCCGGAACCTCCGGCTCCATCACATCGAGTACGGCGTACAGACGGCCCGAGACCAGCTCCGCCAGCAGTGCGTCGCCGTCGATCAGCGAACCGCGCGAGGTGTTGATCAGGGTGGCCCCGTCCGGCATGAGCGCCAGCCGCCGGGCGTCGAGCATATGGCGAGTCGCCGCCAGTTCCGGGGCATGGACCGAGACGATGTCGCTGCGCCGGCAGAGCCCGTCCAGATCGGTGCGTACGACACCCAGCGCGGACGCCTCCGCGTCGGTCGCGTAAGGGTCGTACAGCAGGACCCGTACGTCGAACGGGCGCAGCAGCTCGATCACCCGCCGTCCGATCCGGGACGCTCCGACGATCCCCACGGTACGGCGGTAGTTGCCCGTGTCCGCGAGCTCCCGCAGCCAGTCGTGGGCGCCGCGCAGCTCCGCGTGGAGCCGGGCCGAGGGCAGGACCCGCTTGCCCGAGAAGAGGATCGCGGCGAGCGTGTACTCGGCCACGGGCAGTGCGTTCGCCGACGCGGCGGAGGACACCGCGAGCCCGCGTTCCCAGCAGGCGTCGGTGATGTGGTGCTTCACGGAACCCGCCGCGTGGACGACCGCGCGCAGCCGGGGAGCGGCTTCGAGTACGGCGGCGTTCAGCTCGGGCGCTCCCCAGCAGGTCAGCAGCACTTCGGCCGTGGCGAGCGCGGCTGCGATCCGGGGGTCGGGGGCGGTCAGCTGATGGGCGATCAGCCCGGGATCGGTGCGGGCGAGCGCGGTGAGCCGGGCGAGATGGCGGTCGGTGAACAGCCGCTCGGCGATACCGGGCTCCATGGCGAGCAGCACCTCGGGGCGGGGGTCCCGGCCCCGGAGTCCTCCCGGGTCCCGGTCCCGGAGCCCTGCGGGGTCCCGGCCCTGGAGCTTTGCGGGGTCCCGGTTTCCGCCTCCGTCGTCTCCGTCCCTGCCCTCGTCCCCGCCCATGTCCATGCCTCCGCCCTTGCCCGAGCCGCCGTCCTCCTGCATGTCCCCGTCTCCGTCTCCGTCCCCGTCTCCGTCCAGGTTTTCATCCCCCTCCGGGTCCCCGTCCTTGTGCGTGACCCGGCCTCCGGGCCCGGCTCCGGCACGGGCCCGGACTCCGGCTCCGCCCCTGGCTCCGGCTCGGCGGGCGTCACTGTCAGTGGCGTGGTGCATGGTGGTATCAGCACTCCTCGTGCAGGGGTGTTGCACATTCCGTGACCGCTGATGTCTTTGCCGGAGGTACCCATGAAGCTGTTTCGCACCGGTCGGCCGGGTCCGCTCAACCCGTCCGCACCGGGCATCTGCCGCCGCCTGCCCCACTTCCCCGCCTCGGCCCCGGCCCTTGCCCTTGTTCTTGCCCTGAGTCCGGCCCTCGTCCTGGCCTCGGCTCTCGTTCTCGCGGTCGTCCCCGGCCCCGGTTCGGCTCTCGTTCTCGCCGGGTTACCGGTCATCGCCCTGGTCGTGACCGGGGCCGCCGTTCTGCGGAGGGGCGTGGCGACGGCCCTGGCGACGGGGCCCCCGCCGGGTGCGCCGATCGAGGAGCGGACCGGGGCCGCCTGGGCACCAGCGGCCACGCGCTTACCGCGGGCCGTACTTCCTGCCCGTCTTGGACGTGATTCCGCCCAGCAGCCCGCGCGGTGCGAGCTTCACCGCTCCCATCAGCGCCTTGTACCGAGGGTCGGGAACGGAGACCGTCTTCCCGCGCGCCAGATCGGCGAGCGCGGCCTCCACCAGCTTGTCCGCGTCCAGCCACATCCACCCGGGGATGTTGTCCGTACCCATCCCGGCCCGCTGATGGAACTCGGTGCGGACGAAGCCGGGGCACAGGGCCATCAGCCGTACCCCCGACCCCGCCATGTCCCGTGCGACGCCCTGGGTGAACTGCACGACCCACGACTTGGACGCGCCATAGGTCCCCCGGGGCACAAAGGCCGCCACCGACGCCACATTGACCACCCCGCCCCGGCCGCGCTCGCGCATCGGCCCGGCCGCGGCGGCCGTGAGCCGCAGCACGGCCTCGCAATGGACCTTCAGCATCGTCAGCTCATCCGCCATGGACACTTCGAGAAAGCGCCCCTTGTTGCCGAAGCCCGCGTTGTTGACCAGCAGATCCACGGGGTGGCGGCGATCGGCGAGCCGCTGCTCGACCGCCGAGATCCCGGCGTCCCGCGAGAGGTCCGCCGTCAGCACCTCGGCCTCGATCCCGTGGCGGTCGTGCAGTTCGGTCGCCTGCTCCTGCAGCCGCTTGGTGTCGCGGGCCACCAGGACCAGATTGCGTCCATCGGCAGCGAGCCGCCGCGCGAACGCGGCACCGATCCCCGCGGTCGCTCCCGTAATCAGTGCAGTCGTCATAGGCGGCACGTTAGTGCCCCGCGTGCCGGTCCGGCGTATGGACCTTCCCCGTCCGCCGCCCCTTCACCACGACCACGAACTGCCCTGTCATTCCCCGGTCTTCGTGGTACGGCAGACGGTAGTGGTGCGGATGAGGCGGACCCCGTACGCCCCTCGCACTGCTCCCGGTACCGCTTACTTCTCCTGGTACTTCTCCTGGTACGTGCGCGCGATGCGGAGGAGCTCCGGATGGAGCGCGTCGCCCGCCGCGAGAACCGACGGCAGCAGGGTCCGCTCGGTGCTCTTGGCGCGGAACGTCAGGGAGACCGTCACGCCGTGGTCCGGACGGTACGCGATCTCGATCGGGTCGCCCGAGCGGATCTCCCCGGGCTCGACGACCCTCAGATACGCACCGGGCTCGGCCTGTCGCGTGAAGCGTTTGACCCAGCCCTTCTCGCCCAGCCAACCCGCGAACGTACGGCAGGGAATCCGGCCGCTCGTCACCTCCAGCACCACCTGCCCGCCGATGCGCCAGCGCTCACCGATCAGTGCCCCGCTGACATCGAGCCCGGAGGTGGTGAGGTTCTCGCCGAAGGTGCCGTTGGGAATCGGGCGGCCGAGTTCCCGCTCCCAGAAGTCCAGATCCTCACGCGCGAAGGCGTACACCGCCTGGTGGGTGCCACCGTGATGGCGCAGATCGCAGACCGCGTCACCGGCGACGCCGCTGCCTCCCTCACCCTCCGGACCGGGGTCTGTCACCCGAACGGGTCCGTCCGTCGGCCGCTTGTCGATACCGGTGAGACCGCCGGGCGAATCGGAGTAATCGACGGCCTTGGGACGGCCCACATTCACGGTCAGAAGTTTCATGAGCCCACGCTAACCTTCGGTGCCTCAAACCATCCAGCCAGTTATTACCGCTGCCTCCAAGTTTCTCTTATAGTCGAAGGATGATCGAGGCCCGCCATCTCCGAGTGCTGCGCGCGGTGGCCACCACCGGTTCGTTCTCCGCCGCGGCCCGCGCCCTCGGGTGCACACAGCCCGCCGTCAGCCAGCAGATGAAGGCCCTGGAAGCGTCCGCGGGGACCCCGCTGCTCATCCGTACGGGCCGGGAGATGCGGCTGACCCAGGCTGGAGAGGCCCTCGTACGTCATGCCTCCGGCATTCTCGCCGGGCTCACCGCGGCCGAGGAGGAGGTCGCGGCCATCGCCGGACTGCGTGCCGGGCGGGTCCGCCTCGTCTCCTTCCCCAGCGGCAGTTCCACCCTGGTCCCCACCGCCCTGGCCGCCCTGCGCGCCGCCCACCCCGGCACCCGGGTCTCCCTCGTCGAGTCGGAGCCGCCCCGCTCGGTGGAGATGCTGAGGGACGGCGACTGCGATGTGGCACTCGCCTTCCGCTACACCGGTGCCGAGCGCGACGCGGAATGGGACGACCTGATCGTCCGCCCCCTGCTCACCGACCGCCTCGTCGGGCTCGTCCCCGAGCAGCACCCCCTCGCCGAGTCCGGCACGGTCTCCATCGGCGACCTCGCCGACGAACCCTGGATCGCGGGCTGCCCGCGCTGCCGCCGCCGGCTGGTGGAGGTGTGCGAGGCGGCCGGGTTCACCCCCCGTATCGACTTCGCCACCGACGACTACCCGGCGGTGATCGGACTGGTGGCCGCGGGCCTCGGTGTCGCGGTGCTGCCCGAACTGGCCCTGGAATCGGTACGCCCCAAGGCCACCCGTACGGTCGTGGTGGAGCCCCGGGTGACCCGCGAGATCGTCGCCCTCACCCTCCCCGACCTGGCCCAGGTCCCGGCCGTCGCAGCGACCCTCACCCACCTCGCCCTCGCCGCCTCCCCCTGACCCGCCCCACACCGCCCCCTGCCCCGCCTGCCCTTCGCGGCCCCTGCGGAGGCCACACCGACCCCGGCCCGTGCCACCCCGCACGGCCACGCATCGGCCGGGCAGCGCTACCGACGGGGACACCGGCTGTTTCCGTAACGCCGGCTGTTTCCGTAGCACCGGCCGTTTCTGTCAGTCGGCTGTTTCGGTCGTACGGGCCTTCGGGCCACGCGGTCCGGGTCCGTCGGATCGGCCCGGCGCCCGTGTCTGCCGGGCCCGCAGTGGCTCCGTGGCCCCTCGCCCGCCCTGCCCCTGACACATGCTCCGCTCCGCCGGAGCGCGGTCGACTCCCGCCCGGACCGGGAGCGGGCCTGGGGGAGGAGCCGGGGAAGGGCCGCCCGCCGGGCCGGCCCGGCACGGAGACCGGCCCGGCCGCGAGTGCGCCGCCCCCCGAACCGAACCCCTTCCCCATGGGACCCCATCGGACCCCGGGGGCCCCGGGCATGCCGACTTGCCCGTACCCGTACGGATACGGGGAGGGGCGGCCCCGGCAGGGTCCGCCCACCGGGGGCTTGCCCGGAGAGCGCGGGGTCGCATCGAGCCCGGCGGGGAGCCCGGACGCCCTCTACCTACAGAAACGTTTCTTCGTTTATGGGGAGCATCACCCTCGTCCGCCCGCCCCCGAGGCGCCGCTCGTTGCCGGGATGAGCCGGTGCCGTGCGCGTCCCATCAGTTCCTCGCGTTCGTCCTCCGTCAGTCCGCCCCACACGCCGTACGGCTCCCGCACCGCCAGCGCGTGTGCCGCGCATTCCGCGCGTACCGGGCACCTCATGCAAACCTCTTTCGCCGAGTTCTCGCGCGCACTCCTCGCGGCACCCCGCTCGCCTTCGGGGTGGAAGAAGAGTGAACTGTCCACCCCACGGCAGGCCGCGAGGAGCTGCCAGTCCCACAAGTCGGCGTTGGGTCCGGGAAGGCGGGAGAAATCTGCCATAGCGCTTGCCCCTTGAAACCGTGCTGAGTGGATTCGGTCAGGTCGTGCGCGTACCGGGTACGAGCCGCACCCGGCACCCGCACCATGCCCCACGACCGTACATCTACTATCGAAGTAGATGTAAATATGATTCATTGCGAATCTAGCCCCAGACACTACTCAAAGTGAAGAAATGCGTCTAAATGGGGCATAGCGTCCGAGTGAAACTTCGCTGACCTGCGGCGCCCCGGCCTGCCTCCACTGGGTATCCGCCCTCCGCTTCCGCAAAATTCATCGCGACACGCCGTCGACTCCGCTCCGCACACGGCCCCTCGCGTGGAGTGTTGAAGAGAGTCGGGGAACCCGTAACTCTTTCGAGTGACCGTCGTTGGTAGGTCGGAGGCGGTTGAAGGAACGAGCGCTCGGGCACATGTCCGAGTGCGTTCAACCGCACAGGTGACAAAACGTACCCAGCCTGGAGGCACAAGGTGACGCGCATCAGCTGCGGAGGGCGGCCATGACATCCGTCCTCGTCTGCGACGACTCCCCGCTTGCCCGAGAGGCGCTCCGCCGCGCGGTCGCGACCGTGCCCGGCGTCGAGCGCGTGACGACCGCGGCCAACGGCGAGGAAGTCCTCCGCCGCTGGGGCGCGGACCGCTCGGATCTGATTCTGATGGACGTACGCATGCCCGGCCTGGGCGGCGTCGAGACCGTCCGGCGGCTGCTGTCCGCCGATCCGGGAGCCCGGATCATCATGCTGACCGTCGCCGAGGACCTCGACGGCGTCGCACTCGCGGTCGCCGCGGGCGCCCGGGGCTATCTGCACAAGGACGCCTCGCGCGCCGAACTGCGCGCCACGGTCACCCAGGCCCTCGCCGACCCGACCTGGCGGCTCGCCCCGCGCCGGCTGCGCTCGGCCGAGATGGGCGCCGCGCCCACGCTCACCGCGCGGGAGATCCAGGTGCTCGAAGGCATGAGCCACGGCCGCTCCAACGCCGAGATCGGCCGTGAGCTGTTCCTCTCCGAGGACACGGTCAAGACCCACGCCCGCAGGCTCTTCAAGAAGCTGGGCGCCTCGGACCGGGCGCACGCGGTCGCGCTCGGATTCCGCTGGGGCCTGGTCCGCTGATCCCGTCACCGCACCGGAGTGTCCCGGCCCCCGGGCCGTGACGTCGGAGTTCCCGCCCCTCCCATCGGGCGTACGGCGCCATGGTGACGACACGGCCCGGGCCCCGGGGCCCCGCTCATGGACCAGGCCGGGCCGGCCGGGACGATCGGGCGGGCCCGGGGCGATCACGCCGGTCCGGGGTGCTGTGCCCCGGCCCCCGGGCGCGTTCGGAATCCGCGGGACTGGCCTTGGGCGGGACAGGGCATGACTCCCCCCGGGGCCGTACGGACCCCGCCCGCCGTACGGTGGGCGGGGGTAAGAGCGGCTTCGGGCGCCTGTTTTCCCCGCGATGCCGCATCCTTGAGATGTGGAGTTCCTCGGGGAGTCGGTCGAGCGGAAGGGGAGGGCGCAGGCCATGAGTTCCGGCGCACCTGCTCATAACGCTTCGGTGCACAACATGGGACGCGGTGCCACGGAAGAACGGCCACCAAGGCACCATGGACCGATGCGTGACGACAACACCACGGTGATCGGTGCGCTCGTTCACCGTGCCGTCGACGGAGACGAGCAGGCCACGCATGATCTTCTCGCGCATGTGCACCCTCTCGCCCTGCGCTACTGCCGTACCCGGCTCAACCGGCTGCCCGGTGACGCGCGCCATTTCGTCGAGGACCTCGCCCAGGAGGTCTGTGTCGCGGTACTGATGGCGCTCCCGCGCTACCGGGACACCGGCAGGCCCTTCGAGGCCTTCGTCTTCGCCATCGCCTCGCACAAGGTCGCCGATCTCCAGCGGGCGGCCATGCGCCACCCGGGCTCGACGGCCGTACCGTCCGACGAGATGCCGGAGCGCCCCGACGACTCCCTCGGCCCGGAGGAGCGCGCGCTGCTCAGCAGCGACGCCGAGTGGGCCAAGAAACTCCTCGCCAATCTCCCCGAGAACCAGCGGGAGCTGCTGGTGCTGCGGGTCGCGGTCGGTCTGACCGCCGAGGAGACCGGACAGATGCTGGGCATGTCCCCCGGCGCGGTGCGGGTCGCCCAGCACCGCGCCCTCAGCCGACTGCGAGCGCTCGCCGAGCAGTGAGAGCGGCCCCGGAGGCCATGTCCCGGAGGCCGTGTGCCCCGAAGGCTGTGCCCCGGAGGTCATGTCCCCGAGGCTCCTTGGAGACCGGGAGCCGTCCTGAGGACCGGGTGCCGTTCTGGGGCCGGGTGCCACAACCAGGCCGGGGGCACGACCCCGCGACGGGCTTCCGGGGAGCCGTGTGACACCTCCTGAGTCCGTTCCCCCGAACCCGAACCCGGACCCGGCCGCCGCGGCCATGGGCACACCGCCCGGCACGAGCGCGGGCGTCACTTCGGCGGTACGGCGATTCGGCCGGCGCCGCGATGAGTCGTTCGGCCTTTCCCGTCCGTATGACGTACGGGGCCCTGCGTAAAGCTGCTGAGCGATCTTGATCGTGGAATGAGACGGCGCCCGGGGCCGTTAGCATGGACATCCGCACCGATCAAGGCCATTTGGGGAAGGTGTCATGACCAACGTCGACGGAGTGCCCGAAAAATTCGCGACACTCGGGCTGACCTACGACGATGTGCTGCTGCTGCCAGGCGCGTCCGACATGGCTCCCGACCAGATCGACACCTCCTCGCACATTTCGAAGAATGTGCGGGTGAACATCCCGCTGCTGTCCGCCGCGATGGACAAGGTCACCGAGGCCAGGATGGCCATCGCGATGGCGCGGCAGGGTGGCGCGGGTGTGCTGCACCGCAATCTCTCCATCGCAGACCAGGCCAATCAGGTGGATCTGGTCAAGCGCTCCGAGTCCGGCATGGTGACCGACCCGATCACCGTGCACCCGGACGCGACCCTTGCCGACGCCGACCGGCTGTGTGCGAAGTTCCGCATCAGCGGTGTCCCGGTGACCGACCGGGGCGGCAAGCTGCTCGGCATCGTCACCAACCGCGACATGGCCTTCGAGTCGGACCGCAGCCGCCAGGTGCGTGAGGTCATGACCCCGATGCCGCTGGTCACCGGCAAGGTCGGGATCTCCGGTGTGGACGCCATGGAGCTGCTGCGCCGCCACAAGATCGAGAAGCTTCCGCTGGTCGACGACGCCGGTGTGCTCAAGGGTCTGATCACGGTCAAGGATTTCGTCAAGGCCGAGCAGTACCCGAACGCAGCCAAGGACGGCAACGGCCGCCTCCTCGTCGGCGCGGCGGTCGGAGTCGCCGGTGACGCCTTCGAGCGCGCCCAGGCACTGATCGAGGCGGGCGTCGACTTCATCGTCGTCGACACCGCGCACGGCCACTCCAGGCTGGTCGGCGACATGGTCGCCAAGATCAAGTCGAACTCCGCCGGTGTGGATGTGATCGGCGGCAACATCGCCACCCGCGACGGCGCGCAGGCGCTGATCGACGCCGGTGTGGACGGCATCAAGGTCGGCGTCGGCCCCGGCTCCATCTGTACGACCCGTGTGGTCGCCGGAATCGGCGTACCCCAGGTCACCGCGATCTACGAGGCGTCACTGGCCGCCAAGTCGGCCGGTGTCCCGGTCATCGGCGACGGCGGCCTCCAGTACTCCGGAGACATCGCGAAGGCCCTGGTGGCGGGCGCGGACACGGTGATGCTGGGCTCCCTGCTCGCGGGCTGCGAGGAGTCGCCCGGTGAGCTGCTGTTCATCAACGGCAAGCAGTTCAAGTCGTACCGGGGCATGGGTTCCCTCGGGGCTATGCAGTCCCGTGGCGAGCAGCGCTCCTTCTCGAAGGACCGCTACTTCCAGGAGGGCGTCGCCTCCGACGAGAAGCTGGTGCCGGAGGGCATCGAGGGCCAGGTTCCGTATCGCGGGCCGCTCTCCGCCGTCGTCCACCAGCTGGTGGGCGGACTGCGCCAGTCCATGTTCTACGTCGGCGGACGTACCGTCCCCGAACTCCAGGAGAACGGACGGTTCGTCCGGATCACCTCGGCGGGTCTCAAGGAGAGCCACCCCCACGACATCCAGATGACGGTCGAGGCGCCGAACTACAGCAGGAAGTAGCGGCGGGCAGCAGTACGTAACGGGCGGCAGTAGGTACCGGGCGCCCGCCGACGGCCCGCTCCGGACGGAGCCCGCGCAGGCCGCCGGCCCGGCGCCGCGGAACGTTGCGCCACGCGCGCGTGGAGGGGCGGTATCGGGTATTCCGGTACCGCCCCTCATCCGTGCGTCGGGGATACTGGTAGACGCTGACACAGAGGGAAAGGCCCACAGAGGTGACTGAGATCGAGATCGGGCGCGGCAAGCGCGGCCGCCGGGCGTACGCGTTCGATGACATCGCCGTCGTACCGAGCCGGCGCACGCGGGACCCGAAGGAGGTCTCGATCGCCTGGCAGATCGACGCCTACCGCTTCGACCTGCCGTTCCTGGCCGCTCCCATGGACTCCGTGGTCTCCCCGGCGACCGCGATCCGCATCGGTGAGATGGGCGGGCTCGGCGTCCTGAACCTCGAAGGTCTGTGGACCCGCTACGAGGACCCCCGGCCGCTGCTCGACGAGATCGCCGAACTGCCCGCCGGGACCGCGACCCGCCGGCTCCAGGAGATCTACGACGCGCCGATCAAGGAAGAGCTGATCGGGCAGCGCATCAAGGAGGTCCGCGACTCGGGTGTGGTGACGGCCGCGGCGCTCTCGCCGCAGCGGACCGCGCAGTTCTCCAAGGCCGTCGTGGACGCGGGTGTCGACATCTTCGTGATCCGGGGGACCACCGTCTCCGCGGAGCACGTCTCGGGCGCCGCCGAGCCGCTGAACCTGAAGCAGTTCATCTACGAGCTGGACGTCCCCGTCATCGTCGGCGGCTGTGCCACCTACACCGCGGCCCTGCATCTGATGCGTACGGGCGCGGCGGGCGTTCTCGTCGGCTTCGGCGGCGGTGCGGCGCACACCACCCGCAACGTGCTGGGCATCCAGGTGCCCATGGCGACGGCGGTGGCCGATGTGGCCGCGGCCCGGCGTGACTACATGGACGAGTCCGGCGGTCGCTATGTCCATGTCATCGCCGACGGCGGTGTGGGCTGGTCGGGCGATCTGCCGAAGGCGATCGCCTGCGGTGCCGACTCCGTGATGATCGGCTCGCCGCTGGCGCGCGCGTCGGACGCGCCGGGCCGCGGCCGCCACTGGGGCATGGAGGCCGTGCACGAGGACGTCCCGCGCGGCAAGCTGGTCGACCTGGGTGTCGTCGGCACCACGGAGGAGGTCCTGACGGGCCCCTCGCACATCCCGGACGGTTCCATGAACTTCTTCGGCGCGCTGAGGCGGGCCATGGCGACGACGGGTTACAGCGAGCTCAAGGAGTTCCAGCGCGTCGAGGTCACGGTCGCGGACTCCCAGCACAAGCGCTGACCGCCCCGGAACGCCCGACGGGACCCTCCGCCGGGCGTTCCCCGTTTCGGCAGGCGTTCCGCTTCCGCCGGGCGGTCCCGCTTCCGTGGCGTTCCCCGTCTCCCGCGGGCATTCCGTTCGGTGCGCGGTTCGTTCGGTCCTCGGGTTCGTTCGGTCCGCGGGTTCGTCAGGTTTGCGGCTCGGGCATCGCGGCGAAGGCCCGGAACCTCACGGCGGGGCGGTTTCCAGGTGCCGGGCCTTCGCGCCGCCGGTCACAGGCGGTGGGCCGCTCCGGCCGGCGTGGCGCCCCTGGTGTCGAGGAGGAGTTGCGCCTTCACGGCCAGACCCTGGAGGTCATAGGTCCTGTGGTGCTGGAGCAGCACGGTCAGGTCCGCTCCGGAGGCCGCCTCGTAGAGGGAGTCGGCGCGCGGTACGGGCTGCTCGTGGACGCGCCAGTCGGGGATGTAGGGGTCGTGGTAACTGACGGCCGCGCCCAGGTCCATCAGCCGGCGGGCGATCTCGGTGGCGGGGGAGCCCTGGAGGTCGGCGATGTCGGGCTTGTAGGTGATGCCGAGGAGCAGGACGCGTGCCCCGCGCGCCGATTTCCCGTGCTCGTTGAGGAGGGTGGCGCAGCGCTGGATGACGTACTGGGGCATCCGGCTGTTGATCTCCTCGGCGAGACCCACCATCCGCAGCGGATGGTGGGGGGTACGGCCCTGGTGCGGGAGCGGACCGGGGTCCAGGGGGACGCCGTGGCCGCCGACGCCGGGCCCCGGACGGAACGCCTGGAAGCCGTACGGCTTGGTCTCGGCGCAGCGGATGACGTCCCACAGGTCCACGCCCAGGCCGTGGCAGAGGACCGCCATCTCGTTGACCAGGGCGATGTTGACGTGCCGGAAGTTCGTTTCCAGGACCTTGACGGTCTCGGCCTCGCGCGGGCCGCGGGCCCGGACCACCTTGTCGGTGAGCCGGCCGTAGAAGGCGGCGGCGGACTCGGTGCAGGCGGGGGTGAGGCCGCCGATGACCTTGGGGGTGTTGGCGTAGTCGTGCGTACGGCTGCCGGGGTCCACCCGGCCGGGGGAGTACGCGAGATGGAAGTCGCGGCCCGCGCGCAGCCCGGAGCCCTCTTCGAGGAGGGGGCGCAGGAAGGTATCCGTAGTGCCGGGCTGTACGGCCGATTCGAGCAGCACGGTGGTGTGCGGGCGCATCCGGGAGGCCAGGGCGCGGGCGGCTTCGGCCAGTTCCGTGAGGTCGAGGCTGCCGTCCGCGCCGACCGGGGTGGGGACGCAGATGGCGGCGGTGCGGACGCGGCCGAGTTCGGCCGCGTCGGTGACGGTCCTGAACCCGCCGGAGACCATACGGCGGATGTCGGCCGGGGTGCGGCCCGCCGCCGGTCCGGTGAGGTGCCGCGGGTCGGTGTCGTAGCCGATGGTCTGGATGCCTGCGGCGACCGCGGCCTGGGCGAGGGGCAGGCCGTCGTGACCGAGTCCGATGACGGCGAGATCTGCGGGCATGGCGTTGGCCGTCCTTCCCTTAACCGGAGGGGAGCGTTGGCGCAAGCCCTGTGGGCAGAACGGGCGGGCGCAATGTCAGACTAGGCGTAAATATGACCGATGTGCGGCATTGCGGGCTCATGGCTGCCAGGGTGTTGTCCACAGGCTCTGTCCACAGGCGGTGGCTGAAGTCGGTGACTGCGGACAGAATCGATGTTGTGAGCCCGGCCGCGGGGTGTGAACGTCCGGGGCGGGGCACATGAGCGGAGGGGGCCGCACACCGGCGGCGACCCGGGACACGGGCCCGTGACGGGGCACGGCACCCCGGTCGTTCACGGGTGCGTGGCGGTGCGGGCCCGGCCGCGGCAGTGACAGAGCCCCATCCGGGGCACACGGGGGCGACGGGAGGCAGCGCAGTGAGGACAGCGACACTGGGACCCGAGGAGCGCGCCCAGGCACTCGCCGGGATGGCCGAGCGGGAACTGGACGTGCTGGTGATCGGCGCCGGAGTGGTCGGTGCGGGCACCGCGCTCGACGCGGCGACAAGAGGTCTCTCCACCGGGCTGGTGGAGGCGCGTGACTGGGCGTCGGGCACATCGAGCCGCTCCAGCAAGCTCATCCACGGCGGGCTGCGCTATCTGGAGATGCTGGACTTCGCGCTCGTCCGCGAGGCGCTGAAGGAGCGCGGGCTCCTGCTGGAGCGGCTGGCGCCGCATCTGGTGAAGCCCGTGCCGTTCCTCTACCCCTTGCAGCACAAGGGCTGGGAGCGGCTGTACGCGGGATCGGGCGTCGCGCTGTACGACGCCATGTCGGTCTCGTCCGGGCACGGCAGGGGACTGCCCGTCCACCGCCATCTCTCCCGCCGGCACGCGCTGCGGGTGGCACCCTGTCTGAAGAAGGACGCCCTCGTCGGCGCCCTTCAGTACTACGACGCGCAGATGGACGACGCCCGCTTCGTGGCCACCTTGGTGCGGACCGCCGCGAGCTATGGGGCGCATGTCGCCAGCCGCGCCCGCGTCATCGGCTTTCTGCGCGAGGGCGAGCGGGTCGTCGGCGCCCGTGTCCAGGACGTCGAGGCGGGCGGGGAGTACGAGATCCGCGCCCGTCAGATCGTGAACGCGACGGGTGTGTGGACGGACGACACCCAGGCGCTGATCGGCGAGCGGGGACAGTTCCATGTCCGCGCGTCCAAGGGCATCCACCTCGTGGTCCCCAAGGACCGCATCCACTCCACGACCGGGCTGATCCTGCGGACCGAGAAGTCGGTTCTGTTCGTCATCCCCTGGGGACGGCACTGGATCGTGGGCACCACGGACACCGACTGGGATCTCGACAAGGCGCACCCGGCCGCCTCCAGCGCCGATATCGACTATCTGCTGGAGCATGTCAATTCGGTGCTGGCCGTTCCTCTCACCCGCGACGACGTCCAGGGGGTGTACGCGGGACTGCGGCCCCTGCTCGCCGGTGAGTCCGACGCCACCAGTAAGCTCTCCCGCGAGCACACCGTCGCCCACACCGCCCCCGGGCTCGTGGTCGTCGCGGGCGGCAAGTACACGACGTACCGCGTGATGGCCAAGGACGCGGTGGACGAGGCGGTCCACGGCCTCGACCAGCGCGTCGCCGCCTGTGTCACGGAGAACGTCCCCCTGGTCGGGGCGGAGGGCTACGCGGCTTTGTGGAACGCCCGCGCCCGTATCGCCGCCCGTACGGGCCTCCATGTGGTCCGCGTCGAACATCTCCTCAACCGGTACGGGTCGTTGACCGAGGAGATCCTCGCCCTCATCGCCGGCGACCCCTCCCTCGGTGAGCCCCTGACCGGCGCGGACGACTATCTCCGGGCCGAGATCGTCTACGCCGCGTCCCACGAGGGCGCGCGCCATCTCGACGACGTACTCACCCGGCGCACCCGGATCTCCATCGAGACATTCGACCGGGGTACGCGCTGCGCCCGTGAGTGCGCGGAGTTGATGGCGCCCGTGCTGGGCTGGGAGAAGGAGCAGATCGAGAAGGAGATCGAGCACTACGAGAAGCGGGTGGAGGCCGAACGGGAGTCGCAGCGCCAGCCGGACGATCTGACGGCGGACGCGGCGAGGCTGGGGGCGCGGGACATTGTGCCGTTGTGATCCAGCGGTCCCCTGAGGTCCGACGGCCCGAGCGGTGATCCGGGTCCCCGACCAGCCGGGCGGTGAACTTCACCCCGAGTAGTGGCATGGTGGGGGGTCACCGACTCCGGACCACCCCTGGTGGGCGCCGGACCCGGAAGCGGTGCCGGTCCCGGAGTGAGGGACAATGAATGCTCTGCCAGGGCGTGTTACCGCATGGCGCGGGAGCGGCAGGCGCGGGCGAAGACCAGGGATCGCAGAGGGGACGCATGTCGGAGGCAGAGCAGTCGCGGAAACCCCAGCAGGACAACTCCGAGGAGCGCCTGGGCTCCCCGCCCCAGGACCCCCGCAGGCCCGCGCCCACCGGGGACGACACAAGCACCCGCTCCGGTAAGGAGGTTCGCCCCGAGGTGCCGCGCCAGGCGTCCGGCAAGGAGTCCGCCCGCGCGGGCTCGTCCGGACGCCGGTCCGGCACCCGGACCAAGCCGTCGGCGGGCGGTGGGGCCAAGCCGTCCTCCCGCGCCGGTGCGAAGTCCTCCGCTTCCGCGCCCCGCCCCAAGCCCGCGCCTCCCAGGAGTTCTTCGCCCGCGGCGGCCCGCCCCGGCCGCACCGATCCATCTGATGCCTCCGGCGCGTCCGGAGTCCCGTCCGCCTCGGGCGCCGGGCGGGGTGCGGGTCGGGACGACGGTGAGCCCGAGTCCGCCACGGCGGCCGGGGTTCGCCCGGAGCGTGCGGCGAAGCCTGCCGGTGGCGAGCAGGCCGGGGCCGCCGAGGCGGACCGGGCCGGAGCGAAGGCCAAGGGCGCCCCGAGGGCGTCGCGCGGCGGTTCGTCGAGCCGTCGCCGGGCCACGGACGAGCCGGGCGGCGGCCCGGAGACACGAGCCGAGTCCGGCGCGGCCGGGGATTCGGCCGGTGGGACGGATGGCTCCGGGGCGGTCGCGGCCAGGACAGCCGAGGCAGGTGCCGGTGCCAAGTCCGGTGCGGCCGAAAGGGAGCGGCCCGGGGGCGGGAACGGTGGCCCGGCAGCCCCCGGGACGGGTACGCCCTCCGCCGCAGGGGCGGAGAAGGCCGCCCCCGGCCGGGGCACGGCCGCCGTCGGAAAGGCTGAAGGCGCCGTAAGCAAGGCTGATGCGCCCGCCGCCGGAAAGGCTGAGGGGGCCGGACGCAGGGTTGGTGCGTCTGCCGCCGGTGAGGCTGAGAGGGCCGGACACAGGACTGGTAAGCCCGCTGACGGAGAGGCTGAAGGGACTGGCTCCGGGGCGGGTGCGTCGGCCGGTGTGCCGGCGGACGGGTCGGGTACCCCGGCCGCTGCCAGGGCGGACGCGTCCGTGGACAAGGCCGGGGCCGAGCCTGGGACATCGGATGGGACGTCCGGCCAGGGGGCGGAGTCCGGCGCGTTCGGGCGGGGTGCCGGGACCGGCTCCGGGCCGGGTGAGGCTGCTTCCGAGGACAAGCCCGGGACCTCTGCCGGCGCGTCCGCGGCGCGGGTGGCCGGGTCCGGGGCGGGTGCGTCGGCCGGTGTGCCGGCGGACGGGTCGGGTACCCCGGCCGCTGCCAGGGCGGACGCGTCCGTGGACAAGGCTGACGTCGCGTCCGGTACGTCGACCGAGGCAGCCGGGGCAGATGGCGCGGCTGGTGCGTCCGCTCCCGGAGAAGTCGGCGGGACCGGCTCCGGGGCGGGAGCGTCGGCCGGCGCGCCCACCGACACGTCGCCCACCGACACGTCGCCCACCGACACGGCGGGTACCCCGGCCGACGCCAAGGCCGCCGCCCCCGTGGACAAGCCCAAGGCCGCCGCCTCCATGGACAAGGAGGACGCAGCCGCAGCCGGTGGGGCGGCCGCCGAGCGGCCCGCCAGGGCCGGGGGGCGGGGCGACGATCGTGCGTGGCGGTCGGGGCGGGAGGCCGAGGGGCGGTTGCTCGCCGGGCGGTACCGGCTAGGCGGAGTGCTCGGGCGCGGTGGAATGGGGACCGTGTGGCGGGCCGAGGACGAGACCCTGAGCCGTACCGTCGCCGTCAAGGAACTGCGCTTCCCCAACAGCATCGACGAGGAGGAGAAGCGACGGCTCATCACACGGACGCTGCGCGAGGCCAAGGCGATCGCCCGGATCCGTAACAACAGCGCCGTCACCGTCTATGACGTCGTCGACGAGGACGACCGGCCGTGGATCGTGATGGAACTGGTCGAGGGCAAGTCCCTCGCCGAGGTCATCCGGGAGGACGGCACCCTCACACCGCGGCGGGCCGCCGAGGTCGGCCTCGCCATCCTCGATGTGCTGCGGTCCGCGCACCGGGAGGGCATCCTCCACCGGGATGTGAAGCCGTCCAACGTGCTGATCTCGGGCGACGGCCGGGTCGTGCTCACCGACTTCGGTATCGCACAGGTCGAGGGCGATCCGTCCATCACCTCCACCGGCATGCTCGTCGGCGCGCCCTCGTACATCTCGCCCGAGCGCGCCCGGGGCCACCGGCCGGGCCCCGCCGCCGACCTGTGGTCGCTGGGCGGGCTGCTGTACGCGAGCGTCGAGGGTTCGCCCCCGTACGACAAGGGCTCCGCCATCGCGACGCTGACCGCGGTGATGACCGAGCCGCTCGACCCGCCGAAGAACGCGGGCCCGCTGGTGGAGGTCATATACGGCCTGCTCGCCAAGGACCCCGCCCAGCGACTCGACGACGTCGGCGCGCGGGCGCTGCTCACCAAGGTGGTGCACGCGCCCGAGGAGCCGGAGCCGCCCGTCGACACCACCCGGGCGATGGCGCTGCCGGTGATCACACCGCCGCCGCCCAAGCCGGAGGGCCCGGCGGCCGACCGGGTGCGCGGTGCCCTGCGGTCCGTGCGGAACGCGGCGGCGGCCCCGGCGGCCGACTCCGCCCGCCCCGCCGACGCCTCGCCGCGGAAGCCGCCGGAGCCGCCGGTTCAGCGGGCCGCACCCGTACGCGCGCCGCTCTCGGACGTGGTGCCGCGCCGGACCCTGGTGATCGTCGCCGTCGTGGTCGTCCTGGCGGTCCTGGGCACGGTGCTGTATCTGACGCTCGGCGACGACGGTGACTCCGAGGACCGGGGCGGCCCCAAGGGCGACCCGGGCGCCTCGACCGGTGCCACCACTCCGGGCAGCGGCCACAAGCCCGGGGGCGCGGGCCGGGAGCAGCCCCAGGGCACCGGAAAGCAGACCCCCGCCCCGGCGGGCAGCGGGCAGGCGCCCGCTACCCCGAAGGGCGACAATCAGCCGAAGGGCGGCCTGCCCGACGGGTACGAGCTGGTGTCGAACGACCGGTTCCGATTCACTATGGCGATGCCCGAGGGCTTCACCATGACCGATATAGCGGGGGTGAATTCGGGCGGGATCTTCAATGCCGAGAAGGGCGCGTTTCCCCGGGTCCAGGTCGACTTCAACGACAGTCCCCTGGACGACGCGGCAGCCGCCTGGGCCGCCGCGGTCGCCGTGACCCGCGCCTCCAGCGACGGTTTCAAGCAGCTGAGCATCAAACCGGTCGAGTACAACGGCTATCCGACCGTCGCCGACTGGCAGTTCGAGCGCGAACACGGCGGTGAGCGGATGCGCGTCCTCAACCGCGGCTTCAAGGTGGACGACAAGCGCGGCTATTCGATCATGATCAGTTGCAAAGTGAGTGAGTGGGACGGGCAGGAGTGCAAAACGCTGCGCAACACGGCGTTCGGCACATTCAAGCCCAAGGAGTGACCAGGGACACGTATCGTGAGAGGTCGCGGACGGTACGCAGCCGTAAAAGGTCACTGAGCGACCGGAGTTGACACGCGCGGACGCGTGCCGGCGCCGGGGACGCGCTCGGTGGCCCGCCGCGGAGCCGGACGGGCACGGCCGCCGCGGCCGACGGCACCCGGGCGCCGCACGAGGGGAGGCGGGACATGGACGACTACACGGGAAGGGTGCTGGCCGACCGCTATCGTCTGCCGCCGCCCCCGTCCGACGCGTACGAATTCGCGGAGACACGCGCGTTTGACACCTACAGCGGACAGGAAGTCCTCGTCCGGCAGGTGCCGTTGCCGGAGATCATCGAGGCCGAGGTCGTCGACCCCGACGGCCGGGCCGGTCCCGCGACTCCCCGCCGGGGCAAGGCGGGCTCGACACCGCGGCCCACGGACCCCGCCGTGCTGCGGGCCGTCGAGGCGGCCCAGGCCGCCGCGCAGGTTCCCGACCATCCGCGCCTGGACCAGGTCTTCGACGTGTTCGCGGAGGAGGGCTCGCTGTGGATCGTGAGCGAGCGGGTCGCCGGACGTCCGCTCGCCGCGCTCCTCGCGGAGAAGCCGCTCAGCCCCTACCGCGCGGCCGAGGTCGCCTCCGATGTCCTGACCGCCCTGCGTGCCCTGCACACCTACGGCTGGACCCACCGGAACATCACCGCCAGGACCGTCCTCGTCTGTGACGACGGGCGGGTCGTGCTGACCGGACTCGCGTCCGGCGCGGCGGAGGAGGCCCTGTGCGGGTACGCCCCCGTGCCCGAGCCGCAGGAGCACCACGGTGAGTTCGGGGAACCCGGCGACTTCGACGGGCAGGGCGACGCGACGGGCTCGGCCGACTACGGGGACCCCGGCGCGTACGGGGAGGCAGAGGGCGAGAACCAGGACAGCGACGGCAACGGGGGCGGGGACGGCCGCGCCGGGGGACACCGTTCCCAGCGGGCGCACCCTTCCGGCGACCCCGGACGGCCGGACCACCCGGGTCATCAGGACCCGAACGCCGTGACGGGCTCCGGTGCGCCGGACGCACGGGCTGCCAGGGCGGGTGCCATCGCCGCGTACCGCGCGGGTGCCCGGGCCGCCGCCCGCGTCAGCGAAGGCCAGCGGCAGGACATGCGCTCGGGCGGACGCCAGGACGGCCCTCCGGTGCAGACGGGCCATGACCCGGACTGGTGGGCGAGGAAGCCCGGCGAGGGCCCCCAGGAACCCCCGTACGCCGTCGGGAGCGGGGGCAACGGCCCGGGCACCGGACCCGGTCCGTACGGGCAGGGCGGGGCCGAAGGGCAGGACGACGACGATCCGGACGGGTTCGACGACGAGTACGGGGCAGGCGGCCCGGGGCGCCCCCGGCTCGCCGGCGCCTGGCACGACGGCCCGCTGCCCGGGCAGGACGGTCCCCCTCCGCTTCCGGCGGGCGGCGGCTTCCTCCCGGCCGCCCAGCCCCGGAACCCCCACCGGGACAACGACCCCTACGGCGTCCGGGGGGCCCTCCCGCCGGGCGGCACCGCTTCCGGCCGCGGGTCCGGCGTCCTCTCCGGCAACGGTCCGACCGGCACCGACCCGTCTCAGGCCGGCGTACCCCCGGCCGACGCACCCAGCGCCGGCCCGCCGGGCGCCGACGAGCACCGGGCCGGGGCTCCGCGCGCCGAGGCGCCCCCTATCAGCGCGTCCCCCGGGTATCCGCCCGCGGGCGGGCAGCCCGGCCACGGCCGGAACAACCGTGGCGCGTCCCCCGGCGGTGGCCGCGGTCCGGCCCTTCCCGCGGCCCGTGGCGGCGGTTCCGGGCCCGGCTCCGGTGACCCGTACCGGCCCCCGGCGCTGCCCCGGACGACCGGCCCGCGTGAGTCCGCCGCGCCCGCGCCCGGGAACTGGGACCGTGGAGGCGCCGGGCGCGAGGCGCTGCGGGCGGACTCCCAGCGCCGCCCGGATCCCGCCGTGGAGCAGCCGCGCGCGGGCGGCTGGGACGAGGCCGCCGGCGCCCCGGAGACCCCCGTGTACCGGGGACCCACCACCCCCCTGGCCGCCGAGCGGGCCCGCCAGGCCCGGATCGCCGTCGTCGGGGCGGTGACCGAACGCTGGGCCCCCGAACAGGCCGGACCGGTCCATGAGAACTGGCAGCTGGCGGCGCCCGTCGGCCCCGCCACCGACCTCTGGGCCCTCGGCGCGCTGCTCTACCGCTCGGTGCAGGGCCACGCGCCCTACCCGGAGGAGAACGCCGCCGAACTGGTCCAGCTCGTCTGTGCCGAGCCGCCCGCGTTCGCCGAGGAGTGCGGCCCCCTGCGCCCGGTCGTCGAATCGCTGCTGCGCCAGGACCCCACCGAGCGCCCGGACTTCGAGGAGCTGCGCGGCTGGCTGCGCTCCCTGGTCCGGTCCGCGCCCGAGCCCGAGGCCGGGATGGACGTGGTGCCGCTGCCCTCCAGCGCGGTGGACGGCAGCAGGCTTCCCGTCGTGCGCCGCAGGGGCGAGCTGGTGCGCAGACGGCGTTCCGGCTCGGCCGAGGTGGTACACGGCCGCCACCGCCACAGGAAGGCCAAACGCCGGCGCGGCCCGAGGTCCCTCGGGCGCACGCTGGTGCTGCTGGTCCTGCTGCTGATGGCAGCGGCGGTCGCGTACGCCGTGCTGTTCCTGCCGAGGGCCGGTGAGGAGGACGGTTCCGCGCCGCGCAGCAGCGGCGGCACGCGCCCCACGGCCACCGGTGACCCGGCCCCGGGCCAGGTCCCGGATCCGGGACGTACCGGCACGGCCCCGGAGCAGTCCAGCAGGGCTCCCGGCTCCCGGCAGCCCCAGACCTCCGCCCCCGCCGGAGACCTCCCGGACGGCTTCGCCCTGCGCAGCGACCCCGAGGGCTTCCGTATCGCCGTCGACGAATCCTGGCAGCGCCGTCCGATCAACGACGCCGGTCAAGTGCGCTACAGCGACGGCGACTTCATCCTGATCGTCGTACCCGGCCGGGACATGGTGAAGTCGGCGGGGGAGGACCCGCTGGACTATCAGCGCGACCGCGAGCGGGAACTCCAGCCGTTCCGCGCCTCCTCCTGGGCCACGTCGTCCGGGCTGCGCCGGATCGAGGTCGGCCGACAGGTCATGGCGGAGGGCGAGTTCACCTGGCGGGACAGCAGCGGCCGTGAGGTGTACGTCCGCAATCGCGCGCTGGTCATCGACGGCCGGTACCACGTGATCCAGGTGATCGGCCCCGGTGACCGGCGCGACGAGGTGACGCAGGCGTACGACCAGGCCGTCGGGACCTATCGGGCGGCGGGCTGAACCGGGGCGGGCAAGCGAACGCGGGCCGACCCGGGCCGGGCGGCCCGGCAGCACGCCCCGACCAACCGGCACGGCGAGCCGGAGCGGGCGGGCAAGCCGGTCCGGCCCCAGCCGCCGGCCCCCGACCCGCCGGGCCTCCCGGGCCCGCACGGACCCCGACCCGCCAGGACCCGGCCGGTGGTTCGCGCCCGGCCGGTCAGGTGTTCCGGGGCGGGGCCGGGTGCGCCACTTCAGCCCGTCCGGCCGTTCGAGGACGGACGTGGTCCGGGGGAGCGGGCTGCCCGCCGGGGGCGCTGCCCCGATCCCCCGCCTCAATCGCCGTCGGGGTGGTACCCGGTGCCACGGGGCATCCGGGCAGAACAGTGACGAAGCCGAAGTTCCTGCCCAGGGGCCCCTTCCGTAACCTGGTTCACCGGACCAACGGGGGCGGGGGATTTGGACAACACGGACAAGACGGAGAAAACAAGCGCGGGGCTACGGCTCGCGGGCCGGTACCGACTCGGCGAGTCCATCGGCAGGGGCGGTATGGGCCGGGTGTGGCGCGCTCATGACGAGGTGCTGCACCGGGTGGTCGCGGTCAAGGAGCTGACCGCCGGAATGTACGCCTCCGAGGCGGATCGCGCGGTGCTCCACGCCCGTACCCAGAAGGAGGCCCGGGCCGCCGCCAGGATCAGCCACCCCGGGGTCGTCACCGTGCACGATGTGCTCGAACACGACACGCGCCCCTGGATCGTGATGCAGTACGTCGACGGCTCGTCGCTCGCCGAAGCGGCCCGGGAATCCGGGCGGATCAGCCCGCTGGAGGGCGCCCGCATCGGCCTCCAGGTGCTGCGCGCGCTGGGCGCGGCGCACGCGGCCGGGGTGCTCCACCGGGACGTCAAACCCGGGAACGTACTGCTCGGCAAGGACGGCAGGGTGCTGATCACGGACTTCGGGATCGCCGCGATCGAGGGGGACGCGACAATCACCCGGACCGGGGAAATCGTCGGTTCCATCGACTACTTGGCCCCCGAGCGGGTACGGGGCGGCGAACCCGGTCCCGCGTCCGACCTCTGGTCCCTGGGTGCGACGCTCTACACGGCGGTCGAGGGCGCGTCCCCCTTCCGCCGGTCGTCGGCCATCGCGAGCATGCAGGCCGTGGTCGACGAGGAACCGCTCCCTCCGGCGCATGCCGGTCCGCTCGCACCCGTGATCACGGGGCTGCTGCGCAAGGATCCCGCCGACCGGCTCCCCGCCCATGAGGCGGAGCGGATGCTCCAGGACGCGCTGGAGGAGCTGAGAGAGCAGCTGAGGAGCGGGGAGCAGCCGACCGTCCCCGCGCGAATACCCGACCGGGCGTCCGATCCGACGGCCACCCGGCGCCGGCCGCGTCCGGAGCCGGACCCGCCGCCGACGCCCGTACCGGTTTCCGACGCCTCCGCCCCCGGGTCCCCCGAAGCCGCCCCCGCCGGCGACGCGCTGCCCGCCCCGGCCACTGCCTCCGTTCTCCTTCCCGCTCACGATCCCGTTGCCGTTGCCGTTCCCGCGCACGGTCCTCCGCCCGGAACCGGGGGTGTTCCGGCGGCCCGCCCCCCAGCGGCCCCCGGCACCGTGGCCTCGGCGACCCGGCGCGGGAGGCGACTGCGGAGGACGGCGGCCGTCGTCGCCCTGTCGCTGGTCATCGGCGTCGGCGCGGTGCTGGTGCTCATGCGGTACGCGGGCGACGACAGCGGCGAGCGGGGCAAGGGGCGTACGGACAAGGGATCCACCCCCGGAGTCACCCGGACGCCCGGCCCGGGAGCACCGCCGGGCACCCCTGGAACCACGGCGGACCCCGCACGCCCGGGCACCAGCGGTGGCCCGGAGACCTCCGGCGGTCTCCCGGAGGGTTCCGGAGACGTCCCGGCGGGCTGGCGCCGTGTCCAGGACCCGGCCGGTTTCAGCCTGTTCGTACCGGACGGCTGGGAACGCAGGACCCAGGGCGACCAGATCGACTACACACCTGACGACGGGCTTCACCGCCTCCGTATCGGCATCGACCCGGAACCGGACTTCAAGGCCCCGTACGCCCATGCGCTGGCCCTGGAGAAGGACCTCCAGCGGCTGCCGGACTACCGGCGGGTGTCGCTGGAGACCAACGGGTTCCGGGGCCGGCCGGACTCCACGCTCTGGGAGTTCACCTGGACCGAGCGGACGACCTTCCCCGGCAAACGCTCCGGCGTGGACCAGCTGTACTTCGGGGACGACGGTACGGGGTACGCGCTCTATCTGACCGGGCCGACCGAGAACTGGGCCGAGACGCGGGAGTTGTTCGACACGATGCTCGCGAGCTGGCGGCCGAGGGAGTGAGAGGGGTGCCCGCGCACCCGCGGTGCCCACGCACCGGCAGCGCCCGCGCCTCCCGCGCCTCCCGCGGCGCCCGCGCCTCCCGCGCCTCCCGCGGCGCCCGCGCCTCCCGCGCCTCCCGCGCCTCCCGCGGCGCCCGGCCCGTGAACGGCGCCCGGGCGCTCAGGTGTCCGGGCACCCGGGTGTCCTGCTGCACAGGTGTCCAGGCGTCCAGGTGTACGGAGATGGCCGATACACCATGCCGTACGGCCCGGAACCGCGTCCGCGAACGCCCGTCGGCCGGCCGTCCTGTCCTCGTGCTTCCCGTGTCACGGCTCTGCATCCGCTCCCGGTCGCCGGTGGCATCCGGCGCCGGATTCTGGCCAGGATGAGGGCATGACGAACGACCGAGGACGGGCGAACGAGCCCACAAGCTACGAGCTCAGGCCCCCGAACGCCCCGCAGACGCCGGCCCCGGGAAACCCGTATCCGGCACCGGCTCCCGGCTCCCCTCCCGCCTCGGTGTCCCCCTCCACGCAGCGCTCTCCGCAGCGCTCCCCGCAATCACCGGAGTCCGCCGCGCCGGGGCCCGCTCCCGCGTCCCCGTCCGCGTCGCCCGGACATCCGCCCGTACAACCGCCCGCGCGGGTACCGGCTCCCGGTGGTCAGGAGACCGGTTCCGGCCGCTTGGTGGGTGGGCGTTATCGGTTGGTGGGGCGGTTGGGTCATGGGGGTATGGGGACGGTGTGGCGGGCGCGGGATGAGGTGGTGGACCGGGATGT